>NZ_JACVAH010000080.1:0-242 GCF_014851795.1 Pseudomonas sp. Pdm06
AGCTCGCTCCCACTGGGGCAGGTGTCGATCCCAAGTTTTTATGCACAACACAAAACTACTGTGGGAGCGAGCTTGCTCGCGATAAGGCCAGATCAGGCAACGAAGATTTGATGCTGGGTCAGAGGGCTTTTGTGGCGAGGGAGCTTGCTCCCGCTAGGGCGCGAAGCGGCCTCAAAACCTGACAACCCGGTGTGTCAGGCAAGTGGAGTTGCCTGCTTGGGTCTGCTTCGCAGCCCAGCGGG
>NZ_JACVAH010000081.1:0-233 GCF_014851795.1 Pseudomonas sp. Pdm06
GCATTGATGCAAGCAGACCCACCGCCATCGCGAGCAAGCTCGGCTCCCACAGGGCTCGGCGGTGGACGCTGATCTTGTAAAGGACCAAAAACCTATGTGGGAGTGAGCTTGCTCGCGAAGACGGCGGTACATTCAGCATTGATGCAAGCAGACCCACCGCCATCGCGAGCAAGCTCGGCTCCCACAGGGCTCGGCGGTGGACGCTGATCTTGTAAAGGACCAAAAACCTATGT
>NZ_JACVAH010000082.1:0-233 GCF_014851795.1 Pseudomonas sp. Pdm06
GCATTGATGCAAGCAGACCCACCGCCATCGCGAGCAAGCTCGGCTCCCACAGGGCTCGGCGGTGGACGCTGATCTTGTAAAGGACCAAAAACCTATGTGGGAGTGAGCTTGCTCGCGAAGACGGCGGCACATTCAGCATTGATGCAAGCAGACCCACCGCCATCGCGAGCAAGCTCGGCTCCCACAGGGCTCGGCGGTGGACGCTGATCTTGTAAAGGACCAAAAACCTATGT
>NZ_JACVAH010000083.1:0-233 GCF_014851795.1 Pseudomonas sp. Pdm06
GCATTGATGCAAGCAGACCCACCGCCATCGCGAGCAAGCTCGGCTCCCACAGGGCTCGGCGGTGGACGCTGATCTTGTAAAGGACCAAAAACCTATGTGGGAGCGGGCTTGCTCGCGAAGACGGCGGCACATTCAGCATTGATGCAAGCAGACCCACCGCCATCGCGAGCAAGCTCGGCTCCCACAGGGCTCGGCGGTGGACGCTGATCTTGTAAAGGACCAAAAACCTATGT
>NZ_JACVAH010000008.1:0-291426 GCF_014851795.1 Pseudomonas sp. Pdm06
CCGCAGCTACGTCTACGAACCGGGCACCTTCCGCCCACTGGCCCTGCTCGACGGCGAAGGCCCCGACGCCCGCCCGTTCTACTACCACCTCGACCACCTGGGCACGCCCCAGGAACTGACCAACCCCGCCGGCCAGATCGTCTGGTCGGCGCGCTACAACGGCTACGGCAAACTCACCGAACTCACCCACGGCAGCGGCGAACAACTGGAACAACCGCTGCGCTTCCAGGGCCAATACTTCGACCCGGAAAGCGGCCTGCACTACAACCGGCACCGCTACTACAATCCCGAGACCGGCCGCTATTTGACGCCTGATCCGAGCAAGTTGGCGGGTGGGCTCAATGGGTATCGCTACACGGTGAACCCGACGGGGTGGGTGGATCCGTTGGGGTTGGTGGATTGTCCGGGGCAGGGTGGGTGTCGGCTGGCGGTTGGGGGGCAGGATCCGGCGGGCAAGGTCCAGGTAGATGAGGGTGAGCCGCGGTTGCCAAAGCCAACCGCTGCTGAGTTGGCTGAAAAAGAGGTCAGGCGTTTAGACAGGGAACAAGGCATGCACATGGTTGGTAAGCATAGCCCTGCGGTCCCAGATCAAGTGTGGAAGCAGCGAGCAATTGATGGTACAGACCCCGTTACTGGGAGGACCCCTTCACATAGGAAAGGGAATCCAAGTTCGAGGTTTTACAGTTGGGAATTACAGTTAAAAGCTTATGAGTTAGCAATTTCAAAGAAAAATAGCGGTCATGTATTGCTAACGGATAAAAGCGGAAGCAAATATCTACGGGCAGACTTTCCGGGGGCGGGAGAGGGATATATTCCAAACTCTAGGGATCCAAATGATCCAAAGCTGGTAAAGATGAATCGTATAGAAATGAAGTTTGATCGAGATACTGAAACCCCATTTACACTGTATCCAATTAAATAGGAGGCATAAAATTGATTGATCCTAGCACTGGGCAGCCTTACGTACCAACACCTGCATATTTTTTAGGTTGTTTCGATATATACGACCGAGAGGAAACTCTAGGTGAAGAGCTTGAGAAATTTGACCCCAATAACCCCGTAGATCGAGAGGTGTTAATTTTAAATTACTCGCTAACAAAGCGCTGGAAAATTACGTACAGACAAAAATTCCTCCTTTACAAAAGCTTAGGAGATGCCCTGCGAGATAGTAGTTATGATTTTCAGGCCCTATTGGAACATGACTCTCAGACCTGTTCATCGCTCCCTAACGGATGGGATACGATGAACAATCCTAGAATTTTCTTTGAAGATATATATAAATTCGCAACTGAAGTATGGGCAGACGACCTCCGCAAAGCTGAAGCTGAAGACAGATCTACTTGGGACTACGTGTAGGTACTCTTTGATGGGGGTTAGGCCAGAGGCAAGTAATTGAGTTTGCTACTGCTTAATCAACCACCACCAAACCGCTTTTGTGGCGAGGGAGCTTGCTCCCGCTGGGCTGCGAAGCGGCCCCAAAACAGCCAGCTCGATCAACCAGACACACCGAGGCGTTGTTCAGAAGGGGGCTGCTACGCAGCCCAGCGGGAGCAAGCTCCCTCGCCACAGGGGGGGCGCCAGGGCGTTCGGGCCGTGGTGAATGGAGAATCCGCTCACACCGACAACCCCACCTCCACCACAGCCTCCCGCTCAGCCAAACCATCTACTAAATACACACTCCCCCCCAAAATCTCCTTGGCGTGGTGCTTGGCCTGGGAAGCCAGTTCCGCCAGCTGGCTGGCATCCAGTTTCTCGCAGGCCTCGGCGCGCAGATGCACCACCCCAATCGACAGTGACAACAACGCGAACTCCTGGCGAACCCCTTGCCGATTCAGGGCGGTAAAGCACCCCGCCTCCAGATGTTCAGGCCGGTAGAAGCGTCGGCAATGGGTCTGGAAGTCGCTCAGCAATTGGTCCAGGCGTTTGCGCCAGTCTTCCGGGCCGAGGACCAGCAGGAAGTCGTCGCCGCCGATGTGGCCGACGAAGTCGCGGCTGGGGTCGATGCGTTCGTTCAGGCATTGGGCCAGGCACAGCAGGACTTCGTCGCCGCGGCCGTAGCCGTAGATGTCGTTGAAGGGTTTGAAACTGTCGATGTCCACGTAACAGATCACCGATTCCTGCCGTTGTTGCAGCAGGCGCGTGAGGCATTGCTGGATCGGGACGTTGCCCGGCAGCAGGGTCAGTGGGTTGGCGTAGCGGGCCTGTTGAATTTTCAGTTCGGTGATGAGCTTGAGCACGTCGATCACCCGGCCCAGGCCCAGGTAGCTGCCGTTGAGGGTGATGATGAAGTCTTCTTCGATGCGTTGTCGGGCGCGGCTGGTGATCAGGCGGCTGACTTGTTGCAGCGATTGGTTCAACTCCACTGCGAGAAAGTCATCGCTCATCAGTCGGCTGATGGGCTTGCGGGCGAACAGGTCGGTGGCGAAGGGTTTGAGCAAGGCGTCGGAGAGTGAATGGCGATGGACGATGCCGCAGGGCTGGTTCTGATTGTCCAGTACCGCCAGGGAGTTGAGGTTGGCCTGGCGCCGAAACGCTTCCAGCACGGTGGCGGTCGGTGTGTTGTGGGCCATCGCCGGTTGTTCGTTGAGCAGCGCACTGAGGTCGTTGATCTCATCGCTCAGCGCCGCCACGCCGCTGTCCTGCCTGGGCATCAGCGCCCTGGCATCGCGTGACGGTTGTTCCTGGGGGCGGGCCAGCAGATACCCCTGGACCAGGTCGACACCCATTTCGATCAGCACCGCCAGTTCTTCCGACAGTTCGATTCCCTCGGCAATCACCTGGGCGCGGGAAGCCCGGGCGATTTTCAGGATCGAGCCCACGAACTCGCGCTTGAGGGCGTCCTGATGGATGCCGTCGATGAAATGCCGGTCGATCTTCACATAGTCGGGTCGCAATTCTGACCACAATCGCAGGCTCGAATAACCGGCACCGAGGTCGTCCAGGGCAATCGAGAAACCCATGGCCCGGTAGTGATGCAGGGCGGTTTGCAGGAGCTGGAAGTCATCGATAGGGGTCTGTTCGGTCAGTTCGATCACCACCTGGCTGGGTGCGATGCCGAAGTCTTGCAGCAATTGCAGGGTGCGCCCCGTCTGGTGCGCGGATTCCAGCAGGGACTCGGGCGAGACGTTGAGAAATAGCTTGCCCGGTAGTTTTTGCTCGTTGAAGCGTTGGCAGGCGCTGCGGCGGCAGGCCAGCTCCAGCTCGCTGAGGCGTCCGGCCTGGCGCGCCACGGAGAGCAGCGCGATGGGCGAGTGCAGTGGGCTGTTGGAAGGGCCGCGGGTCAAGGCTTCATAGCCCACGATGCGCCGTTCGGAAAGGCAGATGATCGGTTGGAACAGACTGTGCAAACCGCTTTGAGCCAGGATCGAACTCAAGGCACTCAGCTGCTCTGTCGTGGTCATGGCAATCTCTGGCGATAAAAAAAGGACCGGGTGCGGGGCACCCAGTCCTGTATTTCACGACAGACTGATGTCAGTTTGATGACACTCCGACGAGCATCACCATTAAATGGCCATCATCTTAGTGCTTGGCGATCGCCGTATTGAGTTTCAGGTAATCCAGCAGGATCCGCCCGGTCTCGCTCAGGTAGGCATCGTCTTCCGGCTTGGTTTTCTCCGGCTCGGTGATCAGGTCTTCGTCTTCTTTCTTCAGCTCTTTGAGGGGTTCTTCGCCCTTGGCCTTGCGACGCAGGTTTTCCATGGCCAGTTGCTTGGCCTCGATGTCGGCATGCTGCGCACGACGGTCGGTTTCGTTGAGGGTGACGGTTTTCTCCATCATCAACTTCTGCGCCAGGGCCAGTTTGTCGCGGATGAACACGAACTCCGCATCCTGGGCCGAGCGCGCGTCGTGGTCGGACTTGAGTTGGGCCAGGAACGGCTTGAACGGGTCCACGGCCGGTTTGATCGCCGGCCGGATGGTGTCCCACGGCATGGCTTCGGGCAGGGCGCTTTCACCGATTTCCTTGGTGTCGATGATCGACGGGTAATCGATGTCAGGCAGTACGCCCTGGTGCTGGGTGCTCTGGCCGGACACCCGGTAGAACTTCGCCAGGGTCAGCTTCAGCTCGCCGTGGTTGAGCGGCTGGATGGTCTGCACGGTGCCTTTGCCGAAGGTCTGGCCGCCGATGATCAGTGCCCGGTGATAGTCCTGCATTGCGCCGGCGAAAATTTCCGAGGCCGATGCCGACAAGCGGTTGACCAGCAAGGCCATCGGCCCCTTGTAGAACGCGCCCGGGTTTTCGTCTTCCAGCACATCCACTCGGCCATCGGCGTTACGCACGAGCACGGTCGGGCCCTTGTCGATGAACAGGCTGGTCAGCTCGGTGGCTTCCTGCAGGGAGCCGCCGCCGTTGTTGCGCAAGTCGATGACCACGCCGTCGACCTTTTCCTTCTGCAGTTCGGTCAGCAGCTTCTTGACGTCACGAGTGGTGCTCTTGTAGTCCGGATCCCCAGCGCGGAAGGCCTTGAAGTCCAGGTAGAAAGCCGGGATCTCAATGATGCCGAGCTTGTAGTCCTTGCCGTCCTGCTTGAGGTTGAGGACCGATTTCTTCGCCGCCTGTTCTTCCAGTTTCACCGCTTCACGGGTGATGGCCACGATTTTGCTGGTCTGGTCGTTCGGCGCGTTGCTGGCCGGGATGACTTCCAGGCGCACCACCGAGCCTTTCGGGCCGCGGATCAGCTTGACCACTTCGTCGAGGCGCCAGCCGACCACGTCGACCATTTCCTTGTTGCCTTGGGCGACACCGATGATCTTGTCCGCCGGGCTGACCTGTTTGGTTTTGTCTGCGGGCCCCGCCGGGACCAGGCGCACGATCTTCACCTGGTCGTTGTCGCTTTGCAGCACGGCACCGATGCCTTCCAGGGACAGGCTCATGTTGATGTCGAAGTTTTCCGCGTTATCCGGCGACAGATAGTTGGTGTGCGGGTCGTAGGACATGGCAAAGGTGTTGATGTACGCCTGGAAAATGTCCTCGGCGCGGGTCTGGTCCAGGCGCGCCAATTGGTTCTTGTAGCGCTTGGTCAGGGTTTCCTGGATCTGCTTGGGATCCTTGCCGGCGATCTTCATGCGCAGCACTTCGTCCTTGACGCGCTTGCGCCACAGGTCATCGAGTTCGGCTGTGCTTTTGAGCCAAGGGGCGTCCTTGCGGTCGACCTGCAAGGTTTCCTTGGTATTGAAATCGATTTTGTCGACGCCCTTGTTCAGCTCGGCAAGGGCGTAGTCCAGACGCGCCTTCACGCGGTCCAGGTAGCGCTTGTAGATGGTGAACCCGGCGTTCAGGTCGCCGCTCTTGAGGAAATCGTCGAACTGGGTTTTCCACTTGTCGAATTCGGCGATGTCGCTGGCCAGGAAATAACTGCGGGACGGATCGAGCAGCTTCAAATAGCTGTCATAGATGATGACCGAGCGCGCGTCATCGAGCGGCGGCTTGCTGTAGTGATGGCGCTTGAGCAATTCGACGACATTAAGGCTGGCAATCACTTCGTCGCGATCGGGCTGAAGCTTGTCCCAGCTGTTGGCCGCGAACGTATCGTTCGACAACGGTAACAGGCCGAGGCCAATGACGAGCGCGAGGGCGGTGCTGGGGAACAGGTGCTTCATGCTGATTCGACGCAGGGACAATTGATAACGCATATTAGGCCGTCTTTGAAGTCGCCGGTTCCATGTGGCCCGGGCGCATAATGCAAGAAAGCCCGGCGTTGAAGCAGCGGGCCCAGTCGAGACTCACTATGGAGGCACCGTGAAAGCATTGCAAGGCGTTGAAGGCCAAGTGGTATGGGCAGATGAGCCGAGCCCGACGTGTGATGTGGGGCAAGTTCGCATCCGTGTGGCGGCCGCCGGCCTGAATCGGGCCGATTTGTTGCAAAAAGCCGGGCTTTACCCGCCGCCACCCGGTGCCAGCCAGATATTGGGGCTGGAGTGTTCCGGGGTGATCAGCGAGGTCGGGCCGGGCTCGTCCTGGCAGGTGGGCGACCGGGTTTGTGCGCTGCTGGCCGGCGGTGGAATGGCCGAGGAAGTGGTGGTCGATGGCCGCCATGTGCTGCCGGTGCCCGAAGGCTTGTCCTTGGCTGAAGCGGCCGCTCTGCCTGAGGTCTACAGCACCGCGTGGCTGAATCTGTTCCAGCTGGCGGCGCTCAAGCCGGGCGAGAAAGTGCTGCTGCACGCCGGGGCAAGCGGCGTCGGTTCGGCTGCGATCCAGCTGTGCAAGGCGTTCGGCAACCCGTGCTGGGTCAGTGTCGGTTCGACCGAACGGCTGTCTTATTGCGAGGCCTTGGGCGCCCAGGGCGGCGTGGTACGCACCGATGGCCTGGAGGGTTTGAACGACCTCGGTCCCTTCGACGTGATCCTCGATCCGGTGGGTGGCAGCTACGCCAAGCTCAACGTGAAACTTTTGTCAGTTGACGGCCGTTGGGTGTTGATCGGCCTGATGGGCGGGCGCTCGACCGAGCTCGATCTGGCCCAGGTGCTGGGCAAGCGTATCCAACTGTTGGGCTCGACCCTGCGCAGCCGTGACGATCAGTTCAAGGCTGACCTGATCAGTGAGCTGGGACAACAGGTGTGGCCGCTGTTTGCCGACAAGCGCCTGAGCCCGCAGTTGGCCCGGACCTTCGCGATCAAGGACGCCGAAGCGGCGTTCGCGGAGCTGGCGACCAATCAGGTGTCGGGCAAGTTGGTGTTGCTGATCGATGAGAGCCTGAGCTGATTTTGCGCAGACTTGTGGGAGCGAGCTTGCTCGCGATAGCGGTGTGACAGTCAACAAAGTTGTTGAGTGTGCGACCGTCATCGCGAGCAAGCTCGCTCCCACAGGTGTCTTTATGTGCAGGAGCATTTGCATGCTTGCACCGACATGACGGGCACCTTCATCCTAATTGACAGTGGCTTGCACCGTTGACCGGCGACCACGGGCAAGCGGACCTTTGGTCGGCAGCCCGTACCCGATGCGCGCCCCCTGCTAGCGTTAATTAAGGAGGGATGGGGATAACCGCAGCTTTCATTTCACCCGCCAGGTGAAGAGGTTGATCATGGCCATCGCCGAATGGCGCATGCAGGGCGTCGAATTCGTAGCCTGCAACTGTAATTGGGGCTGCCCTTGTCAATTCGATGCGCCACCGACCCGGGGCCACTGCCAGGCGGTGGCGTCGATGCGAGTGGAGCACGGGTATTTCAATCAGGTGGCGCTGGGCGGCTTGTGCTGGGCGGCCACCTTCGCTTGGCCGGGTGCCATTCATGAGGGCAACGGCAGTTGTCAGGTGTTCATCGATGAACGCGCCGACGAGGCGCAACGCCAGGCCCTGCTGACCATCCTCTCTGGCTTGGAGAGCGATCCCGGGGCCAACGTGTTTCAGGTGTTCAGCAGCACCATGAGTGAAGCGTTCGAACCGCTGTTCGTGCCCATCACCCTATCCATCGATGTCGATCAGCGCTTGGCGCACCTGGACATTCCAGGCGTGCTGCAGGCCAGCGGCGAGCCGATCCGTAGCCCGATCGACGGCTCACCTCATCGAGTCCGCCTGTCCCTGCCCAACGGCTTCGAGTTCCTTGAGGCCGAAGTCGCCAGCGGCAGCTACCAGACGCATTCAGCCCTCAAGCTACAATCCCAGGGCAGTCATAGCCATCTCGCCCACGTGCACTTCACCGGCCATGGCATAGAGCCGTAATGGCAGGGCCTCGGGCGGTGACGCCGAGCAAGCGACTGACAGGCGAGCAGTTGCTGTTCCTGCTCTGCCTGCTCGCGCTGACCGTCCTGGCCTGGCTGATGCTGCTGCGCATGGCCCGCGATATGAGTGCCCCGGGGGGCATGGCCGATGCGGCAATGGCCGGTATGGTCATGCCCTGGAGTCTGAGCGATGCGCTGCTGATGTTCGTCATGTGGGTGGTGATGATGATCGGCATGATGCTGCCCAGCGCCGTGCCCATGCTGCTGATCTACCAGCAGATGCTGCGCAAGCGCATGCCGGCACCGCAGCGACACCTGGCCCTGCTGCTGTTTTGCAGCGCCTATGGCCTGGTCTGGGCCGGCTTCGCCCTGGGCGCCACGGCGCTGCAATGGGCGCTAGAGCGGCTTGCCCTGCTCAGTCCGGGGATGCGCAGCAGCAGTACCGCCCTGGGCGCTGGCCTGCTGCTGGTCGCAGGCGTCTATCAGTGGCTGCCAAGCAAGGCGGTCTGCCTTGAGCATTGTCGCGGGCCGCTGCATTTTCTTCTCGGCTACTGGCGCCCCGACGTGCTCGGCGGCTGGCGCATGGGCCTGGCCCATGGCGCTTACTGCCTGGGCTGCTGCTGGGCCCTGATGGGCCTGCTGTTCGTGGTCGGCGTGATGAATCTGCTCTGGGTGGCAGTGATCGGTGTCTTCATCCTGCTGGAGAAAAACCTGCCGCAGGGACTCTGGCTCAGTCGTCTCTGCGGATTGTTGTTGCTCGGCTGGAGCCTGTGGCTGCTGCTGGGCTAGGGGCTGAACTTGTGGGCACTGAGCCCGTGGGAGCTGAGCTTGCTCGCGATTGCGGTATGTCAGCTAAATCAATGTCTGCTGATCCACCGCTATCGCGAGCAAACTCGCTCCCACACCGGGCTGCTTACTTCCAGCTATGGATTGGCCACCCGGCCGATTCGGCATGGGCCTTCAACACCGGGTCCGGGTTCACCACGTGCGGGTGATCGACCTTGAGCAACAACGGCAGGTCGTTGCGCGAGTCGGAATAGAAACTCGCGCCTTCCAGGTTCTCCTCCTCGGCATCCAGCCAGTCCAGCAACCGCGCGATCTTGCCTTCGCGGTAGGTCAGGGTGCCCACGGTCTTGCCGCTGTACACGCCATGGGCCACTTCAAGCTCGATCGCCAGGATCTCATCGATACCCAGGCGTTCGGCAATCGGCTTGACCAGATGTGTGCCGGAGGCCGAGATCACCAGGATCCGGTCGCCGGCCTTGCGGTGTTCGGCGATGGTCTTGGTGGCGTCGCTGAAGATGATCGGTTCGATGAAGTCTTCCACCCACGGCGCCACCAGGTGCTCGATTTCTTCCGGTGTGCGGCCGATCATCGGTTCCAGGCTGAAGTCCATGTACTCTTCCATGCTCAGCTTGCCGTGGCTGTAGGCGTCCATCAGTTCGTTGTTGCGCCGCATGAACGACTCGGGATCGACCCAGCCCAGGCGACCCATCTGTTCGCTCCAGAGGGTGGCGCAGTCGCCGTGGATCAGGGTTTCGTCCAGATCAAAAATTGCCAGGGCCATCAGCGTGTTTCCCTTTTCAAAATCAACAAAGCCATCAGGCTACCTCACACAGCGCCGATGGATCGATGGAAAGTGCCAATCGTGCGCCATCGGGGTGCAAATCGGCGGCCGAGCGGTTGAGCACATCCACCACCAATTCCACGCCACGGGCCTCGACCCGGTAGCGGATGACGTTGCCCAGCAGGCTGTGGCTGCGGATCAGCGCATCGGCCTGGCCACTGCGGCTCAGCTCGATGGCCTCCGGGCGGATGGCGATGCGACCGTTCACCGGTCGCTGCAGCAGTTTGCTCGCGCTGTCGGCGTCCAGCAGGTTGTAGTTGCCGATGAAGCCGGCGGCAAAGACATCGACTGGCGCAGTGTAAAGGGTTTCGGCATCGCCGCTTTGTACGATCTTTCCCTGGTTCATCAGGAAAATCCGGTCAGACATGGTCAGGGCTTCTTCCTGGTCGTGTGTGACGAAGATCGTGGTCAGGCCCAGTTCACGCTGGATCTGTCGGATCTGTTCACGCAAGTGCTTGCGAATCCGCGCATCCAGGGCTGACAGCGGCTCGTCCAGCAACAACAGGCGCGGCCGCGTGACCAGGGAGCGGGCGAGGGCGACACGCTGGCATTGGCCGCCGGAGAGTTGATGGGGATAGCGGGCGGCAAAATCGTGCAGCTCCACCAGGCGCAGGATCTCCAGCACGCGCTGGCGACTGTCCGAGGCGTCGACCTTTTGCATGCGCAGGCCGAAGGCGACGTTTTGCTCCACGGTCATGTTCGGGAACAAGGCGTAGCTCTGGAAGACCATGCCGATGCCGCGTTTCTGAGGACTCAGCGGGACGATGTCCTGTCCGTCGAGGATGATCTGGCCGGCATCCACTGCGGTCAGGCCGGCAATGCAGCGCAACAGCGTGGACTTGCCGCAACCGGAAGGGCCGAGCAGGGTGACGAATTCGCCCTTGGCGATCTCGCAGTTGATGTCGCTGAACACCGGGGTGCCGGCATAGCTTTTTTGCAGGTGTTGGACGCTGACGTAGCTCATTGGCTTTTGTCCTTGTTCAAGATATTGGCCGCCCAGGTCAGGACCAGTACGAAGAAGAAATAGGAGATCACCAGCGCACTGGTGAAGTGGCCGCTGCTGTTGCGCATGTTGTTCAGGTAGACCTGCAGGGTTTCATAGCGGGTGCCGACGAGGATGTTGGCAAACACGAATTCGCCGAACAGGAACGAGAAGGACAGCAGCAGCGCCACCATCAGGCCTTTGCGCAAGTTCGGCAGCACCACCAGGAACGCGGCCTGGAAGGTGCTGGCGCCAAGCAGTTGGGCGGCGTCCATCAGGTCGCGCAGGTTGATGGCTTGCAGGTTGTTGGTGATCGCCCGGTACATGAACGGCAGGGCGACGGTGAAGTAGCAACCGATCAGGATCCACGGCGTACCGACCATCGCCAGCGGCCCGGAGCCATAGAGTTGCAACAGCCCCACCGACGACACCACGGGCGGCACCGCGAACGGCAGGAGGATGAGGATGTTCATCAGTGCGTCGAGTTTGGGGAAGTGGTAGTGCACCACGAACAGCAGCGGCAGGATCAACACCACCGAGAGCACCAGCGCACCGACACAGACCAGCAACGATTGACCGAAGGCGTGGAGAAAGCGCGGATCGCTCCACAACTGCACATACCATTTGAAGGTGAAGCCGCTGGGTAGCACGGTGGCCGACCAACTGCTGGCGATGGAGTAGACCAGCGTGCCGGCCAGGGGCAGCAGCAGGATGGCGAACAGCAGGTACACCACCGCCCGATGATAGAGCCCGACGGAGCTCGGTTCAGCGCGAGACATGGTAGCTCCTCTTGAGCAGCAACTGATGGACGATGGTCACCACGGTCATCAACGCCACCAGCACCACGGCCAGGGCACTGGCCAGGTTCGGGTCGAGGGAAATGTCGCCGGAGACCATGGCGGCGATTCGGATCGGCAGCACGTTGAAGTTACCGGTGGTCAGCGCGTAGACCGTGGCATAGGCGCCGAGGGCGTTGGCCAGCAGGATCACGAAGGTGCCCAGCAGTGCCGGGGTCAGCACCGGCAAGCCGATGTGCCGCCAGAACTGCCAGCCGCTGGCGCCGAGCAACTCGGCGGATTCGCGCCAGTCTTCGCGCAGGGCGTCGAAGGCCGGGTAGAGCAGCAGCACGCCGAGGGGAATCTGGAAGTAGGTGTAGAGAATGATCAGCCCGGTTTTCGAATACAGGTTGAAATCCTCGATGATCCCCGCTTGCTTGAGCATGATCGTGATGCTGCCGTTGAACCCCAGCAAAATGATGAAGGCGAAGGCCAGGGGCACGCCGGCGAAGTTGCTGGTCATGTTGGCGAAGGCATTGACGAAGTTGCGCAGCCGCGAATCCACACGGCGCAATGAGTAGCTGCCGAGCACGGCGATGACGATGCCGAACACACTGGACCAGAAGCTGATCTCCAGGCTGTGCTGGATGGCTTGCAGGTAGAACTTGGAACTGAAAATTTTGCTGAAGTTGGCCAGGCCCCAGCCGAACTCTTCCGATTCCAGGCTGTTGACCAGCACCCAGAGCAGCGGGGCGATCTGGAACACGATGAAGAAAATCGCGAAGGGCACCAGGCACAACGCTGCCAGCCATTTGCCGCGCGTCATGGCGTTCACTTGAGTAACTCCTGGCAATAGGGTTTGTCGTGGTCGACGCCGAGCAATTGGCAAATCGTGCCGCACAGCTCGGTCTGCCTCGGTGCGGCAGCGGGATCGAAACTGAAGCTGTCACCCAGGACGAACAGCGGCACTTCCCGTTCTTCGGCCAGCAGGCCGTTGTGGGAGCGGTCGTTGTTCATGCCGTGGTCGGAGGTCACCAGCACCTGGTAACCGGCGTCGAGCCAGGCTTGCAGGTAGACCGCCAGGTTGATGTCGGCCGAGCGGGCACTGTTGCGGTATTGCGGGGTATCGAGGCCGTGCTTGTGGCCGGCGTCGTCGATATTCATCGGGTGCACCAGCAGGAAGTTCGGCAAGTAGCGTTGGCGCAGGTGTTCGGCGTCGGCGAACAGGTGGGAATCGGGGTAGTGGTCGTTCCAGTAGAAATGCCCGTATTGAATCGGCAGGTCGGGATTGTCGGTGTGACGGTCGCGACCGGCCACGAAGGGCGAAGCGTTGTAGAGCTCGCTGACCCAGTGGTACGCCGCAGCCGCTGTGCTCAGGCCGGCCTGGGTGGCGTAGTGGAAAATGCTGCGCTGGTTCGACAGGCGCGTGACGTTGTTGTGCACGATCCCGCTGTCGATGGGCACGACGCCGGTGAGGATGCATTCGTAGAGTGGGCGGGACAGGGCGGGCAACTCACATTCCAGTTTGTAGAGGGCCGCGCGTCCTGCGCCGACGTAAGCCTGCAAATGCCCCATGGCATGCCGGGCGACCTCATGGTTGAGACCGTCGAGCACCACCAGGATGACGTTGTGCTTCATGGATACCAGGACTCCGGATGGACACCAGAAAACTCGGACTCATCTCGGTCCAGTGTGGGAGCAGGCCTGTGGGAGCAAAGCTTGCTCGCGATGCTGGCGACACGGTGCAACTGTGAGACCGTGTCATCGTTTATCGCGAGCAAGCTTTGCTCCCACAAGGGCCTGCTCCCACAATTGGATTGCCAGTGGATATCCGAGCGGGTCTGACTACCGCCTCACTTCATCTCGACGATGACTTGTTCATTCCACGCCTGCGGCAGTGCCTTGGAAGTCTTCTCCCACGCATCCGCATCCTTGATCGGGGTCACGCCTTTGTACTGCTCGTTCGGCAGCAGTTTGGCCTGGACCTCTTCCGGCAGTTTCAGGTGCTCGGCGCGGATCGGACGGGCGTTGCCTTTGGCCAGGTTGATCTGGCCGGCGTCGCTGAAGATGTACTCGCGGGCCAGCTTGGCGGCGTTCGGGTGCTTGGCGTATTTGTTGATGATGGTGGTGTAGCCGGAGATGACCGAGCCGTCGGACGGAATCAGCACGACGTAGTCATCCGGGTTGGCCATCTTGGCCTTGTAGCTCAGGCCGTTGAAATCCCAGACCACACCGACTTCGACTTCACCTTTTTCCATCGTGGCGATGGTCGGGTTGGCCATGGACAGGCGCCCTTGCTTGGCGATTTCGGCAAACATCAACAGGGCCGGCTGAACGTTCTTCTCGTCGCCGCCGTTGGCCAGGGCCGCCGCCAGCACGCCGTTGGCGGCCTGGGCCGCGGTGCTCACGTCACCGATGGAGACTTTGTATTTGCCGGTCTTCAGGTCAGCCCATTTGGTCGGCACTTCGGAACCGTGCAGCAGCTTCTTGTTGACGATGAAGGCGATGGTGCCGGTGTAGGCCAATGCCCAGTTGCCGTCTTTGTCCTTGGCCCAGGCGGGCACTTGTTCCCAGGTGCTTGGCTTGTAGGGCTGGACCACGCCCTGCTTGACCGCGATCGGGCCGAACGCCGCCCCGACGTCGCCGATGTCGGCACTGGCGTTGTCTTTTTCGGCGGCGAACTTGGCGATTTCCTGGGCCGAGCTCATGTCGGTGTCGATATGTTTCAAGCCGTAGACCTTGGCCAGGTCGTCCCAGGTGCCTTTCCAGTTTGCCCAGTCATCGGGCATGCCGACACTGTTGACGGCGCCTTCCGCTTTCGCAGCGGCTTCCAACGTTTTCAGATCGGTGTCAGCGGCCATGGCGGCGGTGCACATGGCAATGGTCGAGCCTAACAGTGATGCCAGGAAAAGCTGTTTCATCCGAAGCTCCTATGGGCGTTTTCAACGCTGCGATTGCGGTTGTGTTGGTCTAGGTCAGCAATACCTGAGCCAATGTAGGCGAGCCCTGTGACATTTTGATGTCGGTGTTGGAGGCTCCAGGAAATACCCGGCTCGTGGAGGTTGGCTGCGAATTAAGCGTAGACCATGGTTAAACAGCTGATATGAAAGGACTTGGCCGTTAATTTGCACGCTGGCACAACGACCGTTCGGCGGCTCTGTCATCTGCCAGTCATGTGCAGTGCCTAGGCTTGCTGGACCCAGAAGTGGATCGATGAACCGTCGATCCTGCCCCGAAACAGTGCTGGCCTAGTCCAGATAGGTAACGTTGATGCGCATCGATGCAACCAAAGCGGTGACAGCCATCGGACAGGTCCTGCAAGAGCAACTCGACCACGGGTTGCTGGCGCCGGGCAGCAAGTTGCCGGCCGAGCGCAAGCTCAGTGAATTGTTCGGGACCACGCGGATTACCGTGCGCGAGGCGTTGTTGCAGCTCGAAGCCCAGGGGCAGATTTATCGGGAGGAGCGCCGGGGCTGGTTCGTCTCGCCGCCGCGCCTGGCCTACAACCTGATGCAGCGTAGCCATTTCCACGCCATGGTTGCGGCCCAGGGGCGTGTGCCTTCTACCCAAGTGATCTCGGCGCGCCTGCAACCGGCTTCGGCGGCCGTGTGTGCCTGGTTACAACTGCCGGCGCTGTCCAGCGTGATCCAGATCTGCCGCGTGCGCCGTATCGACGAGCGCCTGGTGCTGTACGTCGAACACTACCTGAACCCGCAGTATTTTCCGGACATCCTCGAGTTCGATCTCAACCAGTCCATCACCGAGTTGTACGCCCGTCATTACGACCTGCACTACGGCCGGGTGAAGTTCGAAATCGTGCCCACCTCTTTACAGCCGGAAGCGGCAGCGGCGTTGAGGGTTTCGGTGGGCAGCCCCGGGCTTCGCATCGCACGGGTCAACTATGACCAGCACCAGCGGCTGATCGACTGCGACCTGGAGTTCTGGCGACACGACGCGATCCATGTCGGGGTGGATGTGCCCGAGCAACCGCCCGCTTGAGGTGAACTCAGGCTGACTCGTTGAGCTTGGCCAGGATCCTGAATAACACCGTGGCGAGGATCAGCAACATGCCGATCCACATGGCAAAGACCCCGACGTTCTTGTCACGGAAGTTGAAGCCGATGGCCAGCAGGATCATGCCGGCGATGATGGGGACCAGCATGCTGTTGAACGAAGACATGGAAACCATGGAGACGGCCTTGTCAGGGGGGATAAGGCCAGTCTAGTCGGGGTTTTGCCGGGTTGTGATGATGTGTGTCACATCGCCCGCGATCCTGAGGAGAACACTGTGTGGGAGCAAAGCTTGCTCGCGATGAAGGCGACTCGATTTCTGGAAAAGTCGCATCACCTTCATCGCGGGCAAGCCTTGCTCCCACAGGGTTCATCATGCCTTCGGGGCGGTTATGGCAACTCGCGAGAGGCGTAGAACGCGCTCAGCACCTTCACCAGATGCGCCAGGTCATGGCTGCCGCACAGTTCGCGGATCGAATGCATGGCGAAGGTCGGCAAACCGATGTCCACGGTGCGCACGCCCAGCTGGCTGGCGGTGATCGGGCCGATGGTCGAGCCGCAGCCCATGTCGCTGCGTACCACGAAGCTCTGCACCGGCACTTCTTCGGCCATGCACAGGTGACGGAAGAACCCGGCGGTTTCGCTGTTGGTGGCGTAGCGCTGGTTACTGTTGACCTTGATCACCGGACCGGCGTTGAGCTTGGGGCCGTGGTTGGCGTCGTGCTTGTCGGCATAGTTGGGATGCACGCCGTGGGCGTTGTCCGCCGACACCAGCAGGGATTTCTGAATGGTGCGAACGAACTCTTCACCTTCAGGCAGCAGGCGACGCAGGGTTTGTTCCAGCATCGGGCCGTCGGCGCCACAGGCCGAGCACGAGCCAACCTCTTCGTGATCGTTGCACACCAGTACGCACGTTTCTTCGGTGTCGGCGTTCAGCAAGGCTTGCAGGCCGGCGTAGCACGACAGCAGGTTGTCCAGGCGCGCGCCAGCAATGAAGTCGCCGTGCAGGCCAATGACCGCGGCGCTTTGGGTGTCGTAGAAACTCAACTCGTAATCGAGCACCACGTCGGCATTCAGGCCGTGTTCGCGGGCCAGTTGATCGGTGAGCACGGCACGGAAGTCGACGCGCTCGTCACCGGCGAACTGGGCGAGGATCGGCGGCAGTTCGTTCTGCGGGTTGATGGCCCAGCCCTGGTTGGCTTCGCGATTGAGGTGGATGGCCAGGTTCGGAATCGTGGCGATCGGCGCCTTGAAGTCGATCAACTGGCTTTCGACCTTGCCATCGCGGCGGAAGGTCACGCGCCCGGCCAGGGACAGGTCGCGGTCGAACCACGGCGCCAGCAGCGCGCCGCCATAGACTTCCACGCCCAACTGCCAGAACCCGTGGCGTTGCAGCTCCGGCTGTGGCTTGACCCGCAGGCAAGGGCTGTCGGTGTGGGCGCCGACCAGGCGAATGCCGTCGTGCAGCGGTGAGTTGCGGCCGAGCTTGAAGGCGATGATCGAGGAGTCGTTGCGCGTGACGTAGTAGCGACCGTTGGCCTCGGTGGCCCAGGTCTCGCGTTCGTCAAGACGCTGATAGCCGGCCGCCTCCAGGCGCTTGGCCAGGCTGGCGGTGGCATGGAACGGGGTAGGGGAGGCCTTGAGGAAGTCGATCAGGCCTTGGTTCAACTCTGCGCGCATAAGTCACTCCAGACAGCGATGGGCGGGAGTTTACCCCATCGACAGCCTGCGTTGCAGGCCCAATCCCCCGTCGGGGGGTGTTCCGCGGGCCCCGCCATCGATCAGCCCGAGGCCGTGATCCGCTTGCGCAAGTGCGCCATGATCAGGGACTTGTCTTGTGCCTTGGACGGTTCTGGCAGGTGCCGCGGCCAGTGCTCCAGTTGGCCGAACCACTGTTGCTGGCGCTTCGGGTCCAGGCGAAGGATCTCCCGCGATGCCGAATCCCACCAATGGTGCCGGCAGAGGTTGTAGTAAGGATGCTCCGGTGCCGCGCTGCCATACAGCAGGTCGCGACCGATCCTGTGCAAGGGGCCGCTATGATTGCGCAACTGCCATTTGATCTTCAGCCGCCGCCAGGCAGACGGGAAAGGCCGGGTGCGCGGAACGTCATGGCAACGCTCCACCAACTGCGTGTTGAACGCCTCGCCGTGCTGGGCAAAGAAGTGCGCTTGCATGGTGTGGAAGAAGCGCTTCTCGGCGAAGTAGTGATAAACGTGCTTGTTGGTTTCGTTAATGGTCTGGTTGCGCAAGGCGAATGAAATCGCGATCTGTTCGATGGTGTGGATGTCGAAGCCACCTTCGGTCCATTCATCGATCAGCCCGACGGCCTGGGCCAGCAGCGCGCCGTCTTTGTCCGTCACACCGCATAACCCGCTGTTGTAGAGCTTGAAACTGTTGTCCGAGGTAATGCCGTGGGCGCGCAGGTGCGTGCCCAGCTTGAGGTAATCCACGCGCTTACAGACGTAGCTCCAGTGGTATTCGAAGCTGTCCATCAGGTACTGCCCTGGCTGGATTTGCTTGAACAGCAGGTCGGGATCGGACAGGAACAGCGTGTCGGTGTCGACGAACAGGGTCTTTTCCGCCAGCGTCAGGCCGGCCGCGATGGCACAGGCCTTGCGACGGTGAATGTAACCGTTGTTGCCTTGCCACTCGGCCAGCAACTGCGGGCTCAGTGCGAGGGTTTCGACCGGCCAGCCGCGATAATCCTCAGGCCGGTCGGTCAGGATCCTGATGCTGGGCAGGGTCGCTGGATTGCCGTGGGCCAGGGCGGTGAGGATGCTGAACTTGGCTTCGTGGCGATAAGCGTCCTTGTCGCCGTAGATCAGGTAGAGCAATTGGTGGCGGACTTTTTTGACGGGTGTTTCCTGAAAATCAATAACCTGCATGCCAAGCCTTTATCGGATGAAACCATTTTTCACGGATCTAGAACGGTGCCGGGCACTCGAAGCGCAGACGCTCGCCGCTTTGCGGATGGGTGAAGCTCAGCATGCTGGCGTGCAGGCACAGGCGTGGCCAGGCGGCGAGGGCCTGCGGATGGGCGTAGAGCCCGTCGCCCAGCAGCGGGTGACCGATGGACAGCATGTGTACGCGCAATTGGTGCGAGCGCCCAGTGATCGGTGTCAGCTCGACCCGGCACCAGTCGCCGCAACGTTCCAGTACGCGCCAGAAGGTCAGGGCGTGTTTGCCTTGTTCATGGTCCACCACGTGCCGGGGTTTGGTTGGCGGGTCGTAGCGCAAGGGCAGGTCGATGCTGCCACTGTCCAGCTCCGGTTGGCCCCAGCACAACGCCGTGTAGGCTTTTTCGGTTTCGCGATCATGAAATTGCCGGGACAGTTCGCGATGGGTGTCCGGGTCACGGGCCAAGAGGATGATGCCGGAGGTTTCCCAGTCCAGTCGGTGCACGATTCGCGCTTCCGGATAGCCGTTTTCCTGCAAGCGGGTGATCAGGCAATCTTTGTTGTCGTCGGCCCGGCCGGGCACGGAAAGCAACAGGGTCGGCTTGTCGACCACCAGGACAGCGGCGTCCTGATGAATGATGCGGATGTTGGACAGGGGCATTGAAAACAGTCTCGTTACAAACGCCAACGGCGGCTGGGCCCCGACCCTTGGGGGAGCGGGCTTGCTCGCGAAAGCGGTGTTTCAGGCACATTGATACTGAATGTGCCACCGTCTTCGCGAGCAAGCCCGCTCCCACAAAAGGGCTGTGGGGACCCGAGCCGCCGTGGCTCCCGCCGGGGCGATCAGCGATCCGGCAGGGTGATATTGAGTTCCAGGATCGAGCAGCTGCCCTGGCTTTCCAGCGCCACATGCACGTCATCGCTACCGATGTTGACGTATTTGCGGATCACTTCCACCAGTTCCTTCTGCAAGGCTGGCAGGTAGTCAGGGGTGCTGCGTTGGCCGCGTTCGTGCGCCACGATGATCTGTAGACGCTCTTTCGCGACCGAGGCGGTACTGGGCTTTTTGTTGGCACGAAAGAAGTCAAAAAGGTTCATTACCTACCTCCAAACAGGCGCTCGAAGAAACCTTTCTTCGTTACATCGAGGAAACGATGCTCCACGGTCTTGCCCAACAGGCGATCGACGGCATCGCTGTATGCCTGGCCGGCATCGCTCTGGTCGTCGAGAATCACCGGCACGCCGGAGTTGGAAGCCTTGAGTACCGCTTGGGATTCCGGAATGACCCCCAGCAGGGTGACCGCGAGGATTTCCTTGACGTCTTCGACGCCGAGCATTTCGCCGTCGCTGACCCGTTGTGGGTTGTAGCGGGTCAGCAGCAGGTGTTCCTTGATCGGCTCTTCGCCCTTCTCGGCGCGGCGGGATTTGCTCGCCAGCAGGCCCAGCATGCGGTCGGAGTCACGGACCGACGACACTTCCGGGTTGGTCACGACAATCGCTTCGTCGGCGAAGTACATGGCCAGGTGGGCACCTTTCTCGATACCGGCCGGGGAGTCGCAGACCACGAACTCGAAGTCTTCCTTGAGTTGCATCAGGACCTTTTCCACGCCTTCCTGGGTCAGCGCGTCTTTGTCGCGGGTCTGGCTGGCGGCCAGCACGTAGAGGTTTTCAAGGCGCTTGTCCTTGATCAGGGCCTGTTGCAGGTTCGCTTCGCCGTTGACCACGTTGACGAAGTCGTAGACCACGCGGCGCTCGCAACCCATGATCAGGTCCAGGTTGCGCAAGCCGACGTCGAAGTCGACGATGACTGTCTTGTGGCCGCGCAGAGCGAGGCCGGTACCGATAGCGGCGCTGGTGGTGGTCTTACCCACACCACCCTTGCCGGATGTAACCACGAGAATCTTGGCCAAGGTGTTTCACCCCTAAGGAAAAAGGGACTTTGTCAGCCCCTGAAAAACATCTCTGGAAAACCGTTGCAATTGGACAGGCTTGGCTGGAATCGGCTGTCGGGCGGGGTCTACCTCCGGTAAACACTGCCAGATCCTTTTTCCTACGTCGTTTAAGCCGTTTTCGCTCGTTTTAGAGATGCTTGGAAAATGCGGCAGTATCCGTTAAAGCCGAATGATGTTCAACACGTCGCCCGACAGGCTGATCTGAACGCCGGCGCCCCACAACGGGTCGCGACGCAAATCCTCGGAGACCTTGTACTGCCCGGCGATGGAAACCAGCTCAGCGCTCAATTGCTGACAGAAGATCCTGGCTTTGGTATCACCCTTGACGCCGGCCAGTGCTCGACCGCGCATCGGGCCGTATACATGGATGTTGCCATCGGCCAGAAGTTCCGCCCCCGGGCTGACCGACGACACGATGACCAGATCGCCACCCTGGGCATAAATCTGCTGCCCGCCGCGCACTGGCGAGGTGATGACCCGCGTTGGCTTGATGGTGGGCTCCGGTGGTTTTTCCGGGGCTTTCTTCGCTTCGGCCGGGCTCAGTTCCAGCACGCGTTCCCGGGCGCCGGACGGCGGCAGCACGGGAATGTCCACGGCGATTGCGGCGGCGATGTCTTCGATGCGGCTGGCGCGGATCGCCAGGGTGCGCAGACCGTGCTGGCGGCAAATGCGCATCAGGCCTGGCAGATCCACTGAGCCTTCGCCAGCCGGCAGCTTGTCCAGGGCCAGCACCAGGGGGGCATTGCTGAAGAAGTTCGGGGCCTGGGCGACTTTCGCCGCCAGTTGCCGGTCAAGGCTCTTCAGGTCGTTGCGGGCCAGTTCCAGCACCGTAATGGCGAGCATGCTGCCCTTCAGCTGGAACACGGGATCTTGGTCTAGCGGTTCGGTTTGGCTCATGGTCGGCGTACAACGGCTTGTCACTAAAAGTGCCGAGACTTATAACGAGATCGTCCGCCAGCCGCAACCCGGGTCGAACAATGTAGAATGCGCGGCCCATGTCCTAATGGAAGTTGTAATGGATCGCCCGCGTTTTCGAGCTGCATTTTTTCATCCGCGTTTCTGGCTGCTGTGGTGCGGCCTGGGGCTGTTGTGGCTGATCGTGCAATTGCCTTATCCGTTATTGCTGCGGGTCGGTCGTGCATTGGGGGCGCTGATGTACCGGGTGGCTGGCGACCGACGGCGCATTGCCCGTCGCAACCTGGAACTGTGTTTCCCGCAAAAGTCCGCTGCCGAACGCAAGCGTCTGCTCAAGGAAAACTTTGCCTCCACCGGCATCGCTTTTTTCGAAATGGCCATGAGTTGGTGGTGGTCGCGTTCGCGTTTGGCGAAACTGGCCCATGTCGAAGGGTTGGAGCATCTCAAGCAGGCTCAGCGCGAGGGCAAGGGCGTGATCCTGATGGCGCTGCATTTCACCACGCTGGAAATCGGCGCGGCCTTGCTCGGCCAGCAGCACACCATCGATGGCATGTACCGCGAGCACAAGAACCCGTTGTTCGACTACATCCAGCGCCGGGGCCGCGAGCGGCACAACCTCGATTCCCTGGCGGTGGAGCGTGACGACGTGCGGGGCATGCTCAAGCTGCTGCGGGCCGGCCGGGCGATCTGGTATGCGCCGGACCAGGACTACGGCGCCAAGCAAAGCGTGTTCGTGCCGCTGTTCGGCATCCAGGCCGCGACGGTCACCGCCACCACCAAGTTCGCCCGCCTGGGCAAGGCGCTGGTGGTGCCTTTCACCCAGGAGCGCCTGGCCGATGGCAGCGGTTATCGCCTGGTGATCCAGGCTCCGTTGACGGATTTCCCGGGGGAGACCGAGGAAGCCGATTGCATCCGCATCAATCAATGGGTCGAGCAATCGGTGCGCGATTGTCCCGAGCAGTACCTCTGGGCCCACCGGCGCTTCAAGAGCCGTCCACCGGGCGAGCCCAAGCTGTACGACAAACGCGGCTGAGTTTTTTGATATCACCTTGAGCACGGAGCATTGCGATGACCCCAGCTGAACCGGTTACAGGTTTGATTCTTTCCGGCGGCGGGGCTCGGGCGGCGTATCAAGTAGGGGTATTGGCGGCGATTGCCGAATTGTTACCCGACGGGGCGGATAACCCGTTTCCGGTGATCGTCGGCACCTCGGCCGGGGCGATCAACGCGGTCAGCCTGGCGAGCGGGGCGATGGACTTCAAGAGTGCCATCGAGCGGCTGACGGCGTTCTGGCAAGCGGTACGCAGCCACCAGGTCATGCGCAGCGACTGGCGCGGCGTGCTGGCCCAGGCGACGCGTTTCATCACCCACAGCCTGCTGGGCCTGGGGACCAAGTTGCCGGTGGCGTTGATCGACAGTTCGCCATTGCGCGAACTGCTCCAGGCCCAGTTCCACGCCTCGGGCATCGAGCAGTCCATCGCCGAACAGCAACTGCGGGCGGTGGCGGTGACGGCATTCGGTTATGAATCCGGCCAGGCCGTCACTTTCTACCAGGGACGCGGGACCATCGATGCCTGGCTGCGTCATCGACGTATCGGTGTGCCGACGCAGTTGTCGGTGGAGCACCTGCTGGCCAGTTCGGCGATTCCGCTGTTGTTCGCGCCGGTCAAGATCGGTCCGCAGTATTTTGGCGACGGCGCGGTGCGTCAATCGGCGCCCATCAGCCCGGCCTTGCACCTGGGGGCCAATCGCGTGCTGGTGATCGGCGTCAGCGGCAACCCCCGTGGCGCCGGTGGCCAGGATCCTTCCGAGCGCAGCTACACCGGCCTGCAACCGACCCTGGCGCAGATCGGCGGTCATATGCTCAACAGCACCTTCATTGACAGCCTGGAAAGCGACATCGAATTGCTTCAGCGCCTGAACGGTTTCAGCCACTTGCTGCCCGACGATGTGCCGGCCCATGCCCTCGGCGCGGCACCGGTGGAGGTGTTGGTGATTTCGCCGAGCCAGCCGATCGATGAAATCGCCGCTCGCCATCGTCAGGAACTGCCCCGTGCGTTGCGGGTTTTCCTGCGGGGGCCGGGCGCGACCAAGACCAGTGGCGCGGGGGTGCTGAGCTACCTGTTGTTCGAGGCGGGGTATTGCCGCGAGCTGATCGAGTTGGGACGCCAGGATGCGTTGGCGCAGCGCGAGGCGTTGAGTCGGTTCCTGGGGTTGTCCTGACTGATGCAAGCAGGTCCACCGCTATCGCGAGCAAGGGATTTGCGGTGGGCGCTGAATCCTGGCTTTCACGAAACCAATGTGGGAGCGAGCTTGCTCGCGATGACGGCGGCACATCCAACACCTGTTTTGCCTGACCCACCGCCATCGCGAGCAAGCTCGCTCCCACAAGGGTGACGCGATTAGAAGTGATACTTCAGCAAAAAGCTGGTGTTGCTCTGGTTGGTCTTGAACCCTTCGCTGTCTTCGATCCCGTATTTGTTCTTCCAGTAGTCATACTCCACGCCCACATACAGCTGCTTGGCGCCAAGCTTCAAGGCCTTGCCCAGGTCATATTTGATCTGCGGGTTGATGTGCAGGTTGGCGTGGTAGGTGCCCTTCGAGTTGCTGTCGTTGTCCACCACCCAGTCGATGAAACCGTCGATCAGGATGTCGGAAGAACCCACCGGTACGGTGTAGGCCCAGGCCGGGGTGATCTGCCAGACGTTGTCGCCGGCGCGCGGGCCTTCGGTCTGGCGGTTGTAGAAGTTCAGCTGGAAGTAGTCGAAGCCGGGAATCGCCAGGTCGAAGCCCGGGCCGATCAGGTAGGACTCGTTGTCGCCTTCACCGAATTCATAGGTCATGGCCAGCAGCACATCCTTGATCGGCCCCAGCTCCAGCTTCTGGTCGAAGATCTTGCCGAACGACAGGCGCGGGCTGAACTCACCGTAGTAGGTGTTCGGGCCGGACTGGCTGTCGTCCTGGCCGTTGTAGAAGATCCGGTCGAGGAAGAAGAAGTTGTCCCCGTACTTCCAGGCATCGGCGTGTTCGAAGGTCACGGTCTGCTGGATACGCGGGTTGACCTGGAAATCCTTGCCATACAGGTAGGTCAGGCTGTTGTTCTGCCATTGCAACAGGTCGTCGGCCATCGCTTGGCCTGCGACCAGCAAGGATCCTGCGAGTATCAGGCTGGTGCACGTACGTTTCATTCGGTTTGCTCCCAAAGGTAAGTGGTACCGCAATTTTTTAAGGTCAGCGCTCTGGTGTGGCGCCTTTTTCCATGGATTAAAAAACATCCGTTCGGTCAGCTTTTTGAGCGTGGCGAATGCTGATAGCAAGCGTTGAGCCAAGTCCGGAAAAAACCGGAAATGGCGTGGCCTGCGGTTTTTTGATCAGTCGGAAAAGCTGTTTTCAGGGGCGCGTCATGTCCGCCAACGCTGCAACAAGTTGGCGGTCCGGTCAGGATCGGAAGGGATTTTGTTGTAGGCCTGCTTCAAACGGCCGCGCAGGATACGGGCTTGCCTTGAAGGGCTCAAGTGCCCTGCAACAGCGCATGGGCGGCGAATTTGGGGCGTGATGGCGGGGCTTGGTCATCGGGTGCTTTCCTCTTGTTTTTATTGTTGAGGCGCAGGCAGTCGCTGACGGGGGACCGGTGGTGTACCGGTCGACCTGTCAGCGGTATGACGATTAACGGTGTTGGAGCGCGTGGCTCAGTTGGTGTGCGCGCCCTGGTTGATCCACGCGCCGATCAGGTCGCGTTCCTGCTGGGTCATCTGAGTGATGTTGCCCAGCGGCATGATCTGGCTGGTCACGGCTTGGGCCTGGATGCGCGCGGCCTGTTGCTGGATCTGCTGCGGCGTGTCGAACATCACCCCGCCCGGCGCGGCGCTGAACAACGGGCTGGTGGGCTTGGCCGAGTGGCAGACCGAGCAGCGTTCCTGGATCACGCTGTGGACCTTCTCGAACGAGGGGCCCTGGGCGTTGGCGGCCTGGGTGGGTGCCGAGGCCGGTGCGGCGGGGGCGGTCGCCGGTTTCGCGCCGCCGCCCACTGCCGTTTCCGGCAACGGTTGGTACTCGATCACGCCGGGTGCCTTGGCCACGTCCGGTGCGCTGGGCATGGGTTTGGGGCCGGTGACATAAGCCAGGCAGATCATCGCCAGGGCGCCGACCGGCAGCGTCCAGGCAAACCGGTTGCTGTCATGGCGCGTGTTGAAGTAATGCCGCACCAACACCGCCGCCACGGCGATACCGGCCAGGATCAACCAGTTGTACTGGCTGCCGTAGGTACTCGGGAAATGGTTGCTGATCATGATGAACAGCACCGGCAGGGTGAAGTAGTTGTTGTGGCGCGAACGCAACAAGCCCTTGGCCGGCAATGCCGGGTCGGGAGTGCGGTTCTCGGCGATGGCCGCGACCAGGGCACGTTGTGCCGGCATGATGATGCGGAACACATTGCCCACCATGATCGTGCCGATGACCGCCCCGACATGCAGGTAGGCACCGCGACCGCTGAACACCTTGCTGAACCCGTAGGCCGCGGCGATCAACAGCACGAACAGGATCAGGCCGAGCAAGGCAGGGCGCTTGCCCAGGGCCGAGTCGCAGAGGAAGGAATAGACGAACCAACCGACGAACAACGAGCCGATGCCCAAGGCGACGCCTTCGGGGCCGCTCAGGCCGCTGCCGGGGGCCAGCAGGTAGACGGTCGGGTTCCAATAGAACACCACGCACAGCAGGGCGATGCCCGACATCCAGGTGAAGTAGGCTTCCCATTTGAACCAGTGCAGGTTGTCCGGCATGGACGGTGGTGCGAGTTTGTATTTTTCCAGATGGTAGATGCCGCCACCGTGGATCGCCCACAGGTCACCGGCCAGGCCGCTCCTGGGGTTGACGCGGTTGAGGTTGTTTTCCAGCCAGACGAAGTAGAACGACGCGCCGATCCAGGCCACGCCAGTGATCATGTGAACCCAGCGTACGCTCAGGTTCAGCCATTCCAGCATATGTGCTTCCACAGTCTTTACCTCTCGCCCGTCACGCTTGTCTGCGCGTGATCGGACCTTCTCTTATTGGTGGGGGGCGAGGATCAAACACTCATCCTCTTTGAAAAAATGCTCATCGCAGTTATTACCTGTGCCACTGCGATCAACCACCAGGAAGTCATCCCGCTTTTCGATCGTCAGCACCGGGTGGTGCCAGACGCCGCGATGGTAATTAATGCCCTGCCTGCCGTTGGTGACGAAGGCGCGGACCAAGCCTGATACAGGTGCATCGCCAAGTGGCGCGACCACGATCAGAAAGGGGTTGCCGAGCAGCGGAATGAAGGCCTGGCTGCCCAGCGGATGGCGCTCCAGCATGCGCACGGTCAGCGGCATGTCCAGCGCGTCGGCGCGGAAGATGCTGATGATCGCCTGGTCGTCCGGCGTAGCGGTTTGCACCGTCGCCAGGCGATGGAAGCGCATGGTCGAACCGTTGTTGATCATGAAGTGATCGCTGCCGTCGGTTTCGATCACGTCACCGAACGGGGCGAAGGCTTCTTTGGTCAACGGTTCGATCTTGAGTGTGCGCATGCTGGTCTTCTTATCCAAAAAATTCTGTGTCGTTTGTTCAGCTTCTGTGGCGAGGGAGCTTGCTCCCGCTGGGTCGCGAAGCGGCCCTCAAAATGGGACTGCTGCGCAGTCCAGCGGGAGCAAGCTCCCTCGCCACAGGTGCGGTGTTTACTTCGCTACCTTGCCCAACACCCGCAGGCGACTCACGCCACCATCCGGGAACACATTGAGGCGGATGTGGGTGATCGGCCCCAGGGCCTTGATCTGCTCGGCGAAGGTGTGCTCGGCGTGCATCTCCAGCTTCTGGCTCGGCAGCAGTTCGCGCCAGAACAGCGACTGGGTTTCGATCTGGCTGTCGGTGCCGCCCTTGACGAACGCGCCCTGGATCGAGCAGCTATCGGGGTAGTTGCCCTTGAAGTGCAGGGTGTCGACGATGACTTTCTCGACCTCGCCGGCATGGCCCAGGGCGACGATGACCCAGTCATTGCCCGGGGTACGACGACGGGCGGTTTCCCAGCCGTCGCCCATGTTCACGCCACGACCCGGGTTGAGGATATTGCTCATGCGGCCGAAGTGCTCGTCGGAGCAGGCCAGGGCGCGGCCACCATTGAGGGCGGCGGCCAGGTCGATCTGTTCGTTGTCGCCCACGGCCGACCAGTCGCGGTACGGAATGCCGTAGACCCGCAAGCGGGCCACGCCGCCATCGGGGTAGATGTTGAAGCGCAGGTGGCTGAAGGCCTGGTCGTTGCTGATTTCGTGGTAGTGGTGGCTGTTGCCTTGCAGCTCCACGGCCGACAGCACTTCAGTCCACTGGGTGTTTTCGTCCGGCTCGCCTTCGGTCAGGAAGCAGGCTTCGAGGGAGGCCGACGGGGGGTAGTTGCCGGTGAAGAATGAGGTGTCGATGTCCACGCCCTTGATCGAGCCCGCCACACCCAGGCGGATCACCGCACTGTCGTAGCCTTCGAAGCGCTTGCGCCGCGATTCCCAGCCGTCCATCCACTTGCCGTTATCATCGAACACGCCCTCCTTCCACACGGCCGGGGTCGGCTGGAACAGGCGGTTGGCGTCGGCGAACCAGTCGTCGGTGACCGAGATGATCTTGGTGCCCAGGCGGGCGTCGGCCAGGTTGACGAACTTCTCGAAAGGTACGGCGTAAGCTTTCATTCTTCTTGTCTGCCTTTAAATAAGTTGGCTGGGGATGCTTGCAGGAGGCTGCTCGCTAAAGGGTCAGTAATCGGAACAACGCGATCTTGTTGATCTCTGCCAGCGCGCATTTGAATTCGGCGTCTGCCGAATGATGGATGCGCGTTTCGAACGCCGCGAGGATCTGGTGCCGGTTGCTGCCTTTTACCGCCATGATGAAGGGAAACTTGAACTTGGCCTTGTAGGCGTCGTTCAGCTCGGTGAAGCGTTGAAACTCTTCGGCCGTGCATTGGTGAATACCGGCGCCGGCCTGTTCGTTCGTGCTGGCTTCGGTCAGTTGGCCCTGGACGGCGGCTTTGCCGGCCAGGTCCGGGTGGGCGTTGATCAGCGCCAGTTGGCTGGCGTGATCGGCGCTCAACAGGATGTCGCTCATGCGCTGGTGCAGGGTCTCGATCTCGTCGATCGAGGGATCCTGGCCCAGTTCAAACGCCTTTTCGGCGACCCATGGCGAATGTTCGTAGATATCGGCGAAAGCCCGGACGAAGGCTTCACGGCTCAAGGTGGAAGGCTTGAGGGTCTGGAAGGCGGTCATTTCGAGGCTCCTGGATTCGAAGCCCCTTGGTACGGGTGGGCCTGCTGCCAGTGGCGGGCGATGTCGACACGACGGCTGAACCAGACGTGTTCATGGCCTTTGACGTATTCGAGGAAGCGCTTGAGGGATGCCAGGCGTGCAGGGCGGCCGATCAGCCGGCAATGCAGCCCGATGGAGAGCATCTTCGGGGCTTCAGCACCTTCTGCATACAGCACGTCGAAAGCGTCCTTCAGGTACTGGAAGAAATCGTCACCCTTGTTGAAACCCTGCACCTGGGTGAAGCGCATGTCATTGGTGTCGAGGGTGTAGGGAATCACCAGGTGCGGCTTGCCGTTCGGGGTATTCGGTTCCCAGTAGGGCAGGTCGTCGTCGTAGGTGTCGCTGTCATAGAGGAAACCGCCTTCTTCCATCACCAGCCGGCGGGTGTTCGGGCCGGTGCGGCCGGTGTACCAGCCCAGCGGGCGCTCGCCAGTGATTTCGGTGAGGATGCGGATCGCTTCGAGCATGTGCTCGCGCTCCTGGGCCTCATCCATGTATTGGTAGTCGATCCAGCGATAGCCGTGGCTGCAGATTTCGTGACCGGCGGCGACCATGGCGCGAATCACGTCCGGATGGCGCTGGGCGGCCATGGCCACGGCGAAGATGGTCAGCGGGATGTCGAATGCCTTGAACAGCTTGAGGACCCGCCAGACACCGGCACGGCTGCCATACTCGTACAGCGATTCCATGCTCATGTTGCGCTCGCCCTGCAGCGGTTGCGCGGCGACCATCTCCGAGAGGAACGCTTCGGATTCCTTGTCGCCATGCAGGACGTTGCGTTCGCCACCTTCTTCGTAGTTGAGCACGAAGGACAAAGCGATGCGGGCGTTGCCCGGCCACTGGGGATGGGGAGGGTTATTGCCGTAACCGATCAGGTCGCGTGGGTAGTCAGCGCTCACTGCAGTTTTCCTTCTTGTTCGAACCATGTGGGTGGCGCCCTGATGATGAAATATAGGCTGGCGTCACGACGATGGAGTGATTGTATACAACTTTATGCGCGATTTGTAAGCCTGATTTTCTGCATTTTTCACCGCGGTCCCTGGCTTGTCTACACTGCAAGAAACCTGCCCACTTGGTCAATGAATCGTCAGGAGGATCTTGTATTCATTTGGTTTGCTTGAGGCCGGGGCCGGCGTGCCGTTGCACAGTCCATGGGCTGAATGTTTATTTTTTATTGTGTACAATTTTCTTTTAAAGTGTCTTAATTCGTTCATCGCCGTAGCGTTTCGTGCTCCGAAACGGTGCGGCCTGTCTTTCAACTGATTCAGGAGGCGTCGTGCCGGGCTGCCCCGCAGCGAGGCGCGCAGAAGCAATGGGACGTTTGACTACTCACGTTTTGGATGCTGCACATGGCTGCCCGGGCAGCGCGATCAAGGTCGAGTTGTATCGGGTGGAGGGCTCGCAATTGCAGCTGGTCGCCAGCGCGCAGACCAACAGCGATGGTCGCTGCGATGCACCATTGCTGCAAGGGGAGGACTACCGCTCGGGCGTCTATCAATTGCAATTTCACGCTGGCGATTACTACCGCGCCCGTGGCGTGCAACTGCCCGAGCCGGCGTTCCTGGATGTGGTGGTGCTGCGCTTCGGCATTTCGGCCGAGCAGGAGCATTATCACGTGCCCCTGCTGATTTCGCCCTACGCCTATTCCACCTATCGAGGCAGCTGATCCCCCAAGCAGCTGCCTCTTCTGGAAGCGACTGCGCATGGCGCTTCTTTGGTTTTTCGCCCGCTCACACTGCGGGCTTTTTTTTGCCGCCAGCCTACAGCCTGGCGTTGTCATCCCGAATGATAAAGACAGTGTCCGCGTAGCCAGGCCGGATCTGTGAACCGCCCTTTAGCCAGATGATTTTGCCGGCCTGATGGGCGTCCTTGACCGCTTGTGCGGCAGCGTCGCCGACCTGGGTCTCCAGGTTGATGCCGGTGGTGTTGGGATTCATGTGGGTGGGCAGGGAGAGTTTCGGCATGCGAGTGCGATGCAGGCTCATGAAAAATACATAGTCATGTCCGGTGCGCCGAAACACCAGCGCCGGAAAGCTATTGAAACTGTTGGGCTCCATGACCGTGTAGCCATTGCGCGTCAGGATGCCGGCCATGAAGCGCTTGAGGTCCATCGGCGAGTAGGTCGACATGAAGAAATTCCACTCTCGCGGGAACCGTAGGGGGTCGAAATCCAGCCGATCCAGTCTCCCCGTCGAGGTGGAAATGGGCAGGTCTATCGAACGCGAAGCGCTCGTGATCCCTGAAGAGGTCGGGAGCACGGGCAGCATCAGCAAGGGGTCGGTCCATTGCGGATGGGGCGAGGGAACGGCGTTTTTCCAGCTATGGAAAATCTGCCTCAGTGCGGTCAGGCCCGCAGCGTCGGCGATCGAGGAGCTGTTGGCGAGTTCGAACTGCCTCCTGGCGATATTTTCCAGGGTGACTGTGGTGACCTCGGGAAACACTTCCCTGACATAGGCCGTCAGCGGTTTCTCGAAGGGAAGCCTGGCATCGATCTCCCAATGGTTGTCCGGCGGCACGCGGATTACGCTTCGGGGCTGCTCGTCCGGGGTATGCCTGAGGATGGCTTCCAGCAGGTCAAAATCATAGGCGGGATGGCCAGGTTGCTGGATGTAGGCAATGGGGTAGTCCCGTGCGTCGACACGTGTCACCCGCTTATAGTGAACGTCGCCGATGGTGATGAAGGCCGGCAGGGTGAGCTTTGGCTCGACCCCCCATTCCTTGCGAAAAACCGGGGTGGTTTCCACTGCGACTTCGCTGGAGGGTGGCGCCGTGCGCTGGCGCTTGGGCGCGGGCCCTTCCAGAGGATCATCGTCCGGCACGTTGTAGCGGGTAATGGTGAGCGTGGAGTCGCTGCCGTGGGAAACCTGCCGCCACAGCAGGCTGCCTTCGACTTGTTCCAGGCGGGGGCCGGACGCAACGAGCTCAGCGCTTGAGCGCGCCCGGTAGTTTTGGTCGGCATCGCGCCCCAATAGCACCGTTCCACCTTCGGCAAGTTTGACGTAAGTCCGGGTCCTGAATGTCTGGATCCCGGAGGTCGGGTCCGGGTCCGACAGCATGGGGATCAGCTCGGGGGAAAGGTAATAATTGTCCAGCGATAGCGAGGCGGGCACATGGGCGATGGCGGCTTGGGAGGTGAGTTCCGCTACCTGGACCGCCGTGGCCTGGGCGTCAGCGGCTTCGGTTTGTCGCCCAGGCGACGAGCCGGGCGACGAATCGCTGCCATCGACCCTGATGGGGCTCCTGGGCAGGCTTTCGGGTGTGGTATCGCGATTGCCGTGGGGCGTATCGGGAGGCGAAGTTGGAACGTTGGGGCGGGTGTTTTTTCTGGGGCTCATTGACGTTTGTGCTCTTGAATTTGAAAAGTATGAACAATGAATACGTCGCCGCCCGTCGTGTGGATTGACGGGCAACGCGCTGAAAGATGTTCTTGGAAAATCAACGGGCGGGTGCACTACATATGTATTGCATCGGCAAAAGACGTTCGCAGTCACTCCTCAGGACTAGGTCTGTCTGGAGACGATCTCGCCTGGGGAGAGCAGCCAACGCCAATGAGGAAGTTCCAGGCCAAAAGTCGGGCTCAGCGCGATGGCCTGCGCAAGCATCAGTGACTTGTTCAACGTCGTGCCTTCGGCCCATTTCACGCATTGTTCGCGCAACAAGCGCAGCGCCTCGTCGTCCAGGGGTGGGTTCTGGCTGAGCCCTTCGCGAGCCAGGTCCTGATAAAGGCTGAGATGGTGATCGCACAAGTTGGTTTTTCTTAGCCTCGTTGCGACGATGCCCCGCGATTCATCGGTATCGAGGGTCCACCGGCGCGCCTTGAGGTGATAACTCAGTGAGCCGGGCGAGCCATCTTTGAGCGCCATGTTGGACACTCTCAGTTGTGCCGATGCTAACCGTGACAATTCGGGGGGCAGGGCGGCTTCGGGATCGACCGGGGGCGAAAAATACCGGCCGTCCAGTGCCGTTACATAGACGCGCTCGAACAGGCTGTCGACTGCATGGACGACACCCTGGGCCGTGATGACGCGTATCTGGTCGACGAGGTCGTCCTCTGCGTAGACGGGTAGATGAAGGATCGTCGTGCCTATCTGCAGCAGGTTATTGGCCAGTTTGATCTCGACCTCCCCGAGGCGGGTGGCGTCGAGTTCCCAAGTGGATGCCTGGGGCAGTCGGGGATTGGCGCCGGCCAGCGCGCCTGGCGTGGTCAGCCGTAGTGTCATGCCCGGGCTCAGGTGGACAAGGTACGTGGAGCCTTGGCCTGTCAGCACTTCGATACCGGTCTGCTCAACGGCTGGCGTGAGCATCGCGCAGGTGGCCTGGTTGCCCATGGGATGGGGCTTCTTATCCAGGGGCTGGAGAAACGCGTAGTGCTTTCTGGTCGGCGTGAGTGAAAGGGGGGCTTGTGTCTTCCATTGCACCGGATCCTTGTCGATGAATCCCTTATCCAGCAACCGCGCGGGGTCGGGGGTGGGGATGGCCAGGCGGTAGGAGGCGCCGTCGCGCATGATCAGGATAAACGTGTGCTGCGAATCCAATGCGGAAAACGCACGTCGCCCGGTGGTCTTTGTCCGCGCGCTGTAGCGCTCATCGGAACGGGCCAGGTTGTTCAGGACGACACGGCGACTGCCAAAATCCAGGGTGAGACCGCACTCACCATATTTCACCGTGTCCCCTCCGTCTTCCTGGATGACATAGGCGTTGTAGTGAGCTTCGACCCGGGTCAGTTCGCTATGGGCATAGTCCAGGTGAAGCGTGGTGCAATACTCACTTTTCTGTCTCACCTTGAGCGTGGTGAATTCAATCAACCGGGAAACGTAGTAGCTCGTGTCCTTATCGTGGGCCACCCAGCGCTCGCTTCGGTCATTGAGGATGGCCGGGTTCCGGGGGATGCCGTGTTGCACCATGACCGCTTCAATGACGAGGGGGCTGTCGTGCTCCAGCGTCTCCGGCAGGTCTGGCACCCAGTGGAAGCCGTCCTTTGTCGTGAAGGTCAGGCGGTTGATCTGTAAGGCTCTTGGATAGTCCGTATCGGCATAGACATTGTTGAGGGTGACCTTGCGTGACTCCCAGTCATTGCCATCGAAGCACGACGTGATCACCAGGTTGCCCTGCTCGATCACCCAGCTTTCAATCAGGTCGGCGCGCCAGTCCAGGGAAATGACGCTGCTGCCCATGCCGTCCTCGGTGATCGATACGTGGCCGGGTTTGTGGGCGATGACGTAGGCATCGTCCCCAGGCCCGCCGTCGGCGTTGCGGTTGTTGCCGCCGAGAATGAAGATCCGGTCGTCTCCCGCGCCGGCCTCGATGAGATCGTTGCCCCGGGACTTGATGATGTTCGCGCCGGCGCTGCCCTTGATGACATGGGTGCCGCCCTCAAGGATTTCCACATGTTCGATGCCTTCAAGAAGCGCGTGGCGATGCTGTCCACTTTCGCTCTTGGGACCTTCATGAGTGATGATGGACGCCTGCCCCGCCTCCAGGTCGATGTGATAACCCAGTCGCGGCACCTGACCTTGGCCGGGATTGCCGGCCAGTATCAACGTGTCGTTACCCGAGCCACCTACCAGCCGGTTCGGCGCAGGTACTTCGTCTCCTGGGGCAATGGATGTCGAGCCTTCGAAAACGAATACATCGTCTTTCGCGCCGCCCCTCAGTCGCTTGACGCCTGACCCGTAGTGGAAAACGTTCGGCTTGTTTTCTACCCCGAAAACCGTGTCATTGCCGCCGCCGATGTACCAACGGATGCCTTTGTGCTCCGCCGCCGCTTCGATGACTGCGCCAGGTGTTTCGAGCGTGACGCCTTGGCGGGCATCAATCCAGTCATCGCTGTCCTTGATTTTCGGGCGCGCGTTCGTTGCCTGATACTTTTCGCCGGTCCACCAGTTCCAGGTGTTGTAGGTCACTTGCTCGAGTTCCACGGTGAATCGACCGTTCACGATCGCCTCGGTGCTGTCTTTCAACGGGCCCTTGAGCAAGTTCAAGGCGTTGGCCCGCAGTTGCCTGGTGTGTTCGGCGGTCGCCTTGGCGAGGGTGTAGCGCTCCTGGATATCGTCGTCAGGGCTGATTGTCCAGAAGGCGAACCAACCCGTTCGCAGGCGCTCGTGGGCGCTGAGGGTTATGTAGTCGTCGATCTCATCGACCTGGCGAATCGCCCCCCAGACCTGTGACCCGACCACCAGGATAAGTCCGGCGGCGAGGCCCACCGGACCGGCTGAACTGAAGCCCGCCAGCGCGGCCAAGCCGATGGTCAGGGTCATCGCGGCGCTGGTGACACTCAAGGCGGCGCTGACGTAATGATCAGTGGCCGCTTTGCCACTCGCGTTGGCGGCGGCCTTGAAAGCGTCAACTGCAGAGACGATATCGAAAGGCAGGGTCAACACGCTGGCAATCAGCCCACTTCCCCGGGCCAGTCGAGTCGCGAAGGTGGTTTTCGCGAAATCCCCCAGGGAGCGCTGACCGGCCTGGATCATTTGCGTGGCTTGTCGGGTCACCAGCGCTTCGACGCCCAAGGAAGCCACTTCGGCGGCCACGCTGGCGCCGTTGAACAGGGTCTGGTAATCGTCCTTGTTGCGGATGGCGTCTTGCAGGCCACGCAGGCCGCTGTAGATTCCGAAGGCCTGGAGTCCCAGGCCGGTGGGGATGAGGATCTGGCTCTTGGTCTTGTTTACCCAGTTCAGTGACGTCTGGGCAAACTGATGAGGGTCGAGGCCCTGTGCAGACTTCAGGAGTTTTTCCAGGATAATGTGATAACTGCCCGCTTCAGTCTGTACTGCAAGGTTGGCTCTTAATAATGGGCGCGCAGCGCGTGAGCGTTGGCTGGCTATTTCAAAAAGCAATGTCGGCAGGCGATAGTCGTTTGCATCGGCGGTCAGTTTTATATGAGTTTCGACATCCGCTGCATTGAACTGCAGTGAGTCCAGGAAAAAACGACTGGCGATGCGAAAGAAACTGTTTTCACCGTTCAATACCTGACCGTCAGTGGTTGCACCCAGTGCATTCAGGGCGGAGCGGGTCACGGCTACGGAGCCGATCTGGAGCGGGCCGTAAAGTTTGTCGACGACTTCGAGTTGGGCTTGCCGGTGCTTGTGTTCCGGATTGAGTCGCGATTGATCGGCGACTTTGAAGTCGAGCGTCTCGATCGTATGCTCATTGGCCTGAAAGGCAATATCGCTAATGACGACACCCCGGTCGTCAGTAGCGGAAGAGGGCGCTATAAGTTGGGCCATTGTGAACTTCCTTGTTCAACGATGTTTGAATTGGCCCTCTATGTAAGGTGTTTTCCCGAGTGCTGTATATCGATGGGTTGTTGCGATGTTTTGCGAATGCCGCACACAAAGGCATTCGCAACGCCGAGGGCTCAGTGGGTGGACATTAAGGAGGCTGCACCCGCGCCGCCAAACAGGCCAGCGCTGATCCGGTTGAACCAGCTCTGGCCCTTGCCGGTGCGCAGATAGCGCGCCGCGCCGTGGGCGCCGAGGCCGTAGGCCAGCTTGCAGAGCAGGTCGAGTACGGTCCAGGTGGCGATCATGATCAGCAGTTGCGGCAGGAAGGGTTGTTCGGCGCTCAGGAACTGCGGCAGGAACGCGGCAAAGAACAGAATGTCTTTCGGATTGCTGGCACCCAGCACGAACGCCCGGCCGAACAACGCGCGGAAACGTGGCACCGCGGCGGCCTGGGGCACTTCGGCGCCTTGGGCAGGTTGCCGGGATTGTTGCCAGCTCTGCCAGGCCAGGTAGAACAGGTACAGGGCACCGACGATCTTCAGGGCACTGAACAATTGTTCCGACGCCAGCAACAACGCACCGAGCCCCAACGCCGAGGCACTCAGCAGGCAGATCGACGCGATCACCCCGCCGAGAAATGCCGGGTACGAGCGACGCAGGCCGTAGTTCAGGCTGTTGCCGATCATCAACAGCGACAGCGGGCCGGGGATAAGGATCACCACCAAGGCGGCGCCACTGAACAACAGCCAGGTTTCCAGATTCATTGCTTTGCTCCTGATGGACAAAAGCCTCACCCAAGGGGTGAGGCGGGGTGGATACGGTATCGCTTACAAGAAGATGAACTTGGCGATGAAGATCGCGCAGAGCACCCACAGGCTGACGGAAATTTCCTTGTGTTTACCGGTGCCGGCCTTGAGCACCACATAGGTGATGAACCCCAGGGCGATACCGTCGGCGACCGAGAACGTCAGGGGCATCATGATGGCCGTGACGATGGCCGGAATGCTGTCGGTCGGTTCGTCCCATTCGATGTGGGCCATGCCGCCCATCATCAGCATGGCCACGTAGATCAACGCGCCGGCGGTGGCATAGGCCGGGATCATCCCGGCCAGCGGTGCGAAGAACATGGCGGCAATAAATAGCACACCGACGGTCACGGCGGTAAGCCCCGTGCGGCCACCGGCGGCCACACCGGCGGCACTTTCCACGTAGCTGGTCACCGGCGGCACACCGACCATGGCGCCGAATACGCTGGAGGCGCTGTCGGCTTTCAAGGCGCGGGACAGGTTCTCGATCTTGCCATCGGCTTTCACCAGCCCGGCGCGCTGGGCAACGCCCATCAAGGTGCCAGCGGTGTCGAACATGTGCACGAACAGGAAGGCCAGCACCACGCTGATCATGCTGATGTTGAAAACCCCGGCCACGTCCATCGCCATCCAGGTCGGGGCCAGGCTGGGTGGGGTCGACATGACACCGTTGTACTGCACCAACCCCAGGCCCCAACCGGCCAGGGTCACGGCGATGATGCTGATCAGGATCGCCCCGAACACGCGGTGATAACTGAGCACGGCGATCATCAGGAAACACACGGCAGCCAACAGGGGACCGGGCTCACGTAGCGAGCCGAGCTTGATCAGGGTGGCGGGGCTGTCGACGATGATCCCGGCGGTTTTCAGGCCGATCAGCCCGAGGAACAACCCGACCCCCGCACCCATGGCGAACCGCAGGCTCACGGGAATGCTGTTGAGCAGCCACTCGCGCACCCGTGACAGGGTCAGGATCATGAACAGCACACCGGAAATGAACACTGCGCCCAACGCGGTTTCCCAGTTGTAGCCCATGGTCCCGACCACGGTGTAGGTGAAGAACGCGTTCAGGCCCATGCCCGGTGCCAGGCCCACCGGCCAGTTGGCGTACAGGCCCATCAACAGGCAGCCCAGGGCGGCGGCGATGCAGGTGGCGACGAACGCGGCACCGTGATCGATGCCGGCGTCGGCCATGATGTTGGGGTTGACGAAGATGATGTAGGCCATGGTGATGAAGGTCGTCAGGCCGGCAATCAGCTCGGTCTTCACCATGGTGCCATGCAAGCTGAGTTTGAAGAGGCGTTCCAGCCAGCCACTGCGTAGTGGCGGCGAGAGGTCCAGCGTCCGGGCTTCGGGTTTGCGGCTTTCCACAGCGAGTACTCCTCAAGAGTCTTATTGTTATTTCCAGCACCGCAAACGCCCTGGGGTGGTTGCGATGCGCTGAGGCAGGTAAGGCTGGCGAAGTATGTTGACCTGTTGGTCAGGAACTCGCACGAAGCGAATTATGCTTTTGTATACAAATAATGCAAATAATGTTTTCTGTGTTGTCGACGAAATGTCTGGCGATAGGGATATATCGCCCTTGCGGGCGCTATCGCGAGCGAGCTCGCTCCCACAGGGTTCATGGGTGAAGCCAAGTCTTGTCTTCACCACCGTCCCACTGTGGGAGCGAGCTTGCTCGCGATAGCGTCGGATCAGACGCCTTCAGTCGCCAGACTTGCCCAGTGCCAGGTTCACCGCCAACCAGCCATTCACCGCCGCCTCCCCAGCCTCGGCAAACACCCGCTCCAGCAATTTCACCTGCTCACGCCGCAACGCCTGTTCGAACCGCTCGCCCTCGGCCGTCAGTTCCAGCAGCCGCTTGCGCTTGTCAGTCTCGGACGCGACGCTGTTCACCAGGTGCATTTCCATCAACTGCCGCAACGGCATGTTCAGCGCCTGCTTGCTCACCCCGAGCAGGGCCAGCAATTCCTTCACGCTCAAGGACGGGTAGCGGGCGATGAAAAAAACGATGCGCTGGTGCACCCGACTCAACCCGCGACGCTCGAGCATTTCATCGGCCTTGGCAGTGAACGCCTGGTAACCGAAGAAAAACGCTTCCATGGCCATTTGTTGGGAAGTCGGGTTTTTAAGGTCAATCATATTGACGTATCCAGAGAGGTCGGAGTAATTTCAGTCAACCAGTTTGACTCATTTTTCCAGCGACCCGCTACAGGTGACCCCCATGGCTTTTTCCGAACGTGTCTCGCGCCTCAAAAGTTCTTTGATTCGAGAAATCCTCGCGGCGGCGCAGCGCCCTGAAGTGATGTCGTTCGCCGGCGGCCTGCCGGCCGAAGCCATGCTGCCGAAGGTGGAATGGACGGCCATGCCGTTGTCCATGGGCCAGTACGGCATGAGCGAAGGCGAACCGGCCCTGCGCGAAGCCCTGGCGGCCCAGGCGCGGGGGCTGGGTGTGGCCTGTGAGGCGAGTCAGGTGTTGGTGGTCAGCGGCTCCCAGCAAACCCTGGACCTGGCGGCCAAGCTGCACATCGACGTGGGCACTGAAGTGATGCTCGAAGCGCCGACCTACCTGGCGGCGTTGCAGATCTTCCAACTGTTCGGCGCCGACTGCATCACCGTGCCCCTTGAGGCCGACGGCCCAGACCTGCACCAGTTGCGGGCCCGCCTGGAGCAGCATCGGCCAGCGTTCATCTACCTGATCCCGACGTTCCAGAATCCCTCGGCGGTGCGCTACAGCGAAGCCAAGCGCGATGCCGTGGCGGCGCTGCTGGATGAGTTTGGCGTCACCCTGATCGAGGACGAACCCTACCGCGAGCTGACGTTCGATGGCGGCAGTGCCACGCCGATCGTCAGTCGCTTGAAGAAGGCTAGCTGGATCTATACCGGTACCGTGTCGAAAACCCTGTTGCCGGGGCTACGGGTGGGCTACTTGATCGCCAGTCCGGATTTGTTCCCGCACCTGCTGCGGCTCAAGCAGTCGGCGGACCTGCACACCAACCGCATCGGTCAGTGGCAGGCGCTGCAATGGATCGGTACCGAACAGTACCGCAGCCATTTGAGTGAGCTGAGGGATTTCTACCGTGACCGTCGCGATCGGTTCCAGGCGGCGTTGCAAAAGCATTTCTCTGATATCGCGGACTGGAACGTGCCCCAGGGCGGGTTGTTTTTCTGGCTGACCCTCAGACAACCGCTGGACACCCGCACCTTGCTCGCCGCCGCGCTGGCGGCCGACGTTGCGTTCATGCCGGGGGAGCCGTTTTTCCCGGAGCCGGACCAGCATCCGGGGCACTTGCGCTTGAACTTCAGCCACATCGACCCGGCGCGGCTGGATGAAGGGCTCAAGCGGTTGGCGGGGGTGGTGGGGGAGGCGTTGGCTGCAAAAGCGGCTTGATATCAGGGGCTTTGTGGTGGCTGTCCGGGCCCCATCGCGAGCAAGCTCGGCTCCCACAGGGGATGTGTGGATGATTGCAGATTTTCAATCAACACCGGCCCCCTGTGGGAGCCGAGCTTGCTCGCGATGAGGCCAGTAGTCACAGTAGAAAATGCTCAGGCTGCAGAGAACCGCTTATCCAGATACTCAATGATCACCTTGGAGTCATACATCCAGGTGCTCTCGCCATTTTCTTCAATACGCAGGCACGGCACTTTGATCTTGCCGCCTTGTTCCAGCAGCGCCTGGCGATCCTGCGCGTTGTTTTTCGCATCGCGCAGGGCCACCGGCACATTGAGGCGGCGCAAGGTGCGGCGGGTTTTCACGCAGAACGGGCAGGCGTGGAATTGATACAGCGTCAGGCTGCGGGCGGCCTGGTCGACCTGCGCCTGGGCTTCGGCCGGGCGTTGTTTCTTGTTTGGGCGAGTGATGAAGTCGATGAAGATGATGAGCTGGCCCAGGCCAACTCGAAGCGCTTTGACGATCACGGTATTCAGCCTCGCGGCGGGGAAGAAGAGGGCGCGCAGCTTACCTGATTTTTCACCGGCGAAAAAAAACCGGCGATCAACGCCGGTTTTCTTCTTGCGACGGGTTACTTGATGAGGCTGAGGAATTCGCTGCGAGTGGCGGCGTTTTCCCGGAACTCGCCGAGCATCACCGAAGTGATCATCGAAGAGTTCTGCTTTTCCACACCGCGCATCATCATGCACATGTGCTTGGCCTCGATCACCACCGCCACACCCAGGGCACCGGTCACTTGCTGGACCGCGTCGGCGATCTGGCGGCTGAGGTTTTCCTGGATCTGCAGGCGCCGCGCATACATGTCGACGATGCGCGCGACTTTCGACAACCCCAGCACCTTGCCGCTCGGGATGTAGGCCACGTGGGCCTTGCCGATGAAAGGCAGCAGGTGGTGTTCGCACAACGAGTACAACTCGATGTCCTTGACCAGCACCATCTCGCTGTTATCGGAGCTGAACAAGGCACCGTTGGTGACTTCTTCCAGCGTTTGTTCATAACCGCGGCAGAGGTACTGCATGGCCTTGGCAGCGCGCTTGGGCGTGTCGAGCAGGCCCTCGCGGGAAACGTCCTCGCCCAGTTGGCCGAGAATCGCGGTGTAATTCTGTTCCAGAGACATGAAGCTACCTGTGGGATTTTTCGCAAAGGGCAAGGGTACGGTGGCGGACACGGCGCTGCAAGCTCGGCAAGCGAAGGCTATTCGTCGCGGCCTTCCATCATGGTGCGCTTGAGCATTACGTAGACAGCCCCGGCGCCACCGTGTTTCGCCTGGCAGGAGGTGAAGCCCAGCACTTGCGGGTGCTGGCGCAACCAGGTGTTGACGTGGCTCTTGATCATTGGTCGCTTGCCATCCAGGCGTACGGCTTTGCCATGGGTGACGCGCACGCAGCGGATTTCGAATTTGGTGGCTTCGGCGAGGAACGCCCAAAGGGTTTCCCGGGCCTTTTCGACGCTCATGCCGTGCAGGTCGAGGCTGCCTTCGAAGGGGATCTGGCCGACCTTCAGCTTGCGCATCTGGCTTTCCTGGACACCGTCGCGCGCCCACATCAACTCGTCTTCCGGCCCGACGTCGATCACGAACTGATCGGACAGTCCGTCCACGGTCGTGGCGTCGGTGCGCACGGTGGCGGCCTGGCGCAGCTTGGCGATTTGCGCGCGATCGGCCTTGGGCTTGCCGGTCTCGGCACGGTCGTGCTTGATCGGTTTTACGCCCTGGATCGCACTTTTGAACAGGGAAAAGTCGTCGTCTTGCATGTCAGCCTCCGCGAAGCCGACCAGTTTACCCAACTCTGGCGGGATCAGGCGCGACAAAACGTCGGGTGGCGGATCAGTCGTGCTTTTTCATCAGGTGTGGAGCCATGGCCAGCTCCAGGGATTGGCGGGCGCGACGGCGGCAGCGGCGCCAGAGCCAGACGCCCAACAGCAATACGACAAGACCGGCTGCCAGGATGATCGCCGAACCCAGCGGGGTGGCATTCAACTCGCCCAGTGCGGGTGGACGGCCCAGCAGGCTGGCCGCACCGGCCATGGCCAGCAGGACACCGAGTGTTGCCAGGAGCGCAGCGATCGCCGCGCCAAAACGAAAACGCCAGTTGCTCGGGCCCTTGGGCCGCAAGCGACGTGCGTCAAAACCATCGGATAACTTCATTCCGACCTTCCTCAATGGGTATCGGCCCTTCGACCGGAAGATATTCGGGTTGTTCCTGAAGGTAGGGCAATTGCGGCAAATGAGAGGCTTTTGCGGATGAGCGGCAGGACGGGCCGCTCATCGAGGCGCATCAGATGAAGTCGCGGGTCAAGGCCAGGGTGGCGAAGTTGTCGGCCATGATCGCCATTTCGGTCTGCTGCACGTGTTCGGCGCTGAGGACACCGCCCTTGTAAGGCAGGTCGCGCGTGGCGCAGGCGTCTTCCACCAGGGTGCAGCGAAAGCCCAGGTTCTTGGCGGCGCGCACGGTGGTGCTGACACTGGAATGGCTCATGAATCCACACACGATCAGGTCCAGGGGGCCGAAATCTTCCAGGCGCTTTTTCAGTTCGGTGCCGTGGAAGGCGCTGGGTAGCAACTTTTCGACCACGGTTTCGTCGCCCTGGGGTTCGAGGCCGGAAATGAACTCCCCGCGTTCGCCTTGTGGATCGAACAGCCCGCCATGGGTGCCCAGGTGGCGCACATGCACGATCGGGCGACCGGCTGCACGGGCCGCACCGAGCAATTGCTTGATGTTCGCGACGGCTGCATCCATGCCGCTCAGGGCCAGGGGCCCTGCGAGGTATTCCTTCTGGGCATCGATGATGATCAAGGTCGCTTGACTCAGATTGGCCGCTGCATAACCACGGCCGCTGAGTTGAAACATCGTTTTTGGAACGGACATTCTGGGGCTCCTTCGAGTGGGGCTTTTGCGACATTCTCCTCTGGCTGAGCGGTTCTGTGAATCGCTTCCATCGCAAGGGCCGCCGTTGCTGGCCTACAGCCTTGTCAAGATGCTCGTCCTGTTCAATAGATGGTGCAAAAAACGGATAAATCCTACGATTGGTCCGGCGCTTTTCGTTCGTCAACAAGGCGCGTTTGGGTGGGGCCGCGTTTGGCTGGTAGACTCGCCCGTCGATTTTTCTGGAGTTTGCCGCCGTGATCACTTCCCGTCTCCGTACCCTGCGCGACCATATCCGTTGGGCCGTCAGCCGTTTCCATGGGGAGGATCTGTTTTTCGGCCATGGCACCGACAATGCGTGGGACGAAGCCCGGCAACTGGTGTTGGGCGCGTTGCACCTGCCGTGGGAAATTGCCGATAGCTACCTGGACTGCCGTCTTGAAGACGAAGAGTTGGTCCATGTGCAACGTCTGCTGCGTCGGCGTATTGCCGAGCGCATCCCGACGGCTTACCTGTTGGGTGAGGCCTGGTTCTGCGGAATGTCGTTCATCGTCGATGAACGCGTGCTCATTCCACGCTCGCCCATCGGTGAGCTGATCGAAAAGCGTTTCGAACCTTGGCTGGGCCAGGCGCCGGCACGGATTCTCGACCTGTGCACCGGTTCCGGCTGTATCGGCATTGCCTGCGCCTATGAATTCCCGGAGGCCGAGGTGGTGCTGGCCGACCTGTCGTTCGAAGCACTGGAAGTGGCCAACCAGAACATCGAGCGCCATGGTGTCGATGAGCGCGTGTTCACCGTCCAGGGCGATGGTTTCGACGGTTTGCCGGGGCAGCGTTTCGACCTGATCGTGTCGAACCCGCCCTACGTCGATGCAGAAGACTTCGCTGACATGCCGCAGGAATACCAGCACGAACCAGAGCTGGGCCTGGCCTGTGGCGATGATGGCTTGAACCTGGTTCGCCGGATGCTGGCCGAGGCGGCCGATCATCTGACCGAGAAGGGATTGTTGATTGTCGAGGTCGGCAACAGCCAGGTGCACGTCGAGGCGCTGTACCCGGAAGTCGATTTCGCCTGGCTCGACTTCGAGCGCGGCGGCCATGGTGTGTTCATGCTCAGCGCCGAGCAGTGCCGCCAGCACCAGGGGTTGTTCGCTTCGCGGGTTTGATCCCCCTTATCCAGCTGGATACACCCACTGTGGGAGCGAGCCTGCTCGCGATGGCGTCGGATCAGCCACATTGAAGTTGACTGATCCACCGCTATCGCGAGCAAGCTCGCTCCCACAGGGGTACTCACGCGCTGTTGAGTTCAATGGCGCGTCGCAATCCAGATCAGCAACCCCGCCTGGAACATGGCAAAGGCCACCAGGCAAGTGATGGTGAAGCGCAGGCCGGCGTCTTCGCGCTTGAACTTGGTGACCTTTTCTTCCTGCTGCTTGAGTTTGACTTCCTGTTCCGCCAGGTTCTGCTCGGCTTGTTGCAGCATTTGCGCGGCTTCGAGGATGGTCACGAACTGCAGCTTCTCGGTGTTCCAGTCCCCGACCAAATCGCCAACCTGGGCCGGCTTGATGCTGCCCTTGAGGTGCTGGGCGTCGGCGTAGGCCACCTCGAAACCCTGGGCCTTGAGAAAGCGGTCGCGGCGCAGGCGAGTGTCTTCGTTCAGGGCGTCCTTGTTATCCAGGTCGGAGCCCTCGACCCGGTAGGCCGACCAGCGTTTCTTGGCCCAGGTAATCCCTTGGGCCGCGAGGAAACGACCGATGCCACGATTCAACGGCTCGATCTGCAGGTTTTCCGGCGAAAAGAACAGGCGTTTTTCGACGTGGTCGGCCCAGACATCCAAGTGATTCTGTTCCTTGCGCACCCGCTGGTTCGGCAGCTGGATGCTCATGCGCAGCAGGCTGCGTTCCTTGCTGTGGCGCTCGACATAGCTGAACTCGACAAACCGCAGCGGCCGCACACCGGTGGCGCGGTCGGTCTTGAGCGGCGCCAGGCGGAGCATTTTGTGATGCTCGGTATGCACGTCGGCCCACGGCAGCTCCACCGCAGACGAGGCGGGGGCTTCGGCAGCGGTGTCGGGGGAAGCTTGAGTTTCAGTCATAACGGCAAAATCCTGTCCAGGCCGGCGGGTCGGTAGCCATTGCGCTATCCGACACCGGGTTATCGGCTGTTTTTGCCAGTACTGAAGCTAAATCGACTAAAACCGCCTAACGCGCGGCTAACGAGTCAATAAAACGCAAAATCCGCGTACCCAGTTCGGCCGCCAAGGGCAGGTTGGGGTCCTTGTAGGAGGCCAGTTGCCGTTTCACGTCGTTGGGCACGATGCGCATCACGTGGTTCATGCCCTCGATCAGCGCCAGTTCAGCGTCGGGCTTGGCGGCTTTCAACTGCCGGGCATCATCGGCGCCGACCTGGATATCGTTGCTGCCCTGAATGATCAAGGCTGGCATCTGCAACGCGGCGAAGGCTCGGGCCGGGTCCTGGCGGAACAGCGAGATCAGGTAGGGTTGCACGCTGGGGCGGAAAATGACCTGCAGTTGCGCCGGCACGTTGCTGTCGAGCCGACCGGCCTTGAGGCTGTCGAGCAGCTCATTGCTGCGCAGCATCAACGGCGGTGGCAGGCGGTTGCTCAGTTGTTGGCGCAATACCTGGTCGATCGGCCGGGCACTGCCGGACAGCGAAATCACCGCTGCCGCGTTGGCCTGGGGCGCGGCGAGGCTGGCGATCAACGCGCCTTCACTGTGGCCCAGCAAAATCAACGGGCCCAGGCGTGGATCGGCGGCGAGCTTGTGGCTCCAGGCCACGGCATCGGCCACATAGGCCTCGACGCTCAGGTTGCGCTCGTCCGGGGTCGCCGCGAGGCTGGCGGCCACACCACGTTTGTCATAGCGCACGCTGGCAATGTTGTGCCTGGCCAGCACCCAGGCCAGGCGCTTGAGGCTGTCGTTGCGCCCGCCCTCGGGGTTGTTGCCGTCGCGATCCGTAGGACCGGACCCGGAAATGATCAGGACAACCGGCACCGGCGTGTCGGACTTGGGCAGCAGCAACGAGCCGAAAAGCTCACCGCTGCCGGTGTCGAGGCTGATCGGGCGTTGCAGCACCGTGGCCTGGGCCAGGCAGGAAAACAGGCCGGTAAACAAGGTAAGGCTTAGGGCAAGCAGCTTTAACATCATCACGCCATTAGTTGCGAAGGTGCCGGTTGGACTGGTGGCCGCCGATAAGGTTCGAGGATGAACTACGCGGGGAGCCTGCGTATACTGGCGCCCACTACGAATCCAAGGTTGAGTCTCTCAGCGTTTTTCACGGAGCACCCTGCATGTCCGGCAATACCTACGGCAAGCTGTTCACTGTCACCACCGCGGGCGAAAGCCATGGCCCGGCGTTGGTCGCCATTGTCGACGGCTGCCCGCCGGGGCTGGAGATTTCCCTGGACGACCTGCAGCGTGACCTGGACCGCCGCAAACCCGGTACCAGCCGCCATACCACCCAGCGGCAGGAAGCCGATGAAGTCGAAATCCTGTCCGGGGTGTTCGAAGGGCGCACCACCGGCTGCGCCATCGGCCTGCTGATCCGCAACACCGACCAGAAGTCCAAGGACTACTCGGCCATCAAGGACCTGTTCCGCCCGGCCCACGCCGACTACACCTATCACCACAAATACGGCGAGCGCGACTACCGCGGCGGCGGCCGCAGCTCGGCCCGGGAAACCGCCATGCGCGTGGCGGCCGGGGCGATCGCCAAGAAGTACCTGGCCAGCCAGGGCATCGTCATCCGTGGCTACATGAGCCAGTTGGGGCCCATCGAAATCCCGTTCAAGACCTGGGATTCGGTAGAGCAGAACGCTTTCTTCTGCCCCGACCCGGACAAGGTGCCGGAGCTCGAGGCCTACATGGACCAACTGCGCCGGGATCAGGATTCGGTCGGCGCGAAGATCACCGTGGTCGCCGAAGGGGTGATGCCGGGCCTGGGCGAGCCGATTTTCGACCGCCTCGACGCCGAGCTGGCCCACGCGCTGATGAGTATCAATGCGGTGAAAGGCGTGGAGATCGGCGCTGGTTTCGCCTGTGTCGCCCAGCGTGGCACCGAGCACCGTGACGAACTGACTCCGGACGGTTTCCTCAGCAACAATGCCGGCGGTATTCTCGGCGGCATTTCCTCGGGCCAGCCGATCGTGGCACACCTGGCCTTGAAACCGACGTCCAGCATCACCACGCCGGGGCGCTCCATCGACATCCATGGCAACCCTGTCGATGTGATCACCAAGGGCCGTCATGACCCGTGCGTCGGCATCCGGGCCACGCCCATCGCTGAAGCCATGATGGCCATCGTGCTGATGGATCACCTGCTGCGTCATCGCGGCCAGAACGCCGACGTCCGCGTCAGCACGCCGGTGCTGGGGCAACTTTGATGGCCGGCCTGCCAGCCGCCGTGGCCTGACGACCATGGCGGCACTGCCGTACTGGCGGCTCTCCAGCTTCTATCTGTTCTATTTCGCCCTGCTCGGTTCGACGGCGCCGTTCCTGGCACTGTATTTCGATCACTTGGGCTTCAACGCGGCGCGCATCGGTGAGCTGGTGGCGATCCCGATGTTGATGCGCTGCGTGGCGCCGAACATCTGGGGCTGGCTGGGGGATTACACCGGCCGGCGCCTGGCGATCGTGCGGTTTGGCGCGATCTGCACGCTGCTGACCTTCTCGCTGATCTTCATCGATAAAAGCTATGCCTGGCTGGCGATGGTCATGGCGCTGCATGCGTTCTTCTGGCACGCGGTGTTGCCACAGTTCGAAGTCATCACCCTGGCCCATTTGAGCGGGCAGGCCTCGCGCTACAGTCAGGTCCGCCTATGGGGCTCCATCGGTTTCATCATCACTGTGGTCGTGCTCGGTCGCTTGTTCGAATGGCTGAGCCTGGACATCTACCCGGTGGCGCTGGTGTTGATCATGGCCGGCATCGTCCTTGCCAGCTTCTGGGTGCCCAACGCCCAGCCATTGCAGGGGGCGCGAGTCGCGGGGGAGGGCTTCCTGCGGCAACTGCGCAACCCTGGCGTGCTGGCGTTCTACACCTGCGTGGGCCTGATGCAGGTGAGCCACGGGCCGTATTACACCTTCCTGACGTTGCACCTCGAACGCCTGGGCTACAGTCGTGGCTTGATCGGGCTGCTCTGGGCGGTCGGTGTGGTGGCGGAAGTTTTGATCTTCCTGCTGATGAGCCGGATCCTGGCGCGGTTTTCCGTGCGCCGGGTACTGCTGGCGAGTTTCCTGTTGGCGGCGTTGCGCTGGCTGTTGCTGGGCTCGCTGGCCGAGTTCCTCTGGGTGTTGTTGTTCGCCCAGGTGCTGCATGCGGCGACCTTCGGCAGCTTTCACGCCGCGGCCATCCATTTCGTGCAACGCAGCTTCGGTCCTCGCCAGCAAGGCCAGGGGCAGGCGCTGTATGCCGCGCTGGCCGGTACGGGCGGGGCCTTGGGCGCGTTGTACTCCGGCTACAGCTGGAACGCCCTGGGCGCCAGTTGGACGTTCAGCCTCGCCAGCCTCGCCGCCTTCGCGGCAGCCGTTATCATTGCGACACGCATGCAAGAGGACCGGCCATGAGCCTTCGAACCATTAATTTGCTGGAGCCATTGTCATGAGCAGCCTGTCCGTTTATCACGTCTCGAGCCCTGACATTCCGAACAAGGTGTTGACTCATTTCGAGGACATTGCCGCGACCCTGGCGGAACAAGGCGTTCGCTTTGATCGTTGGGAAGCGTCGGCGAAAATTCAGCCGGGGGCCAGCGAGGAGGACATCATTGCGGCTTACCAGGCTCAGATCGATGCGTTGATGACTGAGCGGGGTTACGTTGCGGTCGATGTGGTCAGCGTGAGCAGCGATCACACCGAACAGGTCGAGCCGCAGGCCGAGTGGCTTGATGAATATCGCCATGGCCAGGACGAGGTACGATTTTTCGTCAGCGGTCGGGGGTTGTTTAACCTGCACATTGGCGATTATGTCTATGCGGTGCTGTGTGAAAGGAACGATTTGATAACAGTGCCTGCCGGTACGCCGCATTGGTTTGACAAGGGGGAACGGCCGCATTTTGTTTCGATCCGTTTGTCTGGTGATTCCCAGGGGGGGGCTGCTGAGTTCACCGGCGATGATATCGCTCGCCGGTTTCCTCGCCTGGAAGACTGACCTGCGTTCAAAGTGAGTGGCCGTTACCGCCGAACGGATATGCCCGCCCATCGCCCGGAACACGGCGGGCTTTTTCAAGACGCAAAAAAACGGCGCTTCCCATTTCTGAAAGAAGCGCCGTTTTCCCAGTCAACAGCAACGCGAGTGTCCGGCAGACTCAAGCGCTATGGTAAGTCGGCAGCGCAAACCGATGCTGGCTCTGCAACAGCGTGATCTGTGGCAACTCGCTGGCCTGTTCGGCCAAGTCGCGACGGATCGCGCTGATCGCCCAGGACAACTGATCCCCCGCGTGCAATTGAGCATAGGAAATCGTGCGTTTGAACAGCTTGCCGTCGCTATTGCGCAAGGTCAGCAGAATGCCGCCATCCGGGCGGGGCTGAGTGGTCACTTCGTAGTTGGAAAACAGGGATGCAAACTTTTCTTGAATCATGTTCATAGTTGACTGCTCCATGGTGTGGCAAACCGTGGAGGGGTGGTTGCACTGTCTGTGCCAGCATTTGGCATTTTAAAAATCACTTTAAAAACAACATGTTACGTTTTTTCTTTATTTTCGCTTTCGTGCATCTTGCATGAACGGCCATCGTGCATCCTGCATTTTGCGTGGTCGGGCAACGATATTTGGAACCAAATCGTTTTGCGGCGCTCACGCTTCGCCTACCTCGGGCAGCAGATACAAAACATTGCAAAAACCGCATGTACAGCGCCGCGACCGCCAGCGTACTTTCGAGCCAAAATCACTGCCAGCCCGATAACAAGAACCGAGACCCACGAGGTCGAACGGGGAAGATCACCATGAGTCGTACACCCAGCGACGCCATTACCTGGGGCATGATGCTGCGCAAGCTGCCAGCCATCGCCAGAGCCGTTCCCCGGATCGTCAAGGGCAGGAAGCTGGCCAATGTCCTGGACCCGACCCAACCTTGTGGCCTGGGCTGGTGTTTCGAACAGGCCACCCGACGCAATCCCCAGGGCCCGGCGCTGCTGTATGGCGATACGGTGTTGAGTTATGCACAGGTCAACGCGCAGGCCAATCGCGTCGCCCATTACCTGTTGGCCCAAGGCATCGGCAAGGGCGACTGTGTGGCGATATTCGTCGAGAACCGGCCGCAGTTGTTGATCAGCGTGCTGGCGATGGCCAAGGTTGGCGCGGTCAGTGCCATGCTCAACACCTCGCAAACCGGCGATGCACTGGTGCACAGCCTGGCCCTGGTCAACCCGATCGCGGTGGTGGTCGGGGATGAGCGGGTCGCGGCTTTCAACGATGTGCGAGCGCGCACCGCACTGCCGGGCGACAGGACCTGGTGGCTGGCGGATCAGGACGGCGTCGATGTGCCGTCTGGTTTCGTCGACCTGATGGCCGGTTGCGAGGCTTACCCGGACGATAACCCGGCGTGCAGCCGGGAGGTTTTCTGCAACGATCCGTGTTTTTACCTCTACACCTCGGGCACCACCGGACTGCCCAAGGCCGGGGTGTTTCGCCATGGTCGCTGGATGCGCACCTCCACCAGCTTCGGCCTGATCGCCCTGGACATGCAGCCCGACGATGTCGTCTATTGCACCTTGCCGCTGTACCACGCCACCGGCCTGTGCGTGTGTTGGGGCGCGGCGATCTGTGGCGCATCGGGGTTTGCGATTCGACGCAAGTTCAGCGCCAGCCAGTTCTGGAGCGACGTACGCCGTTACCGGGCGACCACACTGGGTTATGTCGGTGAGTTGTGCCGCTACCTGATCGACCAACCCGTCGTTGCCGATGACCGCCACCACGGTGCGAAGAAAATGATCGGCAACGGCCTGCGGCCCGGGGCCTGGTCGGCCTTCAAGACGCGTTTCGGTATCGATCATATCTGCGAGCTGTATGCGGCCAGCGACGGCAATATCGGCTTCACCAACATCCTGAATTTCGACAACACCGTCGGGTTCTCCCTGATGGGCTGGGAATTGGTGCAGTACGACCATGCCAGTGGCCTGCCGTTGCGCAACCTGCAAGGTCGCATGCAAAAAGTGCCCAAGGGCCAACCGGGCCTGCTGCTGGCGCGGATCGACGAGAAGGCGCCACTGGACGGCTACACCGAGCAAGCCTTGACCGAAAAAACCATCTGCCGGGATGTCTTCATTCCCGGCGACCGCTATTTCAACACCGGAGACCTGCTGCGCAACATCGGCTTCGGGCATGGGCAGTTCGTCGATCGCCTCGGCGACACCTATCGCTGGAAAGGCGAAAACGTCTCCACCACGGAAGTCGAAAACGTCTTGCTGCAACACCCGCAGGTGGCTGAGGCGGTGGCTTATGGCGTGGAGATCAATGGCACCAATGGCCGTGCCGGCATGGCGGCGATCACCCCGGCCGAATCCCTGGCGACCCTGGACTTCAGCGAGCTGCTGCAATTCTTGCAATGCAAGTTGCCCGCCTATGCCGTGCCGCTGTTCCTGCGCATCAAGGTGAAGATGGACACTACCGGCACCTTCAAGTACCGGAAGACGCGCCTCAAGGCTGAAGGGTTCGACCCGTGCGTCGCCGGGGATGAGCCGGTCTATGCCTGGTTGCCGGGTACCGATACGTACGTGCGGGTGGACCGGCAACTCGCGGTGCGGATCCAGGGCGGACAATTGCGTTATTGATTCTGGCTATGGCGGGCACAGTGAAAAAAGGGATGACAGCGCCCGGGTCCCTCGGGAAACTAGCCGCTTTGCGAAGACCCGAGTGGAGTTTCCCATGTCCGATACAAGCCGCCAGATGACCCCGGAAGAGGCTGCCGAGTTTGCCGAGCAGGTGTTCAACGTCGCACGCCAGGGCGACGCGGCCATGATGGCCGCGCTCCTGAGCAAGGGCCTGCCGCCCAACCTGCGCAATCACAAAGGCGACACCCTGTTGATGCTGGCCGCTTACCACGGGCATGTGGAAACGGTGAAAGTGCTGCTGGAGCACAAGGCCGATCCGGAAATCCGCAACGACAACGGCCAGAGCCCGATTGCCGGCGCGGCGTTCAAGGGCGACCTGGCAGTGGTCTCGGCGTTGGTGGACGGCGGCGCGCAAGTGGAAGGCGCGTCCTTCGATGGCCGTACCGCCTTGATGATGGCGGCGATGTTCAACCGGGTGGAAATCGTCGACTACCTGATCGGCAAAGGCGCCGACCCGAAAGCCAAGGACGCCAACGGCGTCTCGGCCCTCGATGCCGCCAGGACCATGGGCGCGGTGGACACCACGGCGCAGTTGGAAAAGATGTTGGCCCTGTAGGAGCTGACGAGCGAAGCGAGGCTGCGATCTTTCGCCTGACTGTTGAATCTCAAGCGAAAGATCAAGATCAAAAGATCGCAGCCTCGCTTCGCTCGGCAGCTCCTACAGACCGATGTGATGCGCTATCCTGCCCGCCCTCAAGACACCCTTCGCCACAGGATTCACCCCCATGAAAGCCGCCCTCATCGAACTCATCGGTAAAATCAGCTCCGGCTGCCTCGGCGAGGCGGACATCGCGAAAATCGCTGACGAAGCGACCCAGGCCTACGCCGATCCGACGGCTTTCCTGACCGCCAACCCCGATATCAACTACGACGACACATTCCCGATCCCGTTGGGTGAGTGGGTGGTGGTGGGCAGCCTGCCGGACACCGTGCTGTTCCAGGCCGACACCTACGTGGACCTGTTCGAACAGATCGTCGCCTCGTTCGGCCCTGGCGTGGCGTTCAATCTCAAGCCCAAGCAGCTGGCGAAAACCGAAGCCCTGACCGCGCTCAACCGCATCCAGATCCAGATGAGCAGCCTGAACAAGGAAAACGGCGGCTACGTGCTGATGAACTTCAGCCAGTTGCTCGACGATGAATTGCAAATGGTGCTGGTGTACGGCAACGACGTGCCGCGGGTGCTGGAACTGTGTGCCGAAGTCGGCATCGCCGCCGCGCCGGCCTTGGAAGCTCTCAAGGTCGCGGTCCACGTCTGAAGCAATAAAACGGAACCCTTGCCTGGGGCCCGCTATCCTAAGGGTGCCTATCACCATTTGGGAGCGACACCATGGGTTCCACCTTCAACGGCCTGGTCGGCCTGATTATCCTGGCGCTCGATATCTGGGCGATCATCAATGTACTCAAGAGTGGCGCGGAAACCGGGATGAAAATTCTCTGGGTGCTGCTGATCCTGCTGCTGCCGGTCCTGGGCCTGATCATCTGGGCGATTGCCGGGCCGCGTGGCAACGTGCGGATTTGACCGCTCCATGAAAATGCCCGGTCGCCTTGAGCGACCGGGCATTTTTTATGGGTGGGGTTTCAGGCCGTGGCCAGGGACGGCTTGCGCGAGGCACTCAAGAAGCGCAGCAAGGCCAACAGCGGGAAGGCGCTGCCGACGATCACCACCCACAACCAGCCGCCGTGCTCGTACACCGCACTGGCAATCGATGAGCCAAAGGCGCCACCAACGAAGATGCTGGTCATATACAGCGCATTCAGCCGGCTGCGACTCTTGGCGTCGAGGGCGTAGATGGTGCGCTGGCCCAGGACCATGTTCATCTGCACGCAGAAGTCCAGGACCACGCCGGTCACCGCCAGGCCGATCACGCTGTAGAGCGGATAGATGAACGCCGGCAGGAAACTCAGGCTGGCGAACAGCATCGCCAGCAGCGAGGCGTTGCGGGTATGGCCGGCATCCGCCAGGCGACCGGCGATGGGCGCGGCGATGGCACCAATGGCGCCGACCAGGGCGAACAAGGCGATTTCAGTCTGGGACAGGCCATGGTTGCGTGACAGTTCCAGCGGCACGGCAGTCCAGAACAGGCTGAACGTGGCGAACATGCAGGCTTGGTAGAACGCCCGTTGGCGCAACAGCGGTTGTTGGCGCAGCAGGGTGCCGAGCGAACCCAGCAGTTGGCCATAAGAGGCGCTATGGTCGGGCTGGCGCTTGGGCACGGTCAGCGCCAGGACGATGCTGATCGCGGCCATCAACGCGGCGGCGATGATGAACATGGCCCGCCAGCCGAAGTGATCGGCCACGACGCTGGAGACCGGCCGCGCCAGCAGGATCCCGAGCAGCAGGCCGCCCATGATCCCACCGACGACCCGCCCCCGGGATTCCTCCGGTGCCAGGTGCGCGGCCAGCGGAATCAGGACTTGCACCGACACCGAACTGAATCCCACCAGCAGCGAGACCAGCAGGAACACATTCGGCTGGTCAGTGAACGCCGCCCCCAACAGGCTGGCAATCGCCACCAGCGTGGTGAGAATCATCAGCCGACGGTTCTCCAGCAAGTCACCCAACGGCACCAGGAAAAACAGGCCCAGGGCATAACCGATCTGGGTCAGCGAGACGATCAGGCTGGCCATGGTGCTGCTCAGGCCGACATCGGGTGCGATCAGTTCGATGATGGGTTGGGCGTAGTAGATGTTGGCGACAATGGCGCCGCAGCAGAAGGCGAAGAGCAGGACCATGCCGCGGGTCAGGGAGCTTCCGGGCGAGGTGGGTGAATGAGCACTCATGGCAATCTCATCGATCAATTGAAAGGATGGCGCGAGGCTAAAGACTTGCAGGGCTCAGGAACAGGCTTTGCGGCTGATATCAGACATGCTTGCGGTTGATGATGGGGCGTACAAGGGCGCTGGGAAGATCCTGTGCCAAGGGGATCTGTGGGAGCAAAGCTTGTTTGGTCGGGGCAAGCCTGTGTGGGAGCAAGGCTTGCCCGCGATACAGGCACCTCGGTTCCAGAGGTACCGCGCTGTTTTCATCGCGAGCAAGCTTTGCTCCCACAGATCCCCTTGCCACAGGATCGCGTACAGCTTGTTCTCTCTTATTGCCCGCTGTAGATCTGGTCGAAAATCCCACCGTCATTGAAGTGAGTCTTCTGCACCGTGCGCCAGTCGCCGAAGGTTTTTTCCACGGACAGGAAGTCCACTTTCGGGAAGCGGTCGGTGTATTTGGCCAGTACTGCCGGGTCCCGTGGGCGCAGGTAGTTGGCGGCGGCGATTTCCTGGCCTTCGGGCGACCACAGGTACTTGAGGTAGGCCTCTGCCGCTTCGCGGGAGCCTTTCTTCTCGACGACTTTGTCGACCACGCTCACCGGTGGCTCGGCTTCGGCGGAAACGCTTGGGTAGATCACTTCGAACTGATCGCGGCCGAACTCGCGGGCGATCATTTCCGCCTCGTTTTCAAAGGTCACCAGCACGTCGCCGATCTGGTTGGTCATGAAGGTGGTCGTCGCGGCGCGACCGCCAGTGTCCAGGACCGGCGCCTGCTTGAACAGTTTGCCGACGAAGGCCTTGGCCTTGTTCTCGTCACCGCCATTTTTCAGCACATAACCCCAGGCCGACAGGTAGGTGTAGCGACCGTTGCCGGAGGTTTTCGGGTTGGGCACGATCACCTGCACACCGTCCTTGAGCAGGTCGGGCCAGTCCTTCAGTGCTTTCGGGTTGCCTTTGCGCACGATGAATACCGTGGCCGAGGTGAACGGCGCGCTGTTGTTCGGCAGGCGGGTGACCCAGTTCTCGGGCACCAGTTTGCCATTGTCCGCCAGGGCGTTGATGTCGGTGGCCATGTTCATGGTGATGACATCCGCCGGCAGCCCGTCGATCACCGAGCGCGCCTGTTTGCTGGAGCCGCCGAATGACATTTGCACGGTGATGTTTTCGTTGTGCTCGGCCTGCCAGTGCTTCTGGAAGGCTGTGTTGTAGTCCTTGTAGAAGTCGCGCATGACGTCGTAGGAAACGTTAAGCAGGGTCGGGGCGGCGTGGGCCAGGCTGCCGAAGGTCAGGCCGGCGGCGAGAAGGGAGGCGCCAAAGAAGTTCTTCACTTACGAATTCCTTTTTATTTGAACGGGGGTTCCGGGCAATTAGCCAGCACACTATCTGCAAGCCTATAGACCTTCAAGCATCAAAAAGTGCTTTGCTTATTCCAACTTCTTAAACAGTGCATTGCCACAACGGGAGCAGAAAGCGGCGCCGTGGTCGTGGTTGTTTTTGCTGCACACCGGGCAATCGTGCTTGAGCTGGTCACCGCGCATGGCCGTGGCCAGTTCAGCCGTGAAAATACCCGTTGGCACGGCGATGATCGAGTAACCGGTGATCATCACCAGGGACGACACCACTTGGCCCAGGGGCGTCTTGGGCACGATGTCGCCGAAGCCTACGGTGGTCAGTGTCACGATAGCCCAATAGATACCCTTGGGGATGCTGGTGAAACCGTGCTCGGGGCCTTCGATGACGTACATCAGCGTGCCGAAGACGGTCACCAGGGTCGAGACGCTGACCAGGAACACGATGATTTTCTGCTTGCTCCCGCGCAGCGCCGCCATCAGGTAGTTGGCTTGCTTGAGGTAAGGGCTGAGCTTGAGCACGCGGAAAATCCGCAGCATGCGGATGATCCGAATGATCAGCAGGTACTGGGCATCGCTGTAGTAGAGCGCCAGGATCCCCGGCACGATCGCCAGCAGATCCACCAGGCCGTAGAAGCTGAAGGCATAGCGCAGCGGCTTGGGCGAGCAGTACAGGCGCAGGCCGTATTCGACGATGAAGATGAACGTGAAGCCCCACTCGATAGCCGCCAGCAGGGCCGCATAGTTCTTGTGCACGCTGTCGATGCTGTCGAGCATCACGATCACCAGGCTGGCGAGGATGATCAACAGCAGGGTGCTGTCGAAGCGCCGGCCGGCCACGGTGTCGGTCTGGAAAATGATCACGTAGAGGCGTTCACGCCAGTTGTCGCTGCTTTGCATAATCTTCGCCTGAACCGGAATCAGCGAAGCCTAGGGTGATTGTCCCGTACAGCGCAAGGCGCGATGTCGAGGCTGGCCTGACGCCACGCCCGGCCGGTGGCCTGGATCAGCCAGCAGGCGAGGATGAACGGCGCTGTCAGGGGAGGCAGGCCTAGGGCGGTAAAGCCTGGCGTGAGCATGACCGCCAGGACGATGCCCATCAGCGGCAGCCATGGGCGGCGCTGTTGGCTGAGGGCCAGCGCCACCAATACCGGGTTGTAGCCGCCCAGCCCGGACAGGGCGGTTGCGTTTTCATGCTGCGATAGGGTGAAGGCCAGGCCGACCGCGGAAGCGAACAATGCCCAAGCGCCGGCGCGCCGGTTGGCCAGCAGCAGACCGACGGCGATCAGCGCGCCGGCCGCTGGGTGGCCGAGAAACATGACCTGGCCCAGTCCGCTCAGAAGCGCGGCCAGCAGGTTGGGCAGGGTCATTTCAATCGAGGTGGCGGCGGGCTGCGGCAGGGTGAAACCCATCAGCAGCCAAGCCAGCCCGACAAAGGGCGCGGTGTAGGCGGGCAGGCAACGAGGGCCTCGGGTGTGCTTGAGCCATTGCTGGGTCAGCATCGCGCTGAGGCCACCCGCGGCGATGATCAACGGTGGCAACAGGACGGACCAGGGCAACGCCAGGCTCAGCAGCAGGCCCAGCAGGATGCCGTTGTAGCTGAACAGCCCGGCTTGCCGGTCGGCCTTGGGGTAACCGCGTCGCTGGGCCGTCAACAACCCGGCCACACCGCCGAGCAACGCGCCGCCGAACAGGGCGGGCGCCGTGAGCAGAATCGCCAACAGGCACAGCAGGCCGCACAGCGGATGGCGCTGGAGAAAGACTTGGCTGAAGCCGTTGAGCAGGGCGGTGGCCCAGTCGGGGCAGTGGGTGTTGGGCATGGTAGGTGTGTGTCAGAGGGACCGAGTCGACTTCATCGCGAGCAAGCTCGCTCCCACAAGGGCACCGCAGCCCCCTGTGGGAGCGAGCTTGCTCGCGATGAGGCCAGTACAGACGCTAGATCAACGTCTCGATGCGCAGCGAATTGGTCGACCCCGGCTGCCCGAACGGTACGCCCGCGGTGATCAGCAAGGTATCGCCACGCTGGGCCATGCCTTGGGCCTGGGCGATTTCCAGGGCGGTGGAACAGACTTCGTCCACCTGCTTCAACCGATCATTGACCACCGAATGCACGCCCCAGGCCACCGTCAGGCGGCGGGCGGCCTGCAGGTTCGGCGTGAGGTTGAGGATCGGCACCGTCGGCCGTTCCCGCGCCGCGCGCAGGCTGGAGCTGCCTGATTCGCTGTAGTTCACCAGCACCGCCACCGGCAGGATGCTGCTGATGCGCCGGATCGCGCAGCTGATGGCATCCGACACCGTGGCCTCGGCTTTCGCTCGGCTGACGTCCAGTTGCGCCTGGTAGTCGGGACCGTTTTCCACCTGGCGGATGATCTTGCTCATCATCTGCACGGCTTCAAGGGGGTAATCCCCTGAAGCGGTTTCCGCCGACAGCATCACCGCATCAGCCCCCTCGGCCACGGCGTTGGCAACGTCAGTGACTTCGGCGCGGGTGGGCGCCGGGGAAAAACGCATCGACTCGAGCATCTGGGTGGCCACCACCACCGGTTTGCCCAGGGCGCGGCAGGTGCCAATGATGTTTTTCTGAATCTGCGGCACGCTTTCGGCCGGGACTTCGACCCCCAGGTCGCCGCGGGCGACCATGATCGCGTCGCTCAATTCGGCGATTTCCCGCAGTTGGGTCACCGCCGACGGTTTCTCGATCTTCGCCATCAGGAACGCCTTGTTGCCGATCAGCGCGCGGGCCTCGCGGATGTCCTCGGGCCGCTGCACGAACGACAACGCTACCCAGTCCACGCCCAGCTCCAGGCCGAAACTCAAGTCGCGCCGGTCCTTGGCGGTCAACGGGCTCAGGTCGAGCACGGCCTGGGGCACGTTCACGCCTTTGCGGTCCGACAGCTCGCCGCCGTTGAGCACTTCGGTGTCGATGGCATCGCGGTGCCTGGCGGTCACGCGCAGGCGCAACTTGCCGTCGTCCAGCAGCAGGTCCATGCCGGGCTCCAGGGCCGCGATGATTTCCGGGTGGGGCAGGTTGACCCGGCGTTGATCACCCGGCGTCGGGTCCAGGTCCAGGCGCAGGGCCTGGCCCCGTTGCAGCAGGACCTTGCCGTCGGCGAATTGGCCAACCCGCAGCTTCGGGCCTTGCAGGTCCATCAGGATGCCCAGGGGGTAATTGAGCTGCTGCTCGACGTCACGAATCCACTGGTAGCGCTGGGCGTGGTCGGCATGGTCGCCGTGGCTGAAGTTCAGGCGGAAGATGTTCACGCCGGCCTGTACCAGCTCGCGGATGTCATCGATGCCACGGGTGGCGGGGCCGAGGGTCGCGAGGATCTTGACCTTTTTATCAGGCGTCATGTTGGGGGTTCTCGAGGATCAGGATGGCGCGAAAGTCGTTGACGTTGGTGCGGGTCGGTTCAGTGACGATCAGCGCATCCAGGGCGGCGAAGTAGCCGTAGCCATTGTTGTTATCCAACTCGTCGCTGGCGCACAGGCCCCGTTCGGTGGCGCGGCGATAGCTGTCCGGGGTCATGAGGGCGCCGGCGTTGTCTTCGGAACCGTCGATGCCGTCGGTGTCGCCAGCCAGTGCATAAATGCCGGGATGGCCCTTGAGGCTGTCCGTCAGGCTCAGCAGGAATTCGGCATTGCGCCCGCCACGGCCATCGCCGCGCACGGTGACGGTGGTTTCGCCGCCGGAGAGAATCACGCACGGCGCCGCCAGCGGCTGGCCGTGCAAGGCGATTTGCCGGGCAATGCCGGCGTGGACTTTCGCCACCTCCCGGGATTCGCCTTCCAGGTCGCCGAGGATCAACGGGCTGAAACCGGCTTGGCGAGTCTTCACGGCTGCGGCTTCCAGGGATTGCTGGGGACGGGCGATCAATTGGAAGTGGCTGCGGGCCAGGCTCGGGTCGCCGGGCTTGACGGTTTCCGACGCTGGGCTGTGCAGCCAGTCGCGCACCGATGCCGGCACATCGATGCGGTAGCGCTGGAGAATCGCTAGGGCTTCGGCCGATGTACTGGGGTCGGCCACCGTGGGGCCGGATGCGATGACCGTGGCCAGGTCGCCCGGCACATCGGAAATCGCGTAGGTGTACACCGTCGCCGGCCAGCAGGCCTTGCCCAGGCGCCCGCCCTTGATTGCCGAGAGGTGCTTGCGCACGCAATTCATCTCGCCGATGGTCGCACCGGACTTGAGCAAGGCTTTGTTGATCGATTGCTTGTCGGCCAGGGTGATGCCTTCGGCTGGCAAGGCGAGCAGGGCGGAGCCGCCGCCGGACAACAGAAAGATCACCCGGTCGTCTTCGCTGAGATTGCTCACCAGCTCCAGTACTCGCTGGGCCACGGCCAGGCCCGCGGCGTCAGGCACCGGGTGGGCGGCTTCCACTACTTCGATTTTCTGGCAGGGCGCGCCATGGCCGTAGCGGGTCACCACCAGGCCGGACACCTCACCCTGCCAGCAGCGCTCGACCACTTGCGCCATGGCCGCCGCGGCCTTGCCGGCGCCAATGACGATCACTCGGCCGCTGCGGTCGCTGGGCAGGTAGTGTTCAAGGACGTGGTGCGGATGGGCCGCATCGATGGCTGTGGCAAACAGCTCGCGCAGCAGTTGTTGCGGATCGACCGACATGGCGGGCTCCCGGTTTTTATTATTAGTGTTGATGCGAACCCTGTGGGAGCGAGCTTGCTCGCGATAGCGGCTTTACATTCAGCAACGATGTTGGCTGGGCCACCGTTATCGCGAGCAAGCTCGCTCCCACAGGGGGGCAGGGTCTATTTGTCGCGAATCGAGAAATTGGCCATATGCTCCAACCCCTTGATCAGCGCCGAGTGATCCCAGTTGCTGCCGCCAATGGCCGCGCAGGTGCTGAACACTTGTTGGGCGTTGGCGGTGTTGGGCAGGTTGATGTTCAGCTCCTTGGCGCCTTGCAGGGCCAGGTTCAGGTCCTTCTGGTGCAGGCTGATGCGGAAGCCCGGGTCGAAGGTGCCCTTGATCATGCGTTCACCGTGCACTTCGAGGATCTTCGACGACGCGAAACCGCCCATCAGTGCTTCACGGACCTTGGCCGGGTCGGCACCGTTTTTCGCGGCGAACAACAACGCTTCGGCCACCGCCTGGATGTTCAGGGCGACGATGATCTGGTTCGCCACTTTGGCGGTCTGGCCATCGCCATTGCCGCCCACCAGGGTGATGTTCTTGCCCATGGCCTGGAACAGCGGCAGGGCACGCTCGAAGGCGGCGTTGTCGCCACCGACCATGATGCTCAGGGTCGCAGCCTTGGCACCGACTTCACCACCGGAGACCGGGGCATCGAGGTACTGCGCGCCTTTTTCATTGATCTTCGCCGCGAACGCCTTGGTGGCGGTGGGGGAGATCGAACTCATGTCGATCACCACCTTGCCCGCGCCCACGCCCGCCGCCACGCCGTCGGCGCGGAACAGCACGTCGTCGACCTGCGGCGTGTCCGGGACCATGACGATGATGAACTCGGCTTCCTGGGCCACTTCCTTCGGGTTGGCCAACGCCACCGCGCCACCGGCCAGCAGGTCGGTCGGAGCCGCGTCGTGGTGCTGGGACAGGAACAGGCTGTGACCGGCCTTTTGCAGGTTCAGTGCCATGGGGTGGCCCATGATGCCGGTGCCAATGAATCCGATTTTAGCCATGGGAAAATCCTCTTGTTTTTGTATTGCTTCAAGCAAATGAGGGAGTGCTTTTCTGTGGGAGCGAGCTTGCTCGCGATGACGGTGTGTCAGCCAGGAAATGAGTGACTGGACTGACGCCATCGCGAGCAAGCTCGCTCCCACAGGGGGAAACTGCGTCAGATCGCGTTATGGGTTTTCAGCCAGCCCAGGCCTGCTTCGGTGGTGGTCAGCGGCTTGTATTCACAGCCGACCCAACCCTGGTAGCCGATGCGGTCCAGGTGTTCGAACAGGAAGCGGTAGTTGATTTCCCCCGTGCCCGGCTCGTTGCGGCCCGGGTTGTCCGCCAGTTGCACATGGTTGATCTCGCCCAGGTGTGCCGATAGGGTCCGGGCCAGGTCACCTTCCATGATCTGCATGTGGTAGATGTCGTATTGCAGGAACAGGTTGGCGCTGCCCACCTGCTCCCGGATCGACAAGGCCTGGGCGGTGTTGTTCAGGTAGAAGCCAGGAATGTCGCGGGTATTGATGGCTTCCATCACCAGCTTGATGCCTTTGGCCTGCAACTTTTCGGCGGCGTATTTCAGGTTGGCGACGAAGGTTTTCTCCACCAGGGTTTCACTGCAGTTCTGCGGACTAATCCCCGAGAGGCAGTTGACCTGCGTGTTGCCCAGCACCTGGGCGTAGGCGATGGCCAGGTCGACACCGGCGCGGAACTCCTCGACCCGATCCGGCAGGCAGGCAATGCCGCGCTCGCCCTTGGCCCAGTCGCCGGCCGGCAGGTTGAACAGCACTTGGGTCAGGCCGTTGGCGTCGAGCAAGGCCTTGAGTTCGGCGGAGCTGTAGTCATAGGGGAACAGGTATTCGACACCACTGAAGCCAGCCTTGGCGGCGGCTTCGAAACGGGCGAGGAAATCCTGCTCGGTGAACAGCATGGACAGGTTGGCGGCGAAACGCGGCATGGTGGTCTCCTGTGAGTATTTATCAGGCCCCCTGTGGGAGCGAGCTTGCTCGCGATAGCGGTGTGTCTGCTTGCATCCAGGTTGAATGTAGCGCCGTCATCGCGAGCAAGCTCGCTCCCACAGGGACGCCGGTCGGTCAATCGAGCAACGAAATGGCGGTCGGTGCATCGTTGCCCACAAGCGCCAAGTCTTCAAACTCATTGACGGCATTGATCTCGGTGCCCATGGAGATGTTGGTCACCCGCTCCAGGATGATCTCGACGATCACCGGCACCTTGAACTCCTCGATCATCGCTTGGGCCTGGCGCAGCGCCGGTTGGATACCAGCCGGTTCGAACACCCGCAGCGCCTTGCACCCCAGGCCCTCGGCCACGGCAACGTGGTCCACGCCATAGCCGTTGAGTTCCGGGGCGTTGAGGTTGTCGAAGGACAGTTGCACGCAATAGTCCATGTCGAACCCGCGCTGGGCCTGGCGAATCAGGCCCAGGTAGGAATTGTTCACCACCACATGGATGTAGGGCAGCTTGAACTGCGCACCCACCGCCAGCTCTTCGATCATGAACTGGAAATCATAGTCGCCCGACAGCGCCACGACCTTGCGGCTCGGATCGGCCTTGACCACCCCCAGCGCCGCCGGAATGGTCCAACCCAAGGGACCGGCCTGGCCGCAGTTGATCCAGTGGCGTGGTTTGTAGACGTGGAGGAACTGCGCCCCGGCGATCTGCGACAGGCCGATGGTGCTGACGTAGCAGGTGTCCTTGCCGAACACCTGGTTCATTTCTTCGTACACCCGCTGTGGCTTGACCGGCACGTTGTCGAAGTGAGTCTTGCGCTGCAGGCTGGCCTTGCGTTGCTGGCAGTCCTGCAGCCAGGCGCTACGGTTTTTCAGCTTGCCGGCGGCTTGCCATTCGCGGGCCACTTCGATGAACACCGTCAAGGCCGAGGCGGCGTCGGAAACGATGCCCAGGTCGGGGGTGAAGACACGGCCGATCTGGGTCGGCTCGATGTCCACATGAATGAACGTGCGGCCTTCGGTGTAGACGTCCACCGAACCGGTGTGACGGTTGGCCCAGCGGTTACCGACGCCCAGCACCACGTCGGACTTGAGCAAGGTCGCATTGCCGTAGCGGTGGGACGTTTGCAGGCCGACCATGCCGACCATCTGCGGATGATCGTCGGGAATGGTGCCCCAGCCCATCAGGGTAGGGATGACCGGGATACCGGTCAGCTCGGCGAACTCCACCAGCAGGTCGCTGGCATCGGCGTTGATGATGCCGCCGCCGGCCACCAGCAATGGACGCTCAGCCTGATTGAGCATGGCCAGGGCTTTCTCGATCTGCACGCGGTTGGCCGCGGGTTTGGCCAGCGGCAGCGGTTGATAGGCGTCGATGTCGAACTCGATCTCGGCCATCTGCACGTCGAACGGCAGGTCGATCAGCACTGGGCCCGGGCGGCCGGAGCGCATCTCGAAGAACGCCTTCTGGAAGGCATACGGCACCTGGCCCGGCTCCAGCACGGTGGTTGCCCACTTGGTCACGGGTTTGACGATGCTGGTGATATCCACAGCCTGAAAGTCTTCCTTGTGCATGCGGGCGCGGGGGGCTTGCCCGGTGATGCACAGAATCGGGATCGAATCGGCCGAAGCGCTGTAGAGCCCGGTCACCATATCGGTGCCGGCCGGGCCCGAAGTGCCGATGCATACACCGATATTGCCGGCCTTGGTCCGGGTGTAACCCTCGGCCATGTGCGAGGCGCCTTCAACGTGGCGAGCGAGGACATGATCGATGCCACCCACCTTCTGCAGGGCGGAGTACAGCGGGTTGATCGCGGCACCCGGGATGCCGAAGGCCGTGTCCACGCCTTCACGGCGCATCACCAGAACGGCGGCTTCGATTGCTCTCATTTTGCTCATGGTTTTGTGCCTCTTACGTTTTGTAATTGTATACAAGTGGCTTTGTGCAGAGTGTATTCATGGCGAACGACGCAGGTCAATCCATTTCCTCAAGCGCCTGTTTCATTCGTCGGAAGACCAGGTTTTGCTGCTGTTCTTCATCAATTCAGGCGATTTGTGAAAATTATTGTATACAAAAATATGTGGTGTTGTGTTCTATTTGTGAGGTTCGGTTTTTCTGAAAGTGAAGCCGCAAGGCTTTTCCATAACAAAAGAAGGACAGCACCCATGAGCGTTCTAACCTTGAAAATCGCCGTCAACCTGGCCGGGCAAGCCCTTGCCGCCGGTCGTGAAATCAGCGCTGCGCCCTTGACCGTCGCGGTCCTGGACAGTGGCGGACACCTGATTGCCTTGCAGCGCGAAGACGGCGCCAGCCTGCTTCGCCCGCAGATCGCCATCGGCAAGGCCTGGGGCGCTATCGCCCTGGGCAAAGGCTCGCGCCTGCTCGCCCAGGACGCCCAACAACGCCCGGCGTTCTTTACCGCTTTGAATGGGTTAGGGCAGGGCAACGTCGTACCGGCCCCGGGTGGGGTATTGATCAGGGATCAGGACGGGAGGGTGCTGGGGGCGATTGGTGTCAGTGGTGATGTTTCGGATGTGGATGAGCAGGTGGCGGTCAGGGCGGTGGAGGCGTTGCGGTTGAGGGCGGATGTGGGGGTGGTTGCTTGATTTTGGGGTGAATGGACTGGCGCTATCGCGAGCAAGCTCGCTCCCACAGGGTTTGATGCCGGACACATAGTGTCTAAATACCGCAAACCCAGGGTGGGAGCGAGCTTGCTCGCGATGACGATCTGTCAGACACATCCAGCCAAGAGTCAGCCCGGCATCCAAAAATCAACGGGCCTAGCCTTTGATGACCTGATTATTGGAGAGGCGAAGGAATGCCTGATCTACCTGCTTCACATCGCTTGCGCATTGGTCGTTACGGTGAGTTGAGTCGAATCTATTTATTGACCACTAACACGGTTGAGCGAAAGCCGATTTTCCAGGACTTCGCTTTAGGCAGATTGGTCGTTGAACAATTTCGGTGTGCCCAGGATAAGAAATGGGCGAAGTCATTGGCTTGGGTGGTTATGCCTGATCACTTCCATTGGTTGATCGAATTGCAGCAAGGCTCGTTGAATGAGTTGATGCAAAAAACTAAGTCCTTGAGTGCTCGGGCGGTGAACCTGTCCACTGGACGACAAGGTAGCCTGTGGCAACAGGGATACCATGACCGAGCGCTGCGGCGCGAGGAGGACTTGGTCAAGCTCGCTCGCTATGTTGTCGCCAACCCGCTGCGGGCAGGTCTGGTGACGCGATTGGGTGACTATCCACTGTGGGATGCAATATGGGTTCAATCTGAAGTCGAGGTGCCTTCAATCGCGAGCAAGCTCGCTCCCACAGGGTTGATGCTGGACACATGATGTCTAGACACCGCAAACCCAGTGTGGGAGCGAGCTTGCTCGCGATTGAAGGCAACTCGGTCTTCAGTCTGGCTCACACCCCTTCAACACCAACCGAATGATCGTCTGCGCCGCCGCTTCGTAATCCGCTTCATCCAGCTTCGCCTTGCCGGTCACGGCGCTGATCTGCCAGTCGAAATCGGCATAGGTCTGGGTGGCGGCCCAGATGCTGAACATCAGGTGGTTGGGGTCGATGGGGGCGATCTGGCCGCGGTCGATCCAGGTCTGGATGCAGTCGATGTTGTGCCGGGCCTGGGCGTTGAGTTGTTCCACCAGATCGGGGCTCAGGTGGGGGGCGCCGTGCATGATTTCGCTGGCGAAGACTTTCGAGGCGAAGGGCAGGTCGCGGGAGATGCGGATCTTGGAGCGGATGTAATGGCTCAGCACCTCGCCGGGCACGCCGTCGGCATTGAACGGTGTCGAGGCCTGGAGAATCGGCTCGATGATGCTTTCCAGCACTTCGCGGTAAAGGTTTTCCTTGGATTTGAAGTAGTAATAGACGTTGGGTTTGGGCAGGCCTGCCTTGGCCGCGATGTCGCTGGTCTTGGTCGCGGCGAAGCCCTTGTCGGCAAATTCTTCGCTGGCGGCACGCAGGATCAATTCTTTGTTGCGCTCGCGGATTGTGCTCATAAACCCAGGGGTTCCTTGCCTGTTCTGGCGGTGGCGCATGGTAGCACCGGCTTCGCGCGGCGCTCAAGAATGCCCCAAGGCGCCGCGGCTCGCGGTATGCTGCGCGGCATTATTATTCAAGGAGCCCCCTCCATGGCTGGAAGCAGTTTGCTGGTACTGATCGACGACATCGCCACCGTGCTCGACGATGTGGCGCTGATGACCAAGATGGCCGCCAAGAAAACCGCCGGCGTGCTCGGCGATGACCTGGCGCTCAACGCCCAGCAAGTGTCGGGTGTGCGTGCCGAGCGGGAGCTGCCAGTGGTGTGGGCGGTGGCCAAGGGGTCGTTCATCAATAAATTGATCCTGGTGCCGTCGGCGCTGGCGATCAGCGCCTTCGTTCCTTGGTTGGTGACGCCCTTGTTGATGGTGGGCGGCGCCTATTTGTGTTTCGAAGGGTTCGAAAAACTCGCCCACAAGTTCCTTCACAGCAAGGCCGAGGACCAGGCCGAACATGCGCAACTGGTCGAGGCGGTGGCGGATCCGGCGGTCGATCTGGTGGCCTTTGAAAAGGACAAGATCAAGGGCGCGGTACGCACTGACTTCATTCTCTCGGCCGAAATCATCGCTATCACCCTCGGCACCGTCGCTGATGCACCGCTGACCCAGCAGGTGATCGTCCTGTCGGGCATCGCCATCGTCATGACCGTTGGCGTCTATGGTCTGGTGGCCGGGATCGTCAAGCTCGATGACCTGGGACTCTGGTTGACGCAGAAGCCAGGCCAGGCCGCCAAAAGCATCGGCGGTGCGATCCTGAGGGCGGCACCCTACATGATGAAAAGCCTGTCGGTGATCGGCACCGCGGCGATGTTCCTGGTGGGCGGTGGCATCCTGACCCATGGTGTGCCAGTGGTGCATCACTGGATCGAAGGCGTGGCAGCCAGTGCCGGTGGTGCCGGGTTTATCGTGCCGACGTTGCTCAATGCCGTGGCCGGGATCGTTGCTGGGGCGGCGGTGTTGGCGGGGGTGATGGTGGTTGGCAAGGTTTGGAAAGCGCTGAAAGGCTAAGACTGGCAACCCATGACAACTGTGGGAGCGAGCTTGCTCGCGATGAGGGCCTGACATTCAACATTTATGTTGTCTGACAGAGCGCTATCGCGAGCAAGCTCGCTCCCACAGTGGGTTTGGGGTGGTCGAAAGTTACTCGGCGATCTGCAACTTGCGCGACTCGGTGTACACGTACCGCACCTTTTCATACTCGAACGGCGTGTTCAGTTGGCCATAGCGGAAGCTGGTCTGGTAGCGCTTGTCGACGCCGCGCAGGAGCAGCAACTCCGGGTGGTTGGAGCTGACTTCGGCGACGTTGAGGAAGTTGATCGCCGATTCGGCCGTGTAGTCCACCAGCAGGCCCGAGGTGTCGCGCAGGTTCGACGGGCCGAAGATCGGCAGTACGAAATACGCGCCGCCTGGCACGCCGTAGAAGCCCAGGGTCTGGCCGAAGTCTTCGCTCTGGCGTGGCAGGCCCATGGCGGTGGCCGGGTCCCACAGGCCGGCGATGCCCACAGTGGTGTTGAGCAGCAGCCGCGCCGTGGTTTCCATTGAACGCTTGCCCTTGAACTGCAGCAGGCTGTTCATCAGGTTCGGCACGTCCCCCAGGTTGTTGAAGAAATTGCTGACCCCGGTGCGCACGAAGCCAGGGGTAATGTAGCGATAGCCATCGACGACGGGCAGGAAGACCCATTGGTCGAAGCGGTAGTTGAAGTGATAGACCCGGCGGTTCCAGGATTCCAGCGGGTCATAGACGTTCAACGCGTTGAGGGTCGAGCGCTCGAACTCGCGCTGGTCCAGCCCCGGGTTGAACTTGAGTTTGGTCAGCGGTTCCTTGAAACCGTCCGAATCCACCACCACAGGCGCGTTGGCTTTGCTGTTGTCGGCGTGGACCATGCCCGCACTCATTAACGCAGCGATAAGCAGCAGATATTTAGCCACGGAAAAACTCCAGCATGGCGTCGCTGTTGACGCGGTAGTTAAGGTTGCCGCAGTGGCCGCCCAGCGGATAAACCGTCAGGCGATCGCCAAAGGTCTTGCGCAGGAAGCCCAGGTCGCCCGGGCCGAGAATGACGTCGTCGGCATTGTGCATGACGGCAATCTTCGGGCTGTCGTGCAGGTAATCCTTCAGCGCGTACAGGCTGACCTGGTCGACCAGTTGCAGCAGGCTGCCGCCGTCGGTGCGCGCGCGCCACATCGGGATCACCTGCTCGGTGAGGTAACAGTCGAAATCGCATTGCAGCGCACGCTTGAGGAACGGCGTCAGGCTGGTGCTTTCGGTGATCGGGAACTTGGGTGGGATGATCAGGCCGCGACGATTGATCAGGTCCGAGGTGAACGCGATGTCGGCCGCCGAGAAACGGAACGAGGTGCCGATCAACATCGCCATCTGTTCATTGCTCAAGTGCTGCTTGGACTGTTGGAAGTCGTAGAGCAGGGCGTCGTTGAGGTCGATGTAGCCTTTTTGCTGGAAGTAGCGGGTCAGCTTGTTCAGCACCAGCTCATAGAAGGTCGTGGTGCTGTTGATGCCCTTGACCTCGGTCTGGACCAGTTTGTCCAGGTTGGTGATCGAGGTATAGAGGTTCACCGGCGGGTTCAGCAGCAGCACTTTCTTGAAATTGAAGCTGCGCCGGGTTTCGTCCAGGTGGGCGACAAAGGCCGCATCCAGGGCGCCGAGGCTGTAGCCGGTCAGGTAGTACTCGGTCACCGGCAGCTTGGGGTTCTGCGCGCGCACGGCCTGCATCACCCGGTACATGTCCTCGGCGTCTTCCTTGGAAATGCCCGGCGTGGCAAAGCGCGAAGCAGCACTCATGAAGTCGAAACTGGTGGGCGAAGACAGCTGCACCACGTGGTAGCCGGCCTTGTAGTAGAGGCGCTTGAGGTATTCGTTGAGGGTGCTGTCGTAGCGCGCACCGGTGCCGGCGATCAGGAAGATCAGCGGCGCGGGCTTGTCCTGGGTAGCCATGCGGTAGGTGAGACTTTTTACCGGCCAGAAGTTGTCCGGCAGGATGAACTCGCGTTCCGGGCGCAGGGTCAGGCTGTGGTCCGCCTGATTGATGTCTTCGATCAGCGGCAGCTCCGGACGCAGGTCCGGCGGCGTGGTGGCGATGGTCGCCTCGAACGGGTTGGTCAAGGGGTAGCCATAGCTGGCGGCGTCAATATCTGCCGCCAGCGCGGACGCACTCAGGATAAGGCCGCCGAGGAGGGCAGCGAAGCGCAAGGAACGGAGCATGACTGGATCCCTTAGAGGAAGGTGCCGAATGAAGTTCGCAGCCTATGACCACCGAAGCGGAGCCAAGTGCCATGATGGGCACAAAACAGGCACGGACGGGGCGCGATAGTAGCGGGACGATACACGGTCATGCGCAGTGGCGGCTAGTTATCTGGCATTTACCGGATTTGGCCTGCAAATCTCACGTGTGAGGAAGCGCCAATTGCCCGGAAACAGTAGCTGGCGTTCTGATGTCGTTTCTCGTTGCTTCGACGTCGCAGACAGAGCAGGTTCAGGAGCGGCACAGGTTGATGATCGATCCTGTCAGTACTCCACTGGCGTTCAGACCGGTTTGAGGGCGAGCGTGATGGGGGCGCTGAGCATCATAACTATACGTTGACGCCGCCCGGCATCCGTCGGGCGCAGCACTTTCGGGGAAGTAACGATGAAGATGCGACGACTCTTGGGCGCAGGTGCCGCACTGGTACTGGCCATCAGTTCCACCTTGGCCAGCGCCGAAACCAAAACCCTGAGCATCGGTTACGTTGACGGCTGGTCCGACAGCGTCGCGACCACCCACGTGGCCGCCGAAGTGATCAAGCAAAAACTCGGTTATGACGTGAAGCTGCAAGCGGTCGCGACCGGGATCATGTGGCAAGGCGTGGCCACCGGCAAACTCGACGCGATGTTGTCGGCCTGGCTGCCGGTGACCCACGGCGACTACTGGACCAAGAACAAGGATCAAGTGGTCGATTACGGCCCCAACTTCAAGGACGCAAAAATCGGCCTGATCGTGCCGGAGTACGTCAAGGCCAAGTCGCTTGAGGATCTCAAGACCGACGACTCCTTCAAGAAGCGCATCGTCGGCATCGACGCCGGTTCAGGCGTGATGCTCAAGACCGAACAGGCAATCAAGGATTACGACCTGACCGGTTATCAACTCAAGGCCAGTTCCGGCGCCGGCATGATCGCCGAGCTGACCCGTGCCGAGAAGAAAAACGAATCCATCGCGGTCACCGGTTGGGTACCGCACTGGATGTTCGCCAAGTGGAAACTGCGCTTCCTGGAAGACCCGAAAGGCGTCTACGGCGCGGCTGAGACTGTAAACAGCATCGGCAGCAAGGAGCTGGGCACCAAGGCCCCGGAAGTGGCCGAGTTCCTGAAGAAATTCCAGTGGGCGTCGAAAGACGAGATCGGCGAAGTCATGCTGGCGATCCAGGAAGGCGCCAAGCCGGACGCCGCTGCCAAGGACTGGGTCGCCAAGCACCCGGACCGCGTGAAGGAGTGGACCGGCAAGTAATCAACCCGATTTAGCTGGTTCGCGAAGCCGCATGACGTTGTGTCATGCGGTTTTTTTGTGCCTGCAATTCCTGGGTTCTACACCGAGCCCTGTGAGAGCAAGGCCTGTGGGAGCAAGGCTTGCCCGCGATGGCATCGCCTAGGTCTCAAGTTCAAGCGAGGTGCCTGCATCGCGGGCAAGCCTTGCTCCCACAGGGGGGATTACGAGTAATGTGCGGAAAACTGGCAAAACCGTCATGTCGTTCTAATACTAAGGTCGTCTGGAACCTGGCCTTGAGCCGCATAGAGTAGAGTCGTTCCAATTAAATCTGTGCTGCGAGGATAAAAACAATGAACGACAGCATTTACCTCTCGATTCAAAACAGCCCGCGCTTCAAGGAGCTGGTGAGAAAAAGGGAAAAGTTCGCCTGGATTCTCTCGGCGATCATGCTTGGGCTGTATTCCGGCTTCATTCTTCTGATCGCCTACGGGCCACACATTCTCGGGGCCAAGATCACGCCTGAGTCCACCATCACCTGGGGTATTCCCATCGGTGTCGGCCTGATTCTCTCGGCCTTCGTCCTGACCGGTATCTACGTGCGACGTGCCAACGGCGAGTTCGACGACCTGAACAATGCGATTCTCAAGGAGGCTCAGCAATGATCCGGCGTCTACTGGCTCTATTGAGCATCGCAGCGTTCGCACCAGGCGCCTGGGCGGCTGACGCCATGACCGGTGCCGTGCAGAAACAACCCCTCAACGTCGCGGCTATCCTGATGTTCGTGGCCTTCGTCGGCGCGACTTTGTATATCACCTACTGGGCGTCCAAGAAAAACAACTCGGCGGCCGATTACTATGCGGCCGGCGGCAAGATCACCGGCTTCCAGAACGGCCTGGCAATCGCGGGCGACTACATGTCGGCGGCGTCCTTCCTGGGTATTTCCGCGCTGGTGTTCACGTCCGGGTATGACGGCCTGATCTACTCCATCGGCTTCCTGGTGGGCTGGCCGATCATCCTGTTCCTGATCGCCGAGCGCCTGCGTAACCTGGGTAAATACACGTTTGCCGATGTGGCGTCCTATCGCCTGGGCCAAACCCAGATCCGTACCTTGTCTGCCAGCGGTTCGTTGGTGGTGGTGGCGTTCTACCTGATCGCGCAAATGGTCGGTGCCGGCAAGCTGATCCAGCTGCTGTTCGGCCTGGACTACCACGTTGCGGTGATCCTGGTGGGTATCCTGATGTGCCTCTACGTGCTGTTCGGCGGCATGCTGGCCACCACTTGGGTGCAGATCATCAAGGCGGTCTTGCTGCTGTCGGGTGCTTCGTTCATGGCGTTGATGGTCATGAAGCACGTCAACTTCGACTTCAACATGCTGTTTGCCGAGGCGGTGAAGGTTCACCCTAAAGGCGAGGCGATCATGAGCCCCGGTGGCTTGGTGAAGGATCCGATCTCGGCCTTCTCCCTGGGCCTGGCGCTGATGTTCGGTACTGCTGGCCTGCCGCACATCCTGATGCGCTTCTTCACCGTGAGCGACGCCAAGGAAGCGCGCAAGAGCGTGCTGTATGCCACCGGCTTCATCGGTTACTTCTACATCCTGACCTTCATCATCGGCTTCGGCGCGATCCTGTTGGTCAGCACCAACCCGGCCTTCAAGGACGCGGCAGGTGCCTTGCTGGGCGGTAACAACATGGCGGCGGTGCACCTGGCCAACGCCGTGGGCGGCAGCATCTTCCTGGGCTTCATCTCGGCGGTAGCCTTTGCCACCATCCTGGCGGTAGTGGCGGGCCTGACCCTGGCCGGTGCCTCGGCGGTGTCCCATGACCTGTATGCCAGCGTGATCAAGAAAGGCAAGGCCAACGAGAAGGACGAGATTCGCGTCTCGAAAATCACCACCATCGCCCTGGCGGTGCTGGCGATCGGCCTGGGTATCCTGTTCGAGAAGCAGAACATCGCGTTCATGGTGGGCCTGGCGTTCTCCATCGCGGCGAGCTGCAACTTCCCGGTACTGCTGCTTTCGATGTACTGGAAGAAACTGACCACTCGTGGCGCCATGATTGGTGGCTGGCTGGGCCTGGTCAGTGCCGTGGGCCTGATGATCCTCGGTCCGACCATCTGGGTACAGATCATGGGTCACGAGAAGGCGATCTTCCCGTATGAATACCCGGCGCTGTTCTCGATGGCCATTGCCTTCGTCGGCATCTGGTTCTTCTCCATCACCGACAAGTCGGCTGAAGGCGCAAACGAACGGGCGCTGTTCTTCCCGCAGTTCGTGCGTTCGCAGACTGGCCTGGGGGCGAGTGGGGCGGTTAACCATTGATGTAGTGATAAGAGCTTGAAGAGATACCCCGGTCGAGAGGCCGGGGTATTTTTTTGTGCCGGGTTTAAGGGGGCCAGGGCTGCCGTCATCGCGAGCAAGCTCGCTCCCACAGGGGATTGGGTTCCAGTGTGGGAGCGAGCTTGCTCGCGATGGCGCCAGTCCGGCCGCCACTGCATAAAAGGAGGCACAAACAAAACAGCCCCCGCTCTTATATAAGAAGCGGGGGCTGTTTCAATGCAGCTTGGGACCTATCGCAAGGCAGGTCTTACTTGCGGTCTTCCAGCTGGGTGATGTCACGCGACTCGTAGCCGGTGTACAGCTGGCGCGGACGGCCGATCTTGTACGGGCTGGAGAGCATTTCCTTCCAGTGGGAGATCCAGCCGACGGTCCGCGCCAGGGCGAAGATCACGGTGAACATGCTGGTTGGAATGCCGATCGCCTTGAGGATGATCCCCGAGTAGAAGTCGACGTTCGGGTACAGCGAGCGCTCGATGAAGTACGGGTCGGTCAGGGCGATCTCTTCCAGGCGCATGGCCAGTTCGAGTTGCGGATCGTTCTTGATCCCCAGTTCCTTGAGCACTTCGTCGCAGGTCTGCTTCATCACGGTGGCGCGCGGGTCGCGGTTCTTGTAGACCCGGTGACCGAAGCCCATCAGCTTGAACGGATCGTTCTTGTCCTTGGCCTTGGCGATGAACTTGTCGATGTTCGAGACATCGCCGATTTCATCGAGCATGGTCAGCACCGCTTCGTTCGCACCGCCGTGGGCAGGGCCCCAGAGTGCGGCGATACCGGCGGCGATACAGGCGAACGGGTTGGCACCCGAGGAGCCGGCCAGGCGCACGGTGGACGTGGAGGCGTTCTGCTCGTGGTCGGCATGGAGGATGAAGATCCGGTCCATGGCCTTGGCGAGCACCGGGCTGATCGGTTTGATCTCGCACGGGGTGTTGAACATCATATGCAGGAAGTTCTCTGCATAGGTCAGGTCGTTGCGCGGGTACATCATGGGCTGGCCCATGGAGTACTTGTAGACCATGGCTGCCAGGGTCGGCATCTTCGCCACCAGGCGGATCGCGGAGATTTCGCGATGCTGGGGGTTATTGATATCCAGGGAGTCGTGGTAGAAGGCCGAGAGAGCGCCGACAACGCCGCACATGACGGCCATCGGGTGGGCATCGCGACGGAAGCCGTTGAAGAAGGTCTTCAACTGCTCGTGAACCATGGTGTGGTTCTTCACGGTGCTGACGAACTGGGCCTTTTGCTCTGCGGTCGGCAGCTCGCCGTTGAGCAGCAGGTAGCAGGTTTCCAGGTAGTCCGATTTTTCAGCCAGTTGCTCGATCGGGTAGCCGCGGTGCAGCAGGATGCCGTTGTCGCCGTCGATGTAGGTGATTTTCGACTCGCACGAGGCGGTCGACATGAAACCTGGGTCAAAGGTGAAACGGCCCGTGGCCGTCAGGCCCCGTACGTCGATTACATCGGGACCAACGGTGCCGGTTAAAATGGGCAGCTCGACGGGGGCTGCGCCCTCGATGATCAACTGCGCTTTTTTGTCAGCCATGTGGCCTCCTATTAATGCTTGAAATCATCAGACAGACCCCCCACGCAGGGCCCGCACCACTATAGTGAGATAAATCCGAAAGTCAATTTGCCTAAAGTCTTGCTCCAGAAGGCTTTAACCGCACTTTTTCCGCGAAATTGCCTGCCGTTTACGCCTTTTGCGCCATATGTGCAATGCGCTATTAGGGGAAGGTGAACGCGTTGTCATTAGTAGCCTAACTGTCTATACTCGGCCACCGACCGCCAGGGGCTTTTGGGCCTGCTTTCTTGGGGGTCGTCACTCCCTGGGTGGTGAGTACCTGACCAGTGCGCGCCCCAACAACTTTGCCCTGATTGTTAGGGGCTCTTCAGTGTGAAAAAAAAGCCGTGAAAAGCCAACGACCTGTAAACCTAGACCTAAGGACCATCAAACTCCCAGTCACTGCTTACACGTCCATTCTTCACCGTATTTCCGGTGTCATCCTCTTCGTCAGCCTGGCCATCATGCTTTATGCATTGGACAAGTCGCTCGATTCGGAAGAAGGCTTCGGTCAGGTGAAAGCGTGTCTGACCAGTCCGCTAGCCAAGCTAGTGATTTGGGGCATCCTGTCCGCCTTGCTGTATCACTTGGTCGCCGGTGTGCGCCACTTGATCATGGACATGGGCATCGGTGAGACGCTGGAAGGCGGCAAGCTGGGCTCGAAAATCATTATCGCCGTGTCTGCGGTGCTGATCGTTCTGGCAGGAGTCTGGATATGGTAACCAACGTCACGAACCTTTCGCGTTCGGGCCTCTACGACTGGATGGCCCAGCGTGTGTCTGCGGTCGTTCTCGCGGCTTACTTCATTTTCCTGATCGGATATGTCGTGGCAAACCCTGGCCTGGGCTATGCCCAATGGCATGAACTGTTCGCAAACAACTGGATGCGTATCTTCAGTCTGCTGGCACTTGTCGCACTGGGCGCTCACGCCTGGGTCGGCATGTGGACCATCGCGACCGACTACCTGACGCCCATGGCGTTCGGCAAGTCGGCGACTGCCGTACGTTTCCTTTTCCAGGCAGTATGCGGCGTTGCGATGTTCGCTTACTTCGTCTGGGGTGTGCAGATTCTCTGGGGTATCTGATCCATGGCTAACATTCCAACGATTTCTTTCGACGCCATCATCATTGGTGGTGGCGGTGCCGGCATGCGCGCAGCGCTGCAACTGGCACAGGGCGGTCACAAGACTGCCGTGATCACCAAGGTTTTCCCGACGCGTTCGCACACTGTTTCCGCCCAGGGTGGCATCACCTGCGCCATCGCTTCGGCCGACCCGAACGATGACTGGCGCTGGCACATGTACGATACCGTCAAGGGTTCCGACTACATCGGTGACCAGGACGCTATCGAATACATGTGTCAGGAAGGCCCGGCCGCGGTGTTCGAGCTGGACCACATGGGCATGCCCTTCTCGCGTACCGAGCAAGGTCGTATCTACCAGCGTCCGTTCGGTGGCCAGTCCAAGGACTACGGCAAGGGCGGCCAGGCTGCGCGTACTTGCGCGGCGTCCGACCGTACCGGTCACGCACTGCTGCACACCCTGTACCAGGGCAACCTGAAAGCCGGTACCACGTTCCTGAACGAGTACTACGCCGTCGACCTGGTGAAGAACCAGGACGGCGCCTTCGTCGGTGTGATCGCGATCTGCATCGAAACCGGCGAAACCACCTACATCCGCGCCAAGGCCACCGTACTGGCGACCGGCGGTGCAGGCCGTATCTACGCATCCACCACCAATGCCCTGATCAACACCGGTGACGGCGTCGGCATGGCCCTGCGTGCTGGCGTGCCGGTACAAGACATCGAAATGTGGCAGTTCCACCCGACCGGCATCGCCGGCGCCGGCGTACTGGTGACCGAAGGTTGCCGTGGTGAAGGTGGTTACCTGATCAACAAGCACGGCGAGCGTTTCATGGAACGTTATGCGCCGAACGCCAAGGACCTTGCCGGTCGTGACGTTGTGGCTCGTTCGATGGTTAAAGAGATCATCGCCGGCAACGGCTGTGGCCCGAATGGCGACCACGTGATGCTCAAGCTCGATCACCTGGGCGAGGAAGTGCTGCACAGCCGCCTGCCAGGTATCTGCGAGCTGTCCAAGACCTTCGCCCACGTCGACCCGGTCGTCGCGCCGGTTCCAGTGGTTCCAACCTGCCACTATATGATGGGCGGCGTTGCCACCAACATCCACGGCCAGGCGATCACCCAGAACGGCGAAGGCGTGGACGAAATCATCCCTGGCCTGTTCGCAGTGGGTGAAGTGGCGTGCGTATCGGTCCACGGTGCCAACCGCCTGGGCGGCAACTCGTTGCTCGACCTGGTGGTCTTCGGTCGCGCTGCCGGCCTGCACCTGGAGAAAGCGCTGACCGACGGTATCGAATATGACGATGCCACCGATGCCAACATCGAAGCTGCCCTGGCGCGTCTGTCCGCTCTGAACGAGCGTACCGAAGGCGAAGACGTGGCAACCCTGCGTCGCGAGCTGCAGAACTGCATGCAGAACTACTTCGGTGTGTTCCGTACCGGCGAATACATGCAGAAGGGTATCGCCCAGCTGGCGCAATTGCGTGAACGAATCGCCAACGTGAAGATCAACGATAAGTCGCAGGCGTTCAACACTGCCCGTATCGAAGCGCTGGAATTGCAGAACCTGCTGGAAGTGGCCGAAGCCACCGCCATCGCCGCAGAAGTGCGTAAAGAGTCCCGTGGTGCCCACGCCCGCGAAGACTTCGAAGACCGTGACGACGAAAACTGGCTGTGCCACACCTTGTACTTCCCGGGTGAAAAACGCGTCGCCAAGCGTGCCGTGAACTTCTCGCCGAAGACTGTTCCGACTTTCGAACCAAAAGTCCGGACTTATTAAGGGTGACCGCTATGTTGCAAGTCAGTGTTTATCGCTACAACCCTGATCAGGACGCTGCGCCGTTCATGCAGGACTTCCAGGTCGATACCGGTGGTAAAGACCTGATGGTGCTGGACGTGCTGGCCCTGATCAAAGAGCAGGACGAGGGTTTTTCCTATCGTCGCTCTTGCCGCGAGGGCGTTTGCGGCTCCGACGGCATGAACATCAATGGCAAGAACGGCCTGGCCTGCATCACGCCGCTGTCGGCCGTGGTCAAGGGCAACAAGCTGGTGGTTCGTCCATTGCCAGGTTTGCCGGTTATCCGTGACCTGGTCGTCGATATGAGCATCTTCTACAAGCAATACGAGAAGGTGAAGCCATTCCTGCAGAACGACACGCCGGCTCCGGCCATCGAGCGTCTGCAGTCTCCGGAAGAGCGTGAAAAGCTCGACGGTCTGTACGAGTGCATCCTGTGCGCTTGCTGCTCGACCTCGTGCCCATCCTTCTGGTGGAACCCGGACAAGTTCCTGGGCCCGGCCGCCCTGCTGCAAGCGTACCGCTTCCTGGCAGACAGCCGTGACACCAAGACGTCCGAGCGTCTGGCTTCGCTGGATGACCCGTTCAGCGTATTCCGCTGCCGCGGGATCATGAACTGCGTCAACGTCTGCCCGAAAGGCCTGAACCCGACTAAGGCCATCGGTCACATTCGTAACATGCTGCTGCAAAGCGGCGTGTGATTCAGCTGCTGTACCCGTAGGACCGTTGTACCCGTAAAGGCCAGGGCGCGGGCTTCAACCCGCGTCTTGGCTATAACCAGAACAGCCGCTCACAAAGCGGTGGTTCTTATTTTGAAGAAATGAGACAAGCAGGGGCATCCGGGCTGGTACCCGGACTATCAGCGTGATCCTAAGTGGCTTGTTTTAGTCGCTGCACTCGGACTTCTGCAAGTTTGCTCGGTGTTTTCGCCGGTGGTGTTCCCCTAATCGAGGGTGACCAAGCATGCAAGAAAGCGTGATGCAGCGCATGTGGAACAGTGCCCACCTCTCCGGTGGTAACGCTGCCTATGTGGAAGAGCTCTACGAGCTCTACCTGCACGACCCTAACGCTGTGCCAGAAGAATGGCGCACCTACTTTCAGAAGCTACCGGCCGACGGTAATTCTGCCACTGATGTTTCGCACTCGACGATTCGCGATCATTTCGTGTTGCTGGCAAAGAACCAGCGCCGCGCCCAACCGGTGTCTGCCGGCAGCGTGAGCTCCGAGCACGAGAAGAAGCAAGTTGAAGTATTGCGACTGATCCAGGCCTACCGGATGCGTGGCCACCAGGCAGCCCAGCTTGACCCGCTGGGGCTGTGGCAGCGTCCTGCACCTGCAGACCTGTCGATCACTCACTACGGCTTGACCAATGCCGACCTTGATACGACCTTCCGTGCCGGCGACCTGTTCATCGGCAAAGAGGAAGCGAGCCTACGCGAAATTCACGAAGCGTTGCAGCAGACATATTGCCGCACCATCGGCGCTGAATTTACGCACATCACCGATTCCGAGCAGCGCCAGTGGTTCCAGCAGCGTCTGGAAAGCGTTCGTGGCCGTCCGACGTACTCCGCCGACATCAAGAGCCACTTGCTCGAGCGCGTCACCGCCGGTGAAGGCCTGGAGAAATACCTGGGCACCAAGTACCCGGGTACCAAGCGTTTCGGCCTGGAAGGCGGCGAAAGCCTGATTCCGATGCTCGACGAGCTGATCCAGCGTTCCGGTTCCTATGGCACCAAGGAAGTCGTCATCGGCATGGCCCACCGTGGCCGCCTGAACGTACTGGTCAACACCTTCGGCAAGAACCCGCGCGAGCTGTTCGACGAGTTCGAAGGCAAGAAGAAGGTCGAGCTGGGTTCCGGTGACGTGAAATACCACCAGGGCTTCTCGTCCAACGTGATGACCAGCGGCGGCGAAGTCCACCTGGCCATGGCGTTCAACCCGTCTCACCTGGAAATCGTTTCCCCGGTGGTCGAGGGTTCGGTCCGCGCCCGCCAGGATCGTCGCAACGATCCGACCGGCGAGAAGGTGCTGCCGATTTCCATCCACGGTGACGCGGCATTCGCCGGTCAGGGCGTGGTCATGGAAACCTTCCAGATGTCGCAGACCCGCGGTTTCAAGACCGGCGGCACCGTGCACATCGTGATCAACAACCAGGTTGGCTTCACCATCAGCAACCCGGAAGACTCGCGTTCCACCGAGTACGCGACCGACGTCGCGAAAATGATCCAGGCGCCGATTCTCCATGTGAATGGCGATGATCCGGAAGCCGTGTTGTTCGTGACCCAGTTGGCCATCGACTACCGCATGCAGTACAAGCGCGACGTGGTGATCGACCTGGTCTGCTACCGTCGTCGCGGCCACAACGAGGCCGACGAGCCAAGCGGCACCCAGCCCCTGATGTACCAGCAGATCGCCAAGCAGCGCACCACCCGTGAGCTGTATGCCGAGCGCCTGACCCTGGGCGGTGTTCTGGATGCCGCCCGCGTCCAGGAAAAAGTCGATGAATATCGCAATGCCCTGGACAACGGCCTGCACGTGGTAAAAAGCCTGGTCAAGGAACCGAACAAAGAGTTGTTCGTGGACTGGCGTCCATACCTGGGCCACGCCTGGACCGCGCGTCACGACACGCGTTTCGACCTCAAGACCCTGCAGGAACTGTCCGCCAAGCTGCTGGAAATCCCGGAAGGCTTCGTGGTCCAGCGCCAGGTCGCGAAGATCTACGAAGACCGGCAGAAGATGCAAGCCGGCGGCCTGCCGATCAACTGGGGTTACGCCGAAACCATGGCGTACGCGACCCTGGCGTTCGAAGGTCACCCGATTCGCATCACCGGCCAGGACGTAGGCCGCGGCACTTTCTCGCACCGTCACGCGGCGTTGCACAACCAGAAAGACGCCAGCACCTACATCCCGCTGCAACACCTGTACAAGGGCCAGCCACGTTTCGACCTGTACGATTCGCTGCTGTCCGAAGAAGCCGTCCTGGCGTTCGAATATGGCTACTCCACCACCGAGCCCAATGCGCTGGTGATCTGGGAAGCCCAGTTCGGCGACTTCGCCAACGGTGCCCAGGTGGTTGTCGACCAGTTCATCACCAGCGGCGAGCACAAGTGGGGCCGTCTCTGCGGTCTGACCATGCTGTTGCCACACGGTTATGAAGGGCAGGGGCCGGAGCACTCCTCGGCACGTCTGGAGCGTTACCTGCAACTGTGTGCCGAGCACAACGTCCAGGTTTGCGTACCGACGACACCGGCACAGATCTACCACCTGCTGCGTCGTCAGGTCATCCGTCCGCTGCGCAAGCCGCTGATCGTGCTGACACCGAAGTCGCTGCTGCGTCACAAACTGGCGATCTCCACGCTCGAAGACCTGGCCGAAGGCTCGTTCCAGACCGTTATTTCGGAAATCGACACGCTGGACGCGGCGAAGGTGACTCGCCTGGTCCTGTGCAGCGGCAAGGTCTACTACGACCTGCTGGAAAAACGTCGTGCCGAAGGCCGCGAAGACATCGCCATCGTGCGTATCGAGCAGCTCTACCCGTTCCCGGAAGAAGACCTGATGGAGGCCATTGCGCCTTACACCAACCTCACCCACGTGGTGTGGTGTCAGGAAGAACCGATGAACCAGGGCGCCTGGTACAGCAGCCAGCATCACCTGCGTCGCAGTATCGGCAACCATAACAAGGCCCTGGGCCTGGAATACGCCGGCCGTGATGCTTCCGCTGCACCTGCGTGTGGTTATGCGTCGATGCACGCCGAGCAGCAGGAAAAACTGCTGCAAGATGCTTTCACTGTTTAAGCCTTCGTGCTGACTGAAACCGAATTTTAAGGACCCACAGATAATGGCTATCGAAATCAAAGCCCCGTCATTCCCGGAATCGGTTGCCGATGGCACCGTTGCCACCTGGCACAAGAAACCGGGCGAAGCAGTCAAGCGTGACGACCTGATCGTCGACATCGAGACCGACAAAGTCGTTCTGGAAGTGTTGGCCGAAGCTGACGGCGTGCTCGGCGCAATCGTTGCCGAAGAGGGCGCGACCGTCCTGTCCAACCAGGTACTGGGCTCGATCGAAGAGGGCGGCGCCGCTGCCGCCGCTCCGGCCGCTGCTGCTCCTGCCGCAGCCCAGGCCGCAGCGCCTGCTGCCGATGGCGAAGACGATCCAGTCGCCGCCCCGGCCGCGCGCAAGATCGCCGAAGAGAACGGCATCAACATCGCTTCCGTTGCCGGCACCGGCAAGGGCGGTCGTGTGACCAAGGAAGACGTGGTGGCAGCCGTTGCCGCCAAGAAAGCCGCGCCAGCCGCCGCACCGGCCAAGCCAGCCGCACCTGCCGCCGCCGCTCCGGTGTTCGCTGCCGGTGATCGCGTTGAAAAACGCGTTCCGATGACCCGCCTGCGTGCCAAGGTTGCCGAGCGTCTGGTCGAAGCACAGTCGAACATGGCGATGCTGACCACCTTCAACGAAGTCGACATGACCGAAGTCATGGCCCTGCGTTCGAAGTACAAGGATCTGTTCGAGAAGTCCCACAATGGCGTACGCCTGGGCTTCATGTCGTTCTTCGTCAAGGCTGCCACCGAAGCGCTGAAACGCTTCCCGGCGGTCAACGCGTCGATCGACGGTTCCGACATCGTCTACCACGGTTATGCCGACATCGGCGTCGCGGTTTCCAGCGACCGTGGCCTGGTGGTTCCGGTCCTGCGCAACGCCGAACTGATGAGCCTGGCCGAAATCGAAGGCGGCATCGCCACCTTCGGCAAGAAGGCCCGTGACGGCAAGCTGTCCATCGAAGAGATGACCGGCGGTACGTTCACCATCACCAACGGTGGTACATTCGGTTCGATGATGTCGACCCCGATCGTCAACCCGCCACAGGCGGCTATCCTGGGCATGCACAACATCCTGCAGCGTCCGATGGCGATCAACGGTCAAGTCGTGATTCGTCCGATGATGTACCTGGCACTGTCCTACGATCACCGCCTGATCGACGGCAAAGAAGCCGTGACGTTCCTGGTCACCATCAAGAACCTGCTTGAAGATCCAGCTCGTCTGCTGCTGGATATCTGATTTTCGCCGCGAGGGCCGGTCTGTCGACCGGCCTCTTGCTGAAACAACCGGTTTCGTCCCTCGACGGTCATCACAAGTGATCGTCCGGTTTGATTCGAAAAGGAATGACTCATGACTCAGAAATTCGACGTGGTAGTGATTGGTGCGGGCCCTGGCGGCTACGTAGCGGCCATCAAGGCTGCGCAACTGGGCCTTACCACTGCCTGCATCGAGAAATACACCGATGGCGAGGGCAAGCAGGCCCTCGGCGGTACTTGCCTGAACGTCGGTTGCATTCCTTCCAAGGCGCTGCTGGACAGCTCCTGGAAATACAAGGAAGCGAAAGAAAGCTTCAACGTTCACGGTATCTCTACCGGTGAAGTGAAAATGGACGTCGCCGCGATGGTTGGCCGCAAGGCTGGCATCGTCAAGAACCTGACCAGCGGTGTTGCCACCCTGTTCAAGGCCAACGGTGTGACCTCGATCCAGGGCCACGGCAAGCTGCTGCTGGGCAAGAAAGTCGAAGTGACCAAGCCCGACGGCTCGGTTGAAGTGATCGAAGCCGAAAACGTCATCCTGGCGCCAGGCTCGCGTCCGATCGACATTCCGCCGGCTCCGGTCGACCAGAACGTGATCGTCGATTCCACCGGTGCCCTGGAATTCCAGTCCGTGCCTAAGCGCCTGGGCGTGATCGGCGCCGGCGTGATCGGTCTCGAGCTGGGTTCGGTCTGGTCGCGCCTGGGCGCGCAAGTGACCGTGCTCGAAGCCCTCGACACCTTCCTGATGGCCGCTGACGCTGCGGTTTCCAAGGAAGCGCTGAAAACCCTGACCAAACAGGGCCTGGACATCAAGCTGGGCGCTCGCGTGACCGGTTCGAAGGTCAACGGCGAAGAAGTCGTGGTCAACTACACCGACGCCAATGGCGAACAGACCATCACTTTCGACAAGCTGATCGTTGCGGTCGGCCGTCGTCCGGTGACCACCGATCTGCTGGCTGCCGATAGCGGCGTGGACCTCGACGAACGCGGTTTCATCAAAGTTGATGATTTCTGCGCCACCACCGTACCGGGCGTCTTCGCCATCGGTGACGTGGTCCGCGGCATGATGCTGGCGCACAAGGCGTCCGAGGAAGGCATCATGGTCGTCGAGCGCATCAAGGGCCACAAAGCCCAGATGAACTATGACCTGATCCCATCGGTTATCTACACCCACCCGGAAATCGCATGGGTTGGCAAGACCGAGCAGGCCTTGAAAGCCGAAGGCGTTGAAGTTAACGTCGGCACCTTCCCGTTCGCCGCCAGTGGCCGTGCCATGGCAGCCAACGATACCGGTGGTTTCGTGAAAGTCATCGCCGATGCCAAGACGGATCGCGTATTGGGCGTTCACGTGATTGGCCCAAGCGCTGCCGAGCTGGTACAGCAAGGCGCGATCGGTATGGAATTCGGCACCAGCGCTGAAGACCTGGGCATGATGGTCTTCTCCCATCCGACCCTGTCCGAAGCCTTGCACGAAGCGGCCCTGGCCGTAAATGGCGGCGCCATCCACGTGGCTAACCGCAAGAAGCGTTAATAGACAATAAGAAACCACGGCGGTATGGCCCGTCGTGAGCCTTGCGAGCAAGACTCACCGCGGAATATCCGCTGGACGCAGCCTTGCGTAGCGGCACCGGTTCACCGGAACGCTGCGCAAGCAGCAGTCACAGGTGGTGCGGCACCAGAACGGTGCAGCACCGAATGCGCAGTACCTAACGAAGACGGTAATAAGCATGAATCTTCACGAGTATCAGGGTAAGCAGCTGTTCGCTGAGTACGGCCTGCCAGTATCCACCGGCTACGCGGTAGACACCCCGGAAGCGGCAGCAGAAGCTTGCGACAAAATCGGCGGCAGCGAATGGGTTGTCAAAGCCCAGGTTCACGCCGGTGGTCGCGGTAAAGCGGGCGGCGTCAAGCTGGTTCGCAGCAAAGAAGACGCCAAAGCCTTCGCACAGCAGTGGCTGGGCAAGCGTCTGGTGACTTACCAGACTGACGCCAACGGTCAGCCAGTCACCAAGATCCTGGTTGAATCGTGCACTGATATCGCTAAAGAGCTGTACCTGGGCGCTGTCGTTGACCGTTCGAGCCGCCGCATCGTGTTCATGGCTTCCACCGAAGGTGGCGTGGACATCGAGAAAATCGCTCACGATACCCCTGAGAAAATCCTCAAGGCCACTATCGATCCACTGGTTGGCGCTCAGCCATTCCAGGGTCGCGAGCTGGCATTCCAGCTGGGTCTGGAAGGCAAGCAGGTCACTCAATTCGCCAAGATCTTCGTAGGTCTGGCCAAGCTGTTCCAGGACCACGACCTGGCACTGCTGGAAGTGAACCCGCTGGTGATCAAGGCCGACGGCGACCTGCACTGCCTCGATGCCAAGATCAACATCGACGCCAACGCCATGTACCGTCAGCCTAAGCTGAAGACTTTCCACGATCCGTCGCAAGACGATCCGCGCGAAGCGCACGCTGCCAAGTTCGAACTGAACTACGTAGCCCTGGAAGGCAACATCGGCTGCATGGTCAACGGTGCCGGCCTGGCCATGGGTACCATGGACATCGTCAACCTGCACGGCGGCAAGCCAGCCAACTTCCTCGACGTGGGCGGCGGTGCTACCAAGGAACGTGTTACCGAAGCGTTCAAGATCATCCTGTCCGACACCAACGTCGCCGCAGTACTGGTCAACATCTTCGGCGGCATCGTTCGCTGCGACATGATTGCCGAAGGCATCATCGGCGCTGTGAAAGAAGTCGGCGTGAAAATCCCGGTTGTTGTTCGCCTCGAAGGCAACAACGCTGAGCTGGGCGCTAAAGTACTGGCAGAAAGCGGTTTGAACATCATCGCTGCTACCAGCCTGACCGACGCTGCTCAACAAGTCGTTAAAGCTGCGGAGGGCAAATAATGAGCGTCCTGATCAATAAAGACACCAAGGTTATCTGCCAGGGCATTACCGGTTCGCAAGGTAGTTTCCACACCCAGCAAGCCCTGGAATACGGCACCAAGATGGTTGGCGGCGTAACACCAGGCAAAGGCGGCACCGAGCACCTGGGCCTGCCCGTGTTCAACACCGTGAAAGACGCTGTAGCTGCCACTGGCGCCACCGCCAGCGTGATCTACGTTCCGGCTCCTTTCTGCAAGGACTCCATCCTTGAAGCAGCGTTCGGCGGCATCAAGCTGATCGTCTGCATCACCGAAGGCATCCCGACCATCGACATGCTGGAAGCCAAGGTCAAGTGCGACGAGCTGGGTATCACCCTGATCGGCCCTAACTGCCCAGGCGTGATCACCCCAGGCGAATGCAAGATCGGCATCATGCCAGGTCACATTCACTTGCCAGGCAAGGTCGGTATCGTTTCCCGTTCCGGCACCCTGACCTACGAAGCTGTGAAGCAGACCACTGACGCCGGTTTCGGTCAGTCGACTTGCGTCGGCATCGGCGGTGACCCGATCCCGGGCTCGAACTTCATCGACATCCTGAAGCTGTTCCAGGAAGACCCGAAGACCGAAGCGATCGTCATGATCGGTGAGATCGGCGGTTCGGCTGAAGAAGAAGCCGCTGCCTACATCAAGGCCAACGTGACCAAGCCGGTTGTGTCCTACATCGCGGGTGTGACTGCTCCTCCGGGCAAGCGCATGGGCCATGCTGGCGCAATCATCTCTGGCGGCAAAGGCACTGCAGACGAGAAATTCGCTGCGCTGCAAGACGCAGGCGTGAAAACCGTGCGTTCGCTGGCAGACATCGGCAAGGCCCTGGCCGAGCTGACTGGCTGGGAAATGAAGAAGTAAGCTTCGGCTGACCTTTTCGTTCCAGCAACAAAGGCCACCTTCGGGTGGCCTTTGTCGTTTCTGGCACTGTGGAAACAAGGCTTTGTGGAAAAGGCTTTGTGGGAGCAAGGCTTGCCCGCGATGCAGGCGACTCAGTTCTATCGGTCAGATCATGTCGATGCCATCGCGGGCAAGCCTTGCTCCCACAGATAAATCCCCTTGCCACAGGGCCTCGCAGAAAAATAGATACGTAAACGCGACACTAGGCTGTCGTGCATCGGATAGTTTGCCCCTTTACAGTGCGTTTTATCGCCAAATTCGTTAGGCTAGCAGCCATTTTTGCGGCCGCTGCCCACAAGGAAGCACCGCGCTAAACGGGTCGGTCCCATACGGATCGGCAGCATTTCCCTCACCCATAAGGGAAATCCCTCTCTAAATTCCGATTCAGTAGTGTGGTTTCCTTAATGAAAGTGTTGAAAGGCCAGGACATCCTGGCGCTTGGTTTCATGACATTTGCCCTGTTCGTCGGGGCCGGCAACATCATCTTCCCGCCTATCGTCGGTTTGCAGTCCGGGCCTCATGTCTGGATGGCGGCGCTGGGCTTTTTGATCACGGCGGTCGGGCTGCCGGTCATCACGGTCGTGGCACTGGCCAAGGTGGGCGGGGCGATGGACGCCTTGAGCAGCCCCATCGGCAAGGTCGCCGGCGGGTTGCTGGCGGCGGTGTGCTACCTGGCCGTTGGCCCGTTGTTCGCCACGCCGCGTACCGCTACCGTTTCGTTCGAAGTCGGCCTGGCGCCATTGACGGGCGAAAGCCCGCTGGCACTGTTCCTGTATAGCGCCGCGTATTTCCTGCTGGTGTTCTTCATCTCGCTCTACCCGGGCCGGCTGCTGGATACCGTCGGACGTTTCCTCGCTCCCCTGAAGATCATCGCCCTGGCCGTGCTCGGCATCGCCGCGTTTGCCTTGCCGGCCGGCGATATCGGCGTGGCGACCCCCGAATACGTGGCGGCGCCGTTTTCCCAGGGCTTCATCAATGGCTACCTGACCATGGATACCCTGGGCGCATTGGTGTTCGGGATCGTCATCGTCAACGCAATCCGTTCCCGAGGCGTCGAGTCGCCGGCCTTGATCACCCGCTACGCGATCATCGCCGGGCTGATTGCCGGGGTGGGCCTGGCGCTGGTCTACGTCAGCCTGTTCCGTCTCGGTTCGGGCAGTCATGAAGTGGCCATGGGTGCGACCAACGGCGCGGCGGTGCTGCATGCCTATGTGCAACACACCTTCGGCAGCCTGGGCAGCGGTTTCCTGGCGGTGCTGATCTCCCTGGCGTGCCTGGTGACCGCGGTCGGCCTGACTTGCGCCTGTGCCGAGTACTTCAGCCGCGTTTTGCCGCTGTCCTACAAGACCCTGGTGGTGATCCTGGCGGCCTTTTCGCTGCTGGTGTCCAACCTGGGCCTGACCAAGCTGATCGCGTTCTCGATTCCGGTCCTCACCGCGATCTACCCGCCGTGCATCGCCCTGGTGGCCTTGAGCTTCTGCAAGGACTTCTGGCACGAGCAAGGGCGCATCGTTGGCCCGGTGATGTTGGTGTCGTTCCTGTTTGGCCTGATCGATGCGCTCAAGGGCGCCGGGCTGGCGGACTGGATGCCGACGCAACTGGCCCACTTGCCGCTGAGCGAACAAGGCCTGGCCTGGCTGGTGCCTTCGGTGATGACCTTGGTGGTCGCGGTGGTGTGTGATCGCCTGCTGGGCAAGCGCAGCGAAGCCTTGGCTTAAACAGCTTCAGGCAGATTCATCGGCCACAACCGAAATGCCCCGTATCAATCGATACGGGGCATTTTTTTTGAGTGCCGTGTCTTTTTTCGTGGGCTAACGTCGAAGCAGTGTCTCGAAAGGCTTGCACACAACCTTGTGGGAGCGAGCTTGCTCGCGATAGCGCCAGATCAGCCAGCATCGATGTGTCTGATGGATCGCAATCGCGAGCAAGCCCGCTCCCACAGGGTTCCACCGCGACTATTGCTCCAGATTTTGTTTCGTCACAGGAAATCGAATGTCATTCATCCAAGCCAACTTGATCCATCTGCTTGCCGCCGCCTGGTTCATCATCTGCTGGGCGGGCTACACCCGTTACGCGACCTGGAAGGCCCGCGATACGGCCTGCCTGGCCAGTGTCATGCACCTGTACCGCGAAGACTGGATGCGCCGCATGCTGCTGCGCGAGAACCGCATCGCCGATGCCAGCGTGATCGGCAACCTGGAGCGCAACGCCTCATTCTTCGCCTCCAGTACGCTGATCATCCTGGCTGGCATCCTGACGGTGCTCGGGGCATCGGATCGGGCGGTGTCGTTGCTGGCGGACATCCCCATGGTGCAACAGGCTTCCCAGGGCATGGCGGAGGTCAAGTTGCTGTGCCTGGCACTGGTGTTCGTGTATGCGTTCTTCACCTTCAGTTGGTGCATGCGCCAGTACAACTTCGCGGCGGTGCTGATTGGCTCGGCGCCGATGATCGGTGAGCGGCATGTGTCGGAGCAGGAGCGCAAGGCCTTTGCGCTAAGGGCGGCGCGAGTCATTTCCATGGCGGCCAACCAATTCAACTTCGGCCTGCGTTCCTATTATTTCGGCATGACCATGTTGGCGTGGTTCGTCAGCCCCTGGTTATTCATGCTGATGAGTGCCGGCGTGGTGTTCGTGCTGTATCAGCGCGAGTTTCACTCCGATGTGCTGGACGTGATGGTCTATACCCCCACGGAAGCACCGGTGCCCGAGGTTGGCAAGGAAGCGGCCTGACAGGCGCCTCCAAATCACAGGCAAAAGAAAACCCGCACCAGGCGGGTTTTCTTTTACAGCTAAAACCGTATCAGTTGGTTTTAGGCGCGGTGGCAGGGGCTTGTTCCTGCTGAGCAGCGCTGTTCGATTCAGACTGAGCTTTGGCGGCTTCGGCGTTTTCTTTAGCCGCGTCGTTCACTTTATCCTGTGCTTTGTTCATGTCTTGCTGAGCTTGCTCAGCGTGTTGTGCGGCATCTTGAGCTTTGTCCTCGGATTTTTTATCGCAGGCAGCGAGACCGAGGGAGGCGGCCAACATCAAGGCAATAGCAAAAGTCTTACGCATGGGGTGTTTCTCCTTATGGAAATAACTACTGGCCTTTTGAGCGACCCCCCTCGGGTTAAGTTCCTCTTTTGCTACAGATATATAACTTTGCACGGTCGCGGAACTTTAGCGAACTCGCCTGTTGCCAGGCCTCTAAATAAACAAGGGCATTGATGGACATGGCTGAAGATCCCATTTTTGAGCGTGCCACCCGCTTTTTATCCGCTCTGCGGCATTGCCAGGTGTTGGGCTTGAAGTTGCACAGCGCCAGTCGTGATGGGCTGACGCTCATCCTGCCGTTCAGCCCGCAAATCGTCGGCAACCCCCTGACGGGCATCATCCATGGTGGCGCGTTGACCTCATTGATGGACAGCGCGTGCGGCATGTCGACTTTGTGTGTGCTGCCGCAATTCGAAGTCTGTCCCACCCTCGACCTGCGCATCGACTACATGCACGCCGCCGAGCCCCACAAGGACGTCTACGGTTTCGCTCAATGCTATCGGGTGACCCCGGACGTGATCTTCACCCGCGGTTTCGCCTATCAGGACGACCCCGAGCAACCCATCGCCCATGTGGTGGGCACGTTCATGCGCTTGGGCCAGCATGCCAGGGGCATGGGGAAGGCCAGTCCGTTGACTGTCGTGGGCCAGCCATGACCGATACCACCGAGGAACAACTGCGCCGGGCCTGTGAGCAGGGCGACTACGCGCTGCTGCTCGCCTCGATTCCCTATGCCCAACTCATCGGCGTCGAATGCACGCGCCAGGGCGACGATTTGGTGTTTCGCCTGCCGGCCAACAAGGACAACATTGGTAACCCTTTACTGCCGGCCATCCACGGCGGGGTCATCGCCGGCTTCATGGAATTGGTGGCCGCCGTTCATCTGTTGATCGCCACCGGCACGCCGGGGGTGCCAAAGATCATCGACTTTTCCCTGGATTACCTGCGCACCGGGCAGTTTCGCGACACCTATGCCAAATGCCAGGTCTGGCGCCAGGGCCGGCGGGTCGCCAATGTCGCGATCACCGCCTGGCAAGATGTCGAGGCCGAGCCCATCGCCACCGCCCGGGCGCATTTCAAGATCCAGGAGCCTTCAAAACCGGAACGCCCTTGAAATCATCAGCGTTGCCCCCACCTTGAGGACATCCCGCCGCCAATCTCAGCGAGGCGGACACCACCATCCACTTGGAGTTTGATGACCATGAGCGTGGAAACTCAAAAGGAAACCCTGGGCTTCCAGACCGAGGTGAAGCAACTGCTGCACCTGATGATTCACTCGCTGTATTCGAATAAGGAAATTTTCCTTCGCGAGCTGATTTCGAACGCCTCTGACGCTGTCGATAAATTACGTTTCGAAGCCCTTTCCAAGCCTGAACTGCTGGAAGGCGGCGCCGAGCTGAAAATCCGTGTGAGCTTCGACAAGGACGCGAAAACCGTCACCCTCGAAGACAACGGCATCGGCATGAGCCGCGAAGAAGTGATCACTCACCTGGGCACCATCGCCAAGTCTGGCACTGCCGACTTCATGAAGAACCTGTCCGGCGACCAGAAGAAAGATTCCCACCTGATCGGTCAGTTCGGCGTCGGCTTCTATTCCGCGTTCATCGTGGCCGACCAGGTCGAAGTGTTCAGCCGCCGTGCCGGCCTCGCTGCGAGCGAAGGCGTGCACTGGTCGTCCAAGGGCGAGGGCGAATTCGAAGTCGCCACCGTCGACAAGGCTGATCGCGGCACCCGCATCGTGCTGCACCTCAAGTCCGGTGAAGACGAATTCGCCGATGGCTGGCGCCTGCGCAACATCATCAAGAAGTACTCCGACCATATCGCGCTGCCCATCGAGCTGCCGAAGGAAGTCACCGCTGCCGAAGGCGAAGAAAAGCCTGAAGTGGAATGGGAAACCGTCAACCGCGCCAGTGCCCTGTGGACCCGTCCGCGCACCGAAGTGAAAGACGAGGAATACCAGGAGTTCTACAAGCATATCGCCCACGACTACGAGAACCCGCTGAGCTGGAGCCATAACAAGGTCGAAGGCAAGCTGGAATACAACTCGCTGCTGTACGTGCCGGCCCGTGCGCCGTTCGACCTGTACCAGCGCGAAGCACCACGTGGCCTGAAGCTGTACGTGCAACGTGTGTTCGTGATGGACCAGGCCGAGTCGTTCCTGCCGCTGTACCTGCGTTTCATCAAGGGCGTGGTGGATTCCAACGATTTGTCGCTGAACGTTTCGCGGGAAATCCTGCAGAAAGATCCGATCATCGACTCCATGAAGTCGGCACTGACCAAGCGCGTGCTGGACATGCTGGAAAAACTGGCGAAGAACGAGCCCGAGCAGTACAAGAGCTTCTGGAAAAACTTCGGCCAGGTCATGAAAGAAGGCCCGGCCGAGGACTTCGCCAACAAAGAGAAAATCGCCGGCCTGCTGCGCTTTGCGTCGACCCAGGGTGACGATGGCGAACAGATCGTTGGCCTAGCCGATTACCTGGCCCGCGCCAAGGAAGGCCAGGACAAGATCTACTACCTGACCGGTGAAACGTATGCACAGGTCAAGAACAGCCCGCACCTGGAAGTCTTCCGCAAGAAAGGCATCGAAGTGCTGCTGCTGACCGACCGTATCGACGAGTGGCTGATGAGCTATCTCAACGAGTTCGACGGCAAGAGCTTCGTCGACGTGGCCCGTGGCGACCTGGACCTCGGCAACCTGGATTCGGAAGAAGACAAGAAAGCCGCCGAAGAAGTCGCCAAGAGCAAGGAAGGCCTGGTCGAGCGGATCAAGACGGCCCTGGGCGATGCTGTCAGCGAAGTGCGTGTTTCGCACCGCCTGACCGATTCTCCGGCGATCCTGGCCATCGGTGAGCAGGACCTGGGCCTGCAGATGCGCCAGATCCTCGAAGCCAGCGGCCAGAAAGTCCCGGACTCCAAGCCGATCTTCGAATTCAACCCGGCCCACCCGCTGGTGGAAAAACTCGACAACGAGCAGAGCGAAGAGCGTTTCGGCGATCTGTCGCACATCCTGTTCGACCAGGCGGCCCTGGCGGCCGGCGACAGCCTGAAGGATCCGGCGGCGTATGTGCGTCGCCTGAACAAGCTGTTGGTTGAACTGTCAGCTTAATCAAGTGCAGGAAAAACCCGCTTCGGCGGGTTTTTTCATTTCTGGTGTTCCGATTGAAGAGGAGTCCGTCATGAGTCAGGTTACGGTTCGTTCGCTGGTCTATCAGATCGATGGTCAAAGTTATGAAGGTCGCCTGGCCTTCGACGTCAACCAGCAGGGCCCGCGCCCGGGTTTGCTGATGGCGCCGAACTGGATGGGTGTAGGGGCAGGTGCCGAGGAGATCGCCAAGTCGGTGGCGGCCAACGGTTATGTGGTGTTGATCGCCGACTTGTACGGGCAGACGGTGCGCCCGAGCAATGCCGATGAAGCGGGGGCGGCGATGATGCCCCTCAAGAACGACCGGGCCTTGTTGCGCAAGCGCATGCAGGCGGCGTTCGAACAACTGCAGAGCCAGGGGGATGCACAGGTCGATACGGCGAGACTGGCCACGTTCGGCTTCTGCTTCGGGGGTTGCTGCGCCCTGGAGCTGGCTCGCAGTGGCGCCCCGTTGAAGGCGGCGATCTCCTTCCACGGCACCCTGGATACACCGAACCCGGTCGATGCGCAGAACATCAAGGGCGCGGTGTTGGTGCTGCATGGCGCCTCCGACCCGCTGGTGCCGAAAGAGCAGCTACCGGCCTTCGAAGATGAAATGAACGCGGCTGGGGTGGATTGGCAATTGCTGAGCTATGGCGGTGCGGTGCACTCCTTCACCGACCCGCAGGCCAATATGCCGGGCAAGATGATGTACAACGCCAAGGTCGCCGGACGCGCGTTCCGGTCGATGCATAACTTGCTGGATGAAGTGTTCAAGGGCTGAAGTCGGGTTGACGCAGAACCCTGTGGGAGCCGAGCTTGCTCGCGATAGCGGTGTATCAATCAGCATTAATGCCGACTGACACACCGCTATCGCGAGCAAGCTCGGCTCCCACAGGTTCAATGGCATCCAATCTAGGGCAATTCGATCCGCTCGCTTTCCCCAGGCACGGTCGGCCAGTCTCCGGCTGCCCAGCGCCGGCGGGCTTCGTCGATCCGGGCCGGGTCGCTGGCGACGAAATTCCAGTTCATCCGTCGCGGTCCATCCAGTGGTGCGCCGCCGAACAGCACGGCATGGCAATCGCTGTCGGCAAACAGCGTCATCTCCTCCCCTGTTGGCAATATCACCAGGGAATGGGCTTCTACCGGCTCGCCATCCAGTAACGCCTCGCCGCTCAACACATACAGGGCCCGCTCTTCATGCTCGGTGGGAATCAGCAACGTCGTCGCGGTCTGCAGGTGCAATTCGGCATACAGCGTGGGCGAGAGCACCGGCACCGGCGATTCCAGGCAAAAACCTGATCCGGCGATCATGCGGATGCTGACCCCCAGGTTCTCACTGACCGGCAGGCTCTGTGCCGGATGATGGCTGTAGTGCCCCGGACCTTGTTCGTAGGCTTTGGGCGAGGCCAGCCAGACTTGCAACCCGTGCATGACGAAAGGGCTGCCCAGCAGAGACTCGGGGGTGCGTTCGACGTGGGCGATGGCGCTGCCGGCGGTCATCCAGCTGACATCCCCGGCGTCCACCACCTGGTCGGAACCCAGGCTGTCCTTGTGCTGGAGTTTGCCTTCGAACAGGTAGGTGAGGGTGGACAGGCCGATGTGCGGGTGCTGGCGGATGTTCATGCCTTTGCCGGCCGGGTAGGTGGTTTGCAGCATGTGATCGAAAAACACGAAAGGTCCGACGCTGCGGCATTTGGCGGACGGCAGCGGGCGAAGAATCGGCTGGCCTTCGACGTCTTCGGCGCGGGGGCGAACGGTCAGGGGAGTGGTCATGTTGTCTTCCAGGTTGAACAACGGTTGCGCGAAGCATAACCTGCCGCCGGCAGACGCGGCAGATGCGCCTTGAACCCCAGCGGGACGGCGAGGGTCTATGTTGCTCATGGCTTCTGGAGACTGCCCGTGCCTTTGTCCCGTTTGATCTTTGCCTGGCTACTGGTTGTTTCGAGTGGCGGCGCCGCGGCCCGCGAATATGCCTACAGCGATGCGCACCTGCATTACGTCGATTTCTTTCAGGAAACCGCCGGCATGCCCAAGCTGCTCCAGGCGATGGCGGACAATCGCATCGAGCATGTGATGATTTCCGGTGTTCCGGTGGCCAAGAAATGGCATGAAGACGAGCCCAAGCGCCCGCGTTACTACGCCGGTGACGATGCAGACGCCTATTGGTACAGCGCCACCGATGTGATCGTTGCGGCGGCAGTGAGCAAGCTGACCGAGGAGCAACGTCGGCACTTCCATCCTTTTCTGTCGGGCTTCAATCCCAACGACAAGAACTCCGCCGCCCACATCCAGCGCATGCTCGATCTCTACCCGGGGTTGTGGCAAGGCATCGGCGAAGTCTTCACTCGCCATGACGACCTGACGGCGCTGACCTCGGGCGATACCCCGCGGGCCAACAACGAAGCCATGACCCGGATCTATCATCTGGCGGCCGAGAATGACCTGCCGGTGATGCTGCATTCCAACATCACGTCCAAGCGTGAAAGAAATCCCCTGTACCTGGCGGAGATCGAGGAGCCGTTGCGCAACCACCCGCATACGCGTTTCATCTGGGCCCATGCCGGCACCAGCATGGAAATCCATCGCCACCAGACCCAACTGGATTTTCTGTTGCCGACCCTGACCCGCATGCTTGAGGCCTATCCCAATCTGTACATCGACTTGTCCTGGAGCCTGCTCACGCCGTACTTGCTGGACGAGGCGGGCAAGCCCCGGGACGAGTGGGTAAAGCTGGTGGAGCGCTTTCCTGAGCGCTTCATGGTGGGATCGGATGTGGTCGGGCGCTTCAACAAGTTAGGCAAGGCGTTGCACGGCTTCGATCCGTTCCTCGATGCCTTGCCGGAAGAGGTGGCCAGGAAGGTCGCGCGGGATAATTTCCTGGCGGTGTTGTGTGGGAGCAAGGCTTGCCCGCGATGAAGACGACGCCGGTTTCCGGGGAAACGAGGTGCCTGCATCGCGAGCAAGCTCTGCTCCCACAGACCAACATCGCTATGTCATCAGCCTGTCACTCCCACGTCATACCCTCGCGCTCATCTCAATCAAGGAGCGCACTATGCACCTCACCCGTTCAAGCGCACTGGTCGCGCTGTTGTTGACCTGCGGCCTGGCACAGGCCGAAGTCCGTGTCGAAGGACCGGTGGAATACGGCGTCTTCGAAGGGCCGCAAGCCGAGCTGCAATCGGGGGAGCGGGTCCTGCGGCGCAGCAACGAGCAGATCCGCCAGACCGAGAGCGTCCCGGCGAAGCTGGGCACCAAGTTCGGCATGCGTTATCAATTGGCGGGCAAGGTCGCAGACGACCAGCCGTTGACCCTGTTGTACTTCACACCTGGCATCCGTACCCCTGACGGCGTGCGTCACGATAAATTCGAAGTCATCCAGAAACTGGTGCCCGGCGCGCCTCAGGATGTCATGGCCTACGAATTCACCGAAAGCCACGAAGTGGTGCCGGGGGAGTGGCGGTTCATGGTGTTCCAGGGCGATCGGTTGCTGACGCAGCAGCGGTTTGTGGTGCGCTGAGTTCTAGCCACCACAGACCTGATGTGGGAGCGAGCTTGCTCGCGATTGCGGTAGGCCAGTCAACTTATCTGGTGCATGACACACTGCAATCGCGAGCAAGCTCGCTCCCACAGGGGAATAGGCGCAAAAAAAACGCCCCGAACCAGTCGGGGCGTTTTTGTGTGTGGCGTAGCGGCGGGGCTTACTTGCCCTGCCAGCGCTTCATCACCAGGGTGGCGTTGGTGCCACCGAAGCCGAAGCTGTTGCTCATCACGGTATTGATGGTGGCGTTTTCGCGAGTCTTGGTCAGGATGGGCAGGTCGGCCACTTCCGGGTCCAGTTCGTCGATGTTGGCGGAACCGGCCATGAAGTTGCCTTCCATCATCAGCATGCAGTAGATCGCTTCGTGAACGCCGGCGGCGCCCAGGGAGTGACCCGACAGGCTCTTGGTGGAGCTGATGGCCGGAGCCTTGTCGCCGAACACTTCACGTACGCCTTTCATTTCCATCACGTCGCCCACTGGGGTCGAGGTGCCGTGGGTGTTCAGGTAGTCGATAGGTGCATCAACGGTGGACATGGCCATCTGCATGCAACGCACGGCACCTTCACCGCTTGGCGCGACCATGTCGTAGCCGTCGGAAGTCGCGCCGTAGCCGACGATTTCCGCGTAGATCTTCGCGCCACGGGCCAAGGCGTGTTCCAGCTCCTCGACCACGACCATGCCGCCACCGCCAGCGATGACGAAGCCGTCACGGTCGGCGTCGTAGGCACGGGAAGCTTTTTCCGGCGTGTCGTTGCGCTTGCTGGACAGGGCGCCCATGGCGTCGAACAGGAACGACTGGCTCCAATGTTCTTCTTCACCGCCACCGGCGAACACGATGTCCTGCTTGCCCATCTGGATCTGTTCCATGGCGGTACCGATGCAATGGGCACTGGTGGCGCAGGCAGAAGCGATGGAGTAGTTCAGGCCCTTGATCTTGAACGGCGTGGCCAGGCAGGCGGAAACGGTGCTGCTCATGGTCCGCGTGACGCGGTAGGGGCCAACGCGCTTGACGCCTTTTTCGCGCAGGATGTCCAGCGCTTCCATCTGGTTCAAGGTGGAGGCGCCGCCGGAGCCGGCAATCAGGCCGGTGCGCGGGTTGGAAACCTGCTCTTCGGTCAGGCCGGAGTCAGCGACGGCGTCCTTCATGGCCAGGTAGGCGTAGGCCGCCGCATGGCCGACGAAACGGTAGATCTTGCGATCGATCAGTTCTTCGAGATTGAGGTCAATGGAGCCGGAAACCTGGCTACGCAGACCCATTTCAGCATATTCCGGGTTGAACCGGATGCCAGGGCGACTTGCACGCAGGTTAGCGGAGACGGTCTCTTTGTCATTGCCCAGGCACGAAACGATGCCCAGACCAGTGATAACGACGCGGCGCATGCGGATAACCCTTAGAAGTTGTCAGTGGAGGTGAAAACGCCGACCCGGAGGCCTTCGGCGGTGTAGATCTCGCGACCGTCCACGGCAACCGAACCATCGGCAATGGCCATGTTCAGCTTGCCCTTGAGGACGCGTTTGATATGAATGTTATAGGTGATTTTCTTGGCGGTCGGCAGGACCTGACCAAAGAACTTCACTTCGCCCGAACCCAGGGCGCGACCGCGACCGGGCAGGCCTTGCCAGCCGAGGAAAAAACCGACCAGTTGCCACATGGCGTCCAGGCCCAGGCAGCCCGGCATTACCGGATCACCTTCGAAGTGGCAGGCGAAGAACCACAGGTCCGGAGTGATATCCAGCTCGGCGACCAATTCACCTTTGCCGTACTTGCCACCCTCTTCGCTGATATGGGTGATGCGATCCACCATCAGCATGTTCGGGGCGGGCAGTTGCGCGTTACCTGGGCCGAACAGCTCACCGCGACTGCAGCGCAGCAGGTCTTCCCGGGTAAAGGCGTTTTGTTTGGTCATGCGAGCTCCTCAATAGTCCCATGCGGCAGGGTGGGGCAAATCTTCCCGGCCGATCGAAGCGTTCATGCCTCGAATCGACAGCCTACTCATAGACTATTGCGTTGTAGTGAAAGTCACAGCACACGGGAAATGAATGTACACCTGTGCACTGAAATTTTTATTCAAGCCCCAATCGAGGCTTGTTCGGGTGCCTAAGACTGCCGCACTTTCGCCTTTCACGCCAGTCACAGATGGTCCGGTGAGCGGTTCTAGTTCACCCAGCGCTGCAGAATCTGCTGCAGGTCGTTCCTTTTGAACGGCTTGGCCAGGTAATCGTTCATGCCCGCCGCGAGGCAGGCTTCGCGATCGCCCTGCAAGGCGTTGGCCGTCAGGGCGATAATCGGCACCTCGTCGCAGCCCGGCAACTGACGGATCTGCCGGGTAGCTTCGTAGCCATCGATGATGGGCAAGCGGCAATCCATGAGGATCGCTTCGAAGATCAGGCTTTCGGCGCTGCGTACGGCCTGGGCGCCATCGGTGGCGACGCTGACGGTGAAACCCAGGCTGCGCAGCATGGCTTCGATCACCGTCTGGTTGACCGGGTTATCTTCCACCAGCAACACGTTGCGGCCTTCGCCATCGCCGCTACCGGTGGGCAGGCGCGGTGCCAGGGTCGGTGGCGCCTGGCGCGACAGGGCCAGCGGGATCTCGAGGGTGAACACCGAGCCCTGGCCTTCTTCGCTCTGGGCCCGCAGCGTCCCGCCCATGCGTTCGGCCAGGGTGCGGGCGATCGGCAGGCCCAGGCCAGTGCCGCCGTAGCGCCGGGAAATCGAACTGTCGGCCTGCTGGAAGGCGTCGAACATGCGTTCCAGGCTTTCGGCGGGGATACCAATGCCACTGTCGCGCACCGTGCAGGTGAACCACAGCAGTTCGTGGTCCAGGGCCTGCCACTGGCATTGCACGGTGACACGGCCTTGCTCGGTGAATTTCAGCGCGTTGCCGATCAGGTTCACCAGGATCTGCCGTATCCGCGTCGGATCGCCCTGCACCTGCAAGGCCTGCATGTCGTCCGGGACCAGCAGGTCCAGGCCCAGCTTGCGCTGCGCGGCGCTGTGCTGGAACGACTGCGCGCAACTGCCCACCAGTTCGGCCAGGTTGAACGGGATGTGCTCCAGTTCCAAGGCCGAGCGTTCGATGCGCGAGAAGTCGAGGATGTCGTTGATCACCTTCAGCAGGTGCTCGGTGGATTCCGACGCCAGCGCTGTGTACTCGTGCTGTTCGTCGGTCATGCGAGTGGTTTCCAGCAACTGCAGCATGCCCAGTACGCCGTTCATGGGCGTGCGCAGTTCATGGCTCATCATCGCCAGGAACTCGGACTTGGCGCTGTTGGCTTTTTCCGCCTCCTCGCGGGTCTTGATCAACTGTGCCATGGCCTGGTGCTGTTCGCGGCTGGCTTGTTCCAGGCCGTCGGCCAGGTTGTTGATGTGCCGCGACAAGGCCCCCAATTCGGCATCATCGACGACGGGAAGCGGGGTGCTGTAGTCGCCTTGCTGGATGGCCTTGACCGCGTTGCCGATGTCGCGGATCGGCCGGGACAGGTTGGTCGCCAGCCGGCGCGCCACCAGGAAGGTGAACAGCAGGGCGAACAGCGCCAGGATCGCCGCCTTGAACAGGATCTCCTGCTGCCGCTGGCTGAAGGCGTCACTGGACATGCCGACGATCACGCGGCCCAGGTAATCTTCGCCGGGCGCCTCGACGGCGGTGCTGTTGCCTTGCAGGAAATCATTGTTCAGGGCAATGCGCTGCAGGCGCACCGGGGCCTGGAAGACTTCGATCTGTTGGGCGCGGCTGTGGACTTGCTCGGGTTGTTCGACGTACACCAGGACCTTGTCGGTGCTGTCCTGGACCTCCAGGAAGCGTACGTGAGGGGTCGCCAGGGTCGCGGTGAGCAGGCTTTCCAGCACTTCGTTGTTGCCGGAAATCACCCCGTACTCCGTGGCGGGGGCCAGTTGGTTGGCGATCAGTTGCCCGGTGTGATTGAGCTCCTGGCGCAAGTCCTGGATCCGCACGAAGGTAAAGAAGCTGATCAGCAGCACGGTCAGTAGCAACGCTGGGCCGAGGGCGATGAGCTGGGTGCGGGTATTGATGTCCCAACGACGACGCAAGGTCATGGGCGGTGTTCTCCTTCGGCCAACGTTGCCGCGACGGATTCGGCGTCAATCGGTTCGATCCCCAGCGAGCGGGAGACCTGCCGGTTGCCCAGGACTTTGAAGCGGTCCGGATACAGCGTGCGCGGCCAGGTCGTGGCGGGGCGGTCGAGCAGGTCGTCGAGAATCGCCAGCCAGTCTTGCTGGTCGCTGTAGGTGCTGGCCAGGCTGCCGGCCTTGACGAATGCCGCGCTGGGCCCGATCAGCGCACGTTGCCGGGCATAGCTGCTGAGCAACAGGTTCTTCACGGTCTTGGGGTTGTACAAGTCGGGGTCATCGAGGCCCAGCAGCACGTCGCTCTGGCCCAGCAGGTTTTGCAGGGGACGGCTGTCGCTGGTGTCGTCCCAGCGTTCGCTGACGATCACCAGGCCCAGCGGTGCCGCGGCCTGGCGGATGTCCTTGAGCAGGAATTCACTGTGGGCGTCGTACAGCACGCCGACCTGGCGCACTTGCGGCAGGATGGTACGGATCAGCCGCAATTGCCGGGCCATCGGTGGATCGCTCCACAACAGGCTCAGATGCGCGGGCGTGGCCTCGCCCAGGCGCTCGCGGGCTTGCTGGCGGCTGATGCGCAGGACCAGGGTGGCCGGGCCCCGGGCGTCTTGCAGGCGCCACTCCAGGCTGGGCAGGTCAAGCAGAACCAGGCGGACATTATCCGGCAGCTTGTCCGGCGCCGGCAGGTTGGCCAGTGGTGTGAACCGCACGCTGTCTTCGGGGCGCAGGGCCTTCAGGGCCTGGGTGAAAGACTGCACGCCAGGGCTGTCCTCGGCGCCGGTCAACAGGATTTCGGCGGCCCGGGCCTGGAGGGTTGTCAGCCACCCGGCAAACACCAGGCACAGGGCCAGCGTCAGGCGGCCATGAAATGGCATCTTGCGGGGGGCGTTCCCGGACATCTAGAACGACAACTCCGCACTGAAGTACACGACATGGCGAGCGTCGTAGCGGTTGTCGACGAAGGTCATGGGCTGGTTGTCCAGGCGCTGTTGCAGGACGCCCGCCAGTTCCAGGCTGGCCTTGCCCAGGGGAATGCGCCGGGCGATGCGGGTGTCCACCCGTTCGAAGCGATAGCCATTGAGATCGTCGGCGGCGTAATAGAACAGCGCGCTGTTCCAGCCTTGGCCCCAGTCCCTTAGCCAGCCGGCCGAGCCGCTGTTGCGGGCGGTCAGTTGTTCGTCGAGGGGGTTGCTGGCCTGGGCGTCGACATAGGCATAGGTCAGGCGCAGGCGGTCGGCGCTGGTCATGCGCCAGTCGAACTGGGTCTCGACCCCGGAGAACTGTGATTCGTTGGAGTTGCTGGCAATGTACTGATTGTTGCGCAGCGGCTCGCTGATCATGCCGGTGATTTCGTCATGGAACAGTTTCACATCGACCGCCAGGCCCAGGTCCACGAAGTAACCGTTGTAGCCCAGTTCCCGGGAGCGCATGTGTTCCTGTTCCAGGTTGCCCGGGCCGCGGGTCTGGACGAAGTAACGGGCACTGTTCTGGCCGAAGGCGGCGGGTTGCAGGTTGGTGACCTGATAGCTCCAGTTGACGTTGTTCTCGAACATGTCCGGCGAGCGCACGGCTTCGGAGTACACCGCCCGCAGGCCGTGGCGTGGAGTGATCAGGTAATTGACGGCGATCCGCGGAGTCAGCGAGCTGCCGGTCAGGCGGGTGTCTTCGAACATCGCGCCGCCCTGCAACAGCCAATGCTCGGTGGCCCGCCATTCGAGCTGGCCGAACAGGCGCCAGGTGGTGTCGTCCAGGGTGCCGTTGAAGTACGTCTCCGAGTCGGCCCGGTCGTAGCGATAGTTGGCCCCGGTGACCAGTCGCAGGCTGTCGGACAGGCTCAGGGTGTCCTGGATCTCCAGGTCGTAGCGCGATTCCCGGGCGCTCTGGTCGATATCGCCGCACAGGGTTTGCGAGGCGCCGTTGCGCCACTGGTCGAGCACCTGATTGGCCAGCGCCTGTTCCTGTGGCGTGCCGGGTGGCGCGCCGGTGCTGGTGTAGCTGGGGATATTGCGCGCCAGCTTCTCGGCATAGTTGGGGTTGAGCTGCCACAGGTCGGTCAGTTGCGGGCTGAAGGACACCTCGGCGTCACAGGCGCGCCAGGTCTGCTGGCGATCCCAGTGCTGGATCGAGCCCTGTACATAAAGGCTGTGATCGGGGTCCAGATCCAGGTTCCAGCGCAGGGAGCCGGCGTAGTCCTTGGCGATGACGTCGGAGTTATCCCCAGCGGCGGTAATCCCGGCAAACACGGGATGGTAGGTATAAGGCCGCTGGTTGGTCCCATCCTTGGCGTTCAATTGCCAGTCGATGCTCTGCCGTTCGTCCAGGGTCTGGCTGACGGACAGGTTGAAGCGGTTCAGGCGGCGGCTGTCGCGGTAGTCGGCACCGTTGCGGTCGCTGTCAAAGCCATCGTCTTCCTGGCCGGACAGCGACAGCCGCAGGTCGCCGCCGTCCCAGCCGCTGCCCTGGCTGGCGTACCAGTCACTGATGCCACGCTGGCCCCGGGTGATTTTCAGCCGGGTGCCGTGGCTGTCGGCTGGGGCGCGGGTGATGATGTTGACCACCGCCATCAGCGCGTTGGCGCCATAACTGACGGTGTTGGGGCCGCGGAAGACTTCGATCCGCTCGATGTCTTCCATGGCCACCGGAATATCGCTCCAGTCCACCGTGGCCAGGCCGGCGCGGTACACCGAGCGGCCGTCGATCAGCACTTGCATGCGGCGGGCTTCGCTGGCGTTGGTGCCATGGTAGTTCACGGCCGCTTGGTTGCCTGTGATGTTGCCGACCATCATGCCCGGTACCAGGCGCAGCAGTTCGCTGATGTCCCGGGCGCCGCTGGCCTTGATCAACTCGCTGTCGAGCACGGTCATGCTGCCCGGCACCGCCGCTGGCGATTGCTTCAGACGCGTGGCCGTCAGTACCTGGGGCAGGGGCTGGCTGTCCACGAACAAGTCGTCGGCCAGCACTGGCGGGCTGATGATCAGTGCCAATAGCAGGGACGAACCTGAGCGGGAAGGACCAACGGACACGGCACAGCCTATGGGAATGGGTGGGTGACGGGCATGTTAACTGAGCTGAACGACTTTTCCATTCACGTTGACAGCATTTTCCTAGGAATTAATGGTCAGCTTCCTACAGCTGGCGGTAATTGTTGCCGGGGCTGGTCGCCATCCGGCCGCTCCGTATAATGCCCCGCATTGCCACTTGGTATGGATGAACGGATTGCATATGACTGAACAGCGCCCGATTGCGGTCCTGGGGGGCGGGAGTTTCGGTACCGCCGTGGCTAACCTGCTGGCCGAGAATGGTCACCCGGTGCGCCAGTGGATGCGTGACCCGGAACAGGCCGAGGCCATCCGGGTCAACCGCGAGAACCCGCGTTACCTCAAGGGCATCAAGATCCGCCCGGAAGTGGTACCGGTGACTGACTTGCAGGCCACCCTGGAGGGCAGCGACCTGTTCTTCGTCGCCTTGCCGTCCAGTGCCTTGCGCTCGGTGCTGGCGCCCCATGCCGAGCGCTTGAGCGGCAAGTTGTTGGTGAGCCTGACCAAGGGCATCGAAGCCCAGACCTTCAAGCTGATGAGCGAGATTCTCGAAGAAATCGCCCCCAAGGCGCGGATCGGTGTGATTTCCGGGCCGAACCTGGCGCGGGAAATCGCCGAGCACGCCTTGACCGCCACAGTGGTCGCCAGCGAGGACGAAGCGCTGTGCCAACGGGTCCAGGCCGCACTCCATGGCCGTACCTTTCGGGTCTACGCCAGCGCCGACCGTTTCGGGGTGGAGCTGGGCGGGGCGCTGAAGAACGTCTATGCCATCATCGCCGGCATGGCGGTGGCGCTGGGCATGGGGGAGAACACCAAGAGCATGCTGATCACTCGCGCGCTGGCGGAAATGACCCGCTTCGCCGTCAGCCAAGGTGCCAATCCGATGACCTTCCTGGGATTGGCCGGGGTGGGGGACCTGATCGTTACCTGTTCCTCGCCCAAGAGCCGCAACTACCAGGTCGGTTTTGCCCTCGGCCAAGGCTTGAGCCTTGACGAGGCCGTGTCGCGCCTGGGTGAGGTGGCCGAAGGGGTCAATACCCTCAAGGTGCTCAAGGCCAAGTCCCAGGAGGCAGGGGTGTACATGCCGCTGGTCGCCGGGCTGCACGCGATTCTGTTTGAAGGGCGCACGCTTGAGCAGGTGATCGAGTTGTTGATGCGTGGCGAACCGAAGACCGACGTCGATTTCATTTCCACCAGCGGTTTCAACTGAACCGCTATTGACCGCAAGCAGGAGCGAGCCATGAACGATCCGCAAGGGCAACCCCAATACGAATCCATCCTGCTGCGTGTGCTGTGGATGGTGGTCTATCTGCTGGTCTGGCAGGTGGCGCAATTCATCCTCGGCGCCGTGGTGTTGGTGCAATTGATTTACCGGCTGATCTACGGCGCGCCCAGCGCCAGCCTGATGAATTTCGGCGACAGCCTGAGCCAGTTCCTGGCGCAGATCGGCCGCTTCGGCACCTTCCACAGCGATCAGAAGCCTTGGCCGTTCGCCGACTGGCCAGCGCCCCGTACGCCGGAAGGCGAAGCGCCACACGCCGTGGCACCGGCACCGCATCCCGTCCGGGACGAGGAGCCGAAGCTATGAAACTGTGGGTATTGCGTCACGGTGAGGCAGAGCCCCATGGTGTCCGTCCCGATCCGGAACGGGTCTTGACGGTGCACGGCCGCGAGGAGGTGTTGCTCAGCGCCGGCCGGTTGATGGGCGAGCCGTTGCGGGCCATCTACGCCAGCCCTTATGTGCGTGCCCAACAGACCGCGCAACTGGTGCGCGAAGCACTGGGGTTCGCCCCCGAACTGATCACCGTCGATTGGCTCACGCCGGAGACCCGCCCGACGGAGGTGCTAAGGCATCTGGAGGACCAGGACGATGTGCTGCTGGTCAGCCATAACCCATTGGTGGGCAGCCTGCTGGGCTTACTGCAGAACGGCCATCTGCAACAACCCGAGCAAGTGCAAACCGCTGGCCTGGCCGAGCTGGAAGGCGATCTGCCGCTGGCCGGGGCGATGGTGCTCAAGGGCATCAGGCACCCCTGAATAGAGCGGTTGCAGGACTGGGCAAGACAACAATCACACAGGAAGGGCAACGATGAGTCTGTGGCGCACCACCCCCGACATCGAGAAACTGAACGCCGCCGGTAAAAACACCATCAGCGAAGTGCTGGACATTCGGTTCGAGTCCTTCGACGACGAATCCCTGACTGCCAGCATGGTGGTCGATCAGCGCACCCATCAGCCGTTCGGCCTGCTGCATGGCGGTGCTTCGGTGGTGCTGGCCGAAACGGTCGGCTCCATGGCCGCCTATCTCTGTGTGGACGCCAGCAAATTCTATTGCGTGGGCCTGGAGATCAACGCCAACCACCTGCGCGGCGTGCGCAGTGGGCGGGTGACGGCCACGGCCCGGGTGGTCCACCTGGGGCGCACGACCCAGGTCTGGGACATCCGCCTGGTCAATGACGAGGGCAAGGTCAACTGCGTGTCGCGCCTGACCATGGCGGTGGTGCCGTTGGGTGAGCAGCCGCCGGCGCGTTGACGCTCTAGCTGGATGCAATCCTGTGGTTAGGGGATCCTCTGTGGGAGCAAGGCTTGCCCGCGATGGCGGCGATGCGGTCTTTCAAAAAACGAGTCGCCTGCGTCGCGGGCAAGCCTTGCTCCCACATAACTCCCTCGCCACATCGGGCAGTATTTACAGTTCCATAACCCCCATAGCCCAAGCCCGACTGTCATCATTCCTGTCAGTTACGGTCATTGCCGCGCCGTCGGGTTCTGCGGACAATCTGCCGCAGTTCCCCCAATGGATCGGCTGTCATGTCGCAACAGATTTTTTTCGCCCACGCCAATGGTTTTCCCTCGGCCACTTACGGCAAGCTGTTCGCCGCATTGGCGCCGCAGTACCAGGTCGCGCATCTGGAACTGCACGGCCATGACCCGCGTTTTCCGGTGGACGATAACTGGCACAACCTGGTGGACGAATTGATCCATCACCTGGAGCAGCAACCGGCGCCGGTGTGGGGCGTTGGCCACTCCCTGGGTGGCGTGCTGCACCTGCACGCGGCGTTGCGCTGCCCGCAGTTGTATCGCGGCGTGGTCATGCTCGATTCGCCGGTGCTGACCCGTACCGACCAGTGGGTGATCCTGGCCGCCAAGCGCCTGGGGTTCATCGATCGCCTGACCCCGGCGGGCCGGACGCTGGGGCGGCGTGAGGAGTTCGCTGACCTGGAATCCGCCCGGCAGTATTTTGCCGGCAAGACACTGTTCCGCGGCTTTGACCCGGATTGCTTCGACGCCTACCTGCAACACGGCCTGCAACAAGTCGGCGACCGGTTGCGCCTGCGCTTCGACCCGGCCACGGAGATCAGTATCTACCGCGGCGTGCCGCACACCAGCCCAGGACGGCCCCGTAAGCTCAAGGTGCCGCTGGCGGTGGTGCGCGGCCGGCAGAGTCGCGTGGTGATGCGGCATCACACCCGTTCGGTGGGGCGTATGCTCCATGGCGAATCCCTGAGCATGCCCGGCGGCCATATGTTTCCCCTCGAACGCCCACAAGACACGGCCAACCTGCTCAAGAACCTGTTCCAGCGGTGGGAAGGGCGCAGCGCATGAGCGTGGTCGAGGAGGTCCGCCTGAGCCTGCCTCACATCGAGCTGGCGGCTCACTTGTTCGGCCCGGAAGACGGGGTGCCGGTGATTGCCCTGCACGGTTGGCTGGACAACGCCAACAGCTTCGCCCGCCTGGCGCCCAGGCTCGCGGGGCTGCGGGTGATCGCCCTGGACATGGCCGGTCACGGTCATTCCGGGCATCGACCGCCGGGCGCCAGCTATGCCTTGTGGGACTACGTCCATGATGTGTTGCAAGTGGCCGAACAACTGGGCTTGAAGCGCTTCGCCCTGCTGGGGCATTCCATGGGCGCCATTGTCTCGCTGGTGCTGGCCGGTTCCCTGCCGGAACGGGTGACGCACCTGGGGTTGATCGACGGGGTGATTCCTCCTACAGCCAAAGGCGATAACGCGGCCGAACGCATGGGCATGGCCCTGCAAGCCCAGTTGGATTTGCAGCAAAAACGCAAGCCGGTCTACAAAACCCTCGACCGGGCCATCGAAGCGCGTATGAAGGGGCTGGTAGCGGTCAGCCGCGAGGCCGCCGAGTTGTTGGCCCAGCGCGGCCTGATGCCGGTGCCCGGGGGCTACACCTGGCGCACCGACAACCGCCTGACCCTGCCATCGCCCCTGCGCCTGACCGAGGAGCAGGCCATGGCGTTCGTTGCGCGGGTCGCTTGTCCGGCGCATCTGGTGGTGGCGGCCGATGGCATGCTGGCCCAGCACCCGGAGCTGCTGGAGCGTCTACCCTTCAGTCATGAGCAGTTGCCTGGCGGCCATCATCTGCACCTTAACGATGAGGTCGGTGCCGGGCTTGTAGCAGACTGTTTCAATCGGTTCTTCACTGTTCCTTGACTTGCGCCGGGCAACTGTCGAGGCTGAGCGGGTTGAAAGGGAGACAACCATGACAGACCTCTGTTTGCCAGCCTCGCGGTGCATCGGCGACGCCCGTCGCGTCCAAGCGTCCCAGGCCAAGCCGATCCGATGAAATTATCCGTTCACTTACTCGTCCTGCTGGTGCTGGCCTGCTTCAGCCCAGCGTCGTTCGCCGTCGATGTGCCGGGCAGTCGCGACCTGGATCGCGTGCCACGCATGCCCGATGCACAGATCGTCGATTATCGGCAAACCAGCGACCTGGAACGTGTCTACCCCATGGGCTCGATCCGCAAGATCAGCGGCCAGTTGCGCTTTGACGGCCAAGTCGATGCCCGTGGGAATGTCACGTCGGTCACCTATGAGCTGCCGCCGGAACATTCCGCGACCCAGGCCTTTACCGCGGCGCGCGAAGCGTTGCAGAAACAGGGCGCCGAGCTGTTGTTCTGGTGCCAGGCCCGCGATTGCGGCGAAAGCAGCCTGTGGGCCAACGACGTCTTCGGCAACGCCAAGCTCTATGGCGCCGACAACGGCCAGGCCTTCCTGTTGCTGCGCCTGGCGCCGCCCGCGGACAACACGCTGATTGCGCTGTATGCCATCACCCGCGGCAATCGCAAGGCCTACCTGCATGTCGAGCAGTTCGAGGCGAGTGCTGTGTTGGGGGACTTGCTGCCGACATCGGCCACCCTGTTGCGCCAGCTCAAGGACACCGGGGTCCTGGACTTGCCGCGGCTTGCCGGTGAGCCGGACGACACCTGGTTGCGGCTGTTGTCCCGGGCGCTGAACCTGGACACCGGCCTGCGGGTCAGTATCGCCGGGCCCCGGGCCGAGGACTGGCTTGAGGCGCTGGCGGGCCAGGGCGTCCGGGCGGCGCGCATGGAGGCCGCCAGCGGCGAAGCAGCGGGATTGCACCTGGAGTTGCTGCGCTAAGCTGTCTCGGGGCAGTGGTTTCGCACCCGTGCCCCGGTCCTGTTCATTTTTTCGAGACCCTACATGCTCAATAACGATCGGCTGTTGGTGCAGATCCTGCTCCTGGTGTTGTTCGGCGCAAGCCTCTGGGTCATGGCGCCGTTCTGGTCGGCGCTGTTCTGGGGCGCGGTGCTGGCGTTCGCCAGCTGGCCGTTGATGCGCCTGCTGACCCGCTGGGTCAATGGTCGCGAATCCCTGGCGGCGGCATTACTGACGGTGGGCTGGATGCTGTTGGTGGCGGTGCCACTGGTGTGGTTGGGTTTCAACCTGGCCGACCATGTGCGCGATGCCACCGCGTTCATCAGGGACGTCCAAGTCGATGGCTTGCCCGAAGCCCCAGAATGGCTTGCCGCTATCCCCTTGGTGGGCGGTCGGCTGGTGGGCATCTGGAACAGCATCGATCAGCAGGGTGCGGCCATGATGGTGTCCATCAAGCCGTACCTGGGGCAGGTCGGCAACTGGCTGTTGGCGCGCAGTGCGCAGATTGGCGGCGGCATACTCGAACTGACCCTGAGTATTGTGTTCGTGTTCTTTTTCTATCGCGACGGCCCGCGCCTGGCGGCGTTCGTCCATGGCTTGCTGGAACGTCTGATCGGCGACCGTGCCGGTTACTACATCGAACTGGTGGCCGGTACAGTGCAGCGGGTGGTCAACGGCGTGATCGGCACCGCGGCGGCCCAGGCCGTGCTGGCGCTGATCGGCTTCCTGATCGCCGGGGTGCCGGGGGCGCTGGTACTGGGGATCGTCACGTTCCTGCTGAGCCTGATTCCCATGGGACCGCCTCTGGTCTGGATCCCGGCCACGGCATGGCTGGTGTGGAAGGGTGAATACGGGATGGCGGTGTTCCTCGGCATCTGGGGCACATTCATCATCAGTGGCGTGGACAACGTGCTCAAACCCTACCTGATCAGCCGTGGCGGAAACCTGCCCCTGGTCATCGTGTTGCTGGGGGTGTTTGGTGGGTTGATCGCCTTCGGTTTCATCGGCCTGTTCATCGGCCCGACCCTGTTGGCGGTGGCGTACAGCCTGTTGACGGACTGGAGCAAGAGCCAGGCGCGATAGCTTGAATACCAAGCACCTGTGGCGGGGGGGGATTGCCGTGGCGAGGGGATAAATCCCCTCGCCACGAGTGAGTTTCAATCCAGGCTTACCGGTGAATCAGGTCGCCACGTTCAGGTGTTTCCCCACCGTCGCGACGTTATCCAGCGAGTATTGCCGGCTGAGGTTGGCGATCATTCTGTTCAACGCTTCGCTGCCATTGGCCTGCCCGCTGGTGCTGTCGCTACGGCGGCCGGCCTGCAAGGCGTCGTTGAACTCGTCGCTGTCGACCCCGCCGCTGCTGTCGCTGTCGAGGGCTTCCATCAGCATCGCGCTGGTGTCGGTGCTCGTGGACGTACCGTTGCTGGCCTGCAAGGCGCTGCTCAGTTCGCTGGCGGTGACAGTGGCGTCACCATCGGTGTCGAGCTGGCTGAACAGTTCGTCACTGGACGCCTGTTGCGGTGGGGGAGGCGGTGGCGCGAGGCTGGCGGCCAGTTCATCAAGGCTGACGGTGCCGTCCTCGTTCTTGTCCAGGGCCGAGAACACTTGCTGGCTGTCGGCACTGCTGCCGGCGCTGGCCAGGCCGCTGCTCAACTCGTCGCTGCTGACCACGCCATCACCGTCGGCGTCCAGGGCGCTGAGCAGCGCGTCGGCCAGTTCGGTATTCGGCGCCTGGTCCCGTGGCGGTGGAGGTGGCGGCGCCATCGCGGCCATTTCCTCGCTGCTCAGGTCACCGCTGCCATCACTGTCCAGGTCGCCAAAATTGTCGCTCAGGCTGACCAGGATGCCGTCGTCGCTTTTTTGCGACAGGGCGCTGCTCAACTCTTCCTGATTGACCGAGCCGTCGCCGTCACTGTCGAGCTTGCTGAGCAGTTCCTTTTGAAACTGCTGGCTGCGGGCACTGCTGGTTGCGGTACTGCTGGTGCTGGTATAGGTCGAGTAACTGCTGACGCTACCGATCATGGGCGCTCTCCTTGGGCTGGAATAGCCGGTGGGTGCACCGGCTTATGCAGCCTCGGCGGGGCAGTTGTCGTGGGTGTGTGGAGTTTGTACCGACGGGTGTACAAACTCAGTCCCGGCGCAGTGTCGAGTGTGGGAGCGGGCTTGCTCGCGAATGCGGTATGTCATCCAAGCTTGTATCGACTGAACCACCGCATTCGCGAGCAAGCCCGCTCCCACAGGGGGACATCGGTGGGATTCAGGTGCGAGGCAGGCTGATCACCGCCGTCAACCCACCCCCCGGCGTTTCTTCCAGGCTCAACTGCCCGCCCAGGCGTTCGGTGGCTTCCCGGGCGATGGTCATGCCCAGGCCGACACCGCCAGAGTTGCGATTGCGCGAGCCTTCCAGGCGGAAAAAGGGCTCGAACACCGCTTCGCGTTTGTCCGCCGCAATCCCCGGGCCGTGGTCGATGACCCGGATCAATACCTGGTGTTGCTGGTCTTGCAGGGCAATCAAGGCGTGGCCGGCGTAGCGCAGGGCGTTGTCGATGAGGTTGTTGAGGCTCGAGCGCAGTGCCATGGGTTGCACCTGCAGTGGGGCGCAGGCGCCGCTGACCTGCACATCGGCGCCCTGGTCCTGGGCGTTTTCGCTCAATGATTCCACCAGGGCCTGCACGTCCATCCATTGCAGCGCTTCGCTGGTGCGTTGTTCGTGCAAGTACGTCAGGGTGGCATCGAGCATGTCGATCATGTCGTCCAGGTCCTGGCGCATCTGGCCTTGCAGCTTGATGTCATCGATCTGTTCCAGGCGCAGCTTGAGCCGCGAGAGCGGCGTGCGCAGATCATGGGACACCGCGCCGAGCATGCGCGAACGCTGCTGCACCTGCTCGCGGATCCGTTGCTGCATCAGGTTGAACGTATGGGCTGCCTGCCGTGCCTCACGGGGGCCGTTTTCATCCAGCGGCGGGCTGTCGAGGTTTTCGCTCAGGCGCTCGGCGGCATCGCTCAGGCGTTGGATCGGTCGGGTCAGGAGCTTGGCGCCGTACCAGGCCGCGATGATCAGGAACACGAATTGAAAGGTCAGTGGCACCACCGGGCCGCCGAACCAGGGACGCGGACGGCGGTTGGGGGGCGGGCCGAAGCGCTGGGGCCCTTCGCCTTGTTGGCTCATTCCTGGCGGTGGCCCGGGGGGCGGCTGGTCGTAATGGAAAAACCAGGCAAAGGCCAAGAGATGCGCCAGGACAATCGCCAGTAGCAGCACGCCAAACAGGCGGCCAAACAGAGAGTCCAGGCGCAGTCGCATCAACCGATGTCCCGGGCGTCGAACAAGTAGCCCTCACCGCGTACGGTCTTGATCAGTTGGGGGGCCTTGGGATCGTCGCCCAGCTTCTGGCGCAGGCGCGATACCAGCAAGTCGATGCTGCGGTCGAACGCTTCGATGGAGCGGCCGCGAGCCGCGTCCAGCAGTTGTTCGCGGCTGAGCACCCGGCGCGGTCGTTCGATGAAGACCCACAACAGGCGAAACTCGGCATTGGACAGTGGCACCACCAGCCCGTCGACCGAGATCAGTTGGCGCAGCACGCTGTTGAGCCGCCAGTTGTCAAAACGGATATTGGCCCGCTGCTCGGTACGGTCGTCACGTACCCGGCGCAGGATTGTCTGGATACGCGCCACCAGTTCCCTGGGTTCGAACGGCTTGGCCATGTAGTCATCGGCGCCCAGTTCCAGGCCGATGATGCGGTCGGTGGGCTCGCAGCGGGCGGTGAGCATCAGGATCGGAATGTCCGATTCGGCGCGCAACCAGCGACACAACTGCAAACCGTCTTCACCCGGCAGCATCAGGTCGAGCACGACCACGTCGAAGTGCTCGGCCTGCATCGCCTGGCGCATGGCCGCGCCATCGGTGACGCCGCTGGCCCGTATGCTGAAACGGGCCAGGTAATCGATCAGCAGCTCGCGGATCGGCACGTCGTCGTCGACGATCAGCGCGCGGGTACTCCAGCGCTTGTCGTCGCACACTTTTGGATCGTCAGAATTTGCAACAGGGGTGTTCTGCATGGATGCATCATCTGCCAGGTAGGCTGCCAACCGCAAAAGAAGGCGGCGAGGTAGAGGCTTCAGCATAGGCGTCGTGCCGCAAGGCGTGAAGCGCTGAAAGAGCGGGTTGCGGCGGCGGACGGTAGCGTGTCGACGTGTTGTACGCATGTCATGAGTGTATCGGCTTCGACACAAAGGCCGCTATTGTCCATGCTGCTGGGGGGGGCGATGAGATTTACCGATCATCGGGTCCCGCACGGGCGCTCGTTCCGCTACAATGCGCGCCGATTTCGACTTGCCTGAGAGCCCGCTCATGTCCGCCTGCCAGACGCCCATTATCGTCGCCCTGGATTTCCCCACCCGTGACGCCGCCCTGAAGCTGGCCGACCAGTTGGACCCCACGCTTTGCCGGGTCAAAGTCGGCAAGGAACTGTTCACCAGTTGCGCTTCGGAAATTGTCGGGACCCTGCGTGACAAGGGTTTCGAAGTGTTCCTGGACCTGAAGTTCCACGACATTCCCAACACCACCGCCATGGCGGTCAAGGCGGCTGCGGAGATGGGCGTATGGATGGTCAACGTGCATTGCTCCGGTGGCCTGCGCATGATGGCGGCCTGCCGTGAAGTGCTGGATCAGCGCAGCGGCCCGAAACCGTTGCTGATCGGCGTGACCGTGCTGACCAGCATGGAGCGCGAGGACCTGGCCGGGATCGGCCTGGACATCGAGCCTCAGGAGCAGGTGCTGCGGTTGGCGGCGCTGGCGCAGAAGGCCGGCCTGGACGGTCTGGTCTGTTCGGCCCTGGAAGCTGGCGCCCTGAAAGCGGCCCACCCGTCGTTGCAACTGGTGACCCCGGGGATTCGTCCGGCGGGCAGCGCCCAGGACGACCAGCGTCGCATCCTGACCCCGCGTCAGGCGCTGGACGCCGGTTCCGACTACCTGGTGATCGGTCGCCCGATCAGCCAGGCCGCCGATCCGGCCCAGGCACTGGCGGCGGTCGTGGCCGAACTGGCCTGATCCAACCCTGAAGGGCCCTTGTGGGAGCGAGCTTGCTCGCGATAGCGGTATGTCAGTCAATAGCAATGTTGACTGACAGGGCCTCATCGCGAGCAAGCCCGCTCCCACAGTTGTTTTGTGTCAGACCTTGAGTACGAGTTTCCCGAAGTTCTCCCCGCTGAACAATTTGGTCAGCGTCTCGGGGAAGGTCTCCAGCCCTTCCACAATGTCTTCCTTGCTCTTGAGCTGCCCCTTGGCCATCCAGCCGGCCATTTCCTGCCCGGCGGCAGCGAACTGCGCGGCATAGTCCATCACCACGAAACCCTCCATGCGGGCCCGGTTGACCAGCAGTGACAGGTAGTTGGCGGGGCCCTTCACCGCTTCCTTGTTGTTGTACTGGCTAATGGCACCGCAAATCACCACGCGGGCCTTGAGGTTCAGGCGGCTGAGCACGGCATCCAGGATGTCGCCCCCGACGTTGTCGAAATACACATCCACGCCTTTGGGGCATTCGCGCTTGAGGCCGGCGTGGACGTCTTCGTTCTTGTAGTCGATGGCGCCGTCGAAGCCCAATTCATCGACCAGGAATTTGCATTTGTCGGCACCGCCAGCGATGCCCACCACACGACAGCCTTTGATCTTGGCAATCTGCCCGGCGATGCTCCCCACCGCACCGGCGGCGCCCGACAGCACCACGGTCTCGCCGGCCTTGGGTGCGCCGACGTCCAACAGGGCGAAATAAGCGGTCATGCCGGTCATGCCCAGGGCGGACAAGTAACGTGGCAGCGGTGCCAGTTTCGGATCGACTTTGTAGAAACCCCTTGGCTCGCCGAGGAAATAATCCTGCACACCCAGGGCACCGTTGACGTAGTCCCCGACCGCGAACCCCGGGTTGTTCGAGGCAATCACTTGGCCGACACCCAGCGCCCGCATCACTTCACCGATGCCCACCGGTGGGATGTAGGACTTGCCCTCGTTCATCCAGCCGCGCATGGCCGGGTCCAGGGACAGGTATTCGTTCTTCACCAGGATCTGGCCATCTGCCGGCTCGCCCACCGGTACTTGCTGATAGGTGAACGTTTCGCGGGTCGCGGCGCCTACCGGGCGTTTGGCGAGCAGGAACTGGCGATTGGTCTGGGCAGTCATGGTTGGCACTCAAGATGAATGAAGACTTGTTGATAGACCTTCGAGGCGGTTGCCGCAAGGTTCGCCGCCTCAGCGAATGCACTTCGATCCAACCCAGTGATAGTGCCTCCAGCGCCGTTATCACTGGCGCCCATGAACGTCCAACCGGCATCTGGATAGTGCTGCCGTGCCACGCCAGGCTGTGGCTACACTGGGGCGACCCCGCATTCTTCGAGGAACAGACAATGAGCATGACGTTTTCCGGACTGGTCGCCGTGGTAACCGGCGGCGCCGCAGGCATTGGCCGTGCCACGGCCCAGGCGTTCGCGGCAGAGGGCCTGAAAGTGGTCGTGGCCGACCTGGACGTGGCGGGCGGCGAGCGTACGGTGCAGTCGATTCGCGATGCGGGCGGCGAAGCGCTGTTCGTGCGCTGCAACGTGACGCTGGAAAGCGATGTGCAGCACCTGATGGACGAGGTGATCAAGGCCTATGGGCGCCTTGACTACGCCTTCAACAACGCCGGGATCGAGATCGAGAAGGGCAAGTTGGCCGACGGTACCCTCGACGAGTTCGACGCGATCATGGGGGTCAATGTGAAGGGCGTCTGGTTGTGCATGAAGTACCAGCTGCCCTTGCTGCTGGCCCAGGGCGGCGGTGCCATCGTCAACACGGCCTCGGTGGCCGGCCTGGGCGCTGCGCCGAAGATGAGCATCTATGCCGCTTCCAAGCACGCCGTGATCGGCCTGACCAAATCGGCCGCCATCGAATACGCCAAGAAGAAGATCCGCGTGAATGCGGTCTGTCCGGCGGTGATCGACACCGACATGTTCCGTCGTGCCTATGAGGCGGACCCGAAAAAAGGCGAGTTCGCCAATGCCATGCACCCGGTGGGGCGTATCGGCAAGGTCGAGGAAATCGCTAGCGCCGTGCTCTATTTGTGCAGCGATGGCGCGGCGTTCACCACCGGCCATTCCCTGGCGGTGGACGGCGGCGTCACGGCGTTCTGAGGACGTTTCCCTGAGCTTGTAGGACAAAGCCCGCACTGGTTGCGGGCTTTTTCTTTGGGCGGCGAAAAATCCTCGGAGCGGCCTATCAATGTGTTTCAAAGGGTGAGAATCGGCGGTTTTGGCGACGTTGTCGTACATCGTTCGGGAGTGCCCTGTGCTTAACTGTTTCCGGAAATAAAACAAACGCTTAGGAGCTTGGTTACTCATGGAGTTGAGAATCGACCGGCAGGCCTTGGTGCCTGTCGTGCAGCAAATCGTCGACGCGCTGACCGGCTGGATCCGACAGGATGCGGTTCAACCGGGGACGCGCCTGCCGTCCGTGCGCCAACTGGCGCGGCAGAACCTGCTCAGCCAATCCAGCGTCAATGAAGCATGTGAACGCCTGGTTGCCCAAGGCCTGCTGGCGTCCCGGCATGGCTCCAGCTTTTTTGTCGCGCCAGCCCCCACATCCGGGCAGGCGGGCATCGACCCGGAGCGGCGGCAGGATATGCCCGCCGAGGGCGTTGATTCGCCGCCCTGGGCGTTGAAGCTGGGGTGTGGCGGGTTACCCGAGAGCTGGCGTGAAAGCGATGACCTGGGTTATGCGATCCGGGAGGTCACCCGCACCGACATGGCGGGGTTGTTCAACTACAGCACGTCGCTGGGGTTGCCCGCCCTGCGTGAGCAGTTGTCCAGGCGCCTGAAGCAATTCAATATCGAGGCCGATAAAGACCTGATCCTGACCACCACCGGGGCGACCCATGGGCTGGACCTGATCGTGCGGACCCTGTTGCAGCCAGGCGCTTGCGTGGTGGTGGAGAGCCCCGGCTATTCAAGCCTGTTCGACCTGCTCAGGTTGCACAAGATCGACATGATCGAACTGCCCAGGACCCCACGCGGCCCGGACGTCGACGTGTTGCAAGACTTGTTGGCGACACACCGGCCCAGTGCGCTGTTCGTCAACAGTGCCTGTCACAACCCGACCGGCAGCAACCTGGCACCGGCCGTGGCCCAACGGTTGTTGCAACTGACGAAGCAACACGCCGTGCTGGTGATCGAAGACGATGCTTATGGCGACTTCCAGAACTCGGCGCGAACCCGGTTGGCAGCGCTGGATGCCGACGTGGTCTACGTGGGCAGTTTCTCGAAGACCCTGAGCAGTTCGTTGCGCGTTGGTTTCGTGGTGGCCGGGCCGTCCATTATCGCGCGGCTGAGCGAGGTCAAGGGCATCACCAGCATGGGTGGGTCGCGGTTCTGTGAGTCGGTGCTTGCCAACCTCCTGGCCAATGGGGCCTATCGCAAACTGGTCCAGCGCCAGCGCCAGCGTTTGGGCGTCGATACGGCGGCGCTGCTGCAGGTATTGGAGGATGCCGACTGGGAGGTCTTTGGCAAACCGGCCGGCGGGCTTTTCATTTGGGCAAGACCGCCCATCAGTGACTACGCTGGATTACAGCGTCTGGCCAAGCGGTTCGGCGTGTTGTTGTCCTCACCCACGGCCTTCAGCCCTTCGGGCACCGACAGCGACTGGCTACGGATCAACGTGGCCTATGCCCGTGATCCCCGGGCGCTGGGGTTTTTTCGGGCCGCGGCTCTGGATCGACCTCAAGTGTCCTGAAAACGACGCGGCTGTAGCTTTTTGCCATTATTCCGACGCCAGCATCTTGTGTTGCAGGGCGTCTCGTTGCGAATCTGCAATCAACACACACTGGCAGAGGACTGAGCGCAATGATTTCGGCCGTGCAAGGACGTTTTGCCAACCTGGGTATGGCAAAAAAACTGGGTATCGGATTTGTCCTGGTGCTGCTGTTGACCGCTGTGGTCGCGGCCATCGGCGTCTGGTCCCTGCAGACCATCAGCTATCGCTTCGATGGCCTGAAGCAGATGTCGTCCCTCAACAGCGGGTTGCTCAAGGTCCGGCTGCTGGAACAGGAATACGCCTCGCGTTCCGACCCCAAGACGGCCGATGCCCTGCGCCAGGGTGTCGACGGGCTGCTGGCCCTGGCGAACGAGCTCAAGGCGCAGTCGCCTGCCAACGTGCCGGTGATGAACGACGTCGAGCAGGCGCTGGGGGCCTATCGCAAGGCATTCGACGAGTTCGTCGGGCTGAGCCAGAGCAAGGACCTGGCGCTGGAAATGGCCAGTTGGTCGGTGTCCAGCGTGGCCAACAACCTCGATGTGTTGCAGGCCGGGCTGGCGGATGACGGTACCTATACGTTGAAAGACTCCGAAGGCAAGGAAGGGGCCGAATTCATCGAGCAGGCCAACCAGATCAGCGAAGTGTCGCGGTTGATGTTGCAGGCCATGAACGAAGCGCGGGTCCGTTTGGACCAGAGCCGCAAAGGCAACGTCGAGGGCGCCGGAGAAGGCAGCATCGAACAGGCCGAGCAGGCCATGAAACAGGCCGAAGCGCTCAAGACCACGGTCAAGGACCCGGGGTACCAGACCGTGCTTAATGAAGTGGCCGGGCACATCGTCGGGTTCAACGAGCAATTGGCCGAGTACACCGGCCTGTTGGCGAAGGAAAAAGTCGTCTACCAGCAACTGCACGAGCGTGCCGATCAAGTGGTGGCGCGGGTCGACCAGGCCTTCAGTGCCGAAGACCAGGCCATGCAGACCGAACTGAAGAAGAATTCGCTGCTGATCATTGGTTCGTCGGCCTTGGCGTTGCTGGTGGGGTTGATCGCGGCGTGGGTCATCACCCGGCTGATCGTGACGCCGCTGCGCAGTGTCATTCGCGTTGCCCAGCGGATCGCGGCGGGTGACTTGAGCGCCACGGTGGAAGTGACGCGTCGGGACGAGATTGGCCAGTTGATGCAGGCGATGCAACAGATGGGCGCAGGGCTGAGCAGTATCGTCAGCGGCTTGCAGGCCGGGATCGAGCAGTTGGCCAATTCGGCGCAGTCGCTGTCGGCTGTGACCGAGCAGACCAACCTGGAAGTCAGTAGTCAGAAAGAGGAAACCGAGCAGGTCGCCACGGCCATGAACCAGATGACGGCCACCGTGCACGATGTGGCGCGCAATGCCGAAGAAGCGGCACAAGCGGCCCAGACTGCCGACGACAAGGTCGAAAGCGGTCAGCAGGTGGTGCGCCAGAGCATGGTGCGCATCGAACAACTGGCCGATTCGGCCACGTCGGCCAGTTCCAGCATCGAAAGTCTCAGCGCCGAGATCCAGAACATCGGCACGGTGCTGAGTGTGATCAAGAGCGTGGCCGAGCAAACCAACCTGTTGGCCCTCAATGCCGCTATCGAGGCGGCCCGTGCCGGGGAGCAGGGCAGGGGCTTTGCGGTCGTGGCCGATGAGGTGCGGGCCCTGGCCAGGCGCACGCAACAGTCCACCGAGGAAATCGAGCGACTGGTGAGCGCCTTGCGTTCAGCGGCCCAGGCTTCCGTGCAGCAGATCCAGAGCAGTGGCGAGTTGGTGAAGATGGCGGTCAGCGACGCACTGCAGACCGAGAGCGCGTTGGGCAGTATTGCGGCGGCGGTATCGTTGATCCAGCAGATGAACCAACAGATCGCCGCGGCAGCCGAGCAGCAGAGCTCGGTGGCCGAAGAGATCAACCGCAGTGTCACCAGCATTCGCGCCAGCGCTGATCAATCGTCCCTGGCGATGCGCGGCAATGCCGCTTCCAGCATCGAGCTGGCGCAGTTGGGGGTTGAGTTGAAAGGGATGGTGGGGCATTTCAAGTTGTGAGTCCGCGATAGCGGATCCAACATGCCAACAGTTTTGCCTGCCTGGCGGTGTACGGGCATAGCTTACAGCCCCGTGGCGAGGGAGCTTGCTCCCGCTGGGCTGCGAAGCAGACCCAGGATTCGCGGGAGCGCTGTGCACTCCAGCGGGAGCAAGTTCCCTCGCCACAGAAACTCCACCCGCACAGGGTGGAGCCTTATCAGTCGTAGACCTTCTTCTTCTTCCACTCGTCGTTTATTTCGTCGTCCTTCAAGCCTTCGGTCAACTGGTTGACCTCGCCCTCGACCGGCTGGGTGCTGGCCAGGACCTGGGCATTGGCGCGGGCCAGGAGTTTCTCCAGGTAGGCCAGTTGTTCGGCGTAGACCTGTGGTTCCTGTTGCTTGCGCAGGTACTGCACGCCGCGCTCGAAGGCCAGGCGAGCCTGCCCGGGTTGTTCTTGCTGCAAAGCCTGCTGGCCGAGGTTGTTGAAGAACTCGATGTGCAGCAGCACCAGGATGTGCCGCACTTCACGGATCCAGCGCTTGGCTTCGTTGGGCGGCAGGAAACCGTCCTGGGCGGCGCGGGTGATCTGGCCATGCAAGGCCTCGAGCAGAAAGCGAACGTCCTTGGCCTTGGCTTCGGTCTGGATCGGTGCCGGTGGATTGCTCACCGGGATCGATTCACCCTGGGCAACCAGTGCGCTCAGTTCATCCAGGCGTGCCTTGACCGCGGAATTGGTTTTATCCAGGTTCAGCAGGCGCTGGCAGACATTCATCTCGAGGCGCGTTATCAACAACTTCAGGGCAGGGGTCATCAACTGCCCGGGAAAGGTTTCGGTGAGCTCGCCACAGCGACGCATGCGGTCGTTGAGTTCTACCTTGGTGCGGGCCTTTTCCAGCTTGTTGTTTTCCACCACGTGGTTCATGTAGCCAATGGCGATCAACAGGGCGATCCCGGCTACGACGAGCAGGGTGATCATGAGTGGTGTCACCGGTAAGACCTCTTTATTAGGGTACGCATGTCATGAGTGTAGTGGCTTGGCTTTTAAGCGCATAGGCCCGAGCGACGTGATTAGACGGGCGTCGTGCTGTTTATAGGACGCATGATCGGGTAGGAGCACATTGCCATCATTTGCTGGGCGCGACTATAGCGTCTCGGCGGGCGACAGAATATAGGCGTCAGAGACCGGACGAGCAAAATGTGCGGATCGCCCCCCAAACCGGGCGAAGTCATTGATTTAAATAAATTTATATCTGGGGGTTGACGACCCTTCAATCCATCCATAGAATGCGCGCCACTTACAGCGTAAAGCACTCAGCCAAACGCTCTAAGTAGTGAATGTTGTACGTGTGTCCCCTTCGTCTAGTGGCCTAGGACACCGCCCTTTCACGGCGGTAACAGGGGTTCGAGTCCCCTAGGGGACGCCAATGCGGGAATAGCTCAGTTGGTAGAGCACGACCTTGCCAAGGTCGGGGTCGCGAGTTCGAGTCTCGTTTCCCGCTCCAATTTTAAACAGTGTTGCTTTCGGGCAGTGCTGAGTGAAGCCAGAGCCGACATCTTCGGATGCGGATTTGGGCACTGAAATACACACCATGTGTTTCAGTTAGCGTGTCCCCTTCGTCTAGTGGCCTAGGACACCGCCCTTTCACGGCGGTAACAGGGGTTCGAGTCCCCTAGGGGACGCCATTTGCGGGAATAGCTCAGTTGGTAGAGCACGACCTTGCCAAGGTCGGGGTCGCGAGTTCGAGTCTCGTTTCCCGCTCCAAATTCAAAAAAACGCCGCTCATACGAGCGGCGTTTTTTTATGCGCGTGAAAAGGTCATTCAGCGCGTATAGATCTTTAACGGACGATTTTCGTTGTCTTGGGGGGCTTGCTGCGCTTTACCTTAATAATGAAGGTGAAGCGAAATTACTTCATGCAAAACTTAAGGTAAAACGCTCAGGAAGATTAATAGTTCATTCCTAAAAAAAAGCACTTCTCCTAACCTTCCAGTACCCATTCTGGAGGTGCACTTATGCTGATTTTTGTTAAATCGATGGTCATTGGGCTGTGCATCGCAGCCCCTGTGGGGCCTATTGGGCTGTTGTGCATACAGCGAAGCCTCATGCTGGGCTGGAGAGCCGGTTTCGCAACGGGATTGGGGGCCGCCACTGCCGATTCGATCTACGGATTCATCGGGGCCCTCGGGGTCACGGCCATCATTGCGACGCTGATCAGCTTCAAACCTTGGTTGTGTATTTTTGGTGGACTATTCCTCGCCTACATTGGCTATCAGACAATACGATCGAAGGGTGGCGCGACCGCCATGGCAGGTGAGCGTGCCAACATGTTCAAAGCCTACTCGACCACGCTGTTCCTGACCCTGTCGAACCCCATGACCATCTTGTCGTTTATCGCGATTTTTGCCGCGTTGAGCGATGGCATGGCCAGCGACCAAGGCGGCCAGCACGCCTTGCTGCCGATGGTGACCGGTATATTCCTGGGCTCGGCTGCCTGGTGGCTGGGCTTGAGCGGGTTCTCCTCCATTTTCAAGGCGCGGATTGCCGAGTCGAAGCTAAGGCTGATCAACTACTTTTCGGGGGCGACCATCACCGTTCTGGGGGCCTACCAGGTCGCCACTGGCGTCATGCTGGCTACGGCAACCTGATAAAAGAGGTCTTACTGCAGTCTGGACTCGACATACGCCCTGAAGCGGCCTATGGCTTGGGTGACGTCTGGGGCGGTGGCATTGCTGAATGAAAGCCTGACCTGATTAGCCGCCTCATTCGTCAGCGAAAATAAGGTGGTGGGGAATACGATCACCTTGAACTGCTGGGCGCATTCGCGCATTTCACAATACCCAAAGGCGAAAGGCAGCCGCAGATTGATGAAGAAGCCGCCTGTCGGATGATTCCAGCTGACCGTTCTTTGGGCGCCGACCTTGAGTGGGAATTCACGTTCGAGGCATTCAAGCATGTGGTCTCTTTTCTGCGTATAGGACAACACCCTGGGTTGGTTCAGCCCTTTCAGCGAGTAGTTGTTCTCGATCAGCAAGCCGGCGACGACCGCTTGGCACAGGGCAGGGGTGTTGACGGTGATCAGGCTTTTGGCCTTGCATAATCGGGCACTGAATGACATGACACCGGCGCCTTCCGGCGCGACCACATAACCCATGCGCAAGCCCGGAAAAATCGATTTGGCAAAGGAGCCGAGCAAGAATACTCGACTGCTGTCGATGGACTTCATGGACGTAATGGCATCGCCTTCGTATCTGAAGTAACGGTAGGCCGTGTCTTCAAGGACGAAAAAATTCTTTTCATTGGCCAAGGAAAGCATGGCTGTCCTGGCGTGATAGGAGAGGCTGTCGGCGGTCGGATTGCTAAAGTCCGGAACGGCATACAGTGCTTTGATTTTTTCCCCTTTGGATTCAAGTGCTTCAATGATTCCGCGCAGGGCGATTGGGTCGAGAAAAGCCGCCATGGGGACGGGGACTATTTTTATGCCCAGCAGTTTTGCGATGCCCGTGATCCCGGAAAACACCGGGTCAGGCACTAATAAAATCCCACCGCCTTCAAAAATGGACAGGAGCGTCAAGGTACAAGCTTCCTGAAACCCCAGGCACACCACGATGCTTTCAGGGTTGGAGACTGTTATCCCTTCATCCGCCTGCAAATAGGTGGCGATTGTTTCATTGATGATTCCCGAGGTTTTTCCATATTGGCAAAGCAGCGTCGCCAGTGACTGCCCAGTGCCGGCAACGTGAAGTTTGTATTGGGCCAGGCCTCTGTCGATGAGCGACGGGTCGCACTGCTGGTCATCGGGTCGACCGGAGGCCAGTGAAATGGCCTCCGGATTTTCCTGGGCGATGGAGTTTAGAAGGTGGATGACGTTCAGGAGGGGGTCTTCGAATATCGTGTTTTCGAATGCGCTGGACACTTTTCGCTTCTCCATAAAAAAGCAACGAGCCACTGAAGGCTCGTTGCTTGTGATGCCACGCTAGGCAGGATCGAGTGAGCTTTTCTGATCGACCTTGCTTTCCATGGTTTCGAATGCCTGGAGCAGGTCCTCCTTGAGGTCTTCAAGATCCTCCAGGCCAAAGCACAATCGAACCAGGCCTTTCTCGATGCCCATGTCCGCTTTTTCCTGATCCGTCATTGAGGCGTGGCTGCCGCTGAAGGGCTGGGCGACCATCGAGGTCACGCAAGCCATTCCGGTGCCGGTGCCAAACCATTTGAGCGCGCTGGTGAACGTTTTGTAAAAGGGCACCAGATCGGGCCGAATATCAACAAACACAATGCCGCCATAACCGGTCAATTGCCGACCATCGATGCGTGGGTAATAGACATGCTCGATAAAAGGCAACTCGCGCAGATAGTTGAGCATGCTTGCTGTCGTCTGGCTGTGTTTTTCCATGCGCAGGTTGAACGTCTGCATGCTTCTGCGCAGCAACCAGGCGCTATTGGGGGTGAGTATCGTGCCTGAATAAAAGCGACCCTCAAGGAGACGGTTGTAAATCGTTTCATTGTTGACCAGCACCAAGCCGCCCATGACATCACTGTGTCCAGAGAAGTATTTGGTGGCGCTGTACAGGGATATGTCGGCGCCAAAATTCAACGGCTTCTGAAATATCGGCGTGGCCCAGGTATTGTCAACGACCACCAGCGCCTGCGGGTTGTTTTGCTTGACGGCCCTGCTGACCGCATGGATATCAATGTCTTTCAGGAAGGGATTGGTCGGTGTTTCGAAAATGACCATGTCGACGTTGGCCGGCAAGGCCTTCAGCCCCTCTGCCGTGGTGAGATCCAGAATCGTCAGGTGTGCGCCGATACGTGCCGCATAGCGCTGGAACAATTTATAAGAGCAGCCATAGATGTATTTGTTGATGACCAGCGAAGCACCCGGTTTCAACAGTTCCAGCACCATGTAGATCGCGCTCATCCCGGTGCTGTAGGCCAGGGCATGCTCACTGCCCTCCAGGGACGCGACGACCTGTTCCAATTCCGTCACGTTGGGATTGGCTTTCCTGGAATAGAAGAAGGCCGAGTCAGCGTTGAAAGCGCTGCACTGATAAATAGGCGTTACCGAAGGATGGGCGTCCCGGTCATCCACCTTGATATGAAGTATTTCAGTAGACACTTTCATGCTTGGCTGACCAGTTTGATGACCTGTTCATACATGTTTTGCTTACCCTCGTAACCCACGGTCGGGGTGATGTCATTTTGCGAAATACCAATCTCTTCAATCGATTCTGTCGGGAAGTGGGCCCTGTCGAAGACTTCATGGAGGTTCGAGTTCACGCCGTTGGGAAGCCAGACCTCAGGGCCTGTTTCATCGATGCGAGCCTTGGCAACGATGAATCGATAGCTTTCATGGGGGCGCAAGGTCAGTGATTTCCAATCGCTGTTGTGCCCGTCCGTATAATTGCGTCGCAGGTAGACGGTCTGTTCGAAGTCTTCGGTATTCAGCACTTGGGCGTGCAGCGACACAATGTCTCCGTGCCACTCGAACTTTCGCTTCTCGTAGGCGCTCAACGCGTCCTCGCGCAACTCGACAGGGGCGTTCGCCTGGTGTTCACCCAGCAATTTGAAATGCGCATCATGTCCGCACTGAGAGCAGCATCCTTTGCTGTCCAGTCCGATGATTTCAGCGTTCAAGCCATAACGGGTGACGAGCAGGGCGTTACAGTGGTTGCAACTGGTATTGGTCCCTTCGACGTCATTCACGTTACCCAGGTAGACATGCTCAACGCCCATGCTCCGAGCAACGTCCCGAGCCTTCAGGAGCCTGTCCACAGGCGTGCGGATGCTGTTGCTCATCTTGTAATCGGGGTGAAACCTGACGAAGTGCAGCGGTACGTTCGGGCCCAGTTCATCCAGGACCCACTGGCTGATTTTCCTGGCCGTTTCCTCGTCGTCGCTGATGTCGGTCACCATCAAGGTGCTGACCTCGACATATTTGCCGGCGTCATAGACTTTCTTGATGCCCGCCAGAACGGGCTCTACCCAGCCGGTGGTGACCTTGCGGTAGTATTCCGGGGAGATGGATTTCAGCGAAATCGAGAAAATATCGATGACCGGCAATAATTCATCAATGGCCTCTTCGCTGATGAAGAATGCCGATTTATAGAGGTTGATCAGGCCCGCTTCCTTGGCCAGCTTCGCTGTGTCGAGGATGAATTCGTGCCAGACAACGGGGTCGTTATACGTCCAGGAAATGACGCGTATGCCGTGCTTGAGTGCGGTTTCCACCACCTGCTCGGGGGTGTAGTAGTAAACGTCCTTGTCGGTGACGTACTTGGCCTGCGATGTCTTCCAGTTATGACAGTAACCGCAGTTGAGCATGCAGCCGATATTACCCAGGGACAAGATTCGCTCCCCCGGGGCAAAGTGGAAAACGGCTTCGGTTTCGATTGTCTCTTCGGTGCTGTGAACGCCTTTACCGTAGTTTAATGTAACGAGCCTGCCCCCACGGTTTCCGCGCACTTTGCAAAAACCTAACTTGCCTTCCTGGATAACACAGTTGCGCGGGGAAAGATGACATTTCACAGCGCCCCCGGGGAGTATTTCTTCCAGTTTTGCCGGGCTGCTTTCCAAGGTCCAGTTTTTATTTTTTGTAGTGTCCATCTTTCACTCCTCATCACGGAAGTTGCCATCAATAGCATCGGTTTAAAAAGTCGAGGCGAAACGATCCTGCCGCCCTGCAGGGCAGTCATAGTTGTAGATTTATTAGTAAGCGGATGAAGCGCTCATCAATCCATAGTTTTTAAGTGCAAAGCGCTTGGCATTCATGTTCATGAACGGTTGAATAAGCGGGCCGATCACCAGCAGAAATGCAATCGTGCCGATACCGAAGGGCCCGCCTAAAAGCCAACCGCTCGAAAAGATGCCGATTTCAATAATCATTTTGGCTTTGGTGAACGACCAGTTCCATTTGGATACCATGGTCAATACCACCAGGTCCATGATCCTGATGCCGATACCGCTCATGATGATCAAGGCGGAGGAATAGGCACACAGCATCAGCCCCGAGGCCAATAACGCGTACTCATTCATTCTGACGATCAAATACTCCCCGAGCCCCAGCCACGACCAGAGATCAATCAGCAGCCCAGTCAGCGTCGTTGTAATGAAGGGACTTATCGGTGGGTATTTTTTGTTCCAGAGCACCCACCATGTCAGGAAAAACAGCGATACGATAGCCGAGCAAACGCCCATGCCCAGCATGAGTATTTTATCGATCGAGATGATCAGGACATCTAACGGGTCAGTACCCAGTTGGCTGATGATGAAACACTTGGCACCCAACGAAAAGAAACCGACGCCCATCAGGTACATCAGTAACTGATCTTTCTTGAAATGCCGGAGACTTAGGACTTGCGTGCCAATGTGCTGGACGAGCGGGTGAGGTTTTTTTTCACACTTTTTCTTTTCATCTTCCATGCGAACACCATCCCTGGAGAGAATATTTTATTATGAGTGCGTCACGCTAAAGAGCAGGGCCGTTGATTGCCCGGTTTCTTTTCAGGTTTTTCAGGCTGGAAATAGACTAGCGCCATGCTTTATTTTGGTGCATGCTTTTTTTAATGAAAAACGCGGGCTTTTCATTAAAATTTATACTTTTAACCGGGGAAAACGCACATGGATCGTATAGACGTCAAAATCCTGGGTAAGGTACAGGACTGTGGTCGCATTTCCATCACAGAGCTTTCCAAGCACGCGGGGCTTTCTATTCCTGCCACCAATGACAGGTTGCGCAAACTTGAAGACTCCGGGGTCATCAAGGGCTATTGCGCTCAGTTAGATCCAACCAAGCTGGGGTATGGCATATCGGCTGTCGTCGGCATCACCACCCTCAAGCCGGCGAAAGCCAAATTGATAGCGACACTCACCGACATACCCGAAGTCGTCGAGTGCCTGCACATCACGGGGAATGACTCCTATCTGATCCGCATCTACGCCAGGTCCATGGCTGAGATCGAGGACATTATTGCGAAAATCAATGCGTACGGTGAGACCCGAACCAGCATTGTCCTGTCCATTCCTATCGAGAGAAGAAAACTCGCCCCGTGAGTCAGGGCGCCTGTCAGGCAGCGGCGGGGAGTCGATCGACGAGGTCGTTCCCCGACCATGGGCGTCCGGTCTAGCTCTGGCACGGGTGGGGATGCTTATAGAAAGATGGCGATAACGCTACAAAACCTTTCAACCCTCAAGGCTGTGCACCAGGTTTTCAATCGCTTCCAGGGCGGCCTCATCCGGTGGCTCCGGTGCCGGATGTGCGTTGCGCATCTGGTACGCGAGACGGTATTCACTGGGCGTGCAACTGGCGTATTGCTTGAAGGCGCGAGCGAAGTAGGACGGGTCCTTGAAGCCGGCCTCGTAGCCGATGCTGGTGATGGGCATCTGGCTGTTATCGAGCAACTCCTTGGCGAAGCTCATGCGTTTGTTCAGCACGTAGTCGGTGAAACCGAGGCCATTGGCTTCCTTGAACACCCGGCTGAAACGAAACGTCGTCATGCCGCAACGCTTGGCCAGGTCGCGCTGATCGATGCTGTCGCGAAAATGCTGGTCGATGTACAGCATGATGTGGCTGAGGGCCTGGTGCTTCTGGTGCCCGGAGGTCAGGCGAATGCTGTCCGGCAGGGTCGGGGAGTGGTCGATCTGCGAGGTCTTTGCTCGGCCATTGGCATTGCGGCGCAGCTCGCACAGTTGCACCACGGCCGTGAGGTAGCGCTTTTTCTCGGCGGTGGACAAGGGCAACACCATGTATTCCCAGACGCTGGAGCGCATGGCCCACACCGCCAGCTCTTCGGAGTGCTGCACGGTGAACATGGTGATGGGCGTGCCAGGAACGGTTCGTTTGATCTCCAACAGGCGTCGCAGGCCCGGCGTGTCCGGGCGGTCGAAATGGATGCAGATCATGTCGACCTGTTCCGCGCTGGGCAGCATGGCGTTTTTTGCCAGGGTGCAGTCGCACGTGTCCTGGAACAGGGAGACGAGTTCCTGGGTGGACCGATCATGGGTCAGATCGACCCATAACAGCTTTGGCTTTGCAGTCGAATTGGACGCCATAGGACGACTACCCACAGGTGCTTGCTGCCCTTTAGCTAGCAGTATTGCCACTGTGCCATCATTTCGCCGAATAAATTTTTATAAAAGTCCGATCGTTTAGCGCCATCCGTCGTCATGGGACGCCCGTTCGCAGTGTCCCAGTGCTGGATTTCCCGCTCCGGCGCCTTTCCTGTCCGGCGCAAAAAAATCCTAGCGATGTGCAAAATCCTCCTAACGGCACTGACCACCTGCTGACTAGGGTTGCATCAGGCAGTTCGCAATGTACTGCCCTTGATAAACAACCCGATGAGGTGTGCGAAATGACTCTTCAAACAATCAAGGCTTCGGTGCTGAAGTTCGCCAAAGATGAAGATGGCCTGACCATTGTGGAATACGCCGTGGCCGGTGGGTTGATCACCGTGTTGGTGGCCGCCGCGTTTGTGCTTCTGGGCGGCGCCGTGAACACCAAGATCCGTGCGCTGTGCCAGGCGGTCAACGGCAACGTTGCCTGCTGACAGCGGCAACTTGCAGTGAAGGGGGCACGGTCACTTTCAAGGAAAACCGTTTGCGACTCTTTTGCAGTGAGTACAACGAATCAATCAAATGGACTTCGCGCTGTCCCCTCCAATCAAGTTCGTAACAGTACTTCTGACCCGCGTGAGGTTCATGAAATGACTCTCCAGACAATAAGCAACTCGATCAGCAAGTTCGCCAAAGATGAAGACGGCCTGACCATCGTTGAATACGCGGTGGCGGGAGGCTTGATCACGGTGTTGGTAGCGGCGGCCTTCGTCCTTCTGGGCGGCGCCGTGGATACCAAGATCCGGGCACTGTGCCAGGTCGTCAATAGCAACGTCGCCTGCTAACGAAAATCCCCCCAGGGAGACGCATCATGTCCATGGAACTGCTGGTGTCGACGGTACTGCTGCTAGGACTGCTGGGGGTGGCGGTGGTGAGCGATCTGCTTCGCCACCGCATCCCCAACACATTGGTCCTGTTGGGCCTTGCCCTGGGATTGGCCGGCCAGGTGTATACCGGCGGGATCGGTGGCCTGGGCGACAGCCTGTTGGGCATGCTGATCTGTTTCGCGCTGTTCCTGCCCATGTACGCCGTCGGTGGCATGGCCGCCGGTGACGTCAAGCTGATGACCATGGTCGGCAGCTTCCTGCCTTTTCATTACGCACTGTGGGCGGCGCTGTTCAGCCTGATCGCCGGCGGTGTGTGCGGTTTCCTGATCGTCCTGGCCCGCGGCCAACTGCTCCAGACCCTGGGACGCTACTGGTTGATTGTACGAGCCCAGGCCTATCTGGCGCCGACTTCGGATGAAGTGGCGGGCAAACCCTTTCCCTATTCGATTGCGATCCTGATCGGCACTTTGAACAGCGTTTACTGGCAACTGGTTGCCGGCGGCTGGGGAGTCTAGTCATGCACGTCATCAACGATAGCGATGCCTACCCCAGCGAACGAGAAGCGGTGCAACGCCTGGCACCCCAGCCATGTACCATTCGCGACACAGGCCTGACCGACAGTTTCCTGGGTGAACTGGTGTGCAAGCATCTGCATGACGCCGGTGTGCTGGACATGTCGCGGCTGGTCGAGCGCCTGGCCCTGACCGGCGCGGTGTTGGAGGAAGTCCTGGCGTTCCTGCGCAAGGACGGTCGTGTCGAAGTGCTGGGCCAGTTGGGGCAAACCGGTGGGCAGACGCTGCGTTATGGCCTCACCGAGCGCGGCCGCAGTTCGGCCCGTGATGCCCTGGCCCGCAGTGGCTACATCGGCGCGGCGCCGTTCCCGGTGAGTACTTATCGCTCGCTGATCAAGATCCAGACCATCCACCACGGTCGCATCACCGCCAAGGACATGAACCAGGCCTTGGCCGGCCTGGTGCTGAGCCAAGGCATGCTCGACCAGTTGGGCGTCGCCCTGAATTCCGGGCGGGCGATCATGATCTACGGGCCGGCGGGCACGGGTAAAACCTATGTCAGCAGCCGATTGATCCGGCTGTTCGCCGAGGCCATCTGGGTGCCCCATGCCATCGTCATCAACGAGTCGGTGATCGAGATCTACGACCCGCAGGTGCACCAGCGCTTGGACGACAATGGCCAAGCGAACAACCTGATGCTCAACGAAGGCATCGACCGCCGGCTGCTGTGCTGCAAACGCCCGATCGTCATCACTGGCGGCGAGCTGAGCATGGAGCAGTTGGACGTGCGCTACGACCCGTTCACCCGGCAATACCAGGCGGCGTTGCAGCTCAAGGCCAGCAACGGCCTGTTCATCATCGATGACATGGGGCGCCAGCGCATGGCCCCCGCTGAGTTGCTCAATCGCTGGATCGTGCCCATGGAGGAAAAGCGCGATTTCATCAACCTGGGCGGCGGTCGGCATTGCGAACTGCCGTTCGACCTGGTGCTGGTGTTTTCCACCAACCTCAATCCCCTCGAACTGGCCGACGAGGCCTTCCTGCGGCGCATTGGCTACAAAGTGCAGTTCGGCTACCTCAAGCCCGAGGATTACGAACGCATCTGGCGCCAGGAGTGCGAGCGCCTGGGCATCCCGTATGACGTGCTGTTGGTGCGCTATGTCCTGCAGCGGTTGTATGCAAGCGAAGGCATGCCACTGGTGCCTTGCCATCCCCGTGACCTGTTGAACATGGCGCTCGACCGCCAGCGTTACCTGGGCGGTTCCGGCCCCCTGTTGCCGCAAGAGCTGGAATGGGCCTGGCACAACTATTTCGTTCAGCTCGACTTCCTTTGATCTGGAGATACCGACATGAGCTCTCGTACGCTTCCGCTGATAGGCGTTTCCCTGGTAATGGGCCTTGGTGCCGCATGGATGGCTGACTCCTGGCTGAGCGCACGACTCAACGCGTCCCCCGATGATCATTTGCGAAGCGTGGTGGTCGCCACGGTGGAAATCCCCTTCGGGCAAATGGTCGAGGCCCAGCAAGTCACCACGGTGCGCATGCCCATGGACACGATCCCGGACGACGCTTTCGATGCCAGCGAACAGGCCGTGGGCAAGATCGCCACCTTCGACATCCTGCGCGGCGACATCGTGCGGGGCGCGCGTCTGAGTGAGCACTTGGGCGGCAGCACCCTGGCTTCGCTGATTGCACCGGACAAGCGCGCCATTTCGGTCCGCGTGGATGATGTGGTCGGCGTCGGGGGCTTTCTCTTGCCGGGCAACCGGGTCGATGTACTGGCGACCAAGACCACCAGCGCCGGCAGCAACAGCGCCACGTCCCGGACCATCCTGGAAAACCTGCGGGTGCTGGCGGTGGACCAGACGGCGGGCACCGACAAGACCCAGCCGGTTGTGGTACGGGCCGTGACCCTGGAAATGTCGGTTACCGAAGCCGAAGCGCTGGTCACGGCGCAAACCGAAGGCAAGCTGCAATTGGCCTTGCGCAACCCGTTGAACCTGGAGAAGAAGGCCGTGGCCGTTGCGCCGCCAGCCCCTGCGCCGGTCATGGCGATGGCGGCCGCCCCGGTGCCAAAACCTGTGGTGCAGCGCAGTGCCAAGCCGCAAGGCGGGGCGATCACGCTGATCCGCGGCGTTGAAAGCAGTGTGATCAATGTCCGCTGAGTGACGCCTCCATGCCAGGCCCGCCCGGGCCGTGGCGATGCCGATCCTCAAACGTTGTAGATGAGGGCTCGATGATGAATGCCAATATCCGGCGCCAGGGAGGGGCGGTGAGTGTACTGATGGTGATCGCGCTGGTAGCGATTTCCATGATGGCGGCCTTGGCCCTGGATGGCGGGCACATGCTGCTGAACAAGACGCGCCTGCAAAATGCGGTGGATGCCGCGGCCTTGGGCGGCGCCAAGACCCTGAGCCAGGTGAGTGGCGGCATCAACATGGCCAGCACCACCCGCGCGGCGGCCCTGGACACGCTGAACAGAAATGCCAACGCCTCAGGCAACACCGAGCTGGCCACCGCGGTTGCCGGCAACCCGGGGGCGTTTGCCGTGGTGGAACTGTCCAGCAGCGTCTATGGCCCGTTCTCCTATCCCGGGCCTAGCGATGCCAAATACGTGCGGGTGTCGGTGGCCAGTTATCAATTGAACGGGTTTTTCTGGAGTTTCGTGCAAACGATGGGCAGCGCCGGCTTGGGCAACAAGCGCGTGGCGGCGATTGCAACGGCAGGTCCCAGCCCCACCTCGCCTTGTGACTTGGCGCCGTTGATGGTGTGTGGCGATCCCACTCAATACAACCCTGGCGCCGGCAACTTCTGGGGCTACCAATTTGGCGATCTGGAGGTCTTGAAAACGGCGGCGGGGAACACATCGCCCATTGGGCCGGGCAATTTCCAATTGCTGGATTTCGGCTCGGGCGGCAGTGCGGTCCGGGAGGACCTGGCCGGTGGTGGCTCGGTTTGCCGCAGTGTCGGGAGCAACGTCCAGACGGCGCCGGGCAATAAAGCCGGCCCCACTTCCCAAGGCCTGAACACGCGCTTCGGTATCTACAATGGTCCGGTCAGTTCTTCGGACTACCCACCGGACCTGGTCACGGCGTCAGGCACTCCGGCGATCACCTACAACGATGCGCTCTCCCAGGCGCAATACAAAGGCAAAGCCGTCACTTCGAGCAACGGCGATCTTTCGGCGGGCGGCGAGGCGATACAGGACTACAACGACTGGCGGGCCAAGGTCGCCGCCTGTGTGGCGGGGGGCGCCAGCGGCTGCCAAAGCAACGGGGTTTTCGAGCGCCGGATGCTGAAGATCGTGATTGGCAATTGCACCGGCAAGCAGGGCGGCTCCACCTCGATTCCGGTCCTGGGGTTTGGCTGCTACTTCGTTGTGCAGCCGGTGGATGGCGGGGGCTCGGACTCGCTGGTTTTCGGCCAGTTCGTCAAGGAGTGCGAAGGCGACAACGTACCCGGTCCTACGCCCTCCACCGATGCCGGCCCGCAGATCATCCAGCTCTACAAAACCTATCTCAACGGCAGCGGCACTCCGAGCACTGACTCGTAGGAGGCGTCATGGGACTTTCTCAGTTCAAACCCGCGCAAGCCCAGCAAGGCGTGGCGCTGGTGGAGTTCACCCTGGTGCTGCCGTTGTTGCTGTTGCTGCTGCTGGCCTTCGGCGAGTTCGGCCGCATGCTCTACCAGTACAACGTACTGTTGCAGGCCAGCCGCGATGCCGACCGCTTCGTCGCCAGCCAGGCCTGGAACTCCACCCTTGGCGCCGTCGCCTTGGGTAGCACGCTCCTGACCCAGACGAAAAACGTTGCGGTGTATGGCGTGCCCAGCGCGACGGGAACCGCCGTGGTGTCAGGCTTGACCACGGCGAATGTGCAGGTCGCCGCCGAGGGCATCGATCATGTGCGCGTCACCATTACCTACACCTTCTGCCCGGTGATTGGCGCGGGCAACTGCGCGGGTTCGATCCCAGGTTTCTTCGGTAATGCCATCCCACTGGGCATCCAGTTGGTGGCGACCACTGTCATGAGGGCGCTGTGATGAATCACAAGCACATGCGCGGCACTTACATCGTGGAGTTTTCCTTCGTGGGCTTGCTGGTGTTCATCCTGCTGTTCGGCGTGGTGGAAATGGGCCGGCTGTACTTCACGGTCAATGCGCTGGATGAAGCGGCGCGCCGTGGCGCGCGGCTGGCGGCGGTGTGCAATGTCAGCGATCCGGTGGTCTTGCGCCGGGCCATCTTCAACGCCGCGACGGACGCCGGCACCAGCCAACTGATCAGCAACCTGGCGACCTCGAACCTGGCGCTGACCTACCTGGACGTCAACGGTGCCGTGGTAGCGAACCCCACCGACACGTCCGGCGCCACCGGCTTTCGAGCCATTCGCTATGTCCGGCTGAGCGTGCAGAACTTTGTTTTCAACCTGTTCATTCCCGGCTTGGGCGTGCCCATTACCTTGCCCACGTTCAGGGCAACCTTGCCACGCGAAAGCCTTGGGCGTCATTCCGATTCCGGGGAGATCACACCATGCTGAACACCAGGGAAAATCCGCTCTCGACCGCTACCGGTAAAGCCGGGCTGCGAATACTGATCAGCAGCCGCGACGCCACGTCCCTGCGCGACCTGCAATGCGTCTGCCAGCGCATGCCAAGCCTGGAAGTCAGCACGCGCCTGGTGAGCAATGGGCATGTCGATCCGCTCTACGGCCTGGACCGCATGCCCGACCTGTTGCTGTTGCGCGTCAGTCACCTGTGGCGCGAGGAATTGTCAGCCTTGCTGCAACGTCCGGCCCATGAACGTCCGCCGATGCTGGTGTGCGGTCCCTTGGGCGAGCAGGAAGGCATGCGCCTGGCGATGCAGGCCGGTGCCCGGGATGTGCTGCCCGAACCCATCGCCGACACGGAATTGGTGGCGGCGCTGAATCGCCTGGTGGCGGAAGTCCGTCTCGGCAACGGCAACGAAGGGAAGCTGGTCGCGGTGATCAGCGCCAAGGGCGGCTCCGGCGGAACCCTGGTGGCGTGCAACCTGGCCCAGCAGCTCAGCGCCCGGGCAGGCAATACGCTGTTGCTGGACATGGACCTGCAATTTGGCAGCGTGACCCATTACCTGGACGTGGCGCAGTCCCACAGCCACCTGGAAGTGCTGCAGCAGATCGATGAGATGGACAGTGTCGCGCTACGGGGTTTTTGCAGCCACTTCAGCCCGACCCTGCACGTCCTGGGAGGCCGGGCCGGTGAGTTGTGCCTGCCCCAGGATGCCCAACCCGAACAGCTCGACGCCCTGTTGCAACTGGCCCGCGCCAGTTATGACTGGGTGGTGGTGGACCTGCCGCGGCAGATCGATCACCTCACCGGTTCGGTACTGGAACAGGTGGACCGGGTGTACGTGGTGGTGCAACAGAGCGTCAGCCACCTGCGTGATGCCAGCGCTCTGGTGCGGATCCTTCGCGAAGACCTGGGCGTGCGCGGGGAGCAGTTGCAGATCGTGATCAACCGCTATGACAAAAACGCCGCCGTCAGCCTCAAGGACATCGGCGAGGCCCTGCGCTGCGCGAACCTGTCGAAATTGCCCAATGACTTCAACCTGGTCAGCCAGAGTCAGAACACTGGCGTGCCGTTGGGGCTGCATGCGCCGAAGGCGGCCATCACCGCTGCCCTGCGCGATTTGACCGAAGACCTGGTCGGTCACCAGATGGCCACGGACAAGGGCCTGCTTAAACGTGCCTTCAACCGTTTCTTCGGGGGATGACCCATGATCAGCGACTTTCGTAACCGCTTGCGCAAACAGCCCGCCAAACCTGGTGCCGCCGCGGGCGCCCAGCCCGGCGATGGCTTGCCGGACCCGACGGACGCCTTGATGGCCTGGGAGCAGGCCATCCCGGACGTGCTGTATGAAACCCGCAGCCAGGTCACGCCGGTGGAGGCCGAATGGCGGGAAAAGATCTACCAGCAACTGCTCAAGGTCATGGACCTGTCGTTGCTCGATGCCCTCGAGCAGGCCGAGGCCACGCGGCAGATCCGCGATATCTGCCAGCGCCTGCTCGAGGAACATTCGGCGCCAGTGAGTACCGTCAGCCGGCAATTGATCATCAAGCAGATCACCGACGAAGTGCTCGGCCTCGGGCCGCTGGAACCGCTGTTGGCCGACCATAGCGTGTCCGACATCCTGGTCAACGGGTTTGCCTCGGTCTATGTCGAGCGCTTCGGCAAGCTGCAACGCACCGACGTGCGTTTTCGCGACGATCAGCATTTGCTGAACATCATCGACCGCATCGTGTCCAGCCTGGGGCGCCGTATCGACGAGTCTTCACCGTTGGTGGACGCCCGGCTCAAGGACGGTTCGCGGGTCAACGCGATCATCCCACCGCTGGCCATCGACGGTCCGAGCATGTCGATCCGGCGCTTCGCGGTGGACCTGCTCAATACCGACAGCCTGATCCAGGTCGGCACGATGACCCCGGCCATTGCCTTGCTGCTCAAGGCTATTGTTCGTGGGCGCCTGAACGTGCTGATCTCCGGCGGGACCGGCAGTGGCAAGACCACCATGCTCAACGTGCTCTCCAGTTTCATCCCCCACAACGAGCGCATCGTCACCATCGAGGATTCGGCCGAGCTGCAACTGCAACAGCCCCACGTGGTACGCCTGGAAACCCGGCCGTCGAACATCGAGGGGCGTGGCGAGGTGAGCCAGCGGGAATTGGTGCGAAACAGCCTGCGCATGCGCCCGGACCGGATTGTCATCGGTGAGGTGCGTGGTGCCGAGGCGATGGACATGCTCACGGCGATGAACACCGGCCACGACGGTTCGCTGACCACCATTCACGCCAACACCGCACGGGATGCGCTGGGGCGAATCGAGAACATGGTGTCGATGACCGGGGCGACATTTCCGATCAAGGCCATGCGTCAACAAATTGCCTCGGCCATCGATGTGGTGATCCAACTGGAGCGTCAAGAAGACGGCAAGCGACGCGTGGTGAGCATGCAGGAGATCAACGGGATGGAAGGGGAGGTCATTACCATGACCGAAATTTTCTCCTTCGTGCGCCAGGGCATCGGCGAGCACGGCGAGGTGCTCGGGGAGTATCGGCCCAGCGGCATGATCCCGGCCTTCCGCGATGTGCTGGCCAAGCGCGGCATCGAGTTGCCGCTGACCTTGTTTCGCCCTGAGTGGATGGAGGGCCGCACGTCATGAACAATATCCCCAGCGAGTTCATCCTGATTTTCCTTGGCATGGTGTTCATCGCCGTGTTCCTGCTGTCCCAGGGCGTGGTGGTGCCGGTGTTCGGCGAAGCCGGCAAGATGCGCAAGCGTATTCGCGGGCGCCTGCATGTGCTGGAGAAGGCCAACCACTTGCCCAACATGCAAACCGTGTTGCGGCAGAAATACCTGACGCGCCTGTCCCCCCTGGAAGCCCGCCTGGAACAACTGCCGTTCATGGCCAACCTGACGCAGTTGATCGAGCAGGCCGGCCATGAATACCGGGCTTATCGGGTCATGCTGCTCGGTCTGGTCCTGGGGGTGGCGGCCGGTGCCTTGGTGCTGATGGTCTCGCCGGTCTGGTGGATGGCGCTGCTGGCGGCATTTGCACTGACCTGGGCGCCGGTGTTGAAAATCCTGCGTGACCGCAACAAGCGCTTCGCCGCGTTCGAGGAAGGTTTGCCGGATGCGCTGGACGCCATGTGCCGGGCCTTGCGCGCCGGGCACCCGTTCAATGAAACCCTGCGTCTGGTCGCCGAGGAGCACAAGGGGCCGGTCGCCCAGGAATTCGGCATGACGTTTTCCGACATCAACTATGGCAACGACGTGCGCCGGGCCATGCTCGGGCTGCTGGAGCGGATGCCGAGCATGACGGTGATGATGCTGGTGACCTCGATCCTCATCCACCGCGAGACCGGCGGCAACCTGACTGAAGTGCTGGAGCGCCTGAGTCGGCTGATTCGCGGGCGTTTCCGGTTCCAGCGCAAGATCAAGACGTTGTCGGCGGAAGGGCGCATGTCGGCGTGGGTGCTGGTGGCGATCCCGTTCGTGCTGGCGATCGCCATCGTGCTCACCAGCCCCAGCTACATGCCCGTGCTGATCAATGACCCCATAGGGCACAAGCTGATCATCGGCGCGTTCTGCGCCATGTTGATCGGGATTTTCTGGATAAGAAAGATCATCCGGATCCAGGTTTAAGCGCTGTTGCGCCGAGAGGTTTCAGTCATGGACTTTTTGCTCGGATTGTTGAGTCGGTTGACCGGTAACGAAGAACTGGCACGCCTGTTGTTCATCGCTGCGATTGGTCTCAGCACAGTGCTGGCGGCCGTCGCGCTCCTGCTATTGATGCTGGGCCTGCAGGATCCGGTGCAGCGGCGCCTGGCGCTGATCAAGCGCGGTTACGCTGGCAGCACGGTGGGGCAGGAGGCGCCCAGTAACCTGCAGCTGCTGTTGGAGCGGGTCGGCCAGCGCTTTGCTTCGACCGACCAGGCCCACACGTCCGCCACCCAGACCTTGCTGACCCACGCCGGTTACCGGTCTGCCTCGGCGGTGCAGATGTATTGGGCCGTGCGCCTGATGTTGCCGTTGTTGCTGGTCGGCATTGCGTTGTTGCTGCTGCCGATGGTCAAGGTTTCAGTGGCCATTGGTCTACTGGCGGTAACCCTCATCGCAGGTATCGGCTGGTTGCTGCCGGCGATCTACGTCGGCAAACGCAAGCAGGCGCGCCAAGGCCGGCTGCGCGCGGCGTTCCCGGATGCACTGGACCTGATGGTGGTCTGTGTCGAGTCGGGCCTGGCCTTGCCCACGACGATTGAGCGGGTGGCTGAAGAGATGTCGGTCAGCCAGGTTGAGTTGGCCGAGGAACTGGCGTTGGTCAATGCGCAGATCCGGGCGGGCATCACCAGTACCGAGGCGCTCAAGCAACTGGCCGTGCGCACCGGCCTGGAGGATATCCAGGGCCTGGTCAGCCTGCTGGCGCAAAGTATCCGTTTCGGCACCAGCGTGGCCGATACCCTGCGGATCTACGCCGATGAGTTTCGCGACCGGCGTACCCAGGCCGCGGAAGAAATGGGCGCCAAGATCGGCACCAAGCTGATCTTCCCGCTGATCTTCTGCCTGTGGCCGAGCTTCTTCCTGGTCGCTATCGGCCCGGCCATGATCGGCGTGTTCAGGGCCTTCGGGAATATGTAGACCGGTGAGTGTCCATGAGTCTTGTGTTCACCACAGGCCCATTGTGGGAGCGGGCTTGCTCGCGAAGGCGGCCTGACGGCTGGAGTTGCTCTTGTTGACTGAGTACATATCCATTGCTGCGGTAACGGCTGCTTAGGGTTTCGCCCTGACGGCGACTCACTTTCGAAAATCCGGAAGCCGGCCCAGGCGAAAGTTAGCAAAGCGCTTTTTGCCCCACCACTCGGTGCCTCGCCCAGGCTCGGCATGCCCGAACGAAGGCATTGCTCCGTGGGCCCGCCGCGAAGGGCCATCCATGGCCCAGCGCGGCTATCCCGGCATCCATGCCGGGATGCCCACTACGCAATGCCTACGTTCGGCCATCGTGGTTAACGGGGCGCCCGAGATCAACATCCACCCCGAGGCGGCCTAGTAGCCGACCTGGCTCTCGCGGTCGTACACCCCATCTGTTTGAGCAGAACCTGTGGCAGCAAAGCTTGCTCGCGATAGCGGTGGGTCAGTCCATGAAGATGTTGGCTGTCAGTCTGCCTTCGCGAGCAAGCCCGCTCCCACAAGTGATCTGGGGTGTTCATGAGTCTTGTGTTCAGCACCGGCCCATTGTGGGAGCGAGCTTGCTCGCGATAGCGGTGGGTCAGTCAATGAAGGTGTTGGCCGTCAGTCCGCCTTCGCGAGCAAGCTCGCTCCCACAAGTGATTCTGGGTGTTCATGAGTCTTGTGCTCAGCACAGTCCCATTGTGGGTGTTCATGAGTCTCTTGTGCTCAGCACAGCCCCATTGTGGGAGCGAGCTTGCTCGCGATAGCGGTGGTTCAGTCAATGAAGGTGTTGGCTGTCAGTCCGCCTTCGCGAGCAAGCTCGCTCCTACAGGTTTGCTCCTGTGATCTGCCGACCGTTCAAACCAAAAGACCACAGCCTCCGGGAGTGCCTACATTCGATCCAATGTAGGCACTCCCGGAGGCTGTGGTCTTTCGTTTGCCGCGTGTTTCATTTGCTGCTGGTGATTTCTCCACCCGAGTCCTGGTCAAAGAACTCCGGGATCGGGTAGTTGAAGCTGTTGAGCCAACGCTGCATGGCCATCTCGCGTTCGGCGGCCGAGGCGGTTTGCAGGTTGGTGGAGGCCACCACGCCGCGAATCTGCAGTTGCATCCAGCTCTCGGTGCCTTGCTGTGCGGCCGAGGAGGGGCCTGGCTCAATGGCCCAGGCGGCGGTGGACAGGCTCACCATGCACACGATCATCAATTGTTTGGTCATCATTTCTTGAACTCCTCGTAACGCTCTACTTGATTGCGCCGGTTGAAGCATCGACGACCTCGGTCAGGCGGTTGGCGGGTGACATCGCTGCCTGAGAGGCCGAACCCCTGATTTTTTCCGCACGGGCTTGGGCATCTGCCACTTGCTGGGGACTGAGCTTGGCCATGTTCGCGAGCTCGGCGGCCTGCTTCCAGTTGTCCTGATAAATCAGCAGGGTCACCATGTTGAGCGCGGCCAGCGTGTCGGACTGCTGGAGCTCCATGGCGGTCATGAACTCGAAGCGGGCTTCTGCAATGCGTCGCTGATTGAGGTAGACAACCCCCAGGTCATTGCGGATCTTGCCTTCGGTCGGGGCCATTTTCGCGGCGTGTTCGAGGTATTGCGTCGCGGCCGCGTTGTCATTCTTGGCAGCCGCCAACTGACCCAGGCCATGTTCACCGTCAGCGGCCAGGCATGTCCCCAGCAGGCTTTTGTACAGCGGTTCGGCCTCGTTGCGGCCCATCAGGCGCAGTACCCGTGCCTTGCGCAGGCGGACCTGGACCAAGTCTTCGGGCAAGCGTTCGAGGTTCGCCAGGCTGGCGTATAAGCGGCCCTCGTTGGCCATGTCTTCCGCCATGTTCAAGGCCAGTTCCTGGTCGGCTCCGGGCTTGGCGCAATCGGCCGTGCGTGAAGCCACCACGGCGTTGCTGGAACAACCGGCAAGCATCAAGGTCGCCGCTAATGCGATCACTGTTTTCATGGAATACCCCTTGGCGAACCGTTGGACGTCGCACGCGTTGCACACCAGGCGCCGGCTCATTGGGAAAGCCCGCTGCGGTTGTCGAACTCGCCATGTTCGAGGAAGTACATACGGTAGAAATTCGGGTCGTAATTGCGCAGTTGCTCACCCGGCAAGGTCGGCAGTTGCGCGTCGGCCGCCAACGGTTGGACCAGGTGCGGTGTGACGATCATCAGCAGTTCGCGCTCTTCGCGGTTGATGGAGTTGTCACGAAAGAACGCGCCGAGAATCGGCACGTCGCCCAGTCCTGGAAACTTGTTCACCTGGGCGCTGTTGCGGGTGCTGATCAGGCCGCTGATGACGAAACTTTCGCCATCGGCCAGGGCGATGCTGGTATCGGTACGGCGCACGGTGAGTGCTGGCACCAATGTCCCGGCGATGTTCACCGCGTTGGTGAAATCCAGCTCACTGACTTCCGGTGCCACCTTCAAGGCGATGCGATTCTTGCCGATGACGGTGGGGGTCAGGGTCAGGCGAATACCGAATTCCTTGTACTCGATGGACACATTGTCGCTGCCGGCACTGGGTACCGGGATCGGCACTTCGCCGCCGGCCAGGAAGCTCGCGCTCTGCCCGCTGAGGGCCACCAGGCTCGGCCGCGCCAGGGTATAGGCAAAACCGCTGCCTTCCAGGGCGTTGATCATCAACAGGGTCTTACCGGTGGCGAAAGACAGGTTGAACATGTCGTTATTGACCGGCAATGAAGGCCGGACAACACCGCCGATGGTGGGCAAGGTCCTCGGCGAGCCGAACAGGAAATTGCCACGGCTGCCGAAAATCGACGTCGAGGCTTCCTTGAGCTTGGTCCGGCTGACTTCAACGAAACGGATGTCGGTCTGTACCTGGGCGAGCAGCATCGGGTCTTCGGAAGGCATGCTCGCAGCGCCCGTCAGTGCCTCAGTGGCCCGGCCTTTGACAAAGACCATGCTCTGGCGCGGTATTTTCGAACAGTCGGTCCAGACCATCAGGCTGGTGGCGCCGGGCGCCAGGCCCGTGAGGATGAAGGCATCGCTGCCACTGGGTTGCACATCGGCAATTTTCGGGTCGCCGACAGCCAATTTCGTCACGGGTGCGAGGATACGCAGTTCGCTCTGGAGCCCTTGGCCGACCTCGAAGGTCGCCGGCAGATTGTCCAGTTGCGAACAATTTGCCGCAGCGGCCTGAGCCGCATCCAGGCCAAGGCCCATCCAGAACAGGCCATGAATGAAATGTTTTAAAACGGGGGCGGTGCGCTGGGTCATGAAGTGATCCTCGATAGAGAGGCCATCCTTAGGCTTAACCAGTGCCACGGATCACTTGAGAGGCCCGGGCTGCCCCTTCTATTTCATCCAACCCTTCAGCGGTCCGGGCACAGGCCTCGTTGCTACAAGCAAACGGGCGCATTACACCGGCCTGACCGAACGGCAGGCAGCTTACGAAAAAGCTTTATGGGAACCGGAATATCCGGGTTGTCGAGCAAGGAGACCGATGTCAATCAGGTCGTCTGAAGGGTGATTTGACCCTGCCTTGTTCTCGCTTCTTTTTGAAGGTAGTCCAAGCATGGCAAAGCGCCACGCCTCAAACAAAAAAAACGACTAAAAAGTGACGGAAGGAAAATTGGTGATCAGGTGACCGTCAATAATTTGTCTTTTGCGTGTTTTTCCCGTGACAGATTTACATGAGAAAGAGGGCCGCCTTGCGACGAAAAAATCAGGATCACCCCGTGGTGTATATTTTTTACGGCTTAGCGCTGGTGTTCTCCTGCAAGCGCTATCAGCAGTGCCTCAGGCTGGTCTGGCTCGTGGATCAGGCTAAGGCTCAGTTGCAGCAACGGGGCGTGGTGTGGGTGATCCGTTGATCCGATTTGGGCGACCTCGAAGACCACATAGGGGTTGTGTGGATAGGCCCGGCGAGTTTCGAAAGCTGCGCGCAATACGTTGCTCAGTCGATCGAACAGCCGTTTTTCAGAGTGATTTGAATGCTCAAGCAGTACTGCTCGCTGCCAGGCCTCAGGAGTGAACACTATGGGCAACTGAAGGGGGGGCAGTCTTTGCAGTTTGAGTGAACCGAACATGGTGTGCCTCTTTTGAGCGCGCGAAGAAACCGGCCCATGAGGGAAAGAGCCTTTCCCGTGGTGGGGTGTGGAGAAACATGAAGGGTTACCTGGGAAGCAGAACGCGCCGCTGATCGAGGTACTCGACGCCAAGGACCGGGGGCCGATCCGTCTAGGTCGAGTAGGCCCGAGAGCCGCGGGCCACGGCGGGTATCAGTCCACGTGGTAGTGAACCGACAAGGTGCCTTTCTTTTGTGAAAGCGAGGCAATGGTGACTGTTCCCAGTTCCTGCAGGCACCGTACGTGAGTGCCGCCGCAGCCATAGGCGGACAGCTCACCGAAACCGACTTCTCGCGTGCCTTCGCGCAATGCGATCAGGCGAGGCAAATCCTCGGCAATCCACTCATCGATGCCTTGCTGGATGATTGATCTGTCCAGCTCCTGAGGGTTTTCCCCAGGCTGGAATTGCACACGGCTTTCGCCGGGCCAGTGGTGGGCCTTGATCGGTTTCCAGCCACGGCTTTCGGCAAAATGGCCGATCAGGTGCCCGGCCGAGTGCAGGCGTGAATTCAATTGTCGCCGTTGCCCATCCACGCGGATCGTGGCCATGCCCGGGGCTACTGGGCGGTCGACGTAATGAATGATCTGTTGCCCGTCCTGAACGACGCGCAGTACTTGGCCGTCGTCGATCCATCCGGTGTCGCAGGGCTGCCCTCCGCCCTGGGGGTGGAACAGGGTGGCGCGCAGCACCACGGCGAATTCGTTTTCCTGGGGGCTGCAGTCCAGGACTTCCACGTTGGCCTTGAGGTCATCGCTATGGAAAAAAAGGCGAAGCGTCATGGTCCATATCCACATCAGAAATTGTGACGGGATTATAGGTAGCGTGTAAAAGGGTGATAATCCGTTCAAATTTCAAAGGACTGTTGCGTCATGAGCACAAATCTACCGTTGCCGTTGCTCGCCGAAATGGCGGTCTTCGTCAAGGTCGTGGAGACCGGCAGCTTTTCCGAAGCGGCCCGCCAGTCAGGCTCATCGCCGTCGGCCATCAGCCGCAGCATTTCTCGCCTGGAGAAAGCCCTGGCGACCCGATTGCTGCAGCGCACCACCCGCAAGTTGCGTTTGAGCGATGGCGGGGAAGAGGTGTTCAAGCGCTGCCAGGAGATGGTCGCCGCCGCTCGGTCAGTGATGGAGATCAGCGGCCAGTTCACCCAGGAAGCGGAAGGGCGCATCCGCGTCAGCGTGCCCAAGGCCGTGGGGCGTTTCGTGATTCATCCACACATGCCTGAATTTTTGCGCCGTTATCCGAAGGTCGATGTGGAGTTGTTCCTGGAGGATCGGCCGGTCGACCTGATCGATGATCACGTGGACCTGGCCATCCGGATTACCGATCAACCATCAGCCGGGCTGGTAGGGCGTCAGTTGCTGACCATTGACCACCTGCTCTGCGCCACGCCGCAATACCTGGCGGAACACGGTGTTCCCACGCATCCCCACGATTTGCTGGAGCACAGTTGCATTTACTTGGGCGAAACGCCCAATGACGCGCGTTGGAAATTCAAGAAAGGCAGCAAGTCGGTCACCGTAGGCGTGCGCGGACGCTATGCGGCCAATCACACGGGGGTACGGTTGGGGGCGGTCTTGCAGCACATCGGCATCGGTAGCCTGCCGTATTTCACCGCCCGTCACGCCTTGGAACAGGGGTTGATCGTGCAGGTGTTGGCCGACTGGACGTTCCTCGCTTCGTACCACGGTGGCTTGTGGTTGTTGCATTCGCCGACCCGCTACCTGCCGCCGAAGCTGCGGGTGTTCATTGATTATCTGGTGGAGTGCCTGGCGAAGGAGCCGACCTTGAACAAGGTGGCGGGAGGAGGGCGTTCCAGCAAGGTCGCGGCGCACTATGAGTTGCCGGAAAGTGACGGGTTGTTCTGACGGGCCCCATCGCGAGCAAGCTCGCTCCCACAGAAAGTCATGATCAACCGCAGCCAGTGTGGGAGCGAGCTTGCTCGCGATGAGGCCCGTCCAGGCAACACATTTGGGCAAGGCCAAAAAAAGGCCCGCCGGTTTAACCGTGCGGGCCTTTTGCATGACGGATCGCAATCAGTGCTTGCTGTCCTGGTCCGACATCGCCAGCAGTTGCTTTTCCTGGTTCCAGTCGAAAGGCTCGTCGTTTTGCTCGGCTTCGAAACGACGTTCTTCCAGGGCCTGGTACAGGGCGATTTCTTCGTCAGGCATGTAGTGCAGGCAGTCACCGGCGAAGTACCAGAGCAGGTCGCGAGGCACCAGGTGGGCGATCTGTGGGTAACGCACGATCACTTGGCACAGGAGGTCCTGGCCCAGGTACTGGCTTTCGATCGGGTCGACGGGCAATTGCGCGCGCAACTCGTCGAAGCGCTCCAGGAACAAGGCGTGGCTTTCTTCGGGCACTTGTTCGGCCTCACCCACGGCGACCAGGATGCTGCGCAAGTGGTCAAGCAAGACAAGGTGATCGGCAACGACATTGGACACGAGATAAGTCCTCAAGAGCAAAACGGGCGCAGGAGTATAAAGCCCTTGCGCCCGCTTTTATAGGTGAAGAGCTGTAGGTGAAGAGCTACAGGTGACGGCGTGCCTGGCCGTCAAGATCAACGGACCTTGTCTTGCGCCAGCGTCAGTTCGGCCTTGTCGAAATCATCCACGTCGATGACTTTGCGCCGCGCCGCCTCGGCCGCGCGCAAGGCCTGCGCCTCACCGGCTTGCAGCACGCCGGCCTCCAGGGCCGCATCGATGAGGGGTTCGCCAGGCGCCGGATTGAGCTGTCCCTGCTTGAGCGCACCGTGCAGTTTCTTGTGCAGCGGATGGGCGGCCGCCAGCAGGTCGGCGGCGTGTTGCAGGGCGCCCACCGGATCGTCGGTCGATTGCGGGCGATAGCAACCCTGCAGCAACTCTTCGAGAGTCGGATCACCCTTGGGCCGGCCGATGACCGCGGCCACCTCGGCGTCGAGCCTGTCGCTCGGGCCCTTGTGACGCCGACCGAAGGGGAACACCACCAGGCGCAACAGGTAGCCCAGTACCCGGTTCGGGAAGTTGCTCAGCAGTTCATCCAGCGCACGTTCCGACTGGCCGAGGCTTTCCTCCATGGCCCAGGTGAACAGCGGCGTCATGTGGTCCGGCGAATCCAGGTCGTGATAACGCTTGAGTGCGGCGGACGCCAGGTACAGGTTGCTCAAGACGTCACCCAGGCGGGCCGACAAGCGTTCGCGGCGTTTGAGCTCTCCGCCCAGCAGCATCATGCTCAAGTCCGCCAGCAGCGCGAATGCCGCGGCCTGCCGGTTGAGGGCGCGGAAATAACCCTGGCTCAAGGCATTGCCGGGGGCCTTCTCGAAATGCCCCAGGCCCAGGTTGAGCACCAGGGTGCTGGCGGCGTTGCTGACGGCGAAACCGATGTGCTTGAGCAACAAGGCATCGAACTCGACCAGCGCCTGGTCCTTGTCTTCACGGGTTGCCAGGGCCATTTCCTTGAGGACGAACGGATGGCAGCGAATGGCGCCCTGGCCGAAGATCATCAGGTTGCGCGACAGAATGTTCGCGCCTTCGACCGTGATGAAGATTGGCGCACCTTGCCAACTGCGACCCAGGTAATTGTTCGGGCCCATGATGATGCCCTTGCCGCCATGTACGTCCATGGCGTGGCTGATGCACTCGCGACCACGCTCGGTCAGGTGGTACTTGAGGATGGCCGACAGCACCGAAGGTTTTTCCCCCAGGTCCACGGCGTTGGCGGTCAACATGCGTGCCGCATCCATCAACCAGGCGTTGCCGCCGATGCGCGCCATGGCTTCCTGGATGCCTTCGAACGCCGACAACGGTACGTTGAATTGTTCGCGCACCTGGGCGTACTGGCCCGTCACCAGGCTGGTGAACTTCGCAGCGCCGGTGCCCACCGCCGGCAGGGAAATCGAGCGCCCGACCGACAGGCAGTTCATCAGCATCATCCAGCCCTTGCCGAGCATGGCCTGACCGCCGATGAGGAAGTCCAGCGGGATGAACACGTCCTTGCCCCAGTTCGGTCCGTTCATGAACGCGGCGCCCAGGGGCAGGTGACGGCGGCCGATATGCACGCCTGGGGTGTCGGTGGGAATCAAGGCGAGGCTGATGCCCAGGTCTTCCTCGTCACCCAGCAGGTGGTCGGGGTCATACGCCTTGAAGGCCAGGCCCAGGAGCGTGGCCACCGGGCCGAGGGTGATGTAGCGTTTTTCCCAGTTCAGGCGCAGGCCGAGGGTTTCCTGGCCCTCCCATTCACCCTTGCAGATGATGCCGGTGTCGGGCATCGCCCCGGCGTCGGAGCCGGCCAGCGGACCGGTCAGGGCGAAGCAGGGGATATCGTCGCCGCGGGCCAGTCGCGGCAGGTAATGGTCGCGTTGCTCGTCGGTGCCGTAGTGCAGCAGCAGTTCGGCCGGGCCGAGGGAGTTGGGGACCATCACGGTGGAGGCCAGGTCGCCGCTGCGCGTGGCCAGTTTCATCGCGACCTGGGAGTGGGCATAGGCGGAGAAGCCCTTGCCGCCATATTCCTTGGGAATGATCAGCGCGAAGAACCCGTGCTCCTTGATATGGGCCCAGGCTTCAGGGGGCAGGTCCATGGCCTGACCGATCTGCCAGTCACTGACCATCGCGCAGAGGGCCTCGGTAGGGCCGTCGAGGAACGCCTGCTCTTCCTCGGTCAGTTGCACCTTGGGGTAGGCCAGCAGCACGTCCCAGTCCGGGCGGCCGCTGAACAGTTCGCCATCCCACCACACCGTGCCGGCATCGATGGCGTCACGCTCGGTCTCGGACATGGGCGGTAGGGTTTTCTGGAACCAGTCGAACATCGGCGCGCTGAAATATTTGCGGCGCAGGTCCGGTAGCAGCAGCGGGGCCGCGACAGCCGCGAGCACCACCCAGAGGATCAGCATCAGCCAGCCGGGCGCATGGCTGAAAATGCCCATGGCCAACAGGTAGGCCGCGACGATACCCAGCGCGGGCAGCGGGGCGGTGCGCCGATGCGCCAGCCAGGCGATCCCGACAACCAGGACCAGTATCCACAACAACAGCATATGTAATCCTCCGTGAACCAAGGCAAAACCGACTTTCAGAGCTTAGACGGCATCTGCAAAACCGGCAGTCGGCGCGATGTGATTGAATTCCTGGGAAACCCTGGTTGCATTGCGCCAGTCTGGTTGGCAACAGCCGCGGGAAATCGTTCGTTAACAAGGTGAGAAAACGCCATTGTTTGGCCGGAATGCCGTTATCCCTGGGCCGGGGCGGTGGATAAACTCGAGGCAAGCCCTCCGTAGGAGCTGCCGAAGGCTGCGATCTTTTGATCTTGATCTTTCGCTTGCGATTCAACTGTCTGGGACAAGATCGCAGCCTCGTTGCACTCGACAGCTCCTACGCGGGGGTGATGTTTTTCCAGAGGTCTTTCCTTATATGCAGCAATACCTGAACCCCGGCCGCTTCATCGACAGCGATCATCCTGCGGTCATCGACTTCGCCGAAACCCACCGCGGTGCCGAGCGCGACCCGCGGGCCCAGGCGGTCAGCCTTTATTACGCCGTACGCGAGGCGGTGCGCTACAACCCCTATACCTTCAGTCGCGACCCGGCAACCCTGCGCGGCAGTTACGCGCTGGCTGCGAGTGAAAGCTATTGCGTGCCCAAGGCCACCTTGCTGGCCGGCTGCGCCCGGCATTGCGGCATCCCGGCGCGTATCGGCCTGGCGGATGTGCGCAACCACCTGTCCACCCCGCGTCTGCTGGAATTGCTCAGGAGCGACGTGTTCGCCATGCACGGTTATACCGAGCTGTACCTGAACGACCGCTGGGTCAAGGCCACGCCGGCTTTCAACCAGGGCTTGTGCGCGTTGTTCGACGTGGCCCCGCTGGAGTTCGACGGTCGCCACGACAGCGTCTTCCACCCGTTCAATCGGCAAGGGGCGAAGCTGATGGAGTACATCACCGACCATGGCCAGTTCGCCGACGTGCCCGAGGCATTCTTTTTCGAACACCTGGAGAAGTGCTACCCGCATCTGTTCGGCGAACAGGTGCCGCGCCTGCTCGGCGACATGCAGGGCGATTTGAGTCGCGCCTGATCCGGCGTATGCTGCTGCGGCATTTATCCATCGAGGACGCCGTGATGCTGAAGATATGGGGCCGGAAAAATTCATCGAATGTGCGCAAGGCACTATGGTGCGCGGAAGAGTTGGGGCTGGCCTACGAGGCCATCGATGCGGGCGGGGCGTTCGGTGTGGTGGACACGCCCGAGTACCGCGCGAAAAACCCCAACGGCCGCGTGCCGATGATCGAGGACGACGGCTTCGTGCTCTGGGAATCCAACACCATCGTGCGTTACCTGGCGGCCCGTCATGCGTCGGGTTCGGCCTGGTATCCTGCTGACGTACAGGCCCGGGCCCAGGCTGAAAAATGGATGGACTGGACCACGTCCAGCTTTGCCGCACCGTTTCGCACGGTGTTCTGGGGCGTCTTGCGCACCCCGGCCGAACAACAGGATTGGACGGCTATCCATGCGGCGATCAAGGAGTGTGACGATTTGCTGGCCATGGTCGAGCGGACCTTGAGTGAACAGCTTTACCTGTCGGGTGATGAAATCGGCATGGGCGACATTCCCTTGGGCAGTTTCATTTATGCCTGGTTCGAGATGCCCATCCAGCGCGCCGAGCGGCCTGCCGTACAGGCCTGGTACGCGCGGTTACAGCAGCGTCCGGCCTACCGCAAAGCCGTCATGACCGCGTTGACTTAATACCTACTATCAACACACTTGACTGTACTTGTGCGGCGACGCCAAGCACCATTGCCTTGGTGCGCCGTGTTGCATTGCTCGCCGCCCGCCCTTATCTATTCTTTTCTTCCCTCCCTTCTTGGTGCGTAATCCGATATGAGTTCCGCTCTGTCCATCCGGCAGCTAACCAAAACCTACGGCAACGGTTTCCAGGCCTTGAGTGGTATCGATCTGGATGTCGCCGAAGGTGATTTCTTCGCCTTGCTCGGCCCTAACGGTGCCGGCAAATCCACCACCATCGGGATTCTTTCCACCTTGGTGAACAAGACCAGCGGCACGGTGAACGTGTTCGGTCATGACCTGGACCGCGAGCCCGCAGCCCTCAAGCGCTGCATCGGCGTGGTGCCCCAGGAATTCAACTTCAACCAGTTCGAAAAGACCTTCGACATCGTCGTGACCCAGGCCGGTTACTACGGCATCCCGCCAAAGATCGCCAACGAGCGCGCCGAGCAGTACCTGACCCAATTGGGCCTGTGGGACAAGCGTGACGTGCCGTCCCGTTCACTGTCCGGCGGCATGAAGCGTCGCCTGATGATCGCCCGCGCGCTGGTGCATGAGCCGCGCCTGCTGATCCTCGACGAACCGACCGCGGGTGTGGACATCGAGCTGCGTCGCTCGATGTGGAGCTTCCTGACCGAGCTGAACCAGAAAGGCATCACCATCATCCTCACCACCCATTACCTGGAAGAGGCTGAGCAGTTGTGCCGTAACATCGGCATCATCGACCATGGCACCATTGTCGAGAACACCAGCATGCGCCAGTTGCTCAGCCAACTGCATGTGGAAACCTTCCTGCTGGACCTGAAACACGACCTGAAGACCGCGCCCCAGCTCGTCGGCTATCCGGCCCGCCTGATGGACAGCCATACCCTGGAAGTGCAGGTGGACAAAGCCGTGGGCATCACCGGGCTGTTCACCCAACTGGCCCTGCAAAACATTGAAGTGCTGAGCCTGCGCAACAAAACCAATCGCCTCGAGGAGTTGTTCGTGTCCCTGGTGGAGAAGAATCTGGCGAAGGTGGCGGTATGAGCATGAGTTCCGAACTGCGCCCCAACCTCATCGCCCTCAATACCATCGTTTACCGTGAAGTCCGGCGTTTCATGCGGATCTGGCCGCAGACGCTGCTGCCGCCGGCCATCACCATGGTCTTGTACTTCGTGATCTTCGGTAACCTGATCGGCCGGCAGATCGGCGACATGGGTGGCTTCACGTACATGGACTACATCGTGCCGGGGCTGATCATGATGTCGGTGATCACCAACTCCTACGGCAACGTGGTGTCGAGTTTCTTCGGCAGCAAGTTCCAGCGTTCGATCGAAGAGTTGATGGTCTCGCCGGTGTCGCCCCATACGATCCTCATCGGCTACACCTTGGGTGGTGTCCTGCGCGGCCTGGCGGTAGGCCTGATCGTGACCCTGCTATCGTTGTTCTTCACCGATTTGCAGGTGCATCACCTGGGGGTGACGGTCTTGGTGGTGGTGCTCACGGCCACGATCTTTTCGCTGCTGGGTTTCATCAATGCCGTGTTTGCGCGCAACTTCGATGACATCTCGATTATCCCGACGTTCGTGCTCACGCCGCTGACTTACCTGGGCGGGGTGTTCTACTCGATCTCCCTGTTGCCGCCGTTCTGGCAGACCGTATCCCTGGCCAACCCGGTGCTGCACATGGTCAACGCGTTCCGCTACGGCATCCTCGGGGTGTCGGACATCAAGATCAGCATCGCCATCACCTTCATGCTGGTGGCAACCGTGGTGCTCTACATCGGCTGCGCGCGGTTGCTGGTCAGCGGGCGCGGCATGCGCACCTGACCCCAGCCCCCTGTGGAAGCGAGCTTGCTCGCGATGGCGTCGGGTCATTCAGTCATTTTCTGGCTGGCACACCGCTATCGCGAGCAAGCTCGCTCCCACATTGAAATGCATTCCCTTGCGGGAGCTTGCTCGCGATGGCGTCAGTCGAAACACCACAAAAAAGGCCTCCATTCCCAGGAGGCCTTTTTTGCATCTCACATCCGGCTTTTCTTGCGCCGCCGCCACTGTCGGGCCACCCACCAGCGCCAGTAACTCATGGTGACGAAGTAGGCCAGGGCGCCGAGCACCAGGCCGGTCACCACCGAGCCCAGCAGGAATGGCTGCCACAAGGTGGACAGCTGGCCGCTGATCCATTCCCAGGTCAGCTCTTCGGGCAGTGTCCGGGCGGGCACGTCCATCAGCCAGGCGCCGGTCTGGTAGGTGCAGAAAAACACCGCAGGCATGGTGATCGGATTGGTCAGCCACACCAGGCTCACCGCAATCGGCATATTGCCGCGCACCGTGACGGCCAACGCGGCGGCCAGCAACATCTGCAACGGGATCGGCAAGAACGCGGCGAACAGGCCAACAGCCATCGCCCGGGCCACGGAGTGCCGATTGAGGTGCCAAAGGTTGGGGTCGTGCAGCAGGGTGCCGAGAAAACGTAAGGACTTATGTTCCCGAATGCTCTCTGGGTCTGGCATGTAACGTTTGAATAGGCGCCGGGGCATAGGCTTCTCGGTCGGTTCAACGCAGTAAAGGCCGCAAGTATGTCTGGATTCTACGGCTGGCAGATTCAGACTTTGTGACAATTGATAACGCCGGGGGTGCCGCCGAGCGTCTATGCCTGAAGAGGGGCACTCTCAAGGACGGGTTATGCGCACAGGGTTAGTCGCGCTTGCATTGGGGTTGTTGGCCCCGATTTGTTTACCGGCACTGCCGCCGTTGTGGCTGGTTGCAGCCATGCCGGTGCTGGGGCTGATGGTGTTGCCGTTTCGAACCTACCCGTTGGGTTTTTTCCTGTTCGGGCTGGCCTGGGCCTGCCTGTCGGCGCAGTGGGCGCTGGACAATCGATTACCCGCCGCCCTGGACGGAGAAACCCGTTGGGTCGAAGGGCGCGTCGTCGGTTTGCCGCAACAGGGCGACGGCGTGGTGCGCTTCGAACTGGCCGATGCCCATTCACGTCGTACCCGATTACCGACAACGATGCGCCTGGCCTGGTTCGGGGGGCCGCCCATCAACAGTGGCGAACGATGGCGATTGGCGGTGAAGCTCAAGCGGCCCGCCGGGTTGTTGAATCCACACGGCTTCGACTATGCCGCCTGGTTGTTGAGCCGCGGCGTTGGCGCGACCGGTACCGTCAAGGACGGGCGGCTCCTGCAAGCGGCCCGGGGCGCCTGGCGTGACGAGGTGCGCCAGGCGCTGGCACAGGTCGACGCCCACGGCCGCTCCGGCGCGCTGGCGGCATTGGTCCTGGGCGACGGCGGCGGGCTGAGTCGCGAGGATTGGCAGGTTTTGCAAGACACCGGCACCGTCCATTTGCTGGTGATCTCCGGGCAACACATCGGCCTGCTGGCCGGCCTGGTGTACCTGTTGGTGGCCGGCGCGGCGCGTTATGGCCTGTGGCCGGCGGGGCTGGCGTGGTTGCCCTGGGCCTGTGCGCTGGCCTTTTGCGCCGCCCTGGGCTACGGCTTGCTCGCCGGCTTCGAGGTGCCGGTGCGACGGGCCTGCGCGATGATTGGCCTGGTGTTGCTGTGGCGCTTGCGCTTCAAACAGCCGGATCCGTGGTGGGCATGGCTGCTGGCTTTCACCGGGGTGCTGGTGTTCGACCCGCTCGCCAGCCTGCGGCCAGGGTTCTGGTTGTCGTTTGCGGCTGTGGCCATCTTGATGTTCACCTTTGGCGCTCGCCTGGGGCCCTGGCGCTGGTGGCAAACCTGGACCCGTGCCCAGTGGCTGGTTGCGGTCGGCTTGTGTCCGTTGTTGTTGATCGTGGGCTTGCCGGTCAGCCTCAGTGGGCCGCTGGTGAACTTGCTCGCGGTGCCCTGGATCAGCCTGCTGGTCTTGCCGCCAGCGCTGCTCGGCACCGCATTGTTGCCGGTGTCGATCATCGGTGAAGGCCTGCTGTGGATCGCCGGCGGGTTGCTCGATCTGTTGTTCAAAGGGCTGGGTCTGATTGCCGGACGAATACCCGCCTGGGTCCCCGTTGCGGTCCCGCCGTGGGCCTTGGGCATCGCCGCTTCAGGGGCATTTTTGCTGCTACTGCCCAAGGGCGTACCGCTGCGTGTGCTGGGGTGGCCGATGGTGCTGCTGATGGTGTTTCCCCCGCGAGAACACCTGCCGCAAGGGCACGCCGAGGTCTGGCAACTGGACGTGGGCCAAGGGCTGGCGGTGCTGGTACGCACCCGGCATCACAGCCTGCTTTACGACGCCGGGCCGCGCTTTGGCGAGGCCGATGCCGGCGAACGCGTCGTACTGCCGACCTTGCGCAAGCTCGGTGTGCACGGCTTGGACCTGATGCTCCTCAGCCATGCCGACGCCGATCATGCCGGCGGCGCCCGAGCGGTGCGCAATGGGCTGCCGACGATGGAAGTCATCAGTGGCGATCCCGACGCGCTGCCCGATGAACTGCAAGCCGGGCCTTGCGACAGCGGCAGGCGCTGGGAATGGGATGGCGTCGGGTTCGAGCTGTGGCGCTGGGCATCTGCTGTCGAAAGCAACCAGAAGTCCTGCGTCCTGCTGGTGGAGGCCGGCGGCGAACGCCTGCTGTTGACCGGCGATATCGACACCCCTGCCGAGCGCGCCTTGCTCGACGAGGCCCTGGCGCTACCGATCCAGTGGCTGGCCGCGCCTCATCACGGCAGCCGCAGTTCGTCGTCGATGGCGTTGTTGTCGCGCCTCAAGCCGCACTCGGTGTTGATCTCTCGAGGGCAGGGCAACGCGTTCGGTCATCCCCATCCCCAAGTGATGGCCCGCTACCGCCGCTCGGGCCTGGCGATCTACGACAGCGCCGAGCAGGGCGCCATTCGTCTGCAACTGGGTGCGTTCGAGTTGCCGCGCACCGAGGCCGGTCATCGACGTTACTGGCGCGACCCGCCCGCCGTCGGGCCACCGGGGCAACATTGATCCAGCGCAACCGGCTGATGCGCTTATCGGCGGGGCGGGTCTGCAAGGCGAGTCTGTGTGATAAAGTGGCGCACTTTTTCGAGGGGGCAGTCACTGTGTGGGAATTGGTCAAATCCGGCGGCTGGATGATGTTGCCGATCATTCTGAGTTCCATCGCGGCACTGGGTATCGTTGCCGAACGCCTGTGGACCCTACGGGCCAGCCGCGTGACCCCGGAGCATCTGCTCGGGCAGGTCTGGGTCTGGATCAAGGACAAGCAGCTGAACAAGGACAAGCTCAAGGAGCTGCGGGCCAGTTCGCCGCTGGGGGAAATCCTCGCCGCGGGCCTGGCGAACTCCAAGCATGGTCGCGAGATCATGAAGGAGTGCATCGAGGAAGCCGCCGCCCGGGTCATCCATGAACTGGAGCGCTATATCAACGCCCTGGGCACCATCGCCGCCATGTCCCCGCTGCTGGGCCTGCTAGGGACGGTGCTGGGCATGATCGACATCTTCAGCGCGTTTACCGGCTCCGGCATGACCACTAACGCCGCGGTACTGGCCGGGGGGATTTCCAAGGCCCTGATCACCACCGCCGCCGGCCTGATGGTGGGTATTCCGGCCGTGTTCTTCCATCGGTTCCTGCAACGGCGCGTCGACGAGTTGGTCGTTGGCATGGAGCAGGAAGCCATCAAGCTGGTCGAGGTGGTGCAGGGTGACCGTGACGTGGACCTGGCTGGGGGCAAGCAGTGAAATTCCGCCGCAAGCCACGGGAAAACATCGAGATCAACCTCGCGTCGCTGATCGACGTGGTGTTCATCCTGCTGCTGTTTTTCGTCGTGACCACCACGTTCACCCGGGAAACCCAGCTCAAGGTCGAATTGCCGCAAGCCGTCAGCGGCTCGCCGGCCGAAGACCAGCAATTGAAGAACCTGGAAGTCACCATCAGCGCCGAAGGGGCGTTTTCGGTGAATAACCAGTTGCTGCCCAAGAGCGATCTGGCGAGCCTGATCGAGGCCCTGCAGAAAGAGTCCGGCGGCGACACCAACCTGCCGCTGTCCATCAGCGCCGACGGCAAGACCCCTCATCAATCGGTGGTCACCGCCATGGACGCGGCCGGCAAGCTCGGTTTCAGCCATCTGCGCATGACCACGGTCGAGGCGGCTCCCGCACCCTGATGGCCATGTCCGATCGATTGCTTGCCGCGTGGTACCAAGGCCACCCGGCCCTGACCCTGCTACGGCCGCTGGAGTGGTTGTACCGGCGGGTGGTGGTGAGCAAGCGCGAGCGTTTCCTGGCGGGTGAAGGCCCGATCTACCAGCCCCCCGTGCCGTTGGTGGTGGTGGGCAATATCACCGTGGGTGGCACTGGCAAGACGCCGTTGATCCTGTGGCTGATCCAGCACTGCCAGCGCAGTGGCTTGCGGGTCGGGGTGGTCAGCCGGGGCTATGGCGCCAAGCCGCCGCAACTGCCGTGGCGGGTCGCGGCCGAGCAGGGCGCCGACGTCGCGGGGGACGAGCCGCTGTTGATCGTCCAGCGCACGGGTGTGCCGTTGATGATCGATCCCGACCGCAGTCGCGCGGTCCAGGCGCTGCTGGAGGCCGAGCCGCTGGACCTGATCCTGTCCGACGACGGCATGCAGCATTATCGGCTGGCCCGGGACCTCGAGCTGGTGCTGATCGATAGCGCCCGGGGCCTGGGCAACCGGCGTTGCCTGCCCGCCGGACCGTTGCGCGAACCGGTCGAGCGCCTGCAATCGGTCGACGCCGTGCTGTACAACGGCGCCAGTGCCGACCGCGAAGACGGCTTCGCCTTCCAATTGCGCCCCACCGAACTGGTGAACCTGGCCAGTGGCGAACGCCGCCCCCTCGACCATTTTCCACCCGGCCAGGCCCTGCACGCCGTGGCCGGCATCGGCAACCCCCAGCGTTTCTTCAAGACCCTCGAAACGCTACACTGGCGGCCAATACCGCACGGGTTTGCCGACCATGCCGAATACAGTGCCCAGGCCTTGAACTTCACGCCAGCCCTGCCGGTGGTCATGACGGAAAAAGACGCGGTCAAATGCCGTGCCTTCGCCGCGCCCGACTGGTGGTACCTGGCGGTGGACGCCGCGCCGTCGCCGGCCTTCGCGGCCTGGTTCGATACGCAGTTGATGCGCCTGTTGCCGGATCGGCTCTTGCCTTAACACCTTTTACCCCAGGGGAACTCCATGGACACCAAACTGCTCGATATTCTGGCCTGCCCGGTCTGCAAAGGTCCGCTCAAGCTCAGCGCCGACAAGACCGAACTGATCAGCAAGGGCGCCGGCCTGGCCTACCCGATTCGCGACGGCATCCCGGTGATGCTCGAAAGCGAAGCCCGTACCCTGACCACCGACGAGCGTCTGGATAAATGACCACCGCCTTTACCGTTGTCATTCCGTCGCGCTTCGCCTCGACGCGCCTGCCCGGCAAGCCGTTGCTGTCGATCGCCGGCAAGCCGATGATCCAGCACGTCTGGGAGCAAGCCAGTAAAAGCAGCGCCCAGCGCGTGGTGGTGGCGACTGACGATGCGCGCATCGTCGAGGCCTGCAAAGGCTTTGGCGCCGAGGTCGTGCTGACGCGCGAAGACCATAATTCCGGTACCGATCGCCTGGCGGAGGTCGCGGCGAAGCTCGGTCTTGCCGCCGACGCGATTGTGGTCAATGTGCAAGGTGACGAGCCGTTGATCCCGCCGAGCGTGATCGATCAGGTCGCCGCCAACCTCGCGGCCCACACCGAAGCGCGCATGGCCACCCTGGCCGAGCCGATCGAGGATGTGCAGACCCTGTTCAACCCCAACGTGGTCAAGGTGGTCAGCGACCTCAATGGCCTGGCGTTGACCTTCAGCCGTGCGACGTTGCCCTGGGCGCGGGATGCATTCGCCCAAGGTCGCGATGTGATGCCGGAAGGCGTGCCGTACCGTCGTCACATCGGCATCTACGCCTACCGCGCCGGCTTTCTCCAGGACTTCGTCGCCTGGGGCCCGTGCTGGCTGGAAAACACTGAAGCCCTGGAACAGCTGCGAGCGCTGTGGCATGGCGTGCGGATCCATGTCGCCGATGCGCTGATCGCCCCGCCGACCGGTGTCGACACCGCCGAAGACCTTGAGCGCGTTCGTCGCCTGCTGGAGGCCTGATGCGGGTCCTGTTCGTCTGCCTCGGCAATATCTGCCGCTCGCCCACCGCCGAAGGCATCTTGCGCCACAAGTTGCGAGAGGCCGGGCTGGCCGGGCAGGTGGAAGTCGCTTCTGCCGGCACCGGTGACTGGCACGTCGGCAAGGCCCCGGACAAGCGCAGCCAGGCGGCGGCCTTGAAGCGTGGCTACGACCTGTCGGCCCAGCGCGCGCAACAGGTGACGCGCGCCGATTTCGCCGCCTATGACCTGATCCTGGCGATGGACAGCAGCAACCTGCGCAATCTCCAGGCCCTGCAACCGGCCAATGGCAAGGCCGAGCTGGATCTTTTCCTGCGGCGCTACGAAGCCGAACTCGATGACGTGCCGGACCCGTACTACGACGGCGAGCAGGGCTTCGAGCAGGTGTTGGACTTGATCGAGCGGGCCACCGATCGCCTGGTGATCGAATTGAAGGGGCGGTTATGACCTTGCAGGTACGGTCGGGCGTCAGCCTCAAGCCCTTCAACAGTTTTGGCGTGGACGTCAGCGCCCGGTTGTTCGCCGAAGCCCGCGACGATGGCGAAGTTCGCCAGGCGCTGGCCTATGCCAGCGAGCATGCCGTGCCGTTGCTGGTGATCGGCGGCGGCAGCAACCTGTTGCTGACTGGCGACATCGACGCCTTGGTGCTGCGCATGGCCAGCCAGGGGATTCGCCTGCTCAGCGATGATGGCGAACGGGTGGTGATCGAGGCCGAAGCCGGGGAACCCTGGCATCCCTTCGTCCAACATACACTGGCGCAAGGCTGGTCGGGCCTGGAAAACCTCAGCCTGATTCCCGGCACCGTAGGCGCGGCACCGATGCAAAACATCGGCGCCTACGGTGTGGAGATCAAGGATGTCTTCGCCGGCCTCACCGCCCTGGATCGCCAGACCGGCGAGCTGAGGGACTTCACCCTTGAAGACTGTCGGTTTGCTTATCGCGACAGCCTGTTCAAACAGCAAGCGGGCCGCTGGTTGATCCTGCGGGTGCGCTTTGCCCTCAGCCGCGCCGCACACTTGCACCTGGAGTACGGCCCGGTCCGCCAGCGATTGACCGAACAGGGTATCGATCAGCCGACGCCCACGGATGTGAGCCGGGCCATTTGCAGCATCCGCAGCGAAAAACTCCCCGACCCGGCCATGCTGGGCAATGCCGGCAGCTTCTTCAAGAACCCGCTGGTGCCGGCCACGCACGTGGCGTATCTCAAGCAGCAATACCCTGATCTTGTGGCTTATCCACAGCCAGGAGAGCAGATGAAGATCGCCGCTGGCTGGCTGATTGAACGGGCCGGCTGGAAGGGTTTTCGCGAGGGGGATGCCGGGGTGCATAAGTTGCAGGCGTTGGTGCTGGTCAACTACGGCGATGCCACGGGCGCGCAACTGTTGGACCTGGCCTTGCGCATCCAGAAAGACATTGCCGAACGTTTCCAGGTCGAGCTGGAAATGGAGCCCAATCGGTACTGAATTCGGTGGGAGCAAAGCTTGCTCGCGATCAACTGAACAACGCCCTGCCACAATCACGCACAGATCATTTGTGCAGGATTGTGCAGGGCGTTTTGCTTGATCCTGGGTTAATTTAGTTCGCTAACGATGCGACTATCGCATCCTAAAGGCCCGATGCAGACGCCTGTGTGCGCCTGCATAAGAGAGCCCGATCAGCCTGAGCCAGTCTGCGACAACCGACCTGTTACCCAAGCGGCAGATTGCTCGACCCCATCACTCGAATATTGTGCGGGCGTGCCCATGATTACCCTGAAACTCAATGGAAAAGACCATCAACTGGATGTGACCGAGGACATGCCGCTGCTGTGGGCTATCCGGGATGTAGCCGGTTACAACGGCACCAAGTTCGGCTGCGGCCTGGGCCTGTGTGGCGCCTGTACCATCCACATCGACGGCGCCCCGGCGCGCAGTTGCATCACGCCAATCGGCTCGGTGAAAGGGCAGGACGTCAGCACCATCGACGGCCTTCATGCCGACCCGGTCGGGCAAATCGTCCAGAAGGCCTGGCTCGACACGGCGGTGGCTCAGTGCGGTTACTGCCAGGGCGGGCAGATCATGTCCGCCACCGCGTTGCTCAAGACCAACCCCAACCCGAGCGATGAGCAGATCGAAGAAGCCATGGTCGGCAACATCTGCCGTTGCGGCACGTATAACCGGATCAAGACCGCGATCCGCCAGGCTTCCACTCACCTGAAGGAGGCCAAGGCATGAGCCGCTTGCCCGATGATTTCGTGCTGAGCAACCTCAGCCGCCGTGGTTTCCTCAAGGGTGCGAGCGCCACCGGCGTGCTGGTGCTGGCGGCGACGTGGGGCCTGCCGGATGCCTTTGCCGAGGAAAAGAAATTCGGCGCCGAGGGCATGCCCCATGGTGCGGTCGACGACCCGAAGGTGTACGTCAGCATTGCCAGCGATGGCAGCGTGACCGTGATCTGCAACCGTTCGGAAATGGGCCAGGGCGTGCGCACCAGCCTGAGCATGGTGGTCGCCGACGAACTGGACGCTGACTGGGCGCTCGTCAAGGTCAAGCAGGCGCCGGCCGATGAGGCGCGTTTCGGCAACCAGGATACCGACGGTTCGCGCAGCATGCGTCACTGGTACGAGCCGATGCGCCGTTGCGGGGCTGCCGCCCGGACCATGCTGGAACTGGCCGCTGCCGCTCAGTGGAAGGTCCCGGTGGGTGAATGCCATGCCCAACTGCACAAAGTGCTGCACCAGCCTTCGGGGCGCGAACTGGGCTATGGCGAATTGGCAACCGCCGCCAGTGCCTTGGCGGTGCCGGCCCGTGACAGCTTGCGTCTCAAGCAGCCATCCGAGTTCCGCTACATCGGCAAGGAAGCGAGCCGGGCCATCGATGGCGCGGACATCGTCAACGGTCGTGCGGTGTTTGGTGCCGATGTGCATTTCGACGGCATGCTCTATGCGGTCATCGCGCGTCCGCCGGTCTATGGCGGCAAGGTCAAGAGCGTGGACAGCAGCGCGGCGTTGAAAGTACCGGGCGTGGTCAAGGTGGTCCAGATAGAGGGGCGTCCGCTGCCCTCGGAATTCCAGCCGTTGGGCGGCGTAGCGGTGGTGGCGAAGAACACCTGGGCGGCGATCAAGGGCCGCGAGGCGCTGAAAATCCAGTGGGACGACGGCCCGAATGCCGGTTATGACTCCATTGCCTATCGCAAGGAACTGGAGGCGGCCGCCCTCAAGCCCGGAAAAGTCGTGCGCAGCAGCGGTGACCTCGACGATGCGCTGGCCAAGGCTGATTCGACGTTGGAGGCGTCGTATTACTTGCCGCACCTGTCCCAGTCCCCCATGGAGCCGATGGTTGCCGTCGCCCGGTTCAAGGACGGCCAATGCGAGGCCTGGGCGCCGAGCCAGGCGCCGCAGGTGACCCGTGAACGTGTCGCCGAACGCCTGGGCATTCCTTTCGAGAAGGTCACGGTGAACATCACGTTGCTGGGCGGCGGTTTCGGACGCAAGTCGAAACCCGACTTTGTCGTCGAGGCGGCGGTCCTCGCCAAGGAGTTTCCCGGGCAGGCAGTACGGGTGCAATGGACCCGCGAGGACGACATTCATCACTCGTACTTCCATACCGTATCGGCCGAATACCTCAAGGCCGGCCTGAACCAGGACGGCATGCCGTCCGGTTGGCTGCACCGCACCGTAGCCCCGAGCATCACCGCACTGTTCGCACCGGGCATGACTCACGAGGCGCCGTTCGAAATAGGCATGGGCGTGACCAACATGGCCTACGCCATTCCCAACCTGCGCCTGGAAAACCCCGAAGCGGTGGCCCATGCCCGGGTGGGTTGGTATCGCTCGGTGTCGAACATTCCTCACGGCTTCGCAATCCAGAGCTTCATTGACGAACTGGCCCACAAAGCCGGCCAGGATCCGCTGAAGTACCAGGTCAAATTGCTCGGGCCGGACCGTAAGATCGATCCGCGTACCTTGAGCGAAGAATGGAATTACGGCGAATCCCCCGAGCGTTACCCGATTGATACGGCGCGGATCCGCACGGTGCTGGAAACCGCCGCGAAGGCCGCTGGTTGGGGCCGGGAACTGCCCAAGGGGCGTGGCCTGGGGCTGGCGGTGCACTACAGCTTCGTCACCTACGTGGCGGCGGTGCTCGAGGTGGAGGTCAAGGACGATGGCACGGTGATCGTGCACAAGGCGGACATTGCCGTGGACTGCGGCCCACAGATCAACCCCGAACGCATCCGCTCGCAATTCGAAGGTGCCTGCGTCATGGGCCTGGGCAATGCCATGGTGGGCGAAATCAGTTTCAAGGATGGCAAGGTGCAGCAGGACAATTTCCATATGTACGAAGTGGCGCGCATGTCCCTGGCGCCCAAGGAAGTGGCCGTGCACCTGGTCACGCCGCCGGGTGAGGTGCCGTTGGGTGGGGTTGGCGAGCCGGGCGTGCCGCCGATTGCGCCGGCCCTGTGCAACGCGATTTTCGCCGCCACCGGCCAGCGTATCCGTAACCTGCCTGTGCGCTATCAGCTGCAAGGCTGGCAACAGGCCAAGGCCTGATGGACAGCGTCGATCTGAATGTCCTGCGCAGCGTGCTCGAGTGGCGCCGCGCCGGGCAGCGGGTGGTGTTGTTCACCGTGGTCCAGACCTGGGGCACTGCGCCAAGACCGCCGGGGGCGATGCTGGCCCTGCGCGAAGATGGCGTGGTGATCGGTTCGGTGTCGGGCGGTTGTGTCGAGGATGACCTGATCGCCCGGCTGCACGACGGCCGTATTCCGGCGGACGGTCCGCCGGTGCAACTGATCACCTATGGCGTCACCCGCGAAGAAGCGGCGCGCTTCGGCCTGCCGTGCGGCGGCACCCTGCGCCTGACCGAAGAGCGGGTGGGCGATCCGCAGTGGGTCGCAGCGTTATTGGAGCGCTGCGAAGCCCATGAAATCGTCGCCCGTGAGCTGACGCTGACCAGTGGCAACGTGGTCCTGACCCCGGCCAGCAAGACCGACGCCCTGGTGTTCGATGGGCAGGTGTTGCGGGCCATTTACGGCCCGCGTTGGCGGTTGCTGCTGATCGGTGCCGGGCAATTGTCGCGCTACGTGGCGGAAATGGCCCGGCTGCTGGACTTCGAAGTGCTGATCTGCGATCCGCGCAAGGAGTTCGTCTATGGTTGGGAAGAGCAGCATGGGCGCTTCGTCTCGGGGATGCCCGACGAAGCCGTGTTGAGCATCCAGACCGACGAGCGCACGGCCATTGTGGCGCTGACCCATGATCCACGCCTGGATGACATGGCGCTGCTCACGGCCCTGGACTCCAAGGCTTTTTATGTCGGCGCCCTGGGTTCGCGGGTCAACAGCCAGAAACGCCGGGACAACCTGGCTCAGCTAGGCTTGTCTGCGGAGGCGATTGACCGCTTGCATGGACCGATCGGCTTGCACATCGGCAGCCATACCCCGGCGGAAATCGCCTTGTCGCTGTTGGCCGAAATCGTGGCCATCAAGAATGGCGTGGAACTGCGGCAGAAAAAACCGCTGTAAGCCGTGGATAAGGAGGGCGTATGAGCGAGTCGATTGGCGCGATCATCCTGGCGGCCGGAACGGGCAGCCGTTTTCGCCAGATTGCAGGCCCCGACAAGGATAAATTGCTCGCCGATTGCACCGGGCGTGACGGTGCCGTGCGCTCGGTGATCGAGCAGGTGCTGGTGAATCTGCCAGCCTCCCTGGAAAAGCGCGTGCTGGTGACGAGCAAGGATCGACCGCAAGCCATTCGCATGGCCCAGGCCTATGGCTGCGATGTCGTGGAACTGGAGTCCCCCGGCCTGGGCGACAGCATTGCTGCCGGTGTCCAGGCCTGCCCTGAGCTGGATGGCTGGCTGATGGTGCTGGGGGACATGCCCTTCATCCTGCCGTCGAGCATCGAGCAGGTGGTGGCGGGGATTCGCGCGGACGGCATCAGCGTGCCGGTCCTGGCCGGTGAGTACGGGCATCCGGTGGGGTTTGGTCGTGGGTTTGGGCCGAAACTGATGGCGCTGACCGGTGATCGCGGCGCTAAGGTATTGTTTGCCGGGGCGCAGGTGGTCGAAGTGCCGGTGGATGACCCTGGCGTGACGTGGGATGTGGATGTGCCAGAGGCACTGGCCTTCAAATAACAGGCGACGCAGAACCCTGTAGGAGCGAGCTTGCTCGCGAAAGCGGTCTGACTTCAGTATTGATGCAAGCTGACCCGGCGCTATCGCGAGCAAGCTCGCTCCCACATTGGATCTCCAGTGGGCATAAGTCTTGTGCTTGGTCCCGGTCCCCTGTGGATAAGTCTGAAGGCATAAAAAAGCCCCGCCTGGGGTTACCAGGCGGGGCTTTTTACTGGGCGGTGGAATCAGGCGTGAGGTTTAGGCTCGTGCTCTTTTTCCAGGGCTTCAGTGTGACGCGGCGCGATTTCTTCAGCGGTGTGCTGAGGCTCGTCGAACGTCGGAGCCGATTCAACCGGGGTTTCGGCGGCCGGGGCAGGGGCTGCCTCGGCGACTTCTTCCACGACTGGCGCAGGCTCGGCAGCAGGCGCTTGAGCGGCGGCAGCGGCAGCTTGCTCGGCTTCCTTCTGCAGACGCTCGGCTTCACGCTTGCGACGACGCACTTCACGTGGATCGTTCGGTGCACGGCCATTCGCGGTCAGGGCGCTGGCAGGTGCAGGCTCTTCCACCGGGGCCGGGGCTTCGGCAACCACCGGCGCCTCGACCACTGGAGCAGGCTCGACCACTTCTGGCTCGACCGCTTTCACGGGCTCTGGTGCCGGCTCAGGCTCGGCAACAGGTGCCGGTGCGGCTGGCTCGGCGGTCCAGTTGAACGCAGTCTGCTCTTCGCGGACAGGTTCTGGTGCCGTTTCCTCGGCCGGTGCTTCGACGACCGCTTCGGCAGCAACGACTGGAGCCTCGACGACCGGTGCTGGCTCGGCGGCGACTTCAGCTTGAGGCTGGGCGTCAGGGGCCGGTGCGAGTTCCACTTCTGGCGAGGCGGTGGCTTCTACCGGGGTAGTGGCTTCGACCACAGGCGCTTCAACCGGCGCGCTTTCCACCGCAGCGGTGGCACGTTCGGCTTGTTCGTGAGCCTGGGCTTCAGCCGGAGCGCTGATCGCGCTGCTGGCAACGGCCGCAGTCACGGCCAGGCCGGCGGCCAGGTCCGCGGCGCTTGGCGCTTCGGCGTTCTCGGTGGATTCGGACTCTTCCGAACCTTCGATCACGTTGCCGTTGGCGTCGCGCTGACGTTCACGACGGTTGCTGCGACGACGCTGGCCACGGGAGCGGCGGCGTGGACGATCGCCTTCGGCGGTGTCCTGGCCATCTTCCTGCAACTGCTCTTCGGCGTTCAGCACTTCTTCTTCGCTGGCAGCGGCGGCTGCCTGCTCGGCGCGTGGCTGGCGTTCTTCACGTGGAGGACGCGGTGCGCGTTCTTCACGAGGCTGGCGGGCTGGACGCTCTTCAGCGGTGGCGGCAGCCACAGCCGGGGCGGCATCCAGTGGCTCGCGCAGTTCACGAACACGTTCTTCACGCTCGCCACGTGGCTTGCGGTCTTCACGCGGTGCGCGTGGCTGGCGTTCTTCACGGGGCGGACGCGGTGCGCGTTCTTCGCGGGCTACGACTGGCGCTTCCTCACGGGCTTCGCGCGGCTGGCGTTCTTCACGCGGTTCACGTGGCGCACGTTCTTCACGCGGTGCACGTTCTTCGCGAGGCTTGCGCTCTTCATCGCGACGACCGTTGCGGTTGCGGGTCTGCTGGCGACCGTTGCGGCGTTCTTCGTTGCGGGCAGGGCGCTCGGTAGCGGCAGGCTTGGCGACGACGGCCGGGGTAACGGGTTCTTCCTTGGTGGCGAACAGGCTGACCAGCGACTTTACCAGGCCTTTGAACAGGCTTGGTTCGGGGGCTGCGGCCGGGGCGGCAACCGGAGCGGCCACTTCGGTCGGAACCGGAGCGTTGGCGCGGGCCGGAGCAGTCTTGACCGCGGCTTCCTGGCGAACCAGGGTGCGAGTGGCGGCAGCCGGCTGGACTTCTTCCACTTCGGCGGCGGCAGCAGCGATTTCGTAGCTGGACTGGTTGGTGTGGGCTTCCGGGCTGTCATCGCGCAGGCGCTGCACTTCGAAGTGCGGCGTCTCGAGGTGATCGTTCGGCAGGATGACGATGCGGGCGCGGGTGCGCAGTTCGATCTTGGTGATCGAGTTGCGTTTTTCGTTGAGCAGGAACGCGGCCACCGGGATCGGCACTTGGGCGCGAACTTCGGCGGTGCGGTCTTTCAGGGCTTCTTCTTCGATCAGGCGCAGGATCGCCAGGGACAGCGACTCGACGTCACGGATGATGCCGGTGCCGTTGCAACGCGGGCAAACGATGCCGCTGCTTTCGCCCAGGGATGGACGCAGGCGCTGACGGGACATTTCCAGCAGGCCGAAGCGCGAGATGCGACCGACCTGTACGCGGGCGCGGTCGGCTTCCAGGCATTCACGGACCTTTTCTTCCACGGCGCGCTGGTTCTTGGCCGGGGTCATGTCGATGAAGTCGATGACGATCAGGCCGCCGATGTCGCGCAGGCGCAACTGACGGGCGATTTCTTCGGCCGCTTCAAGGTTGGTCTGCAGGGCGGTTTCTTCGATGTCGCTGCCTTTGGTGGCGCGGGCCGAGTTGATGTCGATGGACACCAGGGCTTCGGTCGGATCGATGACGATGGAGCCGCCGGACGGCAGTTCGACGACGCGCTGGAAGGCGGTCTCGATCTGGCTTTCGATCTGGAAACGGTTGAACAGCGGAACGCTGTCTTCGTAGAGCTTGATCTTGCTGGCGTACTGCGGCATCACCTGGCGAATGAAGGTCAGGGCTTCGTCCTGGGCTTCGACGCTGTCGATCAGCACTTCGCCGATGTCCTGGCGCAGGTAATCGCGGATAGCGCGGATGATCACGTTGCTTTCCTGGTAGATCAGGAACGGCGCGGAACGATCCAGCGAGGCTTCTTTGATGGCGGTCCACAGTTGCAGCAGGTAGTCGAGGTCCCACTGCATTTCTTCGCTGCTGCGGCCCAGGCCGGCAGTGCGCACGATCAGGCCCATGTCGGCTGGCGCGACCAGGCCGTTGAGGGCCTCGCGCAGTTCGTTGCGTTCTTCGCCTTCGATGCGGCGGGAGATGCCGCCGGCACGCGGGTTGTTCGGCATCAGGACCAGGTAACGGCCGGCCAGGCTGATGAAGGTGGTCAGGGCGGCGCCCTTGTTGCCACGTTCTTCTTTTTCGACCTGGACGATGACTTCCTGGCCTTCGCTCAGGACGTCCTTGATGTTGACGCGGCCTTCAGGGGCTTTCTTGAAGTATTCGCGGGAGATTTCTTTGAGGGGCAGGAAGCCGTGGCGCTCGGAGCCGAAATCGACAAAGGCAGCCTCAAGGCTTGGTTCGATGCGAGTAATCCGGCCTTTATAGATGTTGGCCTTCTTCTGCTCGCGTGCACCGGATTCGATATCCAGGTCGTAGAGGCGCTGGCCGTCTACCAGTGCAACACGCAACTCTTCGGGTTGAGTTGCGTTAATCAGCATTCTTTTCATGTAGTACCGTCGGTTTCCGGGCTGCCGGAAACGGCGTTCGGCACACACGACTTCTCACGGTCGGTGTCAGGTGCGTCCTGGAGATGGCGAGGCCATTCCAGTGTCCAGCGAGTTCGGCCCAATGATGGCGAAGTCGCGACGGACGCGTCCTGCTTGCTGGTACTCAAGCACTCAGTCAGGAGGAGGAATCAACCGGCGTCTGTGGACGAGATGAAGCGTCTAAATATAAGCCTAGTGCTACACAGTCCGACGGTTGTACGTCTCCACCCTACACGTATCCCTGATAATTCGGGTGCTGCCGCGCGCAGAATCCGCAGCGGGTTGGCATTTACCGTGAGCTCCGGAAGGGGAGGTCACGCATCATGGCTAATTTAGGCGTTGTTTCCGAAGCTCTCGCTCGGGGTCGTTCGCAGATGACTGCACTTTGTGAACTGGCCGTGAATGTGGCGCGCAAGGCGAGTCAAAACTCTGCTTTGCGGCGTATTTCAGGCCTCATGTCACCTGCGCTCGTTACACCTGAAAACTCTACCGTTACGTAGCGAAAGCCCCGTAGGACGGCCTCTCGTCCTCGTGAATTGCGTTGGTCAGGGCCGGTTTTTGACCGCTGGTCCACTGTCCAGCCACTTTTGGCGGCGTTCGCGACTATAGCAGCAATGATTAAGTGCTTCAATTCCATAAAAAATTGTTATGATCGCCGCCATGACAACTACTGCCCCTTCGACCCCTGGCGTTCAACTGCTCGAGGTCTCGCCGGAATATGCCGGCCAACGAATCGATAATTTCCTGCTGGCCCGGCTCAAAGGCGTGCCCAAGACCTTGATCTACCGCATTTTGCGCAAAGGCGAAGTGCGGGTGAACAAAGGTCGGATCAAGCCCGAATACAAGCTCCAGGCCGGTGACATCGTGCGCGTGCCGCCGGTTCGCGTGCCCGAGCGCGATGAGCCGGTGCCCTTGGCCCAGGGATTGTTGCAACGCCTTGAAGCTTCGATCGTCTACGAAGACAAGGCCCTGATCGTGATCAACAAGCCCGCGGGCATTGCGGTTCACGGCGGCAGCGGCCTGAATTTCGGTGTGATCGAAGCCTTTCGTCAGTTGCGTCCGGACGCCAAGGAGCTGGAACTGGTCCATCGCCTCGACCGCGACACCTCCGGCCTGCTGATGATCGCCAAGAAGCGCAGCATGTTGCGTCATCTGCACGAGCAGTTGCGTGGCGACGGTGTCGACAAGCGCTACATGGCGCTGGTGCGTGGCCGCTGGGAAACCTCCATCAAGCAAGTTCGTGCGCCGCTGCTCAAGAGCAACCTGCGTTCCGGCGAGCGCATGGTCGAAGTCAACGAGGAGGGCAAGGAGGCGCTGACGGTGTTCAAGGTCTTGCGCCGTTTCGACGACTTCGCCACCTTGGTCGAGGCCAAGCCGGTGACCGGGCGCACGCACCAGATCCGCGTCCATACCCTGCACGCCGGCCACTGCATCGCCGGTGACAGCAAATACGGCGATGACGATTTCACCAAGGAAATCCGCGACCTGGGCGGCAAGCGCCTGTTTCTCCACGCCTATATGCTCACCGTGCCGTTGCCCGATGGTGGCGAGCTGAAATTGCAGGCCCCGGTGGATGACATGTGGGCCAAGACCGTGGAGCGGCTGAGTGCATCCTGATTACAAATTGCTGATATTCGATTGGGACGGCACTCTTGCCAATTCCATCGGTCGGATCGTGGAGTCGATGCATGTCGCATCGGATCGCTCGGGTTTCGCCCGGTGCGACGATTTTGCGGTGAAGGGCATCATCGGCTTGGGGTTGCCGGAAGCGATTCGCAGTTTGTACCCGGAGATCGACGACGATGAGTTGGTGGTTTTTCGCCAGCACTATGCCGATCACTACATTGCGCTGGAGGCCGAGCCTTCGCCGTTGTTCGAGGGCGTGGTTCATACCCTTGAAACCTTGAAGGGCGAGGGTTATCGCTTGGCGGTCGCGACCGGCAAGGCTCGTCGTGGGTTGGATCGGGTATTGAAGGCCCATGGTTGGGACGATTATTTCGATATCACCCGTGCCGCCGATGAGACGGCCAGCAAGCCGCATCCGCTGATGCTCGAGCAGATCCTGGCTCATTGTGGGGTGCTGCCTGCGCAGGCGTTGATGGTGGGGGATTCCTCATTCGACCTGCAGATGGCGCGCAATGCCGGCATGGGTTCGGTGGCTGTCAGCTATGGTGCGCAGTCCATCGAGGCGCTCAAGGCGTTCGAGCCGCGACTGGCGATTGATCATTTTCCTGAATTGCACGCCTGGCTGAGCCAGCGCGCCGATTAAAGTCTGTTGAGGATGCATGTATGACCGATGAATGGAAGGCACCGGCCAAGGCGAGCGCTGACAACGGTGACGAAAAAAGCTGGAAGCTGCTGGAAAAGACCCTGTTGGCCGGGGTGGAGGAGCAGCGTCGTGCGCGGCGCTGGGGGATCTTCTTCAAGTGCCTGGTCTTCATTTATCTGTTTTTCGGCTTGGCGTTGATCTTCCAGGCGGTTGATGGCAAGAAGAGTCCGGGAGGTGGTTCGGCCTACACGGCGGTCATCGACATCGAAGGCATGATTGCCGACAAAGAGGCGGCCAGTGCGGACAATATTATCGGCAGCCTGCGGGCCGCGTTCGAAGATTCGAAGGTCAAGGGCGTGGTGCTGCGCATCAACAGTCCGGGTGGCAGCCCGGTGCAGGCCGGCTACGTCTATGACGAAATCGTCCGCTTGCGCGCGGCGCATCCGGATATCAAAGTCTACGCGGTGATTTCCGACCTTGGTGCCTCGGGTGCCTATTACATCGCCAGTGCGGCGGACCAGATCTATGCCGACAAGGCCAGCCTGGTGGGCTCCATTGGCGTGACGGCGGCGGGTTATGGCTTCGTCCAGACGCTGGACAAGCTTGGGGTGGAGCGCCGGGTCTATACCGCGGGCGAGCACAAATCCTTCCTCGATCCGTTCCAGCCGCAAAAGCCTGAGGAAACGGCGTTCTGGCAGGGCGTGCTCGACACTACCCATAAGCAGTTCATCGCCAGCGTCAAGAAGGGGCGTGGCGAGCGCCTGAAAGACAAGGAGCATCCGGAACTCTTCTCCGGGCTGGTCTGGTCGGGCGAGCAGGCGTTGCCGCTGGGCTTGATCGATGGCTTGGGCAGTGCCAGTTCGGTGGCTCGGGACGTGATTGGCGAGAAGGAACTGGTGGATTTCACCATCGAGGAGTCGCCGCTCGACCGTTTCTCGAAAAAACTGGGCGCCAGCATCGCCGAGCGTCTGGCGATGTGGATGGGGTTCCAGGGGCCGACGTTGCGCTAATTGCCAGCGCTGCTCTGAAAGATCGTACCGATCCTTGTGGCGAGGGAGCTTGCTCCCGCTGGGCTGCGCAGCAGTCCCTTTTGTTGCGTTCGCTTCGCAATCGAGCGGGAGCGAGTGCCCTCGTCACACAGGTATGCAGGCCCAGGCTTCAGGGGATTTGCACGCCCTCGGCCAGCAACATGTCCACCAGGCGAATCAGCGGCAGTCCGACCAGGCTGGTGGCGTCCGGTCCTTCGGTGCTCTGGAACAGGCTTACACCCAGCCCCTCGGCCTTGAAGCTGCCGGCGCAATCGTAGGGTTGCTCGGCGCGCAGGTAGCGTTCGACGCGCTCTGGATCCAGGGTGCGCATATTGACTGCAAATGCAACGCAATCGACCTGGCAGGCGCCTGTCTGGCTGTTGAGCAGCGCCAGGCCGGTCAGGAACGTGACCTTGGCGCCGCTGGCGGCCAACAGCTGTTCGCGGGCGTTCTCGAAGGTGTGAGGCTTGCCCAGGATGCGCTCGCCGAGCACGGCGACCTGGTCTGAGCCGATGATCAGGTGCCCTGGATAGCTTTGGGCCAATGCCAGGGCTTTTTCCCGGGCCAGGCGTTTGACCAGTTCGAGGGCGGGTTCGCCGGGCCGATGGCTTTCGTCGATATCGGGTGAGTGGCAGACGAACGGCAGCCCCAGACGGGCGAGCAATTCCCGGCGATAGATCGAGCTTGAGGCAAGTAATAAAGGCAGCATGGGCATCTCCAGGAGTCGGGGACGAATTCTAGCGAGGCACGCAAGTGACGGACAGGGCTGAATTTCCTTTGACATGGCCGGGGGCATCCCTATAATGCTGCGCCTATGTTGAATGACCCGATTCCACCTCACGTTGACCCGCGCAAATTGGCTGACCGTGGCACCACCCTTCAAGGTGAACTGCTGCTGGCCGATTTGAAGAGACTCTGCGACCCGCTTTCCGACGATGTCGGTACGGTCCAGGCCAAATTCGTTTTTGAACGAGATGAACGTAAATCTGTGGTTATCCACAGCTTTATCGACACTGAAGTCAAAATGGTTTGCCAGCGTTGTCTTGAGCTGGTCACCCTGCCGATCCACAGCGAATGCAGTTACGCCGTGGTGAAGGAGGGTGCGAATACCCAGTCGTTGCCGAAAGGTTATGACGTGCTGGAACTGGGCGAAGATCCATTGGATCTGCAGTCACTGATCGAGGAGGAGCTTCTGCTCGCCTTGCCCATTGTGCCTGCTCATCATCCGGAAGAATGCCAGCAGCCGGCGGGAGCAGATGAGCCCGAACCGAGCGAGGACGAGGTAACGCGGTCCAACCCGTTCAGTGTATTGGCGCAGTTAAAGCGTGACCCAAACGTTTAGGAGTTAATCAATTATGGCTGTTCAGCAGAACAAAAAATCCCGCTCTGCCCGTGACATGCGCCGTTCGCACGACGCTCTCGAGGCTAGCACCCTGTCCGTAGAAAAGACCACCGGTGAAGTTCACCTGCGTCACCACGTATCGCCAGAAGGCGTATACCGTGGCCGTAAAGTGATCGACAAGGGCGCCGACGAGTAATCACTTGTCCGCTCAAGTCATCGCGATTGACGCAATGGGCGGGGACTTCGGTCCCCGCAGCATTGTTCAGGCCAGCCTTGCTTGTCTGAATGCTACACCCTCGCTGCACCTGACCCTCGTCGGTCAATCCCCCCTCCTGGAAGACATGCTCAGCGGCCAATCGGCTGTGGATCGCGCGCGCCTGACGATTGTCCCTGCGTCCGAAATCATCACCATGGACGAAAAGCCGGCCCAGGCCCTGCGCGGCAAGCCTGACGCCTCGATGCGGGTGGCCCTTGAGCTGCTGCGTGATGGCAAGGTCCAGGCTTGTGTCAGCGCGGGCAATACCGGTGCGCTGATGGCGCTGTCACGCTATGTGCTCAAGACCTTGCCGGGTATCGACCGGCCCGCGATGGTGGCGGCGATCCCGACCCAGCGTGGGTTCTGTCAGTTGCTCGACCTGGGGGCGAACGTCGATTGCAGTGCCGAGCATCTGCTGCAGTTTGCGGTGATGGGCTCGGTCGCGGCTGAAACCCTGGGCATCGTGCGCCCTCGCGTGGCGTTGCTGAACATCGGCACCGAAGACATCAAGGGCAATCAGCAGGTCAAGCTGGCGGCCACGTTGTTGCAGGCGGCGCGGGGCATCAACTACATCGGTTTCGTCGAAGGCGATGGTTTGTACCGTGGCGAGGCCGATGTGGTGGTCTGTGACGGTTTCGTGGGCAATATCCTGCTCAAGTCCAGCGAGGGGCTGGCGACCATGATCGGCCAGCGCATCGAGACCTTGTTCAGGCAAAGCCTCGCTTCGCGGGTGGTTGGCGCCCTGGCGCTGCCGTTGATGCGTCGCTTGCAGGCCGACCTGGCGCCGGCGCGGCACAACGGTGCGAGTTTCCTCGGGCTGCAAGGTATCGTGATCAAGAGTCACGGGTCGGCGGGCGTGCAGGGTTTTCAGAGTGCGATCAATCGAGCGGTGATCGAGATCCAGGAGAACCTGCCGGAGCGCTTGCACGGTCGCCTCGAGGATTTGTTAACTTAGGCGTTTTCGTCCGACAATGCTTAAATGTGACCGGTCGGTTCAACCCGCCATCCAACTTTCAGTTTGCTAGCGCCCCCAGGGGCGTCAATTTTTGACGACAAGATCATTAGGGGCTTTGTTTTCATGTCTGCTTCCCTCGCATTCGTCTTTCCAGGGCAGGGCTCGCAGTCCCTCGGCATGCTGGCCGAGCTGGGCGCGCAATACCCGCTGATCCTCGAAACATTCAAAGAAGCTTCCGATGCGCTCGGCTATGACTTGTGGGCACTGACCCAGCAAGGGCCGGAAGAGCTGCTCAATCAAACCGATAAAACCCAGCCGGCCATCCTCACCGCCTCGATCGCCTTGTGGCGCCTGTGGCTGGCTGAAGGCGGCGCGCGCCCGGCATTCGTCGCCGGTCACAGCCTGGGCGAATACAGCGCCCTCGTGGCCGCTGGCAGCCTGAGCCTGGGTGCCGCGGTGAAACTGGTGGAGCGTCGTGGCCAGTTGATGCAGGAAGCCGTTCCGGCCGGGCAGGGCGGCATGGCCGCGATCCTCGGCCTGGAAGACGCCGATGTACTGGCGGCCTGTGCCGAGGCGGCGCAAGGCGAAGTGGTCAGCGCGGTGAACTTCAATTCCCCGGGCCAGGTGGTCATCGCCGGTGCCAAGGCGGCTGTCGAGCGTGCCATCGAGGGCTGCAAGGCCCGTGGTGCCAAGCGCGCCATGCCACTGCCGGTCAGCGTGCCGTCGCACTGTGAACTGATGCGTCCGGCCGCCGAGCGCTTTGCCGAGTCCATCGCTGCCATCGACTGGCAGGCCCCGCAGATTCCCGTGGTGCAGAATGTCAGCGCCAACGTGGCGCCTGATCTCGAGACCTTGAAGCGCGATCTGCTGGAACAACTCTACAAGCCGGTTCGCTGGGTCGAATCGGTGCAGACCCTGGCAGCCAAGGGCGCGACCGAACTGGTCGAGTGCGGTCCTGGCAAAGTGCTGGCAGGCCTGAACAAACGCTGCGCCGAAGGCGTATCGACTTCCAACCTCAATACCCCAGATGCCTTTGCTGCCGCCCGTGCAGCGCAGGCCTGAACAGGAGAAACTTGCATGAGTCTGCAAGGTAAAGTTGCACTGGTGACCGGTGCAAGCCGTGGCATCGGCCAGGCCATCGCCCTGGAGCTGGGTCGTCAAGGCGCCATCGTCATCGGCACCGCGACTTCCGCTTCGGGCGCCGAGCGTATCGCCGCGACCCTGAAGGAAAACGACATCCAGGGCACCGGCCTCGAGCTGAACGTCACCAGTGACGAATCCGTTGCGGCGGTGCTGGCAAGCATTCAGGAGCAGTTCGGCGCGCCGGCGATCCTGGTCAATAATGCCGGTATCACCCGCGATAACCTGATGATGCGCATGAAAGATGACGAATGGTTCGACGTCGTCGACACCAACCTGAACAGCCTGTTCCGGCTGTCCAAGGGCGTTCTGCGTGGCATGACCAAGGCTCGCTGGGGTCGAATTATCAGTATTGGCTCGGTTGTGGGTGCCATGGGCAACGCAGGCCAAGTAAACTATGCTGCGGCTAAAGCCGGTCTGGAAGGTTTCAGCCGTGCGCTGGCGCGTGAAGTGGGTTCGCGCTCGATTACGGTAAACTCGGTTGCACCGGGTTTCATCGACACCGACATGACCCGTGAACTGCCGGAAGCACAGCGCGAAGGCTTGTTGACACAGATTCCGCTGGGTCGTCTGGGGCAAGCTCAAGAAATCGCGTCCGTGGTCGCTTTTCTTGCGTCGGACGGTGCGGCATACGTGACCGGGGCTACAATCCCGGTGAACGGCGGGATGTACATGAGTTAAATGTGACGGATTGCTTCAAAAAAATGTCATACGAGCTGTCTAAAATCCGTTATAAAGCTGCAATCAATTTATAGACGGCGGGCCGCAGGGTTTGAGGAGTGAAGCTTTCGGTTGAAAAACCGAAAAGTTCTTCTATACACTTACCCACCGGCCAGCTGCCTGAATTTGTCCATTAGGAGTGAAAACAAGGTATGAGCACCATCGAAGAGCGCGTCAAGAAAATCGTTGCCGAGCAACTGGGCGTTAAAGAAGAAGAAGTTGTGAACACCGCTTCCTTCGTAGAAGACCTGGGTGCCGACTCCCTTGACACCGTTGAGCTGGTGATGGCTCTGGAAGAGGAATTCGAGACCGAGATTCCTGACGAAGAAGCTGAGAAGATCACTACTGTACAAGCTGCTATCGACTACGTTACCAGCCACCAGGCGTAATCGTATTCAGTCGTCGCTAGCTGTCATGGAAAAACCGCACTGCCGTCACGGCGTGCGGTTTTTTCTTTAGGCCTGATGCAAAGTCGTCATTAGAAAAAGGAGAGTGCTGTGTCGCGTAGACGCGTCGTAGTCACCGGTATGGGTATGTTGTCGCCACTGGGCACGGATGTGCCGAGCAGTTGGCAGGGCATTCTGGCTGGCCGCAGTGGCATTGGTCTGATCGAACACACCGACCTTTCTGCCTATTCCACCCGTTTTGGCGGCTCGGTAAAGGGCTTCAATGTCGAGGAATACCTGTCGGTCAAGGAAGCCCGCAAGCTCGACCTGTTCATTCAGTACGGCCTGGCAGCCGGTTTCCAGGCCGTGCGTAACGCTGGCCTGGAAGTCACCGACGCCAACCGTGAACGCATCGGCGTGGCCATGGGGTCGGGTATTGGCGGCTTGACCAATATCGAAGAAACCAGCCGCACGCTGCACGATTCGGGACCGCGACGGATTTCTCCGTTCTTCGTGCCGGGCTCGATCATCAACATGATTTCCGGTTTCCTGTCCATCCACCTGGGTGCCCAGGGACCCAACTACGCCATCGCCACGGCGTGCACCACCGGTACCCACTGCATCGGCATGGCCGCGCGCAACATCATGTACGACGAAGCCGACGTGATGATCGCCGGTGGCGCTGAAATGGCCGCTTGCGGTCTTGGCATGGGCGGTTTCGGCGCGTCCCGTGCGCTGTCGACCCGCAACGACGAGCCCGCCCGCGCGAGCCGGCCATGGGACAAGGGCCGTGATGGCTTCGTACTGTCCGACGGTGCCGGTGCGCTGGTGCTCGAGGAGCTGGAACACGCCAAGGCGCGCGGCGCGACCATCTACGCCGAACTGATCGGCTTCGGCACCAGTGGCGACGCGTATCACATGACCTCGCCACCGGCCGATGGCGCCGGTGCGGCCCGTTGCATCGCCAATGCCTTGCGTGACGCGAAAATCAACGGCGAGCAGGTGCAGTACATCAACGCCCACGGTACTTCGACCCCGGCCGGCGACCTGGCCGAAGCCCAGGCGATCAAGACCGTGTTCGGCGAGCACGCCTACAAGCTGGCGGTCAGTTCGACCAAGTCCATGACCGGTCACCTGCTGGGTGCGGCTGGAGCGGTGGAAGCGATCTTCAGCGTACTGGCGATCAACAGCCAGACGGCGCCGCCGACCATCAACCTCGATGAGCCGGACGACGGCTGCGACCTGGACTTCGTGCCGCACACTGCCCGCGGCATGGACATCGATGTGGTGCTGTCCAACTCCTTCGGCTTTGGCGGGACCAACGGTTCGCTGGTGTTCCGCCGGTTCGCCGGTTGATGGAAAGCTGGGTCGACGGTCAGCCAGCCGACGTCCTGTCGCTGAAAGATCGCGGCCTGGCTTACGGGGATGGGGTGTTCGAGACCATCGCCGTGCGCGGTGGCAACCTGCTGTTGCTGGAGCGTCACCTGCAGCGCCTGGAAGCAGGTTGCCAGCGGTTGGCGCTCAACGTCGACATGAGCGCGTTGAGCGCAGAGCTGGACGCCTACGCCCGCGGCCTGGGTGACGGCGTGGTGAAGTTGATCGTGACCCGTGGCGACAGCCTGCGCGGTTATGCCGCTGATCCCTCGACGCCGGCCAGGCGCATCCTGCAAGGCAGTCCGCCGGCCGCCTATCCCGCCGTCCATGGCGACCAAGGCATTCTTCTGTTTCCCTGCACCGTGCGTTTGTCCGAGCAGCCCTTGCTCGCCGGGCTCAAGCACCTCAATCGCCTGGAACAAGTGCTGGCACGTGCCGAATGGCGCGATGCGCAGTACGCTGAAGGCTTGATGCTGGACGCGTCCGGACGGGTGATCGAAGGTGTGTTCAGCAACCTGTTCCTGGTGCGCGATGGCGTCTTGTTCTCGGCGGACCTGAGCCGTTGTGGTGTGGCCGGCGTGATGCGCGCCGAATTATTGTTTCAAGCCAAGTCCCAAGGCATCGTCACGCAAATCACCGACATCAGCCTCGAACAACTGCACCAGGCCGATGAAGTCTTCGTCTGTAATAGCGTTTATGGCGTGTGGCCGGTGCGCGGATGCGGTTCGGCGCGCTGGTCGGTTGGCCCGCTCACCCGTAAACTGCAGACCCTTGCCCGTGCGCTATTGGATGTTTGATTCGTGAGACGTAAATTCTTGCTGCTGCTGGAGACCGGACTGGTCCTGGCAGGGCTGTTGTTGGGTGCTTCGGCCTGGAAGATTCATTCGGCGCTGCAACAGCCGCTGAACATCACCCAGGAAGAATTGCTGGACGTGCCCAACGGGACCACCCCGACCGGAACCCTCAAGCGCCTCGAAGCCGATGGCTTGATCAAGGACGCTTTCTGGCTGCGGATCTATTGGCGCTTCAATCTCGCCGACCAGCCGTTGCACTCCGGCGAGTACCGTATGGTGCCAGGCATGACCATGGAAGGCCTGATCGCCGTCTGGAAGCGCGGCGAAGTGGTGCAGTACAGTGTGACGCTGGTGGAGGGCTGGAATTTCCGCCAGGTGCGCGCTGCACTGGCCAAGGATGAAAAGCTCCAGCAGACCCTCACCGACCTGAGCGACAGCCAGGTCATGGACCGTCTCGGTCATTCGGGCGTATTTCCCGAAGGCCGGTTCTTCCCGGACACCTATCGCTTCGTGCGTGGTACCTCGGATGTCGACCTGCTGAAGAAAGCCTACGACCGCTTGGAAGACGTGCTCGCCAAAGAGTGGGCACAGCGTTCCGCCGATGTGCCTTACACCTTGCCGTACCAGGCGCTGATCATGGCGTCCCTGGTGGAGAAGGAAACCGGCGTGCCCCAGGAACGCGGGCAGATTGCCGGCGTCTTCGTACGGCGCATGCGCTTGGGCATGCTGCTGCAGACCGATCCCACGGTGATCTACGGCCTGGGCGAGCGTTACACGGGTAAACTCACCCGCGCCCATTTGAAAGAAGAAAACCCCTATAACACCTACCTGATCCCGGGCTTGCCGCCGACGCCGATCGCGATGGTGGGACGCGAAGCGATTCACGCCGCGTTGAACCCTGCGCCGGGCAACAGCCTTTACTTTGTCGCGCGTGGCGATGGCAGCCACGTGTTTTCCGATGACCTGGAGTCGCACAACAACGCCGTGCGCGAGTTCCAGCTCAAGCGCCGTGCCGACTACCGCTCCAGCCCGGCCCCGGCAACGCCGGGCGAGCAGGCGCCGATTCCGGCGGCATCGCCCGATACGGCCCCCGAAGCGGTGCCCCAGGTGCCGCCACAGGTACCGGCCCCCGAACCGGACGCCAGCGAGCCCCCGAGCCCGCAATGACTTTGATTAAGGATCGCCCCGTGACTGGCTTGTTTATAACGCTGGAAGGCCCGGAAGGCGCCGGCAAGAGCACTAACCGCGAATACCTGGCCGGACGCCTGCGGGCCGCCGGCATCGAGGTGGTATTGACCCGTGAGCCGGGCGGCACGCCGCTGGCCGAGCGCATTCGCGAGGTTCTGCTGGCCCCCCTTGAAGAGGTCATGAACCCTGACACTGAGCTGCTGCTGGTGTTCGCTGCCCGGGCACAGCATCTGGCCGAGGTGATTCGCCCGGCGCTGGCCCGTGGCGCCGTGGTGCTCTGCGATCGTTTTACCGATTCGACCTACGCCTACCAGGGCGGCGGCCGGGGCTTGTCCGTGGAGCGCATCGCCGCGCTGGAAACCTTCGTCCAGGGTGACCTGCGACCAGACCTTACCCTGGTGTTCGACCTGCCGGTGGAAATTGGCCTGGCCCGCGCCAGCGCCCGTGGCCGGCTGGATCGTTTCGAGCTCGAGGGCCAGGATTTCTTCAATGCCGTGCGCAACGCCTTCCTGGGGCGCGCGAAGGCCGATCCGGCGCGTTACCTGCTGATCGATGCCGCGCAGCCGCTGACCCAGGTCCAGCAATCCCTGGATGGCTTGCTGCCACGTTTGCTGGAGCGTGTCCGTGGCTGAAGCCTATCCCTGGCAAGACGGTCTCTGGCAGCAACTGGCCGGTCGTGCCCAACACGCCCACGCCTATCTGCTGCACGGCCCGGTCGGCATCGGTAAGCGGGCACTGGCCGAACGCCTGATGGCCAGCCTGCTGTGCCTGCGTCCGGGTGCTTCGAACGCCTGTGGTGAATGCAAGTCCTGCCTGCTGCTCAAGGCCGGCAGCCATCCTGACAATTACGTGCTGGAACCGGAAGAGGCGGACAAGGCGATCAAGGTCGACCAGGTCCGGGACCTGGTCAGCTTCGTGGTTCAGACCTCGCAGATGGGCGGACGCAAAGTGGTGCTGATCGAGCCGGTCGAGTCGATGAACATCAACGCTGCCAACGCCTTGCTCAAGAGCCTCGAAGAACCCTCCGGCGATACCGTGCTGCTGCTGGTCAGCCACCAGCCGAGTCGCTTGTTGCCGACCATCAAGAGTCGCTGCGTGCAACAGGCCTGTCCGTTGCCGAGCGAAGCGATGAGCTTGCAATGGCTGGCCCAGGCCTTGCCTGAGAACACCGATGAAGAACGTATCGAGTTGCTGACCCTCGCGGCCGGCTCGCCCCTGGCGGCTGTCAGCCTTCAGGCCCAAGGCGTGCGTGAGCAGCGGGCCCTGGTGGTGGATGGGGTGAAGAAACTGCTCAAGCAGCAGCAATCCCCCACGCAATTGGCCGAGGGTTGGAACGCCATCCCGCTACTCCTGCTGTTTGACTGGTTCTGCGACTGGTCGAGCCTGATCCTGCGTTACCAGTTGACCGAAGATGAGGCGGGCCTGGGGCTGGCGGACATGCGCAAGGTGATCCAGTACCTGGCGCAAAAAAGCAGCCAGGATAAAATCTTGAACATCCAGGACTGGATTCTTGCCCAACGGCAGAAGGTGCTGAGCAAGGCGAACCTCAATCGGGTGCTGTTGCTCGAGGCGCTGCTGGTGCAGTGGGCGAGTTTGCCTGGTCGAAACTGACAGACACGGCCCAGCTACTAAACTCAGCTCAACCGCAGCGGAGATCAGCATGAACGAACCTGTCAGTCCCGGCCCACGCAACGGCATCCTGTCCCTGACCATCAAGGACAAGTCAGTGCTTTACGCCGCCTACATGCCCTTCATCAAGAACGGCGGCCTGTTCATTCCGACCAACAAGCATTATCGCTTGGGCGACGAAGTGTTCATGCTCTTGAGCCTGATGGACGAGGCGGAGAAAATTCCGGTCGCCGGCAAGGTGATCTGGCTGACCCCCAAGGGCGCCCAGGGCAATCGGGCCGCCGGCGTAGGCGTGCAGTTCAACGACGGCGACAATTCGGCCCGCAATCAGATCGAAACCCACTTGGCCGGCTCCCTGAAGTCCGACCGTCCCACCCATACGATGTAGCCTGGCCTTTTATGCTTGTAGACTCCCATTGTCACCTTGACCGTCTCGACCTCGCTGCCCATGGCGGTTCCCTGGATGCTGCGCTGGACGCGGCCCGTGAACGGGGTGTGGGGCACTTCCTGTGCATCGGTGTCAGCGCCGACAACGCCGCCGACGTCAAGGCCTTGGCCGAGCGGTATGCCGATGTCGACTGTTCAGTCGGTATCCACCCACTGGATGTCCAGCCCGACGCCGCGCCGGCGCTCGATTGGCTGTTGCGTGAGCTCGATCATCCGCGGGTGGTCGCCATTGGCGAAACCGGCCTGGACTATCACTACGAGCCAGAAGCCGCCGACGTGCAGCAAGCCTCGTTCCGGCTGCACCTGGAGGCCGCCCGGCAGACCGGCAAGCCGGTGATCATCCACACCCGTGGCGCCCGGGCCGACACCCTGGCCCTGCTGCGTGACGCCGCGCTGCCCCAGGCCGGTGTGCTGCATTGCTTCACCGAAGACTGGGACATGGCCAAGGCGGCCCTGGACATGGGCTATTACATTTCCTTGTCCGGGATTGTCACGTTCCGCAATGCCGATGCCTTGCGCGACGTTGCGAGCAAAGTGCCGGCTGATCGGCTGTTGGTGGAAACCGACTCGCCTTACCTGGCGCCGATTCCGTATCGCGGCAAGCCGAACCTTCCGCAATACGTACGGGAAGTGGCGGAATTTCTGGCGATGTTGCGCGGTGAGTCCTACGAACGGTTTGCCGAGCAGACGACGGAGAACTTTAAGCAATTGTTTCCGCTGGCTCACGTCCGTTCGGTGGATGCCTGAATTTCATGCAAAAAAAACCCGGGTTCTGGGGGGTGAATCCGGGTTAAGACCATTAGGAGTAAAACAAAGGCACGCGGTCCGTTGGTACCTTTATCAGCGCGTCACTTGGGGGAGATGTCGCGCCGACAGTTCAAGTATTGATCAGTATGCCAACGCGTCCAGTCGGGCCGGGGCGGTTTTTAAACAAATTTGGAATACGCTCGCTTCGGATAAGTTCTCACTGTCGGCAAAGCTCGCCAGTGCGGCGCATTGGCCCGGGAAACGGCGAGCCGGGTGTGTACGGTTTTATGAAGAACAGTGGCCGAGAACGGATGATCCGTGCATTTTTGCGTAAGTTAGGCATAATACCCGGCTTCGAATTTTGACCCTTCAGACCTTTTTCTTATGCACAAAGAACCCCGTAAGGTCCGTGAGTTTCGCCGCCGCGAGCAGGAAATTCTCGACACCGCGCTCAAGTTGTTCCTCGACCAGGGTGAAGACAGTGTCACCGTCGAGATGATTGCGGATGCCGTGGGTATCGGCAAAGGCACGATTTATAAACATTTCAAATCCAAGGCGGAGATCTACCTGCGCCTGATGCTCGACTACGAGCGCGATTTGAACGAGCTGTTGCATTCGGCCGATGTGGACAAGGACAAGGAGGCCCTGTCCCGGGCCTACTTCGAGTTCCGCATGCGCGACCCGCAGCGCTACCGCTTGTTCGACCGTCTGGAAGAGAAGGTGGTCAAGGGCAACCAGGTGCCGGAGATGGTCGAGGAACTGCACAAGATCCGCGCCTCGAACTTCGAACGCCTGACCCTGCTGATCAAGGGCCGGATCAGCGAGGGCAAGCTCGAGGACGTGCCGCCTTATTTCCACTATTGCGCTGCCTGGGCGTTGGTGCATGGCGCGGTGGCGCTGTATCACTCGCCGTTCTGGAGCAACGTGCTGGAAGACCAGGAAGGTTTCTTCCAGTTCCTGATGGACATCGGCGTGCGCATGGGCAACAAGCGCAAGCGCGACACCGACGTCCCGAGCAACTGACTGGCCGCAAGGCAACAAGACATTCAGCTGCCTTATTGCGCCATGTCCGCTTACATGGCGCAGTGCCCCAGTAATATACTCAGGCTTGGGTCTTGCGAAATCTTGATTTTCAGGTCAATTATCGCGAGTCCGATTTTTCTTGTGCCGGAGTGATCCATGATCGTTGACCGTCAAGGCAGGCGTTTCCGTAATTTGCGGATCAGCCTGACCTCAGCCTGCAATTACGCCTGTACCTATTGCGTGCCTGATGGCAAGCGGTTGGTGGCTGCGCAGGATGAATTGTCGGCCGATGCCATGGCACGCGGCGTGGCCTATTTGATCGAGGCCGCCGGTATCGAGCGGCTGCGCATCACGGGCGGCGAGCCGCTGGTCAGCCCCAAGCTCGAGCGTTTCATGACGGCTGTAGGGCAGATGGGCCTGGAAGACATCAGCCTGACCACCAATGGCCAGTTGCTGGCGAAAAAACTGCCCTTGCTGGTGGACGCCGGTATTCGTCGCATCAACGTTTCCCTCGACACCCTGGACCCCGTTGCGTTTCGCAGCATCGCCCGTGGCGGCGACCTGGCGACCGTGCTCGACGGCATGGAACAGGCTCGGGCCGCCGGGTTGAAGATCAAGGTCAACATGGTGCCGTTGCGCGGACAGAACCTGGACCAAGTGATGCCGTTGCTCGAATACTGCCTGGAACGTGGTTATGAGTTGCGTTTCATCGAGTTGATGCGCATGGGCCACCTGGCCAGCGATTCCAACGCCTTCCTGCAGCAGTTCGTCAGCCTCCAGCAACTGCTCAGCCTGATCGGCGACCAGTACGAATACCTGCAAGCCGATGCGCCGGTGGATGCCACGGCGGTGCGCTATGAAATCCCGGGGCTGGGGCATTTCGGCGTGATCGCCAATGAAAGCGTGCCTTTCTGCCGGACCTGCTCGCGCCTGCGGCTGTCCTCTACGGGGTGGTTGCATGGCTGCCTGTCCTCCAGTAACCGTCACTTTGTCGGCGATCTTCTGGACAAGCCGCGTCACCAGGCGTTGCCCGCTCTTCAGCGATTGCTGGTCAAAGCCTTGGGAGATAAGCAGGAAGTGGCGTTCTCCGGCGGCGCAACCATCATGAAGATCATCGGCGGCTGATCTATTGCTATCGCGGGCAAGCCTTGCTCCCACAAGTACGATGCTTACCATGTGGGAGCAAGGCTTGCCCGCGATAGCAATTTCCCATTCCCCTGGGCACATCTGACCCCATCTCGATGAGCTGGCGCAAAAGCTGCATCCCACGACCATTCGCCGGTTTTCCGACACCGGTTTCTGGAGGGTAGGATGCGTAGCCTGGTTTTGCTGCTGGCCGTTTTGGTGCTTGGCGGTTGCATGAATGTCAGCGACATGGGAGAGGGCGTTCGTTATCACATGAGCGACGCCGGCCTGCTGGACCATAGCGACAGCCGTCGTGTGAACAACCTGCGTATTCAGCCTGACTCGTTCATCTACATCGCCCAGGGCGCCTTCGCTCCGCCGGGCAGTGCCTATCCGCGTCCCAACGTGGTGGCCGAAGAAGCCTTCAATGGTTTCATCGAATATTTCCCCATGGTCCGTCGCGCCCGTGTTCCCGAAGGCCTCGACCAGGCCATGGGCGAAGCCCGTTCCGCCGGTGCCCATTACCTGTTGTACACCCGCTTCGCCAAGGCCGATAACCGCATCGGCAACACCGACGAATGGCAGGATGAAGAGGCCGTGGATCGCCTCGGTGTCGATACCAGCGTGATTCAAATCATGTTGATCGAGACCAGTACCCAGTATTTGATTGATACTGCACGGATCAAGAGTCGTGGCGGTTTACTGACGTTGCACGACAAACAGCCCCAGGACCTCATCGCCACGCCGTTGCGTGAGTATGCCCGCAGCCTGCTGGGGATGAGCGACGAGTAATCACAAGGAGTCACCATGAGCGGACCGCAAAAAGCCAATGACTTGCTGGGGCAGATCCCCAAGACCAAAGGCCTGCCGCCGGTCCACTTGTGGAACCCGGATTTCTGCGGCGACATCGACATGCGCATCGCCCGGGACGGTACCTGGTACTACTTGGGCACGCCCATCGGGCGAAAACCGATGGTCAAGCTGTTCTCCACCATCATGCGCCGCGACGGCGATGATTACTTCCTGATTACCCCTGTGGAAAAAGTCGGCATCAAGGTCGATGACGCGCCGTTCGTGGCCGTGACCCTCGAAGTTGAAGGGCAGGGGGAAGGGCAGTTGTTGCGCTTCACCACCAATGTCGAGGAAACCACTGAGGCTGGCGCCGAGCACCCGTTGCGGGTGGTGATCGATCCCCAGACCCAGGAACCGGCGCCGTATGTGCATGTGCGCAGCAATCTCGAAGCGCTGGTCCATCGCAATGTGTTCTACCAACTGGTGGAGCTGGCGGTCAGTCGCGAGATCGACGGGCAGCGCTGGTTGGGCGTGTGGAGTAGTGGCGTGTTCTTCCCGATAGGCCTGGAACCCTGAGCCCTTGTGGGAGCGATGGTTGATCCAACATCTGTGTTAGCTGGACGTCCGCTATCGCGAGCAAGCTCGCTCCCACAGGGAATTTGGGGGGCCTGCAATATTTGTGTACGCCACCAGACCCTGTGGGAGCGAGCTTGCTCGCGAAGGCGTCGGCACATCCAGCATCTTCTTGACTGACCCACCGCTATCGCGAGCCAGCCCGCTCCCACAGTGGCCAAGTGAAATTCAAATTGACACCCAATCATATGATGATTAGCGTGGGCCTCCAATAAGAGTGGCCCGCGGGGTTTTCATGTCCAGCAGTTTTCATGCGTCGACCGTCGATTGGCTGGGGGGCTGGATAGCCGCCGGCCAGGTCAAGCCTGGGCAAACCATCAAGGTCGAAGCGGACCTGGGCGAGCAACTGGGCGTCAGTCGCACGGTGATTCGCGAGGCGATCAAGACCCTGGTGGCCAAAGGGATGCTGGAAGTCGGGCCGAAAGTCGGCACGCGGGTGTTGCCGGTGCGCCGCTGGAACCTGTTCGACCCCCAAGTGGTGGGCTGGCTGTCACGCAGCGGCCTGCCGGAAAACTTCGTCGATGACTTGCTGGACCTGCGCCGTACCATCGAGCCGATGGCGGTGCGCTGGGCCTGCGAGCGGGCCACCGCCGACCAGGTGCAGGCGATCCGCCTGGCCTACCATGCGCTGGAACGGGCGGTGGACAGCGGCGCCGATTACAACCGCGCGGACCAGTTTTTCCACGAGTGCATTCTGGCCGCCAGCCATAATCAATTCATCGAACAAATGGTCCCGGCCCTGGGGGCGCTGCTGGCGGTGTCATTCGAGGTGTCGGCGGCCGACCCGGATGAACTGCGCCGCACCTTGCCCATCCACAAGGACATCGCCGACGCCATCGCCGCCCGTGACGCGGCGCGGGGCGTCTGGGCCTGCATGACCCTGATCGATAACGCCGACCTGGCGATCAAACGCTTTTACCCCAATGTCATGGCGGGTCGAACAGACGCCGCCGGGCAAGTCGGGAACGGGAGGTTTCAATGAAGTGGACGGCTGTGACGGAACACCGGGCGAAATTGGGCGAAGGGCCGTTCTGGGATGCGCCGACCCAAGCCTTGTATTGGGTCGATATCGCCGGCAAGCAGGCCCTGCGGCTGATCGGCGCCAATGTGGAGATCTGGCAGATGCCCGAGCATGTCTCCGCTTTTATACCGACCCAAAGTGGCGACGCGCTGGTGACCCTGAGCAGTGGCGTCTACCGCCTCGATCTTGATTCGCCGGGCCTGGAACCGCGCCTGACATTGCTGTGCATGGCCGACCCCCAGCCAGGCAATCGCGCCAACGAGGCCCGTTGCGACCCCCAGGGTCAACTCTGGCTCGGCACGATGCAGAACAACATCGGTGCCGAAGGCGAGGACTTGCCGATCGAGCACCGGTCCGGCGGCCTGTTTCGCGTCGGGAGCGATGGCCGGGTCCTGCCCTTGTTGCGCGGGCTGGGCATCCCGAACACCCTGCTCTGGAGCCCCGATGGCACCACGGTGTATTTCGGCGACAGCCTGGATGGCACGGTGTATCGGCACTTTATTTACCCGGAAGGCAACCTGGCGCCTGCCGAGGTCTGGTTCGGTCCGCACCCGCGTGGCGGCCCGGATGGCTCGGCGATGGATGCCCGAGGGCATATCTGGAACGCCCGCTGGGACGGCAGTTGCCTGTTGCGGCTGACCCCGGACGGGCAGGTTGATCGGGTGATCGAATTGCCCGTCAGCCGCCCGACCAGTTGTGTATTCGGCGGTGAAGACCTCAAGACGTTGTACATCACCAGCGCGGCGAGCCCATTGGGTCATCCGCTGGACGGTGCCGTGCTGTCGATGCGTGTCGACGTGCCTGGCGTGGCCTGTACAAGGTTTGCCGGCTTAATCCCAGAATATGGGATGTAAATATATATATTGAGATTTTTTGGCGACCGGGTTTATAGTCGGCTCCATCGGCAATACGCACTCACACTAAAAAAACAAAACAGGTGAAGTGATGCAACGATCTTTCCCCGTACGCCCCGGCGGCGTACGCCGGCCGCTGTTCTTTCAAGCGCCTTCGCGCCGGTCATCCGTGGATGCCCGGTTTTTGTCGTGCCTGGGCACAGGAGCCTTGAGCCATGGCTGAGCCCTTGGTCTTGCCACCCGTGCCGGAGCCACCCAAGGGTGAACGCCTGAAGGACAAGGTGGTGCTGTTGACCGGTGCCGCCCAAGGCATTGGCGAAGCCATCGTCGCGGCATTCGCTTCGCAACAGGCCCGGCTGGTGATCAGTGATATCCAGGCGCAGAAAGTCGAGGCGGTGGCCGCCCATTGGCGTGAACGCGGCGCCGATGTGCACGCACTGCAGGCCGATGTTTCGAAGCAGCAGGACTTGCAGGCCATGGCCCGTCGTGCCGTCGAGCTGCACGGCCGCATCGATGTGTTGGTCAACTGCGCGGGCGTCAATGTCTTCCGTGACCCGCTGGAAATGACCGAAGAGGACTGGCGCCGCTGCTTCGCCATCGACCTGGATGGCGCCTGGTACGGTTGCAAGGCGGTGCTGCCACAGATGATCGAGCAGGGCGTGGGCAGCATCATCAATATTGCCTCTGTCCATTCGTCCCACATCATTCCCGGCTGTTTCCCTTACCCGGTGGCCAAGCACGGCCTGCTGGGCCTGACCCGCGCCCTGGGCATCGAATACGCGCCCAAAGGGGTACGCGTCAACGCCATCGCCCCGGGTTACATCGAAACCCAACTGAACGTCGACTACTGGAACGGCTTTGCCGATCCCCATGCCGAACGCCAGCGTGCGCTGGATCTGCACCCGCCACGGCGCGTCGGGCAACCGATCGAAGTGGCAATGACGGCCGTGTTCCTGGCCAGTGATGAAGCACCGTTTATCAATGCCTCATGCATCACCATCGATGGAGGACGTTCGGTCATGTACCACGACTGAATATTCCTGGATTGCGGTGGGAAACTTCGCCTGTAATCCAATCATCATACGATATGACTATTTAGGCCTATGCTGTGTAGCAACTTGATGTAACCGCCCAGCCTGCGCACTTCCACCGTCGGTGGAGCAGACCCTGGACGTTTGGCTTTCAATAAAAAAAACAAGGAGTCAACTATGAATCATCGTCGTGGGATCCGTTCCCTGTGTCGCGCCGCCCTGGCGGTCACCGCGGTCAGCCTCAGCAGCAGCTTGCTGGCGGCCGATCCCGTAAAAATCGGTTTCCTGGTCAAGCAGGCCGAGGAACCTTGGTTCCAGACCGAATGGGCGTTCGCCGAGAAGGCGAGCAAGGACAAAGGCTTCGAGCTGATCAAGATCGCCGTGCCTGACGGCGAGAAGACCCTCTCGGCCATCGACAGCCTGGCCGCCAACGGTGCCAAGGGCTTTGTGATCTGCCCGCCGGATGTGTCCCTCGGCCCGGCCATCATGGCCAAGGCCAAGCTCAACGATCTCAAGGTGATTGCCGTGGACGACCGGTTCGTCGATGCCAACGGCAAATTCATGGAGGACGTGCCGTACCTGGGCATGGCTGCGTTCGAGGTGGGCCAGAAGCAGGGCGCCGCCATGGCCGCCGAAGCGAAAAAGCGCAACTGGGAGTGGAAAGATACCTACGCGGTGATCAACACCTTCAACGAGCTGGACACCGGCAAGAAGCGCACCGACGGTTCGGTCGATGCCCTGAAGAAGGCCGGGATGCCGGCAGACCACATCCTTTATTCGGCGCTCAAGACCCTCGACGTACCCGGTAGCATGGACTCCACCAACTCGGCGTTGGTGAAGCTGCCAAGCGCCGCGAAAAACCTGATCATCGGCGGCATGAACGACAACACCGTGCTGGGCGGCGTGCGCGCCACCGAAGCGGCCGGGTTCAAGGCGGCCAATGTGATCGGCATTGGCATCAACGGCACCGACGCCATCGGTGAATTGAAGAAACCTGACAGCGGCTTCTTCGGTTCGATGCTGCCAAGCCCGCACATCGAAGGCTACAAGACCGCCGAAATGATGTACGAGTGGATCACCACCGGCAAGGAACCGCCGAAGTACACCGCCATGGACGAGGTGACGCTGATCACCCGGGAGAACTTCAAGCAGGAGCTGGAAAAGATCGGCCTGTGGAACTGACGGTCGGTTGATTCAAAAGCGGCCCTGGCCACATGAGTGGCGGGGGCGCTTGATCTCTGTAAGTTCGAGGTGGTTATGCAAGCGCAAACAGCGACACGGCAACACAACATCGGCGGGAGCTTGCGGTTCAACGGGATCGGCAAATCCTTTCCCGGCGTGCAGGCGCTGGCCAATATCAGTTTCGTCGCGCATCCGGGGCAGGTGCATGCCTTGATGGGCGAGAACGGCGCGGGCAAGTCCACGTTGCTGAAGATCCTCGGTGGCGCCTACATCCCGAGCAGCGGCGACCTGCAGATCGGCGAACAGACGATGGCCTTCAAAGGCACCGCCGACAGCATCGCCAGCGGGGTGGCGGTGATTCACCAGGAGCTGCACCTGGTGCCGGAAATGACCGTCGCTGAAAACCTGTTTCTCGGCCATTTGCCGGCGCGTTTCGGCCTGGTCAACCGTGGCGTGCTGCGCCAGCAGGCGCTGACGCTGCTCAAAGGCCTGGCCGACGAAATCGACCCGCAGGAAAAAGTCGGTCGCCTGTCCCTTGGCCAGCGCCAATTGGTGGAAATCGCCAAGGCTTTGTCCCGTGGCGCCCACGTCATTGCCTTCGACGAACCCACCAGTAGCCTGTCGGCCCGGGAAATCGACCGTTTGATGGCGATCATCGCTCGCTTGCGAGACGAGGGCAAAGTGGTGCTGTACGTCAGCCACCGCATGGAAGAAGTGTTTCGTATCTGTAACGCGGTGACGGTATTCAAGGACGGTCGTTATGTCCGGACCTTCGAAAACATGAGCGAGCTGACCCACGATCAGTTGGTCACGTGCATGGTCGGTCGCGATATCCAGGACATCTATGATTACCGCCCTCGGGAGCGCGGCGATGTGGCACTGCAGGTGAAGAGTCTGCTGGGGCCGGGCTTGCGCGAACCGGTGAGTTTCCAGGTGCACAAGGGTGAAATCCTTGGATTGTTCGGGTTGGTCGGTGCCGGTCGTACCGAGCTGTTTCGCTTGCTCAGTGGCCTGGAGCGCCAGAGCGAAGGGAGCCTCGTGCTGCACGGCAAGGAGTTGAAGCTGCGTTCGCCACGGGATGCCATTGCCGCCGGCGTGCTGCTGTGCCCGGAAGATCGCAAGAAGGAAGGCATCATCCCACTGGGCAGCGTGGGCGAGAACATCAACATCAGTGCCCGTCCGGCCCATTCCGCGCTCGGCTGCCTGTTGCGCGGCGACTGGGAGCGGGGCAATGCCGACAAGCAGATCAAGTCGCTGAAGGTGAAGACCCCGGCGGCCAGCCAGAAAATCATGTACCTGTCCGGCGGCAATCAGCAGAAGGCGATTCTCGGTCGTTGGCTGTCGATGCCGATGAAAGTCCTGCTGCTGGACGAACCGACCCGCGGCATAGATATCGGCGCCAAGGCGGAGATCTACCAGATTATCCACAACCTGGCGGCCGACGGCATCGCGGTGATTGTGGTGTCCAGCGACCTGATGGAAGTGATGGGCATTTCCGACCGAATCCTGGTGCTCTGCGAAGGGGCCATGCGCGGCGAGCTGTCGCGTGACCAGGCCAACGAATCCAACCTGCTGCAACTGGCGCTGCCGCGCCAACGCGTTGCCGACGCGGCGAACTGAGAGGTAAATCATGACCATTCAAAACAATGCACTGCCAACGGCACGCAAACCCCTGGACCTGCGCCGTTTCCTGGATGACTGGGTCATGCTGCTGGCGGCCATCGGTATCTTCGTGCTCTGCACCTTGATGATCGACAACTTCCTGTCGCCGTTGAACATGCGCGGCCTGGGCCTGGCGATTTCCACCACCGGCATCGCCGCGTGCACCATGTTGTATTGCCTGGCATCCGGGCACTTCGACTTGTCGGTCGGTTCGGTGATTGCCTGTGCCGGCGTGGTCGCAGCGGTGGTGATGCGCGACACCAACAGCGTGTTCCTCGGCGTCAGCGCGGCGCTGGCGATGGGGCTGATCGTCGGCCTGATCAACGGCATCGTCATCGCCAAGCTGCGGGTCAACGCCTTGATCACCACCCTGGCGACGATGCAGATCGTCCGTGGCCTGGCCTACATCTTTGCCAACGGCAAGGCGGTGGGTGTCTCGCAGGAATCGTTCTTCGTGTTCGGCAACGGCCAATTGTTCGGCGTGCCGGTGCCGATCCTGATCACCATCGCCTGCTTCCTGTTTTTCGGCTGGCTGCTGAACTACACCACCTACGGGCGCAACACCATGGCCATCGGTGGCAACCAGGAAGCGGCGTTGTTGGCAGGGGTGAACGTCGATCGCACCAAGATCATCATCTTCGCCGTGCATGGCTTGATCGGCGCCTTGGCCGGGGTCATCCTGGCGTCGCGCATGACCTCGGGCCAGCCGATGATCGGCCAGGGCTTCGAATTGACCGTGATCTCGGCCTGCGTGCTGGGTGGGGTGTCGTTGAGCGGTGGCATCGGCATGATTCGCCATGTCATTGCGGGTGTGCTGATTTTGGCGATCATCGAAAACGCGATGAACCTGAAGAACATCGACACTTTCTACCAATACGTCATCCGCGGCTCGATCCTGTTGCTGGCGGTGGTGATTGACCGGTTGAAGCAGCGCTGAAGCTTGCGTCGGCCGGGCTGCCCACGGGCATATTCGGCATTGATGCAAGCTGATCCACCGCTTTCGCGAGCAAGCCCGCTCCCACAGGTTTTTGTGTCCGGCACAACACCTCAACACAGCGCCGATCCCAGGTGGAAGCGGGCTTGCCCGCGATGGCGGTGGCATATTCGGCATTGATGCAAGCTGATCCACCGCTTTCGCGAGCAAGCTCGCTCCCACAGGTTTTTGTGTCCGGCACAACATCGCGGCACAGCGCCGATCCTATGTGGGAGCGGGCTTGCCCGCGAAGGCGGTGGCATATTCGGCATTGATGCAAGCTGACCCACCGCTTTCGCGAGCAAGCCCGCTCCCACAGGTTTTTGTGTCCGGCACAACATCGCGACACACCGCCGATCCCATGTGGGAGCGGGCTTGCCCGCGAAGGCGGTGGTGCATTCAGCATTGATGCAAGCTGACCCACCGCTTTCGCGAGCAAGCCCGCTCCCACAGGTTTTTGTGTCCGGCACAACACCTCAACACAGCGCCGATCCCAGGTGGAAGCGGGCTTGCCCGCGATGGCGGTGGTGCATTCAGTATTGATGCAAGCTGACCCACCGCTTTCGCGAGCAAGCCCGCTCCCACAGGTTTTTGTGTTCGGCACAACACCTCAACACACCGCCGATCCTATGTGGGAGCGGGCTTGCCCGCGAAGGCGGTGGCACATTCGGCATTGATGCAAGCTGATCCACCGCTTTCGCGAGCAAGCTCGCTCCCACAGGTTTTTGTGTCCGGCACAACACCTCAACACAGCGCCGATCCATGTGGGAGCCGGCTTGCTCGCGATGGCGTCCTCCCTGACGCCAACAATCACCCCGCTTTGCGCAACGCTTCGAGCAACTCCTGCTTGCGCATTTTCGATCGTCCGGGAATGTTTTTCGCCCGGGCCTCCTTCATCAGGCTGTCCACAGTCTGGGGCCCATGGGAGGCCTTGCTGCTGCGAGGGTGACCTTCGCGGGTCTTGGCGGCGCGTCGGGCCGATTCCTTGCGGTCGGTTTTCTTGGCCGCCGCCGGTTTTGCCTTACCCGAACCACCGGAACGTTCGCCGCCACCGGACTGTTTGTTTACCGTCGCCCAGGCCCGTGCCTCGGCTTCGTTCTGCGACACGCCTTTTTTCTCGGAACTCTTTTCAATGTGTTCGGCCTTGCGTTTTTGCTCGGCGGTGTATTTGTCTTTGCTTCCACGAGGCATGGGGTTTTCCTCCTCAAGTGTCTGAGCAGAAGCTGCTTACTGGCTGGCAGCGCCACCTTCGGAGCCCGAGCCACCGGTCGTGGTTTTCGAACCCACGCCGGTCTCGGCGTTGTCAGGGGCGGTGGAGTCAGGCGTATTCATGCCGCCCTGGCGTCCCATGTCATTACCCTGCACGCGGGGATCGGTGCCGGTGGCAGGTGGCTGGCCATTGTTCAGACCGCCGCCGGTGCCGTCGGTATTCAACTTGGGCAGGCCTTGCGTGGCTGGAGAATTGGGCGCCTGTACCGGGTCGGTGGGGCCTGTGCCGGAAGTGGAAGCCGCGAAAGCCACCGAAGACAACAGCGTGGCGAGTGTGAATGCAGTCAGCCTTGAAGTGATCATGGTGTCGCCTCCATTTTTCAGAATGCTTACCCGATCTTGGGCCGTGGTGGCTTGGGGTTGGTGCCTCGGGCGCGACGAATGGCACTTGTGATGGAAGCTCGCGTCCGCGATCAATTAGTTGGATCGGTATGTGACGAGCGCCGCGCAGCGGCTTAGTATGGCGCTTTCAATTGGCTACAAGGCCTGTTCATGTCGATCGAGATCCGTCCTGCGCAACCCAGCGATGCGCCTCAAATCCTTGCCTTCATCACCGAGCTGGCCGATTACGAAAAGGCCCGCCACGAAGTCATCGCCAGTGTGGCCGACATCGAGCGCAGCCTGTTCAGCGAAGGCGCGACCGCCCACGGGCTGATCTGCCTGCGTGATGGCGTGCCGATTGGTTTCGCGGTGTTTTTCTTCAGTTATTCCACTTGGCTGGGCAGCAACTGTTTGTACCTCGAAGACCTGTACATCACGCCTGACCAGCGCGGCGGCGGGGCGGGCAAGACGTTGTTGCGCCACCTGGCGAAGATCGCCTGCGACAACGATTGCGGTCGCTTCGAATGGAGCGTGCTGGACTGGAACACGCCGGCCATCGAGTTCTACAAATCCCTCGGCGCGCAACCCCAGGAAGAGTGGGTGCGCTACCGAATGGACGGCAAGGTGCTAAGGGATTTCGCTAACGGCCACTGAGCACTTCATGAGTGTGCGGCAGACGCGTACTCGGCAAACCCCGGTCGTTGCTCGAGGCGTTTGCAGTAGGCCGCCACGGCCGGATAGTCGGGACGCTCCATAGGCGCCTGGCGCCAACGGTGTACGGACAGGCCGATGAGCACGTCCGCGAGGGAAAACGCCGTACCGGCCACGTAGGCGCCGGTGCGGTTCAACTGCTGCTCCAGCAACCCCATCTTCTCGTTCCAGCCCTTGATGCCGGCGGCGATACGCTGCGGGTCCTGGAAGTCCGGATTCTTGCGCACCAAGGCGTGGAAGGCGTAGCCCCAGGACGGGTTGAGTTCCGTGGCTTGCCAGTCCATCCACTGTTCGATTCGCGCCCGGGCGGCAGGCTCGACAGGTAGCAGATCGCTGGGCCCATGCTTGCCCACCAGGTAGCGGCAAATGGTATTGGATTCCCAGAACACGCCGTTCTCATCAATGATCACCGGCACCTGGGCATTGGGATTCAAGGCCAGGAACGCCGGGTCCTGGGTCGAGGCAAAGCCGATGCCCCAATCTTCGCGCTCATAGGCGATGTCCAGTTCCTGGCAGGTCCACAGCACTTTTCTGACGTTGATCGAAGACGTGCGGCCGAGGATTTTCAGCAGTTGTCCCATCACTTTTTCCCTAGTTGTTTGGCGTCCGGCCAGAAAACGTAGCAGGGTCTTGGACGGATGGCGATTGGCTTTGTAGGTGATGTATTTTTATCCCAATATATGGGAGTGATATTTATATATTGAGATTTGGTTGATCCCAGGTTTATAGTCCGTCTCACTCACTGCCAAAAAACAAAACAGGTGAAGCGGATGCAGGCGCAATTGATCGCGCTCGATTGGGGGACCACCTCATTACGGGCTTACAAACTCGCAGCCGGTGGCGAGGTGCTCGAGCAGCGTTCGCTGTCATCGGGGATCATGCAGTTGCCGTCCGGGCCGCGAAACGTGGCCGGCCAGGTGTGCATCGACGGTTTCGAGTTGGCCTTCGACGAGGCCTGCGGCGACTGGCTCGATGCCCAGCCAGGTTTGCCTGTCATTGCCTGTGGCATGGTCGGCAGTGCTCAGGGCTGGCGTGAAGCGCCGTACTGCGACACACCCGCCAACGTCGCCAATCTCGGACATTCCCTACAAACCGTTCGCAGCCTTCGCGGTGTCGATGTGCACATCGTGCCAGGCGTGATTCAGCGTTCGCGCTTGCCCAATGTCATGCGCGGCGAAGAAACCCAAGTGCTCGGTGCCTTGCACAGCCTGCCGGACGAAGCGGTGCTGATCGGCCTGCCCGGCAGCCATTCGAAATGGGTGGAAGTGGCCGATGGCCGCATCGTGCATTTCGATACCTTCATGACCGGCGAGATCTTCGCCGTGCTCAGTGACCACAGCATTCTCGGTCGTACCCAGCAACGGAGTGTGACCTTCGATGGCGTGGCCTTTGATCGCGGCGTGCAAGTGGCGTTGTCGGTGGACGGCCAGATCGGCCCGTTGTCCACCGTGTTCAGCGCCCGCAGCCTGGGCTTGACCGGCGAGTTGGGCGCCAGCGCCCAAGCGGACTACCTCTCGGGCCTGTTGATCGGCCATGAGCTGACAGCGCTGGCCCAGGTACAACGCCGACGCCGCGACAGCCTGCACCTGCCGACGGTGGTGCTGATCGGCAACTCCCAACTCTGTGTCCGTTATCAACGGGCCCTCGACGCCTGCGGCTTCGCCCGGGTGGTCCTGGCCGAACAGGCCACCGAACGCGGTTTGTGGCAACTGGCCGTGGCGGCCGGGTTGCTCGATTCCACCGCCCCCTGAACCTGACTGGAGGTCTGACATGCTCACACAAGCACTGGCGCACAACGGGCTGATCGCGATCCTGCGTGGCCTGCGTCCCGAAGAGGCGGCGGCCATCGGCGAAGTCCTGTACAGCGCCGGATTTCGCGTCATCGAAGTACCGCTCAATTCCCCTGAGCCGTACGAAAGTATTCGCATCCTGCGCAGTACCTTGCCCGCCGATTGCCTGATCGGTGCCGGCACCGTGCTGACGCCGGAACAGGTGGAGCAGGTGAAAGCCGCCGGTGGCCAAGTAATCGTCATGCCCCACAGCGATCCGAAGGTGCTGCGTGCGGCGAAAGCGGCGGGCTTGTACCTGTCGCCAGGCGTCGCCACGCCCACCGAAGCCTTTGCCGCACTGGCCGAAGGCGCCCATGTGCTGAAGATGTTTCCCGCCGAGCAAATGGGCCCGGCGGTGGTCAAGGCCTGGCTCGCAGTGCTGCCGGCCGGGACCGTGCTGGTGCCGGTGGGCGGGATTACGCCGGACAATATGGCGGTGTTCGTCGAAGCCGGCGTCAAGGGTTTCGGCCTCGGTTCCGGGTTGTTCAAGCCGGGCCTGACAGCGGATGAAGTGGCGGTGCGCGCCAAGGCCTATGTGGCCGCATGGAATGCCTTGAACTGAAGACTTTTCCAGCGCCCCGTGCGCTGCATCTGACAAGAGAGACAACAAGATGAAAATCACCAAGCTGACCACGTTTATCGTTCCGCCGCGCTGGTGCTTCCTCAAGGTCGAGACCGACGAGGGCGTGACCGGTTGGGGCGAGCCAGTGGTCGAAGGTCGTGCTCATACGGTGGCGGCTGCCGTCGAGGAATTGTCCGACTACCTGATCGGCAAAGATCCCCGCAACATCGAAGACATCTGGACCGTGCTCTATCGCGGCGGCTTCTACCGCGGCGGGGCCATTCACATGAGCGCCCTGGCCGGCATCGACCAGGCGCTGTGGGACATCAAGGGCAAGGCCCTGGGTGTGTCGGTCAGCGACCTGCTGGGCGGCCAGGTGCGGGACAAGATCCGTGTGTATTCGTGGATCGGCGGCGACCGGCCGGCGGACACCGCTCGCGCGGCGAAAGAGGCGGTGGCGCGGGGCTTCACGGCGGTGAAGATGAATGGCACCGAAGAGCTGCAGTTCCTCGACACCTTCGAGAAAGTCGATCTGGCCCTGGCCAACGTGGCGGCGGTGCGCGATGCGGTCGGGCCGAACGTCGGCATTGGCGTGGACTTCCACGGCCGCGTGCACAAGCCGATGGCCAAGGTGCTGATGAAGGAGCTCGACCCCTACAAACTGATGTTCATCGAAGAGCCGGTGCTCAGCGAAAACTATGAAGCGCTCAAGGAACTGGCGCCGCTGACCAGCACCCCGATTGCCCTGGGCGAGCGGTTGTTTTCCCGCTGGGACTTCAAGCGCGTGCTCAGCGAGGGCTACGTGGACATCATCCAGCCGGATGCATCCCACGCCGGTGGCATCACCGAAACCCGCAAGATCGCCAACATGGCCGAGGCCTATGACGTGGCGCTGGCGCTGCACTGCCCGCTGGGGCCCATCGCCCTGGCGGCGTGCCTGCAACTGGATGCGGTCTGCTACAACGCGTTCATCCAGGAGCAAAGCCTGGGCATCCACTACAACGAGAGCAACGACCTGCTGGACTACATCAAGGATCCGCAGGTGTTCGACTATGACAAGGGGTTTGTGAAGATCCCCAATGGCCCGGGCCTGGGCATCGAGATCAACGAGGAATACGTCATCGAACGCGCGGCCATCGGCCACCGCTGGCGCAACCCGATCTGGCGCCATGCCGATGGCAGTTTTGCCGAGTGGTGAGTGAGGCCTGATCACCCTGTGCAAGCCATGGAATCCTGTGGGAGCAAGGCTTGCCCGCGATGAACGATGACTCGGTCCGACTGGAAAACCCATCGCCTGTATCGCGGGCAAGCCTTGCTCCCACAGGGGCTTGCTCCACCTTTGCCATATTCGACAAATATAAAAAGAGGCACCTCACATGCAAGCGCACACCCTGAGCGCGCAGGCGTCGTTGGTGACGCCCAGCCGCAAGCGTTTTTTCATCATGGTCCTGCTGTTCATCACCGTGGTGATCAATTATCTGGACCGCAGCAACCTCTCCATTGCCGCTCCCGCGCTGACCAGCGACCTGGGTATCGATCCAATCCATGTCGGGCTGATTTTCTCGGCGTTCGGCTGGACCTACGCCGCCATGCAGATTCCCGGTGGCTGGCTGGTGGACCGGGTGCCGCCGCGCATTCTCTATAGCGTGGCATTGCTGTTGTGGTCGGTAGCCACGGTGATGCTGGGGTTCGCCGCCAGCTTCATCGCGTTGTTCGTGCTGCGCATGGCGGTCGGTGCCCTGGAAGCGCCGGCTTATCCGATCAACAGTCGCGTGGTGACCACCTGGTTTCCCGAGCGTGAGCGGGCCACGGCCATCGGTTTCTACACCTCCGGGCAGTTTGTCGGGCTGGCCTTCCTGACGCCGGTATTGGCCTGGCTGCAACACGCCTTCGGCTGGCACATGGTGTTTGTCGCCACCGGTGCGGTGGGCATTCTCTGGGCGGCGATCTGGTACGCGGTGTACCGCGAGCCACGGGATTTCAAAGGTGCCAATGCCGCCGAAATCGAGCTGATCCGCGAAGGCGGCGGGCTGGTGGATATCCAGGCCGACACCGCCAAGGTCAAGGCGAAATTCAGTTGGTCCGACCTGGGCATCGTCCTGACGCAACGCAAGTTGTGGGGCATTTACCTGGGGCAGTTCTGCCTCAACTCCACGCTGTGGTTTTTCCTGACGTGGTTCCCCACCTACCTGGTGAAGTATCGCGGCATGGACTTCATCAAGTCTGGCCTGCTGGCGTCGTTGCCGTTCCTCGCGGCGTTTGTCGGCGTGCTGTGCTCCGGGTTCTTCTCCGACTGGTTGATTCGCCGCGGCGCCACCGTGGGGTTCGCGCGCAAGCTGCCGATCATTGGCGGGTTGCTGATCTCGACCTCGATCATCGGTGCCAACTTTGTCGAGTCGACGCCGCTGGTGATCGCTTTCCTGGCCCTGGCGTTCTTCGGCAATGGCCTGGCGTCGATCACCTGGTCGCTGGTGTCGACCCTGGCGCCGGCACGACTGCTCGGGTTGACCGGCGGGGTGTTCAACTTCATCGGTAACCTGGCGGCCATCGCCACGCCGATCGTGATTGGCTTCCTCGCCAGCGGCGATTCGTTCGCCCCGGCCATTACCTATATCTCGGTCCTGGCACTGGCTGGCGCGCTGTCCTACATCCTGCTGGTCGGGAAGGTCGAGCGCATCGAGTTGTAGTCCGACGGGGCGGGCGACCATAATGCCGCCCGTTCCCCGCTCACTGTTGAAGGCCGGCTATGCAGCAAGACGATCCAAAAATCACCAAGGACGCCGCACCAACAGGCACGCAGACATTGCTGCGTGGTCTGGGCGTGGTCCAGGCGGTCGCCAGCGGCGCCCGTGACTTGAAGGAAATCGCCCGGCTGATCGGCACCACCCGCAGCACCACCCATCGCCTGGCCAGTTGCCTGGTGGACGAACGTTACCTGCGCGTGGTGCCGCAAGTGGGTTACCTGCTGGGGCCGAAGTTGATCGAGTTGGGCTTCCAGGCCCGGGAAGAACTGCCACTGGTGAGCCTGGCGGGGCCGTACCTGGACGAGCTGTCGGCGTTGACTGGGGACACCGTTCACCTGGCGATTCGCGAGGGCGACGAAGTCTTGTACCTGCTGAAGAATCCGGGGCGTAACGGCCCGGAAATGCGTTCGCGCGTGGGCCATCGCATGCCGTTGGCGCGCACCGGGATCGGCAAGGCGCTGATGCTCGATGACACTCAGGAACAATGGCAGCGGCTGTATGAAATCAGCCTGCCGGCGGGTGGGAAGCATCAGTTCTGGCCCCAGCATCAGGAGCAATCCTGGGAACAGTTCCAGCAACGGATGCTGGAGTATGTGGCGGGGGGCTATGCCTTCGACCTGGAAGATAACGAACCGTCGATTCGCTGTGTGGCGGCGCCGATCCGTGACGCCGGCAAGCGCATTGTCGCCGGTATCAGCATCGCCAGCACTGTGCCGTACATGCCGCTGGAAAAGATGGCCGAGCTGATTCCCCTGGTCAAAGGGGTCACAGCCCGGCTGTCGGCGGAACTGGGCGCCAAGGTCTGACGAACGTCAGGCCTTGAGCGTCGCCATGTCGATGACGAAGCGGTACTTCACGTCCCCGGCGATCATGCGGCTGTAGGCCTCGTTGATCTGGCGGATGTCGAGCATTTCAATGTCGCAGCTGATGTTGTGTTCGGCGCAGAAGTCCAGCACTTCCTGGGTTTCGGCGATCCCGCCGATCAACGAGCCGGCCAGGACGCGACGGCCCATGATCAAGTTGGCCGCATGGACTGGCGGATCGATCGGCTCGACCAGGCCCACCAGGATGTGTACACCGTCGAACCGCAGGGTACTGAGGTAGGGGTTCAGGTCGTGCTGCACCGGAATGGTGTCCAGCAGGAAGTGGAAACGTCCGGCCGCAGCGGCCATCTGCTCGGCGTCAGTGGACACGATCACATGGTCGGCGCCCTGGCGACGGGCTTCTTCGGCCTTGCTGGCCGAGCGGGTGAAGAGCGTCACTTCTGCGCCCATGGCCTTGGCGAACTTGATGCCCATGTGGCCGAGTCCGCCCATGCCTAGCACGCCGACCTTGTCGCCGGCCTTCACACCGTAGTGCTTGAGCGGCGAGTAGGTGGTGATGCCAGCACAGAGAATCGGCGCGGCGCTGGTCGGGTCGAGTGCTGCCGGGATGCGCAGCACAAAGTGCTCCTTGACCACGATGCTGTTGGAGTAACCGCCCATGGTGTGGCCGCCGCTCACGCGGTCCGGGCTGGCGTAGGTCTGGGTCATGCCTTGGTAGCAGTATTGCTCCAGGTCGGCGTGACAGGCTTCGCACTCGCGGCAGGAGTCGACCATGCAGCCAACGCCGACCAGATCGCCGACTTTATAGCGGGTGACGTCCGCGCCGACGGCGGTGACTTTGCCGATGATTTCATGGCCGGGCATCAGCGGGTAAACGGCGATGCCCCATTCGTTGCGGGCCTGGTGAATGTCGGAGTGGCAGACGCCGCAGTAGAGAATGTCGATCGCCACATCGTCGGCTCGCGGGCTGCGGCGCTCGAACTTCATCGGGGCGAGGGGAGCGGTGGGCGATTGGGCGGCATATCCGATGGCGGTGTACATAACGAACCTCGCTAAGCAGTGAATGGTAGGGCCCCATTGTGGGAGTCCGGTCCATGAACGGCGATGACGATTCCTACGGGTGTCATGCCTAATTCTCCGACCTTGGCCGTGGATTGGTCCTATGTGACGTTAGACCTGCGATGATGTTCCCATCCATTTTTTCGTGAAGTTTTCATCATGTTGTTGACCCGCCATCTCGATGCCAACGCGGCGCTGGTTTCGCTGATCGAACCTCTGGCGACCCGTGACGGTTTTATCCCGACCTCGCTGCCTGGGGTACAAGTCCTGCGGTGCAGCGAGGACATCGCCCGTGGTCCGCAGCTCTACGAGCCAAGCCTGGTGATCATTGCCCAAGGCAGCAAGCTGGCTTACCTGGGACCGCGCACGCTGGAGTACGGTGCCGGGCACTACCTGATCCAGGCGTTGCCGGTGCCGTTCGAGTGCGAAACCTATGCCATGCCCGATGCTCCGTTGCTCGGGATTTCCGTGGCGATCGATCGGGCGATGTTGGGGGAGCTGGTGCTGGCCATGGGGTTGACGCCGGGGCGAAGCCTGGCGGCGCAGACACTGGAGTCCATGACCAGCGCCGCGCTCGATGGTGCTATGCGAGGGTGTGTCGAGCGACTGTTGCACTGCTTGCACGACCCCTTGGAATGCCAGGTCATGGGCCAGGCGCGGCTGCGGGAGTTGCTGTTCGTCGCCTTGCGCGGGCCTCAGGCCGACGTATTGCGAGCGTTGGTGGAGCAGCATGGGCAATTCGCTCGGATTGCCGCGGCGCTGAGCCATCTGCATGCGCATTTCACCGAACCGCTGAACGTCGAGACACTGGCCAGTTGCGCGAACATGAGCGCCTCGACCTTTCATGAGCATTTCAAGCGCAGCACGTTGTTGTCGCCGGTGCAGTACCTCAAGCGCTTGCGTTTGCTCAAGGCCCAGCGGCTGCTGCTCATCGACGGCATGGGTGTGGCCCAGGTGGCACATCAGGTGGGGTATCAGAGCCCGTCGCAGTTCAGTCGGGAGTACAAGCGCTACTTCGAGCGCAACCCCGGGGAAGAGCGCGCCGCCTGATCCTGCGATGTTCCCCTGTGGGAGCGAGCTTGCTCGCGATAGCGGTGTATCAGTCGACATCTGTGTTGAATGAGAAATCGCCATCGCGAGCAAGCTCGCTCCCACATTGGGTTGCGGTGCTCCTTGGATGGCAGGCAACAAAAAGGCCCCCATTGCGGGAGCCTCGATGTTCAGCGTGTCGGCTTACATGTTCGGGTAAGTCGGCCCGCCAGCGCCTTCCGGGGATACCCAGGTGATGTTCTGCGCAGGATCCTTGATGTCACAGGTCTTGCAGTGCACGCAGTTCTGGGCGTTGATCTGGAAGCGTTTCTCGCCGTCTTCCTTGGTCACCACTTCGTACACGCCAGCCGGGCAGTAGCGCTGGGCCGGTTCGTCGTACAGCGGCAGGTTCTTGCCGATCGGGATGCTCGGGTCGGTCAGCTTCAGGTGGCAGGGCTGTTCTTCTTCATGGTTGGTACCGGAGATGAACACCGAGCTGAGTTTGTCGAAGCTGAGCTTGCCGTCCGGTTTCGGGTAGTCGATCTTCTTGCAATCGGCCGCCAGCTTGAGGCAGGCATAGTCCGGCTTGTTGTCGTGCAGGGTGAACGGTATTTTGCCGCCGAAGATGTTTTGGTCGAGCCAGTTGAAACCACCGCCGACAATCGCGCCGTACTTGTGGATCGCGGCACCGAAGTTGCGACTGGCGAACAGTTCTTCGTACAGCCAACTGCTCTTGAAATTGTCGACGTAGGCGGTCAGTTCATCACCGCCTTCGGACTCGGCGAACAAGCGATCGGCCACGGCCTCGGCGGCGAGCATGCCGGATTTCATGGCGGTGTGGCTGCCCTTGATCTTGGCGAAGTTCAGGGTGCCGAGGTCGCAACCGATCAGCGCGCCGCCCTTGAAGACCATTTTCGGCAACGAGTTCAGGCCGCCCTTGCAGATGGCACGGGCGCCGTAGCTGACGCGCTTGCCGCCTTCCAGGTACTGCTTGAGCACCGGGTGATGCTTGAGGCGCTGGAATTCGTCGAACGGCGACAGGAAGGTGTTGCTGTAGGACAGGTCGATAATCAGACCGACCACCACCTGGTTGTTTTCCAGGTGATAGAGGAAGGAGCCGCCGGTGTTCTCGGTGCCCATGATGTCCAGCGGCCAACCAGCGGTGTGCACCACCAGGCCGGGTTGATGCTTGGCCGGGTCGATTTCCCAGATTTCCTTCAGGCCGATGCCGTAGTGCTGGGCGTCGGCTTCGCTGTCCAGGTTGAAGCGCTTGATCAGTTGCTTGCCGATGTGACCACGGCAGCCTTCGGCGAACAGCGTGTACTTGCCGCGCAGTTCCATGCCAGGGGTGTAGAGGCCTTCCTTCGGGTTGCCTTCGCGGTCGACACCCAGGTCGCCGGTGATGATCCCGCGTACCACGCCGTTTTCGTCGAACAGCGCTTCCTGGGCGGCGAAGCCGGGGTAGATTTCCACGCCCAGGTTCTCGGCCTGCTGGGCCAGCCAGCGGCACAGGTTGCCCAGGGAAATAATATAGTTGCCTTCGTTGTGCATGGTCTTGGGCACGAAGAAGTCAGGGATTTTGCTCGCAGCCTCGGCGTTTCTCAGGACATAAATGTCATCGCGAACGACGGGCGTGTTCAACGGCGCGCCGAGTTCTTTCCAGTCTGGGAACAGTTCGTTCAGGGCGCGGGGCTCGAACACCGCGCCGGAGAGGATGTGCGCACCGACTTCGGAACCTTTTTCGACCACGCAGACGCTGATTTCCTTACCGGCTTCGGCGGCCTTCTGTTTCAGTCGGCAAGCGGCAGACAGGCCAGCGGGGCCGGCACCGACGATGACCACGTCGAATTCCATGTATTCGCGTTCCACAGGCTATCTCCTACTCAAGGCTCACAGTTTTTCTAATTGGAGGTTTGGCGTCGCATCCGTTGTTTCCTTCGCGAAAAGCGACGAAAGCGACAATGGATGAACCGCGGGTCTCTCTTAAGCGGCGCATTATATCTACACCACTCTCGGGGTCCAATACAAACGTTTGTTTGAAATTGCCGCAGCCCAGATAAATCACTGACGTACGGCTTATGACTGACCATTTTGCCGTATTGACCGGAATAGGTGTTCCGGTCAAGATACGGGCGGTTTTGCGCTCGCCGTAGGCTGACTGTTGGTTTCAAGAGCACCTCTAAAGACAGGGCGAAGGCAGCACAAAGTGACGTATTGCGCGGTTCCGAGGCGCAGTTTACACGCCGCGATAATGAATGACTCATCGGTCATCACTGACGAATGGTCTTCACTCCCGTGAGCAGGGTCATGTGTGGTTCATGCCGGCGTTTTTAGAGGTGCCCTTGCGCCCATGAGCATCAACCGCCAGGTTCGCCTAGGCGACTTTTTTTCACCGGAGAGTAACGAGGAATCCATGAAGGTTCTTGTAGCTGTCAAACGAGTGGTCGACTATAACGTCAAGGTTCGCGTCAAGGCGGACAACTCCGGCGTCGACCTCGCCAACGTCAAGATGTCGATGAACCCCTTCTGCGAAATCGCCGTGGAAGAAGCCGTACGCCTGAAAGAGAAAGGCGTGGCAACGGAAATCGTCGTCGTCTCCATCGGCCCGACCACCGCCCAGGAACAACTGCGCACCGCGCTGGCACTGGGTGCCGATCGCGCCATCCTCGTCGAATCCGCCGAAGACCTGACTTCCTTGGCCGTGGCCAAGCTGCTCAAGGCCGTTGTCGACAAGGAACAGCCATCGCTGGTGATCCTCGGCAAGCAAGCCATCGACAGCGACAACAACCAGACCGGCCAGATGCTCGCGGCATTGAGCGGCTACGGTCAGGGCACCTTCGCGTCCAAAGTCGAAGTGTCCGGCGACAGCGTTGCCGTGACTCGCGAGATCGACGGCGGCGCGCAGACCGTTTCCCTGAAACTGCCGGCCATCGTCACCACCGACCTGCGTTTGAACGAGCCGCGTTATGCGTCGTTGCCAAACATCATGAAAGCCAAGAAGAAGCCGCTTGAAGTGCTGACGCCTGACGCTTTGGGCGTTTCCACCGCCTCCACCAACAAGACCCTCAAAGTCGAAGCGCCGGCTGCACGCAGCGCGGGCATCAAGGTCAAGTCGGTGGCTGAACTGGTCGAGAAACTGAAAAACGAAGCGAAGGTAATCTAAACATGACTATCTTGGTAATCGCCGAACACGATAACAAGGTGCTGGCTCCGGCCACGCTGAACACCGTTGCCGCTGCCGCCAAAATCGGTGGCGATGTGCACGTCCTGGTGGCCGGGCAGGGCGCAAGCGCCGTTGCCGAAGCCGCTGCGAAAATCGCGGGCGTGGCAAAAGTGCTGTCGGCCGACAACGCCGCCTACGCACACCAGTTGCCGGAGAACATCGCGCCGCTGGTAGCCGAGTTGGGCAAGGGCTACAGCCACATCCTGGCCGCCGCCACTTCCAACGGCAAAAACATCCTGCCGCGTGTTGCCGCTGCGCTGGACGTCGACCAGATCTCCGAGATCATCTCGGTAGAAAGCGCCGACACCTTCAAGCGTCCGATCTACGCCGGTAACGCCATTGCCACCGTGCAATCGAACGCATCGGTCAAGGTCATCACCGTCCGCGCCACCGGTTTCGACCCGGTTGCCGCCGAAGGTGGCTCGGCTGCCATCGAAGCTGTTGCTGCTGCCCACGACACTGGGATCTCCAGCTTCGTTGGCGAAGAGCTGGCCAAGTCCGATCGCCCTGAACTGACCGCTGCCAAGATCGTCGTTTCCGGCGGCCGTGGCATGCAGAACGGCGACAACTTCAAGCACCTGTACGCCCTGGCCGACAAGCTGGGCGCTGCCGTCGGCGCTTCCCGCGCGGCGGTCGACGCCGGTTTCGTGCCCAACGACATGCAGGTCGGCCAGACCGGCAAGATCGTTGCCCCCCAGCTGTACATCGCCGTCGGTATCTCCGGCGCGATCCAGCACCTGGCCGGCATGAAAGACTCCAAGGTGATCGTTGCGATCAACAAGGACGAAGAAGCGCCGATCTTCCAGGTGGCTGACTATGGCCTGGTGGCGGACTTGTTCGAAGCCATCCCTGAGCTGGAGAAGCTGGTCTAATCCGGCGTCTTCACTTCAGGAGGGAGCCCGGTTTTTTGCCTTTGCTACTGCTTGTCCAAGTAGACGCTGGGTTCCCTTGAAAAATCCGATGCCAGATCGTGGCATCGGATTTTTTATGCCTGTTCAATGGGGCGTGGAGTGGATCTCAGGGCCAGTTTCTGACCAGGAGACCGTCGGGCCCAACCGTGTAGTTCGACGGGCGTCCCAGGCCAGGGATAATTGGCTTTCTTCCGAGGCTATCGAAGTTCTCATTGTCATGGCTGCCGTAGCATTCGATCGCAACGTTGTTGCTCGATCGATGAGCGGTTGAGCTACCCAGGCTCAAGGTGTTCCCTGTGGCCGCTTTATAGGCAGACGCGTCGAAGACGCAGTCAACGACACTGACGAATCCCACTTGAGGGGTGTCCAGGGAAATATCGTTATCGTTGTAGTTGCTTCCAAACTTCACGAGTACATTCTCGATACTCAAGCTTTTTAGCTGGGCGTGCCCACCCCAATAGCATCTGAGACGGCTAGCGCTGGAGTCGCGAATATGAATCTCCGATTTTCTGCTGCCCATCAAGAAGCCATAGACTGCATCGACATCGATCACTTTCAGGCAAAAATGCACTTTACTCTGGCGAGTGTCCGCTGCGCCAACGCGCAATATAAAACCGCGCGATGGTGGCATTCTTATTTTTTCAAGCCTGATATTGACGACGTCGGAATCGGCACCATTGAACGGAAGGAAGGCATAATCGAATGAGATACCGCCTTGCGCTGTCGTGGCGTCTACGCCGCTGATATTGATATTTCTCGGAGGGAGCAGTTTGCGTTGGTTGTTATAGTGATCCTCAGTGGGGAAACTGATCAGTTCGCAGGCCTGTTTGCTGAAGATTTTTATATTTCTAATAAAAATGTTCGCAGGTAGTGCGTAGGTTTCAGGTTGATCCACCAGTCTTATTGCGCTGTCGTCAAGGACCAGTATGCACGTTGTTCGCGTCTGCGCTTTATCTACGAACTGAAAGGTGCAGTTCTCTACGATCAGCGTCCCTCGTAGTTCTCCATAGTCGGTGCGCATGCCCAGGGCGCTCCAGGAACGTGTCATGAACTTGCAATCGAGGATCTCGATGACTGAGTCATCGCTGCCTGTTCCAAATGAGCAGCCTTTTCCATGAAAGACGCAATTTCTGACCTGAATGTCTTGAGCATTGAAATGACAGTGGAAAGCTTCCAGTTCGGAATCAACGACGCTGACATTACGAACATTATTGCCGTCAATCGTTTTCCAGCCGGTATTTCCGGAGATGTTGGAGAAGCTCATTTTTAAACATGCATTGAGAATCACGTCATAGATGGCTTTCGGGGAAATTCCTGGCTGATAAGCCGGCCACCCGTATCCAGGAAGATTGACCCCGTAAAAGGAGACATCGTAACAGTCGCTGCAACTGGTGAGTGCATAGTAAGTATCGTCAAAAGTCTTGCAGATACAACGAAAGCCGATCACGTCTACCAGGTCTCGATTTATTTGAAAAATCGGGAAGGTGACCGGTCCCTTGACCTCTATGGAGGGAGCCTTGATCCGCAATCTGCTTTGCGGAAGCTTGCGTAATTTAATCGTTACCGTTGCAGACCTGGAGTAATCAAAGCTCAACGGATAGACCAATCGACCGTATTTGGTCATGAGCGTGACCGTACTTTTCTTTTGAGGCGCATTTCTGTCGCCATTGCGGAAAATATAAATATCGTCACTGGACACTACGACAAAACTTTCGGCATATTCATCAATGATATCGCTGGGCAGTGTGCCGCTGAGATCTGTGCCCAGATAAATCAGATGCGTGGGAGCAAAGTCACCCTTGGCGACAGAAAAACTCCGCTGTTTGCGTTGCTCCGGATGTTCCATGATCGCCAGGCCGCCTGAGTCCATGATCAAATGAGCGTTGGCAAAATCAATATTGGTGTAAATCAGGACTCGCTGTTTTATTAGAAACCGGCCCGTCGCCGAGATGGTTTTGTTCTCAAGGAAAGCTGCATCGGAGCACCGTTGAAAGGCGAGGGCATCGTCAGTGATGCCATCGCCAATAGCCCCGAAATCCCGAACATCAAGGTAGGAATTGTTCATTTTCTTTTCCTCATGTTTTTTGTTGTTTGCAGTACGTCGGAACCGGTCGTGATCCGGGTTGATTACTCAGTAAATCTACAGGGTAGATGAGTGTTAATTAGTGAAGGTGTTTTCGGTGTTGCGTTAAATTTCGGGTTAGCCCCTGAGATGCAGCGACTCATTTTTGTATTTGACTGGCGTCTTACCCTATGGTGAGGTCTCGAGTTTTCGATAGTTGCCCGTACCCGTGACATTTCCCTTTAGGAACAGAGATCATAACTGTCGGAGCGACATCCGCTTTCCAACCGGTATCTGCACAGGAATTAAAGATGGACAGGTTTTACATCGCTGCGCTGTCGCTACTGTTAGGCTTGTCCACGGTATCTTCGGACGTCTTGGCGTTGGGCAAATGTGAACGCCTGATCGCCACTGGCAGCCCGGACGCACCGCCTTACCTCTGGCAAGACCCTCAGGACCCCAAGCACCTGATCGGCGCTGGCGCAGACCTGCTGGCGCAAGTGGCAGGCGAACTGGGGATCAAGATCGAGCTGCTTTACGCTGGCAAGCGCGCCCAGGCACTGGATGAAGTGCGCAGTGGGCGTATGGACCTGCTCACCGACGCGCCCCTGACCAGCACGGGGCTTGATGCGTTGGACTACGTCCACCCGCCATTGCTGGAAAACGATTATCTGGTCTGGACCCGCAAGGATTCGACACTGGTCATCAACCAGCCCGAAGACCTCCAAGGACATCCCGGGGCCCTGTCGGAAAAGGCACGTATGACCCAGGTATTTGGCGTTTTTGCCGAGCAGAAATTGGCCTTGGTGCGCACGCCCAACCTGACCCAGGCCTTTCAGAAATTGCTGCTGGGAGAGGTGGAATATGTCCTGGCGGGTCGCTATTCGGGCCTGGCGATGGCGCAGACACTGGGCATGGCCAACGACCTGCAAGCCGCACCGCAACCGGTGGACAAACCCGGACTGTTCCTCGCGGTTTCCCATAACTCCGCCTGCAATGACCCATGGTTACGCGGACAGCTGGCGCAAAAGATGACAGAATTGGCCGCGTCCGGTCTGACGGAGGCTGTGTTGCAGCGCAATCTCGAGCGCTGGAAAACACAGTTGCAGCCACCTGTCAGTGCCCCAAAACAGTAGGGAACATTAGTGACTATTCGACCTCTTTTCGCTGCCCTGGCCGTTCTGGCTCTGGCGGGCTGCGCAGCCGATCCGGCGCCGAATGAACAGATCCGCCTGACCGAACAGGCACTGGAGCAGGCCCGGGCCGTTGGCGCCACCGCCGACGAAGTGCCCGAATTGAAACTGGCTGAAGAAAAATTCGCTCGCGCCAAATCCAACATGGCCGACGAATCCTACAAGAAGGCGCGCATGCGAGCCGAACAGGCTGAACTCGACGCCCGCCTGGCCGAAGCGAAGGTGCTGACCCTCAAGAGCCAGGAGCAACTGAACGTGCTCGACACCCGCATCAAGCGCTTGCGCAAACAGCTGAGGGAGGATGCCCAATGAAGCACTCCCACGTATTGGGCGGTCTGGTGCTCGCCGGCCTGGTCAGCTTGTATGGCTGCGCCGGCCAACGCAGCGAAGCGGCGCTCGAGCAGGCCAGCACCGATTTCCAGAAGGTCAAGGAAGACGCCAACGTATTGCGTGCCGCCCCCCGGGACGTGATCCGCGCCGGTGAATCCCTGGCCCGTGCCGATCGCTTGTCCAGCTATTGGGGCAGCGGCGAGGATGTGCAGCATTACGCTTACCTGAGCCAGCGCTACAGTGCGATCGCCCGGGAGCACAGCAATCAGGTGCTCAACGAAGAGCGTGCGGCGAAGCTCGAACTGGAGCGCCAGCGCCTGCAGCTGGCCCTGCGCGAATCCAAGTTGCTGAGTGTGCAGCAGCAGGGCAAATGGCTTGAAGAACAGATCATGGCGATGGCGACCACCCAGACCGATCGCGGTCTGGTGATGACCCTGGGTGACGTGCTGTTCGACACCGGCGAAGCGGAACTGAAGAACTCGGCCAACCGGGTGGTGCTCAAGATTGTGCAGTTCTTGCAGCTCAACCCCAAGCGCGTGGTGCGTATCGAGGGGTACACCGACAGTACGGGCGGCAAGCAGGAAAACCTCAAGTTGTCCCGAGATCGCGCACAGTCGGTAGCGGATGTGCTGGTGGACCTGGGGATTGATGAAAAACGCATCCAGGTCGAAGGCTACGGTGATGAGTACCCGGTGGACGTCAACGCTACCGAGCGGGGCCGTGCACAGAACCGTCGCGTTGAAATTGTGTTCTCCGACGAAAAAGGCCAGCTCGGCGCCGCCCGCTAAGGGTTGCGTCACTGGAAAACCCGGCCCCTGTAAAAGGCGCCGGGTTTTTTTGGCCCTGCAATCGATGCGCGATGAGTACAGTTAGAGCTGTCACTCCACTGTACTGTCGAGTAATCTGGCAACTGTCCCAGTACACTTCTAAACTGTTCCGGTATCGTTTCCGACAAGAATAAAATGCCCGTGAAATCGAGTGCTGCGTCATGACCAACCTCCTGCTCTATCAACGTATTGCTCAACAACTGGCTGAAGACATCCGGCGCGGTGTGTATCAGCCCGGTGAACGCGTGCCTTCGGTGCGCAAGATGAGCTCGCAGCTCAACGTCAGCCACGCCACGGTGTTGCAGGCCTACGCGAACCTTGAAGACCAGGGGCTGATTCGCGCACGGCCGCAATCGGGCTACTACGTGCACCAGACACCGGCCCTGACGGCACCGACGCCGGACATTGCCCGGGTAGAGCGCCCGGGGCTGGTGACGCGCAGCAGCATCATCCAGCAGGTCTTGGTCGAGTCGCGCCGTGAAGGGGTGTTCCCCCTGGGTGCGGCGGTGCCAAGTGTCGACTACCTGCCTGTCCGGGCCCTGCATCAGCAGTTGGCCAAGGTCACGCGTTTCCACAGCCCACGGGCGTTCAGCTACATGTTCAGCCCGGGCTTCGAGCCGTTGCGGCGCCAAGTGGCGATTCGCATGCGCGACGCCGGTGTCGTGGTAGACCCTTCCGAGGTGGTGATCACCCACGGTTGCGTCGATGCGCTGCAGATGTCCTTGCGGGTGCTGACGCGACCGGGGGACCTGATCGCCGCCGAGTCGCCGACCTATTACGGCTTGCTGCAACTGGCGGATCTGTTGGGCCTCAAGGTTATCGAGATCCCCAGTGATCCGGTCACCGGCATGAGCCTGGAGGCCTTGCAGTTGGCGGCCAACCAGTGGTCGATCAAGGCGCTGGTACTGACCACGCGCCTGAGCAATCCCCTCGGCGGCACCATGCCTGAAGAGCGGCAAAAGCAACTGCTGCGCCTGGCGTCGGACTTCGACATCCAGGTTGTCGAGGACGATATCTATGGCGAGCTGATGTTCGAGCAGGGGCGCACCAAGGCCCTCAAGGCCTACGATCGGCTGGACCGGGTCATCTACTGTTCGAGTTTTTCCAAGACGTTGTCGCCGGGTGTGCGCATCGGTTGGATGATCGCTGGGAAATTCCAGCAGGAAATCCAGCGGCTCCAGACCTTCAGCACTCACTCGGCGTGCAGCGTTACGCAGATGGGCATTGCAGCCTACCTGGAAAACGGCGGCTATGACCGGCACCTGCGCTACATCCGCCAGGAGTACCGCAAGAACCTCAGCGCCTTTCAGCTGGCGGTGCAACAGTACTTCCCCGAAGGCACGCAAATGAGCCGTCCCAACGGCGGTTTCATCCTGTGGGTCAGCCTGCCGGGACGGGTCAATACCCAGGAGTTGCACGTGCGGGCATTGCAACAAGGCATCAGTATCGCGCCAGGGCTGATTTTCAGTAACACCGAGCAGTTCAACCACTGCATTCGCTTGAACTGCGGTACCCCCTGGAACCGTGAGGCAGAGCGGGCCTTGATGACGCTGGGGTTGTTGGCGACTCAATTGTGCCAAGAAACGGCCAACGGGTTTCTATAGAAATCAGCGGCTTAGCTTGATGTGCTTGTCAGCGCCTCATTATCAGGCGAGCATGGGGTTTTCTGCCGTCAGTGCCGTTGTGTCTATGAAAGCCAATGTTCCTGTTGCCTGGGTTTTGATCGGCCTGTTCAGTGTCTTCCAAATGGGAGGCGTCGTCGTGGCGGCTCCGGCGCAGGAAAAACCTGCCGTCAGTGCCACGAAGAATACGCCGAAAAAAACCGCAGTGGCCAAGAAGCCTTCCGCTAAAAAGGCGACTGCGGCGAAGAAAAAAAAGCGTGCGCCCATTGCTTCCAAGAGCAAATCCGCCCACGAGGTCGCCAAGACTCCATTGCCGCCGGCCAAGCTGGACCTGAGCCTGCCCCATGACATGGTCGAGCAGTTGCAGCCGCCGGGTAAGGTTGCGCCGCTCAAGCGCGAACCGCTCTTGCCGTCAATGTTCGGAGCGAAACCCGGACCGTTTCAACTCAATGGCCGGTTGTTGAGCAATGAAATGCAACTGCCGCTGCGCAATCAGGAGCGCAACGAGGTGGAAGGCGCAGCGCTGGATTTCGAATTCAAGCAGTAAGCCTTCCATAGGGCATGCAGCTCGTCGCTGACCGTTCGGTCACTTGGCCAACGGTAAAAAAACACGCGGACGGTAATTTAAAACGGGTGTTTTAGCCGTTACTCTGTCTTCTGTTACTCATCATTACCCGCCGCGAGGATGTTGTCGTCATGAAGTGCCGTGAAGGCTGTGGCGCCTGTTGCATCGCCCCTTCCATCAGCTCACCTATCCCTGGCATGCCCCAAGGCAAACCGGCGGGAGAACGTTGTGTGCAACTGTCGGTCGATAACCTGTGCCGGATCTTCGGCCAGCCGGAGCGTCCGGCGGTGTGCTCGGCGTTCGAAGCCGACATCGAGGTGTGCGGCGGCAGCCGTGAAGAGGCCATCCGCTTGATCGGTTGGTGGGAGCAAGTCACGGCAGCGTAATGGGTCAATGAACAGATCCGAAATGAACGAACTTGGACAATAAGGAAAAAACTATGGGTTCGCTGCATCGTATGGCTGTGTTGTGTGGGTTGACCGTGTTGCTGGCGACGGCCACCGCTCAGGCAGAAGACTGGCAGGTTGCCAAGGAGAAGGAAGGTATCAAGGTTTCCCTCAGTGAAGTGGCGGGCTCCAAGTACAAGGCCTATCGCGGCGTGACGGTGATGAAAACCACCATGGCCAAGCTGCGGGCCCTGCAGGAAGACGTTCCCGGCGCCTGCGCCTGGATTCATGAGTGCAAGAGCCAGAAACTGCTCAAGCACGAAGGCGACAAGAGCTGGACTTATACCCAATTCAACACGCCATGGCCGGTGACGCCCCGGGACTCGGTGCTGGAAGTCACCACCGAGGAGGGGGCCGACGGCAGCCTGACCCGCAAGCTCAAGGGCGTGCCGACATACCAGCCTGAGGAGCAAGGTTTCGTACGGGTGGCCCAGGTCGATGGCTTCTGGAAATTCACGCCAAAGGGCGCGGACCAGATTGAAGTCGTTTATCAGGTCCACACCGAACCGGGTGGTGACGTGCCGTCCTGGCTGGCGAACAAGTTCGTGGTGGATGCGCCGTTCAACACCCTCAAGGCCCTGAAGGAACGCGCCGAAAAGTGATCGGCCAAGGCTGCACAAAGGAGACCGCCCCCGAGGCGGTCTTTTCATGTGTGCCGTCCAAGTACCCAGCGGAACGATTGTCCGCCCCTCAATGTCGAGATGAAGGTAAGCCCTGCCCTGAATTGATCAAGGAGACACTGATGCAAAAGTGGGAAATCACTTTCATTGACGATCACGGTGAAACCACCGTCGAGCAGTTCGACTATGACCACAAACCCACCATGGAGCAGGCCGCCCAACTGATCCGCGAAAGGCTGCTACCCGTGCTCAGCCAATTGGACCTCAACGATCTGGTTGACCGCACCGAAGATCCGACAGTCAAGAACCTCAAGTCCCAAAACAGTATCGAAATTCTCAGCATTACACCGATTTCATGAAACGGTGGCTGGTCTCGCTTGGCAGTGGCCACCACTTGCGGCTACTCTGCAATTGAGATCAGCGAAAGGATCGCCAAGGTCCGGTCTTGTCAGCTACATGCTTGTGTCCCGACGGCCATTTGATGCCGTATCGCTTGCAGCCTGAAGGCTTCACGCACGGGAAGACGGAAAGTCTATCCATCGGTTTTAGGAGGACGTTTCATGAGCACAGCCTATCAAGAAGACATCAGCACCAGCGTATTGCGCCGCATGAAAGAAGGCGGTTTCGATTTTTCCCGATTCCATCCCATTGAGTTCTACGCCATTTTCCCGGACGAGGAGCGGGCGCGCAGGGCGGCAGGTCATTTTCGGGGCGAATCGTTGAACGCGCAGATCAGTGCACGGGACGACGGGGCTTGGTCATTGGAACTGAGCCGGGTGATGTACGCCACTTACGATGATATTGGCGACTTCGAGCAAGACTTCGAGGCAGTTGTCGAACCCTTGGGGGGGGTTATCGAGGGTTGGGGCGTCAAGCAAGAGATCCGGCGCCTGCAGGCCTGACAGTCACTCACCGCAACCACAGCAACGGCTGACCTTTGTGTCGGCCGTTTTCATGTCTGACTTCCCAGGAATCCTGTGGGAGCGAGCTTGCTCGCGATGGCATCGACACATCCAACCTCGATGCAAGCTGACCCACCGCAATCACTCCCCCCAGGTTTTGTACCTAACTGTATCCAGACCAGGCCGCTTCGTTTTTCCATGGCTATGCTCAGGAGAGCGACGCCCCTGCGTCGCAATGAAGCGGGGGCAGCGGGTTGGGGGCATTTGCCGCACTATAAAAGTGCGCGGCCTCTCGGTGGAGATTCCAACCCTTTGATCATAAAGCGTTTATGCCGATGGCACGGGGCTTGCGAAGCCTTGCTGCCAGGGTGACAAGGAGCACGGCATGATCCGCAGCGGTTTTGATGAAATGTACGATGCCGACGGCCAGGTCCGCCCGCACTACCAGGCGTTTGCCCGCTGGCTGGCCGACACGCCTGACGAGCTTCTGGCGCAGCGCAGGCGCGAAGCCGACCTGTTGTTTCACCGTGCCGGCATTACGTTCACGCTCTACGGGGACGAGCAGGGGACCGAGCGCCTGATCCCGTTCGACACGATCCCGCGCAGCATCCCGGCCAGCGAATGGCGGGTGGTCGAACGTGGCTGCATCCAACGGGTCAAGGCGCTGAACATGTTCCTGGCCGACCTCTACCACGAACAGCGGATCATCCGGGCCGGCATCATCCCCGCCGAACAGGTGCTGGCCAACGAGCAATACCAACTGGCGATGCAAGGGCTCGATCTGCACCGTGACATCTACGCGCACATTTGCGGTGTCGACCTGGTACGCGACGGTGACGGCACCTATTACGTGCTCGAAGACAATCTGCGTACGCCCAGCGGCGTCAGCTACATGCTCGAAGACCGCAAGATGATGATGCGCCTGTTTCCCGAGCTGTTCGCCGCCCAGCGCATCGCCCCCATCGATCATTATCCGAATCTGCTGCTCGACACCCTGAAAAGCTCCAGTCCGCTGGACGACCCCAGCGTCGTGGTACTGACGCCGGGGCGTTTCAACAGTGCATTCTTCGAGCACGCATTCCTGGCCCGGGAGATGGGCGTGGAGTTGGTGGAAGGCGCTGACCTGTTCGTACGAGATGACAAAGTGTTCATGCGCACCACCGACGGGCCGAAGGCGGTGGATGTGATCTACCGTCGACTCGACGACGCGTTCCTCGATCCACTGGCCTTCAATCCGGATTCGATGCTCGGCGTACCGGGGCTGTTGTCCTCCTACCGTTCCGGCAACGTGGTGCTGGCCAATGCCATCGGCACGGGGGTGGCGGACGACAAGTCGGTGTATCCGTTTGTCACCGACATGATCCGTTTTTACCTGGACGAAGAGCCGATCCTGAAGAACGTTCCCACCTGGCAGTGCCGTAATCCTGCAGAGCTTTCCCATGTACTGGCGAATCTTCCCGACCTGGTGGTCAAGGAAACCCAGGGCTCCGGCGGGTATGGAATGCTGGTGGGGCCGGCCGCGACGACGGCGCAAATCGATGCCTTTCGCGAGCGGATCAAGGCCAAGCCGCACGCCTACATCGCCCAGCCGACGCTGTCGCTCTCGACGTGCCCGACCTTTGTCGAAAACGGCATCGCCCCGCGTCATATCGACTTGCGCCCGTTTGTGCTGGCCGGCCGTGAGACCCGCGTGGTCCCTGGCGGGCTGACACGAGTGGCGCTGCGCGAAGGCTCCCTGGTGGTGAACTCATCCCAGGGTGGCGGTACCAAGGACACTTGGGTGGTCGAGGATTGAGGAGCTGCCATGCTGAGTAGAACCGCCTCGGACCTGTACTGGATGTCGCGCTACCTGGAGCGGGCGGAAAACCTCGCGCGGATGCTCGACGTCAGTTATTCGTTGTCACTGATGCCCCAGGATGGGCGTGGCGACGGCCTGCACGAACTGGCCATGCCATTGCTGATCACTGGCACGCTGGACGATTACCGGGAGCGACACGGCGATCTGCACGCCGAGCGCCTGCTGCATTTTTTTGCCCTGGAAGCGGCCAACCCGGCCAGCATCTACAGCTGTCTCGGTTCCGCGCGAGCCAGTGCCCATGCGGTACGTGGCCGAATCACCGCCGACATGTGGGAAAACATCAACGCCACCTGGCTGGAAATTCGCGGTATCGGCGAGCAAGGCTTGAATCGCTACGGCATGAGCCGGTTCTGCGAGTGGATCAAGGAGCGCTCGCATCTGTTTCGTGGCGCGACCTACGGCACCATCATGCGTAACGACGCGTTCCGGTTCATTCGCCTGGGGACCTTTATCGAAAGGGCCGACAACACCCTGCGCTTGCTCGATGCCCGCTACGAAATGGCCGGCGACCAGGCCGACGCAGTCAGCGACGGCACGGCCCACGCCTACTACCAATGGAGCGCCTTGTTGCGGGCCTTGTCGTCCTTCGAGGCCTACACCGAGATCTACCGTGAGGCCCCGGGCGCTCGTCATGTGGCTGAGTTGCTGCTGTTGCGCGCCGACGTGCCGCGCTCGCTGCGTGCCTGTACCGAAGAAATCGACCAGATCCTCGCGAGCCTGCCGGGCACCAACGGTCGGCAGGCGCAACGGCTGGCGGCGGAAATGGACGCACGCCTGCGCTACACCGGCATCAACGAAATCCTCGACGGGGGCCTGCATGCCTGGCTCACCGAATTCATCCCACTGGTCCGTGAACTGGGCAACGCCATTCACAGTTCCTACCTGGAGGTCATATGAGACTCTCGATCAGCCACGAAACGGCCTACCACTATGAAGATCAGGTTCGCGCCAGCATCCAGTACCTGCGCCTGACGCCCCACGACAGCGAACGCCAGCATGTGCTGAGCTGGCAGCTTGATTTGCCTCGGCCGGTGCGGGCGCAACTGGATCCGTTTGGCAACATCCTGCATGTGCTGACCCTGGATGAACCCCACGAAACGGTCATCATCGGTGCCCGTGGACAGGTGGATATCGATCCGTTGCGCGAAGCCGAACACGAGAGCCAGTCGGCGCTGCCATTCCTGCGCTTCACCCGGCTGACCGAGGCGGACGAGGCCCTTCGAGCCTTCGCTGCGCAGCAGTGCCAGCAGCGTCGCGACCGCACCGCGTTGATCGACCTGATGCATGGCTTGAACCAGCACATGATCTACACCCCTGGCACCACCGCAGTCGAGACCAGTGCAGCCCAGGCGTTCGCCGGTCGTAGCGGGGTGTGCCAGGACCATACCCATGCCTTCCTGGCCTGCGCTCGTAGCCTGGGCGTGCCGGCGCGGTATGTGTCGGGTTATCTGTTCAGCGAAGAGAGGGAGCACCTGGCGAGCCATGCCTGGGCAGAAGCCTGGCTGGACGACGCCTGGTACAGCTTCGACGTGACCAACCAACTGGCTCGCCCGGAGCGCCACCTGAAACTGGCCGTGGGCCTGGATTACCTGGACGCCTGCCCAGTGCGTGGCATGCGCCGCGGCGGCGGTGGCGAGCAGATGCATGCCAGGATGATCGAGACCCCCGGCACCCCCGGTACCCCAGTGATTGCTGTGCAACTCCAGTAACCGCCTGGCGAACAAGCTCCCTCGCCACAAAAGCGATCTCATGGAGTCAGCGGCTGCTTGCGTCCCGCCATATGCTTCAAGTAACCCACCAGCAAATCCAGCTCCGATTCCGGCAACACCGCTACCGAGAACCCGGGCATCTTGCCCTGGGGCCAGCGTCGCAGGGCTTGCGGGTCGCGGATGTAGCGCTTGAGGAAGTCCCCGGAGAAGTATTCGGTGGGATTGAAAGGAATGTTCAGGTCAGGGCCGAACTGTGCATCGCCAGCGCCATTGAGCCGATGACACGCCAGGCAATTCTTCTGGAACAGCGCGAAACCTTTATTGATCGGGTCGTCCTTGGCCAGGTTGGGCGCTGGTAGCAGGGCTGGAAAGCGTTCAGCCACCGCCGACAGGCGCTTGATGCTTGCCACCGCATAGGGCCATTGTTCCGGGCTGATGCGGCCTGCCTGAGGGTCGGTCCAGACCAGATAGAAAGGCCCGGCACTGGACTTGCCTTCCCCCAGCGACGGCCACGGCTTGGCCGGGTCCTCGATCGCCAGCCAGGCCCGGGCCCCGCTCTTGTTGAGTAATGGCGCCGCGGGCATCTCGGCAGCGAAGCCGTCCAGGGCAACGGCCTGCAGGTGGTCGTCCGGCTGGATGCCCGGCAACAGGGACGTCAGCCGCACGGCTCGATAACTCATGGGTTTCTTGTAGGAAACATCCTCAGCAATCTCGACCGTTTGAGCGTCCGGATGCTTGAGCAGTTCTTCGGTTTGCCAGGTGCGCGTGCTCGCGCCCAACTCCAGCACCAGTTGCGCGGCATAAAGGGGCGTGCTGAGCAGCAACGCCCCGAACACAATGAGAGCTTTCAAGTCGATCGCCTTCCATGTCGAGGGGGTGGCCGCAAAGGTTGGCACAGCCATCGCAGCTCGAACAGTGAACCCATCACATTTTTTGGCGACACAACGTATTGGATGAAGCAGGTGCCCCCGCGCAGGATTCAGCCAATCACCTTGGTGATATTCGGCAAAATCAACAGCAGCGTCGTGGCAAAGAGAATGAGTCCGGCTTGACGAACTTTCGAATGTTTGAACATGGCTGATCCGCCTTTTTTGTTATGTCCTGAAAACCAGCCTGCATATCCATGATGGCTGGCGTTGCACTTCCTGTTCCGACAAGCGCCTCGGCAAAACCCGACGACTAACTTGTACAAGGATTACATTAGGGGCCGCGGCCGCCTTGGCTTAGATCCAATTCGTATCAACTGGGTACTTATCGCGATTAAAACAGCATGAGGCCTATTGCCACCTTCCTGCCGGCCCTTTTGCTAGACAGCTTGCCCTCCTGAATCGGTTAACCCGATAGCTCGCTACCGTTCGTCTGAGCGTGGTCGTCAACGCCATTGAGCGCTGTGGTCATTGAATCCGGCGCCGCTGGGCTTATGGTTGGAGGCGTCGCATTACCCCGTGGTTTCGAGGATGTCATGACCCAAGCTTTGATTTTCGACGCATTACGCACGCCTCGTGGCAAGGGCAAGGCTGATGGCGCCCTGCACAGCGTCAAGCCGGTGAACCTGATGGGGGGCCTGCTCAGTGCCTTGCGCCAGCGCATGGATTTGGACACCAGCCAGGTCGACGACATCGTGCTCGGTTGCGTGACGCCCGTGGGCGAGCAGGGTGCCGATATCGCCAAGACTGCTGCGTTGGTGGCCAATTGGGATGTCAGCGTGGCGGGGGTGCAACTCAATCGTTTTTGCGCCTCGGGCCTGGAAGCGGTGAACCTGGCGGCGATGAAGGTGCGTTCCGGGTTCGAAGACCTGGTGGTGGCCGGCGGCGTCGAATCCATGTCCCGGGTGCCCATGGGCAGCGATGGCGGTGCATGGGCGCTGGACCCGCAATCCAACCTGCAGGGTCACTTCATTCCCCAGGGCATCGGCGCCGACCTGATCGCCACCCTGGAAGGCTTCAGCCGCGAGGACGTCGACCGCTACGCACTGCACTCCCAGCAAAAAGCGGCACGCGCCCGGGCCGACGGTTCGTTCGATAAATCCCTGGTCGCCGTGCGGGACCAGAATGGCATCGTGTTGCTGGACCACGATGAATTCATCCGCGCCGACTCCACCCTCGAAGGCCTGGGCAAGCTCAAGCCGAGTTTCGAAGCCATGGGCCAGATGGGCTTCGACGGCACGGCGCTGCGGGTCTACAGCCATGTCGAACGCATCCATCATGTGCACACGCCGGGCAACAGTTCCGGCATCGTCGACGGCGCGGCGCTGATGTTGATCGGTTCCGAAGCCAAGGGGCGCGCCATGGGCCTGCAACCCCGGGCCCGGATCGTCGCCACGGCCGTCACCAGTACCGACCCGACCATCATGCTCACCGGCCCGGCGCCGGCCACCCGCAAGGCCCTGGCCAAGGCCGGGCTGCGGGTGGAAGACATCGACCTGTTCGAAGTCAACGAAGCCTTCGCCTCGGTGGTGCTCAAGTTCATCCGGGACATGGCCATCGACCCCGCCAAGGTCAACGTCAACGGTGGTTCCATCGCCCTGGGGCATCCCTTGGGGGCCACCGGCTGCGCAATCCTTGGCACGTTGCTCGACGAGTTGGAGGCGCGTCGCCTGCGCTATGGCCTGGCGACCCTCTGTGTCGGCGGCGGCATGGGCATTGCCACCGTCATCGAACGCCTCTGAGCCCGACTTCAAGGAACATTTTTCATGACCGCTGCCATCCGTTACGAAACCGGCCAGGACCGGATCGTCGTCCTGACCCTGGACATGCCGGGCCAGAGCGCCAACACCATGAATGCGCGCTACCGCGAGGCCATGGCCGCTTGCGTTACCCGTTTGAAGGCTGAAAAGGACGCGATTGCCGGTGTGATCATCACCTCGGCCAAGCAGACGTTCTTCGCCGGTGGTGATCTCAATGAATTGGTCAAGGTCGGCAAGCCCGAGGCCAAGGTGTTCTACGACATGGTCCTGCTGCTTAAAGCGCAACTGCGAGCCTTGGAGACCCTGGGCAAGCCCGTGGTGGCGGCCATCAATGGCGCGGCCCTCGGCGGAGGTTGGGAGATCTGCCTGGCGTGCCATCATCGCGTGGCGCTGGAGCAGCCATCGGTGCAACTCGGCTTGCCGGAGGTCACTCTCGGGCTGCTGCCGGGGGGCGGCGGAGTGGTGCGGATGGTGCGCCTGCTCGGTTTGGAAAAGGCCCTGCCGTATCTGCTTGAAGGTAAGAAGGTCAGTGCACAACAAGCGCTGCAGGCCGGGTTGATCGATGAGCTGGCCAAGGATCGTGAGGAACTGCTGGCCAAGTCCCGGGCCTGGATTCTGGCCAACCCCAGCGTCGTGCAACCCTGGGATGCAAAGGGCTATCGGCTCCCGGGCGGCACGCCGTCCGACCCGAAAGTCGGGCAAATGTTGGCGATCGCCCCCTCGATCCTGCGCAACAAGACCCAGGGCTGCCTGCCGGCACCGGAGAAAATCCTCTGCGCGGCGGTGGAGGGGGCCCAGGTGGATTTCGACACCGCGCACCTGATCGAAACCCGCTACTTCACCGAACTGACCACCGGCCAAGTGGCGAAGAACCTGATCGGTACCCTCTGGTTCCAGCTCAACGAGATCAAGGCCGGTGGTTCTCGCCCACAAGGTTTGGCGCCTTATCTGACGAAAAAAGTCGGCGTGCTCGGTGCGGGCATGATGGGGGCGGGAATCGCCTATGTCAGCGCCGTGGCCGGCATTGCCGTGGTTCTCAAGGACGTCGACCTGGCGGCAGCCGAGAAGGGCAAGGCCCGCTCGGCGGCGTTGCTGGATAAAAAGGTCGCCCGTGGCCAACTCACGGCCGAGCAGCGCGAAGCCACGCTGGCGCGGATTCAAGCCACCGACAGCAATGCTGACCTGGCCGGTTGCGACCTGATCATTGAAGCGGTGTTTGAAGATCGCGCCCTCAAAGCCAGCGTGTCGGCTGCGGCCCAGGCAGTGGCGGGCGACGACGCGGTGATCGCTTCCAACACTTCGACCTTGCCCATCACCGGCCTGGCCATGGGCGTGCCGGACCCGACGAAGTTCATCGGCCTGCACTTCTTCAGCCCGGTGGAAAAAATGCCCCTGGTGGAGATCATCAAGGGGGCGCGTACCAGTGACGCGACTTTGGCTCGGGGTTTCGATTTTGTCCTGCAGATCAACAAGACGCCGATTGTGGTCAACGACAGTCGCGGTTTCTTCACGTCGCGGGTGTTCGGTACCTTTACCAATGAGGGCATCGCCATGCTCGGCGAGGGCGTGAGTGCGCCGATGATCGAGACCGAAGCGCGCAAGGCCGGGATGCCGGTCGGGCCTCTGGCGATCTCTGACGAAGTTTCCCTCAGCCTGATGAGCCATATCCGCGCGCAAACCGCCAAGGACCTGCACGCAGAAGGGAAAACGCCGATTGAGCACCCGGCATTCGCCGTGATTGACTTGCTGCTCAACGAATACAAGCGGCCGGGCAAGGCTGCCGGCGCCGGTTTTTATGAATACCCGGCCAACGGGCAGAAGTACCTGTGGCCGCAGCTGAAGAGCCGCTTCGAGCAAGCCGATGGGCAGATTTCGCCCCAGGATATCCGTGATCGCCTGCTGTTCATCCAGGCCTTGGAGACCGTGCGCTGCGTGGAGGAGGGGGTGCTGACGTCGACGGCCGATGCCAACATCGGCTCGATCTTTGGCATTGGTTTCGCGGCCTGGACCGGCGGTGCGTTGCAGTTCATCAACCAGTATGGCCTGCAGGACTTTGTCGGTCGCGCCCAGTATCTGGCCGAGCAATACGGTGAGCGTTTCTCACCGCCGGCCTTGTTGCTGGAGAAAGCCGCCCGGCACGAACTGTTCTGACAGACCGGGGAGGGGCTTGCCTTGGAACCGTGTTTCAGGGCAGGCTCTGGGGTGTGCAATATTCCCATCATCGTGTCAGGTATTTTTTATGTCACTACGCATCTGCATTCTGGAAACCGATATCCTGCGTCCGGAACTGGTCGACCAATATCAGGGTTACGGGCAGATGTTCCAGCGCCTGTTTTCACAGCAGCCCATCGCGGCCGAATTCATCGTGTACAACGTGATGGAGGGGCATTACCCCAGCGATGACGAGGTGTTCGACGCTTACCTGGTGACTGGCAGCAAGGCTGACTCCTTCGGCACCGACCCTTGGATTCAAACCCTCAAGACCTACCTGCTGGAGCGCTACCAGCGGGGCGATAAATTGCTCGGTGTGTGCTTTGGCCATCAGCTCTTGGCGTTGTTGCTGGGCGGCAAGACCGAACGCGCCACCCAAGGCTGGGGTGTCGGCACCCATCGCTACAAACTCGCCGCCAAGGCGCCGTGGATGAGCCCGGTGATGGAAGAGCTGACCTTGCTGATCAGCCATCAGGACCAGGTCACCCAACTGCCCGAAAGCGCGACCGTCATCGCCTCCAGCGATTTCTGCCCGTTCGCCGCCTATCACATCAACGACCAGGTGCTGTGCTTCCAGGGCCACCCGGAGTTCATCCACGATTATTCCCGGGCCTTGCTGGAGATTCGTCAGCAACACCTCGGCGAGCAGATCTATAGCCAGGGCGTGGCGAGCCTGGCCCACGAGCATCATGGCACCACGGTGGCGGAGTGGATGATGCGTTTCGTCGCACACAAGCCGCACGCCGAAACCACCCAAGGCTAAAGATCACCACCCTCTAATGTGGGTGCGAGCTTGCTCGCGATAGCGGTGGAACAGTTGGCATTGATGTCGGATGTGCCGCTGTCATCGCGAGCAAGCTCGCTCCCACAGAGGATGAGCGGTGGGGAGCGGGCCTACAACCATCCCGACCGCTTGAAACTCGCCCACAAAGCCGTACATCCCACCCCGATGAATCCGAGCACCAGAAAGTAGCCGTAGTGCCAGGTCAACTCCGGCATGTTCTCGAAGTTCATCCCATAGATCCCGGCCACCGCGGTGGGGAATGCCAGAATCGCCGCCCACGCTGCAAATTTGCGCTGCACCACGCTCTGGCGCGAGGCTTCCAGCAGCACCCCGATTTCAATGGTCTGGCTGGCGATGTCCGCCAGGGTGGCCAAGTCTTCCATTTGCCGCGTGACGTGGATCTGTACGTCGCGGAAGTACGGCCCCATGTTCTTGTCGATAAAGGGGAAGTCCAGCCGCTGCAGTTCCTCGCTGATCTCCACCATGGGCGCCGCGTAACGACGCAGGCGCAATACATCGCGGCGCAGGCTGTGCAGGTTCTGGATGTCTCGCTCATTCAGGGCGCTGCACAGCACGTTGCGCTCCAGCTCATCGATCTCGGCGTGAATGGCTTCACCCACCGGCTGGTAGTTTTCGATCACGAAATCGAGGATGGCGTAGAGCACGAAATCTTCGCCGTGCTCCAGCAGGATAGGTCGAGCCTCACAGCGCTGTCGGACGTGGGCGTAGGAGGCTGAATGACCGTTGCGAGCGGTGATGATGTAGCCCTTGCCGGCAAAGATATGGGTTTCGATGAACTGCAGCTTGCCGTCCTTGCGTATTGGCGAATACGTGACAATAAACAGCGCATCGCCAAAGGTCTCCAGCTTGGGCCGGCTGTGTTTCTCCATGGCGTCTTCGATGGCCAATTCGTGCAGGTTGAATTGACGTTGCAGGTTGGTCAGCTCCAGGGCACTGGGCTCTTCAAGACCTATCCACACAAAATGACCAGGTTTGGCAGCCCAGGCGCTGCCTTCGTCGAGGGTGATGTTGGTGATTTTCTTACCGGCGCTGTAAACCGCAGCAGCAACGACTCTACCCATAATGGTGGTTCACTTCTTATTGGAAAATGGCAGTGGCAGGCAACGTCCAGCTTAGCGCGCCCTGTAGCTTGAGAGTCAGCAAAATCTGCGGAGTTCGGCGGCAAAAGAAAACCCGCCAAGGGGCGGGTTTTCCATTACGCGGCTTGTAACTGCCGGTCCATTGTTGCAATGCATTCACGCATTTGTTCACGGCATTGGGCGATGAGCCGGGGCATGTCATCCATGCTCAATCCGGCCGTAGGAATCGCCGGCAACGAGCGTATGAGGATTTCACCGCTGCGCCAGCGATTGAGGCGCATGTGCTTGATGTAGCTGCTGACGCACACCGGAATAATCGGGACTCCGGCGGCGATTGCCATCTGGAATGCGCCTTTCTTGAAAGGCAGCAGATCCTCGCCCAGATTGCGCGTGCCTTCCGGAAAAACCCAGATCGAGGTGTCCTCGTGCTGCAACGTATGGGTGGTGGTCAGCATTGACCGTCGTGCCTTGATCGCGTTGCCACGGTCGATCAACACATTGCCCGCCAGCCAGAACAACTGCCCGAACAGCGGCACCCATTTCAGGCTCTTCTTGCCGATGCACACGGTGCGGCGCGGCACTACGTTGCCGAACATGAACAAGTCATAGTTGGACTGATGGTTGGCGATGATGACGCAGCCGTTGGGCTTATCCACTAGCGTGTCGACCTGCGCCCGGACCCGCAGGCGCAAGATGCACATGGCCGGCAAAGCGTACAGCCTTGCGCATAAACGACTGTTGTCCGGATTGAACGGTCTGCACAGGCCCAGAATCACTCCGAGCACACCCGCCAGGACAAAGTGCAGACCCATCAACAACATACGCAATACAAACAGCATCTACAGGCCCCATCGGGACAAAAGGTGGCGCAGTGTACGGATGTGCACTGTTTTCGGCAATTGCCCCTATAGAGGTAGGAAATGGACGATGTTTAAGCGCATGTTTCCACATGGCGTGACGGAAGCAGCCTAGAGCGGTTGCGGACTTTTAAACGATGCGCGTAGGAAAAAGCCCTGCTCTAGGGGGAGGGGGACATCTGTGGGCCCGTAGGAGCTGACGAGCGGAGCGAGGCTGCGATCTTTCCCTTAGCAATTGAGTCCGGAGCAAGATCAAACGATCGCAGCCTCGCTCCGCTCGACAGCTCCTACAAGCGTCAGCCCATATGCTCCTGATCCAGCAAAATTGCAGTGTCCAGCGTCTCCAGCAGGGCCTTGCGAACTTTCAGCTTGGTGTTCTTGTGGGCGGACATGTTGATTTTCTTCAACTGGCGCGCTGCTTCCAGGGCCGCACCTTGTAGTTCCTCGGCCGACACCACCTTGTCGAGGAAGCCCGCATCCACAGCGCTCTGGGGATTGAACATCTCGGCATTGATCACCGAGCGGTGAAACGCCGACTTGCGCAGGCGGTCCCGGGCCAGCTCGATACCGGCGTGGTGCATGGTCATGCCGATCTGCACTTCGTTCAGGCCAATGCTGAACGGCCCTTCCACACCAATGCGGTAATCCGCCGAGAGCAGCAGGAACGCACCCTTGGCCACCGCATGCCCCGGGCAAGCGACAACGACAGGGAAGGGGTGCGACAACAGGCGACGGGCCAGCGTCGAGCCGGCCGTAACCAGGCTTACCGCTTCCTTGGGACCGGCGGTCATCACCTTCAGATCGTAGCCACCCGACAGAATCCCCGGCTGCCCGGTAATGATCACCACCGCCCGATCCGCCGTCGCCTGGTCCAGCGCAGCGTTGAACGCGGCAATCACGTCCGGCGAGATGGCATTGACCTTGCCGTTGTTCAAGGTCAGGGTCGCGATACCGTCTTCGAGATGGTAGGCAATCAAGTCGCTCATGACGCTATTCCTTGTAAGAGAAGTGTCGCAGACGTTACCCACCGCCGCAGGCCAGGTAAAGCACCGTGACTGACTCACCGGTCAGCCCCAAGCCCCGTAAACAGCCTGGCTCGCCCATCCCGCCAAGCCTTCATCTATAGAGCCTTGCCTATACAGCCCCGAAGATTGGCCGGTTTGCCCTGCCCAGACGGGTTTGAAATGCCCAACCAAGCTTAACCGCATGAAAATTCTGAAAAAAACCTTTGCCATCGGAAAAGCTTTCGACTACATTAGCGCGCCTCGACAGACTGAACAGTTTGCCGAGATACGGTGAAGTGTCCGAGTGGCTTAAGGAGCACGCCTGGAAAGTGTGTATACAGGAAACTGTATCGAGAGTTCGAATCTCTCCTTCACCGCCAAATTCGATACGCACAAAGCCCCTGGTTTTCCAAGAAAACCAGGGGCTTTGTGGTTTCTGCTGTCTGAAAAATGACGATAGGAGCAATGGCACCCAGGTGATACGCCGTCAGCGCTAAAGGTACGAATTACCAGTCTGAGTTTTGGTTGACCGCCGCCTTGCTTGGGGTCGGTTATGGTCTCAACTATTCGGTCATTAATGGCCTGGCTGCCAACGAAGCGCCACCTGGACTGACCGCACACGCACTGCTGCTTTTCAGCCTGTCCTACTTCATTGGTGTATTCGGGTTTCCCTTTATCACCGGAACGCTCATTAGCAGCACGGGCGTGAAGGGGATGCTGCTTAGTATCGGATTGATCGCTCTGTTTGCCTGGGCCTTGAGTGTCAGTCGCTGGCTGGCCGGGCGATTCTGGAAATCAGCCTCTCTTTCGGAATGAAAAAATCTCCCCTGGTGTGCGATAGCTTCCCGGTGTGGGGAGTTTGAGCACAGGTGCAAGAAGGTCGCTAAGACTGAAGGTAGAAAGGCACGGCAAATTGCTTGATGAACGGCTGCTTGTGCAGCATCGCCACTGAATAGCATCAGGCAACTTCACAGCAGTATCAGGCAAAGGTTTCTGGGCACATGCCGTTAAGGTTCTCCTGGAAGAGCGTCTTATCAACTGCATTGCTGTGAGAGAACATCATGACCAGATGGATGAATTTCGCTTGGCGCGTCCAGGCTCTTGCACTGTCTTTAATATTTTTTACGAACAACGTCTGGGCTTCGGAAAACACCCAACACGCGAATGCGACTCTGGTCCGCCAGGCGTTCACTAACTGGCAGCAGGGCAAAGGCACGGTGTTCGATCTGCTGGCGCCCAATGCGAAATGGACCGTGGCCGGGACGAGTCCTGTTTCAGGTGTCTATAACAGCAAGGCTGAGCTGGCCCAAGTCGTGCGGCCCATTACAGCGCGACTGGCAACACCGATCGTCCCCACGGTGCAGAGCATCGTTGCGCAGAATGATGTGGTGGTTGTTCTGTGGGAAGGAACAGCCACGGCGCTTGATCAAAAACCCTACAACAACACCTACCTGTGGCACATGACCCTCAAGAGTGGTCAGATCATTGAAGTCACAGCCTTTCTGGACACCTACGTGCTGAACGATCTTATCCGGCGCGTAACCCCCCCGCAGTAGTGGCTGGGCTATATTGTTGGCTGTGAAGCCGTTCGCTTTTCCGTAGCGTGCCCTCCAAAAGGTTTACTCGCTTCAGAACAAAAACCGGAAATGCGTGGTCTTTGTCAGTACCCCAAGTTCGTCTCTCCCTGAGGTCGCACAATGAGTCTGATCGATTGCCCTGAATGCGCTTCCCGAATCTCCGACAAAGCCTACGCCTGCCCACATTGCGGCAATCCTTTCCGGGAGCCGAGTTTCCGTCTGACCGAGAAGAACGTGGGGCAGATTGCCGGGGTGACCGGCGTCTGGCTCACCGCGCCGTGGATCGCGCGAATGGTCTTTGGCGTGGTGGCCGTGATTGCGGTGGCGGCGGTGCTGATCCTGCGGTGAGCCGTATTCGCGATTGTCGGCTTATGTATTCAACGGCAACTGCGGACTGTCCGGATTCAACTGCTGGCGCCTGAACTGCCCTGGCGGCTGTCCATGTATCTGGCGAAAACGCCTGGAAAAATAAGCCTCGTCGGCAAAACCGCACAACCTCGCCACTTCGCCCACAGGCCGTGTGCCATTGAGCAAGTAATTGCGCGCTGCATGCATTCGACGTTCGAGCACCAGTTCGGTAAAGGTCTTGCCGATTTCCTTGCGCAGCCAGTGGGTCAGGTAGGTCGGCGACAGGTAGGTCGCCGCCGCCACTTTGATCAGGTTGAGGTCCGGGTCGGCGATGTTCTTGCGCAGGTATTCGGACATCCGGCCCAGTGCATCGCGTCGGCTGACTTCGGCGGCGTTTTCTTCGGCCAAGCGCTTGAGCGGCTCGGCGTACAAGGCGCAGACGCTGCCGATCAGTTGCAGCAACAAGCCCTTGAGCATTTCGCGGGTGCCGAATTGTCGATTCTCGTCCAGTGCGCGCATTTGCGTGATCAACGCGCATACCTTGGCGAAATCGTCGTCGCCGAGAATGAAGTCCAGGTGCTCCTGGAAACGAAACGGCGAGAGTTCTGGCGCCAGCAGAATCGAGACTTCTTCCAGGTCCATCGGGTCGCACTGCAAATGTGGCAACAGGAACGTCTGGGAAAAATTGATCACCATGAAGTTGCTGTCCGCCGGATGTGGAATCACATGCACGCGGTGGGGCAGGATGAAGGCCAGGGTGTTGCGTGGAAACGGACGCTCGACGTTGCCAATGTGTTGCACGGTGTCGCCACCGAGGTTGATCTGGATCTGGAAGTACTCATGGCGATGCGGGCTGGTTTCGGCGCGCCGGCCCTTTTTGTCGCGGATGTAGAAGTCCGTCAATTCGCTGCGTTGCTGCATGACATAGGTGGGGACTCGGCTCGGTGATGACATCTCCTGTGAATCCTCTGCGGGGCATGGCGGTGACGACGATTGTGACGGTGCATCTGGCCGATTTTCAAGGCGTTATACGATGACAGGGTGCCGAGACTGAATTTTCTGTAGCCCGAGGATGGCGGTTGGTTGTCCAAAACGACAAATTCGTATTTATGCTATTTGTCATTTAAAAACAGTTAGTTACGTTGTTCTTAAAAGCGATTTTAAAAAACCCAGCGATCTTGTTTTTTTGGACAGGTTTCTTGGACACGGTTTCAACCGGGAAAAATGATCTAACACCTCAGTTGATTTTGAATGGTTGTACGACCACTGTTGGGCCACGCAACCCGACCCTCCATCCAAAAACAATCAAAAGGTGCGCACATCATGAGCCTGTTCCTGTTTCACGCTGACCCTCCCGACCGCTCCTGCGACAGATCCTGTTGCAAGGCCTCTCTGAACACCTGACACCGGCTGTTCGCGCCTCTCATTCCTGTAGCGATTGTTCTGCCCCGGCATCGAGGGCATTGATTTCGGCTGCTCGTAAACATTTCGACGCTTCTAACAATAATGAGGTCCACCATGTCGAACTCCCACACCTCCCAAATTGCCAGCGCCCGGGACGCCGTGGTGCCTGAGCGCCTGCCGTCGCGGCGGCGTTGGTTCATGCTGTCGTTGCTGCTGATCGCGACGATCATCAACTACATCGATCGAGTGAATATTTCGATTGCCGCACCCTTCCTCGCCAAGGACCTGGGCCTGGACAAGATCGAGATGGGGCTGATTTTTTCTGCGTTTGCCTGGACCTACGCCATTGCGCTGGTACCCGCCGGGTTCATCGCCGACCGCTTCGGTTCCCGGTTCACCTACGGGGTGTCACTGATCAGTTGGTCGACCGTCACGGTGTGCCAGGGCTTTGCCACGGGCTTCGCTTCGCTGTTCGGTCTGCGCCTGGCGGTCGGTGCGATGGAAGCGCCGGCGTTTCCGGCCAACAGCCGGGCGGTCACGGTGTGGTTCCCGGCGCGTGAACGGGGCCTTGCCAGCAGCATTTACGTTTGCGGCCAGTACCTGGGCACGGCGCTGTTTACCGGTGCGCTGCTGTGGCTGGCGACTACCTACGACTGGCGCCATGTGTTCTACAGCACCGGTGCGCTCGGCATCGTTTTCGGTGTGGCTTGGCTGTTCCTGTATCGCGACCCGATGAACTGCAAGAAAGTCAGCAAGGAAGAACTCAAGTACATCGAAGCCGGGGGCGGGCTGGTCAAGAGCAGCCAAGAGCGCACCCGGTTCAACTGGCGGCAGATCGCCGAGCTGTTCAGCTATCGGCAGGTCTGGGCGATTTGCATCGGTAAGTTCGCCAGCACCTCGGCGCTGTACTTCTTTCTCACCTGGTTCCCCACGTACCTGATCGAAGAGCGTCAACTGACCATGATCAAGGCCGGGATATTCGCCGTGCTGCCGTTCGTGGGCGCGACAGTGGGGATCCTGCTCGCCGGGATCGTCTCCGATCTGCTGATACGCCGCGGTTATTCGCTGTCCTTTGCCCGCAAGTTGCCGCTGGTGGTCGGGTCGATGCTGGGCATGTCCATCGTGCTGGTGAACTTCACCGATTCGAACGTGATCTGCATCGCCGTGCTGACGATTGCCTTCTTTGCCCAGGGCATCGCTTCGTCCTCGTGGGCGGCGGTGTCGGAAGTGGCACCCAAGGAACTGATCGGGCTGACCGGCGGGATCACCAGCCTGGCGGCCAACATCGGCGGGATTGTCACCCCCATCGTGATTGGCGCGATTGTCCACAAGACCGGCTCATTTGCCTTGGCCTTCTGGTTCATCGGCGGTGTGGCGCTGATCGGCACCTTGTCCTATTCGTTGCTGCTTGGCCGTTTGTATCGCATTGAACTCAAGGCGCGCTGAGCCCGGAAAAAAGCTGTTTTTCTCCAACACGAGGCGGCATTCCTCCAACTTAGCCAGGGATTGCCGCCGTACGCTGACGCTTCTATCAGGACTTTTACCAGGATGAACATGCCCGAGTATGTCTTTACCCCGGACTTGCCAGTGACCCTGCCGGTTGTTGGCACCCCACAGCGTTTTCCCGTCGGCCGGGTCTTTTGCGTCGGTCGCAACTACCCTTGGCCCGATACCCAGGGTGAATCCCGAGTCCCACCCGTGTTTTTCATGAAACCTGCCAGTTGCGTGGTGGAGGCGACCGGCGACGTGACGTTTCCACCGGTGACCGAGGAGTTCGCTCACGAAATCGAATTGGTCGTGGCCATCGGGGAGGGCGGCGCCAACATCCCTGAGAGCCAGGCGCTGGCCTATGTGTGGGGCTACGCGGCGGGTTTGGATCTGACCCGGCGTGATGTCCAGCGCCTGGCCAAGCGCAACGGTTTGCCGTGGGAGGGCGCCAAGGTGTTTGACGGCGCCGCGCCGATGACGGCCATCGTGCCGGTGTCGCGGGCGGGGCACCCCGAAGGCGAGTTGTGGCTGAACGTGAACGGTCAAGAGCGCCAGCGCGACAGCCTCGACAGCCAGATCTGGTCGGTCAGTGAAGTGATCGCCCGCATCTCCCAATCGGTAGCGCTGCGGGCTGGCGACCTGATCATGACCGGCAGCCCGGCAGGCGTCGATGTGCTGCAGCCGGGGGATGTCATCACGGCCGGCATCGATGGCATCGGCGAACTGGAAATGCGCGTCGGTCCGCGTTCATCTGACTGAATTCGAGAAGGGAGAATCCACATGTCCAACACATTGAAAGTGGCTCTGGTGACTGGCGCCGGCAGCGGGATTGGCCGCGCGGTGGCCCTGGGCCTGATGGCAGACGGCTACACGCTGGTGCTGGCCGGGCGCCGCCCCGAGCCCTTGCAGACATTGGTCGAGTTGGCGGCCTGCGAGGGGCGCGAAGCCCTGGCGGTACCCACCGATGTGCGCGATCCGGCCAGTGTCGATGCACTGTTTGCCGCCATCGCCGAGGCCTACGGACGCCTGGACGTCGTGTTCAACAACGCCGGCGTCAATGCGCCTGCCGTGCCGCTGGATGAACTCACGTTCGAGCAGTGGCGAAACGTGATCGACACCAACCTCAACGGCGTTTTCCTGTGCGCCCGTGGTGCCTTCGGCCTGATGCGCCGGCAACAGCCCCAGGGTGGGCGGATCATCAACAACGGTTCGATTTCGGCCCACACCCCGCGGCCATTCAGCAGCGCCTACACCGCCAGTAAACACGCGGTGCTGGGGCTGACCAAATCCCTGGCCCTGGACGGACGCGAATACAACATCGCCTGCAGCCAGATCGACATCGGCAACGCCCTCACCGAAATGTCCGTGCGCATGACCAAGGGCGTGCGTCAGGCCAACGGCAGCATCGCGGTGGAGCCGATGGTGGACGTCAAGCACGTGGCCGACGCGGTGCGCTACATCGCGGGCCTGCCGTTGTCGGCCAACGTCTTGAACATGACCGTCATGGCCACGGCCATGCCGTTTGCCGGTCGCGGTTGAGCCTGGGCGCTGTTCATTTTTGAGGCGGTGCATGCGTGGCGAGCACACCTGATTACGCTTGAATCAGTTTTTTCCTATTCCGTTACGAGGTCTACATGAAGCCAGAAGTCTTGCAGCTCAGCCCGATCCTGATCCCTGAAATCAATACCCGGCTCAACGAGCTGTTCACGGTACGGCGCTATTTCGAACAGGCTGACAAACAAGCCTATCTACAAGAACATGGCGCCAACATTCGCGGTGTGATCACCGGTGGGCATACGGGCATCAGCCAGGCGCTCATGGCGCAACTGCCCCAACTGGAAGTGGTGGCGGTCAACGGCGTGGGCACCGATGCGGTGGACCTGGCCTACGCCAGGGATCGTGGAATCCGCGTGACCGCCACCATCGGCGCGCTGACCGAAGATGTCGCCGACCTGGCGATCGGCCTATTGATTGCGGTGTGCCGAGGGCTGTGCACCGGTGACCGCTACGTGCGCTCCGGCCAATGGCCCCAGAGCCCGACGCCATTGGCTCCGTTGCCATTGGCCCGGCAGGTGTCCGGCATGCGCATCGGCATCGTCGGCATGGGCCGGGTCGGTCGCGCCGTGGCAACCCGCGCCGCCGCGTTCGGTTGTCCGATCAGCTATACCGATCTGCAACCGATGAGCGACGTGAACCACACCTTCGTCGCCGACCTCAAGCAACTGGCTCGCGACAGCGATGCCCTGATCCTTGCGGCGGCCGCCGACAAGGCTGAAGCCATCATCGATGCCGAGGTGCTGCGCGCCTTGGGCCAGGGCGGTTACCTGATTAACGTGGCCCGCGGCAAACTGGTCAACGAGCCCGACCTGGTGGCGGCGCTGACCGCCGGGGAAATCGCCGGTGCGGCGCTGGATGTGTTTGTCGATGAGCCGCACGTGCCCGAGGCGTTGTTTGGCAATGAGCAGGTGGTACTGCAACCACACCGGGCGAGTGCGACGTTGCAGACCCGCACGCGGATGGGGGAGATGGTGGTGGCGAGTCTGGTGGACAGTTTTGCTGGGAAGGTGCCGCAGGGGTGTGTGACGGGGTGAGGTGTGGAGCTTCAAGGCGGTTGCGAGACGGTCAAGTTGAGTGAACTTGCTGTGTTGAGGCGCAAGCGGAGGTGAGGTCCCGGGTGGTGTGATGGTCTGCGCTTTACCCGGGCAGTCACTAAAGACCAAGATAACGACCTATTTTGAGGGAGCCTCCTCCATGCAACTCGTTTTGGCTGATATGGCCGTCAGCGTATCCGAACTCAAAAATCGATAGAAGCAGGCTAGGAGTGATAGTCCACTTTAAGTTAGGTGGACACCGTCGCATTTGACGTCGAGATCAGGAAGGTATGTTGGCCAGCCGCATACCGTTGTTTTTGGGGGATTGCGCCTTTATGTCAAACCGCTCGACCGACGCTGCATCTGATGTATCAAGGCATCTCGCCCGTAGTGATCAAGTTCAAAAACTGTTCCGCATCGAAGATAAAAGCACCAGCCGCTAGTGCCTTTGTAACCTTAGTCGGACCGGCGTTATCACCATAGCAAAGAAACGTCAGAGTCTTGCCTGGAGTACTCATCACCCTTAACCCAAAATCCTGCGCCTTCTGTTCGAGCTCTGCCCGATGCGCAGCAGCAAAACCAGTGAAAAGAATTTGATTTATTCCGTCGGGCGGCGACTTGGGGCGCGGACAATTGGAGGCGGTCTCCAGCGCTGCCAAAGCAGACGGCTTTGGTTTTGGCGAAAGCCTTGGAGCGGGAGGGGCGGCGTCGTTCAGTAATAGCTCTGCCCCCAACAATATCTCGACAATTCGATCCTTTCGGAAGGTTTTTGGGAATGAGTCGCCAGTGGATCGTCCCTGAATGTAGAGTGAGTTCTCTGACCACTGGATCAGTTCTCGGACACTCAAACTACCCTTCGCATCTTTGTAGCTGAACTTGATAATCGTCACTAATCTCACTCCTTGTGATTGTCAAATTGCCGGCTAAACCGGCATCTACACGAAATCCTTCCGCCTTCAATTCGATCAGTGAATCTGCACCATCGGCGCTCTGTGTACCCTTCCGGTATTCGTTAGGGTTGGGCAACGTTTGATCCTCAACGCATGCTGCCGAAATCTACCACCATTATTTCGTCACGAGGCAATGCAGTTGTATCAAGCATATTCAGATGGAAGCCGCGTTGCGATCAGGCTCCAACACCTGTCGATCTCTCTGGCAATGCCGCCGGTGCCTTTCTTCCCCTTTGGCTCCTCGAGCGCTGTGAGGTGCTCCAGCAACCACTCATCTGTCCATCCCGCCCATTCACCTGCAACGGACCTGAGGTTGGCTTCGAGCACCGGGAATACTTCATTCCACAAGATGCTGCGCATTTCACTGGGCGAATAGCCGCTTTCAAGGACGACGCGAGCGATGTAATCGTAGGTCAGGTCGTCCATCTCAGTGTCGAGAAAGAGCGAAGAGAGGGCTTGCCAGGTTTTCAGGCGGTTCGAGTCGAAAAGGTCCATGTTTTGTCTCCGGATGTGTAGGTGATCACCCATTTGGCCCAATGCTGCCGGCCAAATCGCCTACTTGCCACAGTATGAGTCCAACTGCCGCCAACACATCGATGTTGTGAAAAAACACAACCGGAATACCATTGGCTCAAAGACAAGGAAGCCTATGGATATACTCACGCCATCACGTTTTGACGACGCTGCAATTTTGTACCCGAACGACAAGACTGGACTTGATCGTTGCCTGCGCATTTTGAAGATGGCTCGCCCCAAGGCGTTCGCGGACCTGCAAAAGCTTTTCGGTACGCACGGTGTCGATTTGTTCAATCCCCGAGCCGCAATGAATTGGGTTGTGATCGACGTAGGCGCAAATAATCTCAGGGTGATAGGGGGTATCAACTACACCCGGCAGAAGTTCTACGTCAAACACATCTACACGCATGCTGATTACGACGTGGCCAACGCCTGGTATGCAAGAAACAAAGGGGTAAAACGATGAGCGCAGACCGGAACGATTTCCAGACCGTGATCGCAACGCTTGGTGAGCTGCATGCGGTGCTAGAGCGCTTGCGCGGCGAGTTTGTGCATGGCATCGAGACCCCCGCCGACTATGAGCGTGCGACCGACTTGCTCGATGAACTCACCGATGGGCGTGAACTGAGCAAGACCGAGGAGAAAATTCTCGTTGAACTCGAGGATGAAATCCTGGCCTACCAGCGCGACTCCGACCAGTTTCGCCAATCGAATGCCGCTTTTGAGGCGACCTGCACCCCTGTGCAACTGATCAGGGATTTGATGGAGACGCTCGGACTCACCGGTTCAGAGCTCCCTGAAATAGGTGATAAAACAGCGGTGTCCAAGGTGCTCAGTGGGGATCGGCCCATCAGTCACAAGATGGCGTACGCACTGGCAGAGCGCTTTGCGATGGAGCCGAGTGCTTTCTTGCCGCCAGCCTCGGCAAAGGCGACGCCTATCCAAACCGTTCGCCCTCCCGCCAAGAAAACCTCAGCTCATTACCGCTTTCGTAGCGACCCTTTGACCGCACATTCGGTTAAAGAGGCTCGTACCGGTGCATACAAAGTGGTGGCTTCGAAAGGCCGCAGAAAGACAGTTGAAGATCCGGAAAACGGCTAGGCAATAATTCTCCCCTTCCATCCAGGGGCAGCCCAGCTAATGCAACATTCACAATGAGGATCGTGGCTCATGGCAAACATTCAAAAGGCCGCCCAGATTGGATTCTCATCGCAAGCCCACACCTATGCCAAGGGGCGCCCGAACTACCCAAGTGAACTGAGTGCCTGGCTTGAAAAAGAATTGGATCTTCTTCCGGGATCGGCAGTTATTGATCTAGGGGCCGGCACAGGAAAATTCACTCGATTGTTGAAGTCCATGGCGCTCGATGTCATTGCAGTCGAACCGGTTGAGGCCATGCGTGCCGAGTTTGCCCAAAGCCTGCCGGACGTCAGGATTGTGGAGGGGACGGCAGACAGTATCCCGTTCGAATCTGGAATGGCACAAGCAGTGGTGTGTGCCCAGGCCTTCCACTGGTTTGCAAATGAAAAAGCGCTTGCCGAGATTTACCGAGTGCTCAGGGCGAATGGCCGGTTGGGCCTGATCTGGAACGTACGTGATGAGTCGGTGGACTGGGTGGCTGCTATCACTGATATCATCACTCCATACGAAGGCGATACCCCGCGTTTTCATACCGGGTCGTGGCAGTCACCCTTCACAGGAAACTACTTTTCGACTCCTGAACTGACCTGCTTTCGATACACACATTCAGGAAGCGCCAGGGAAGTCATCATGGACCGCTTCCTGTCGGTGAGTTTCATCGCCGCCTTGCCTGCCGCCGAAAAGGCCAAGGTGAGTGATCAGTTGCAGCATCTTATCGACACGCATCCCTCCTTGAGGGGGCGTGAAACTATTGATTTCCCTTATCAAACCCAAGCCTATCTGTGTCGCCGTCTGGATTGAGGACAACGCTGGAGTGGGTTGTTTTTCAAGGACACCATGATGTTTGAAAAGGACTTTCATGATGCAAACCATCCCCACATTCCAAACCCGCCGTCTGATCCTCACACCCCTTGAGCTGACGGACGCACCGGTGATTCAACGGTTGTTCCCACACTGGGAAGTGGTCCGTTACCTGGACAGTCGCGTGCCCTGGCCTTACCCGGATGACGGCGCGCTGACATACGTGCGCGACCACGCGCTCCCCGCTGTCGCCGCCGGATGCGAGTGGCACTGGATGATCCGGATGGCCGACGATCCGCCACAGAGCATCGGCAGCATCAGCCTGTACGACCAGCCTGGCAACAACCGGGGTTTCTGGCTGGCGCCGCAATGGCAGGGAAAAGGCTATATGCGCGAAGCGTGCGAGGCGATCAACGCCCATTGGTTTGAAACCCTGGGCCGCCCCGTCATGCAAGTGCCCAAGGCGGTGGGCAACCTGGCTTCACGTAAAGTTTCGGAACATGAAGGCATGCGCATGATTGCGACGCAGCAGGGGGACTTCGTTTGTGGGACGTTACCTAAGGAAATCTGGGAAATGACGCGGGAAGATTGGCTTGAGAGATAGCCATTATTGACCCGCCAAAGGACGCCACGCGGTGGTCTGCAGATGAGGCCACTGTTTGAGCAGTAGACCGCGGGTTGTTTCTACGCCCTGCAAGGTTTCAGTGCAATTGACCATCGCGGTAAAGCTGCGAGTGGTCAGCATGAAGCTCTCCGACCCTAGCGCCTGGCACTGCTCGCTGGCGCCGATGGGTTGGCAGAACATCGGTTGCATTTTCACATCGTAGCCTTGGGCCCGAGTGAATGCCTGGAACTCCGGCATGGCAAGACGAGCCGGTGTGCCGCTCAGTGCCGGGCCTTGCCAGACGGGGGTGATAAGGCCCCTTGCTGGATAGTCGCTCAGCCCCTGGACTTGCCTGGCCTCGAACAGGGCAAAACAGAACGAAGTATTTGTCGCGCTATTGCTCGCTGGCGATGTCACGGGGGCGGCCAGGGGGAGGCTCGGCGTCGGTGCGACGACTGCCGCAGGCGCAGGCGCTACCGGGGGCGCCATGCCCGATGAGTCGCCTACTTCCACCAGCACATCGATGGGAGCCCGATAACGCCACACCTTCAGCGGCGCCGCGAAACCAGGTCGAATACGGCTGGCGACAGCGGTCAGCTCGGCTGGGCTATTGACCGAAGTCCCGGCAATTTGCAAAACGATATCGCCGGCCAACATGCCTGCCTTTTCAGCGCCACTTCCTGGTACGGGTCCCAAGACCAAGACGCCACTGACAGCGGCTAAGCCGAATTGCCGAGCCACCGTCGGTGTAACAGGGGTGATGTGCAGGCCCAAGGTTCCCGACTGATTGGACACGGGTACGGGCATTGCCGCTGGCGTCACGGATGTCGGAGCCACCGTAGCCGCGCTGGGCACAGGAGCGCTGCCGGCTGAACAGTCGCGTTGTGTGGCGACCTGTTGGATCACGAGGTTAACGGGGTCGGCGGCCATGTTGGGGTATTGTTCCCAACCCCGTTTGGTTGCCAGGAACGTTTCACAATCCATGGCGTAGTAGGTCGCCGGGTCTCTGACCTTGCGCAGGTATTCCGCTGTTTCGGCTCGCTCGGCGTCGCTGTACATGGGGTTGACGCAAGACGCCAGGAGCGGGGAGAGCACCAGTATTGCGGTAAGGCATTTTGTCGACATGGGCTTCTCTGGGGTCGTGGCGTTCAGGCGGGTCCAGGCAAGGTACTATTTGGCCATCATCCTGTCCAACCTCAAACCAAGCACTTCGTTGCCGTGGTGATTGAGACGGGCGGCATCCGGGCGAACGTGCATTCGATATACAACTTAAAGGCACTTTGCCATGATGCGCCACGATCCATTCGAATCCATCACCGAGAAGCGAAATGTCTGCTCCTGCCTTCAAATCAAGCACCAGGCTCGCCGTTGCACTTTCGCTCACTGCCTTGGCTGGCTGTGCCTCTGATGGCGGTCTCGGTGAGGCGGCGGTAGTCGGTGCGATGCTGCTTCCCATGGGGGGAGTGGACACCAGCGTAATGACCAGTGCCGTAGGCCTGGCGGCCGGCGCCTATGTGGTCTCCTCGGTCGCGACAGCGGACTCTGCCAGCGTCTCTCCCGCGACCTCCACCATTGCCGCGCCCCAAGGCCTGCCGCCCATTGACCTGCAAAAACTGGTGACCCGGGAAACGCCTGACCGCTATCGCTCCAAGTCCTGTGAGTACATCGAAATGTCCCTCAGCGAAGTGCCGATGTACCAGGCGAGCGCCGAGCCGGTCATGAAGCAGGTCGCAACGGCTCGAAAAGAAGCGGCCAGCCAGGTATGGCTGGAAAAAGCTTGCCAGCCCGCCAATTTACCTCGTGGCCGGATCGGCGCCAGCATCGACACCATCGATCCGAAGCGGGCCATGGCCCTGTCAGCTCCCCCAGCTGGGGTTGTGGTGTTGTCAACTGTTCCGGGGAGCGGTGCGCAACAGGCCGGGATCTTGTCTCAAGACGTGATCGTGGCAGTGGATAACGGGCTTATCGCCGATTCAATCGATTTCAGGGTGGCCGTTGCAAAAGCGCCAATTGGTTCGCGGGTGAACCTGAAGGTATGGCGCAACAACGCGTTCAGCATCGTGCCGGTTCTGGTGGGGCCTGGCGGGACTCAAGTATCGATGACGCCGACGGTGATGGCGAACGGCGTAGCCGCTGCGGTTCCGGCCGATGCACTGTATTGCACCGCCGCGCTGTCCACCCAGCATACTTACGGCGCTAGCGTCAGCCCGGTCAAGTTGATCGCCGGAGCCGCGAGCGACATGCAGCCCTCGCTCAAAAACTACATCGCCAAGGTGAAGCAGGAACAACCTGGCGTTTGGGGGGATTTCAAACTGAACAGCGCTGTTTGTGCGCCGGGTGCGGTGGTGTGCATGGCCGAGGCCAAGGGGCCGAGCGGCAAGACCCAGAACGCCTTCGAGTTCTGCCACGCGACGCAAGCCAAGGCGGATGCTGAGCTGGCCCAGATGCGCCAGGGCGATCCGAAAGCAGTGATTGTTGATTGGCCTTGAGCTGCAATCGTCTTCTGCGGTTATGATCCAGCAGTTTGAAGTGCTGGCGTGCCTGGAGGCATGCGCATGATGGGGGACGCTTTAAGGCGGTGGGTAATCGGGAATACCTGTCACCGGCGATTGGCGTCCAAATCCGTTAACGACGATGTACAACAGTGGACCGATTGATACGAAGATGGCCGTGATCAGGAAGTAAGGCAGCAGCGATGTGAACGACCTGCCTTTCGAACGTGTGTCCTTGTACATCCAGATGCACGCCATGCAAGCGAGCAGATAAAGGTCGATGACGACCTGTGCGGTGTCTGGGCGAGACATGAGCCCGATGCCGAACGCCAGGAGCGATTGATCGGCGAGAAACAAAGTACTCGCTGTGTACACGGAAAAAAGCAGCAGCGTGACAAGTGCGATGTAAGGTTTCTTCACTTTGCCTCCTTGGACAAGTTCATTGATCAGTGGAGATAGGCTAGTGATTTGACCGTCATGGTTTCAATGACCTCAGAGGTCATCGACGCCGCTCACCCGCAATGCCAGAGTCAACGGATGACCAGTCGACCTTTTTCTCGAACGACGCCGCCAACCTCGGCCGGTGCGCAACTGCGTCACTTGCGCCAACAGGCTGGACTGAGTCAGCTGGACTGCGCACTGATCACAGGCATCTCCCAGCGTCACCTTAGTTGCATCGAGACGGGGCGCGCCAAGCCAAGCCCCGGCACTCTGCATAACTTATTGACTGCCCTGGATGTACCTTTGGAGCGATGCAATGACATCTTCCTGGCCAGTGGTTACGCCCCTCGCTACGAAACGACGCCGCTCACGTCGTCGTCAATGGAAGTGGTACGTGATGCCATTGACCATGTACTTCACGCCAATAACCCCGCCCCGGCGATTGTTCTGAATGCTCAATGGGACATCCTTGCCGCGAATGCCAGCGCGGGTGTCTTGTTCGATCTGGTTGGGCTTGCCAGGGAAGCGACAGAGGGACTCAACCTCTTGGTGACACTGCTGCAACCCGGCGGCTTGGGCGATCGTATGAGCAACGCCGAGGAAATAAGAGTAGTGGCCTGGCAACGGGCATCTCGGGAAGCCTTGAGCAATCCCGCGTTGGCTGAGATTCTGAAGAGCCTGCCGGCCCCACGCAGCGCTGCGGCGCTGGCGAACGAACTGCCTCCGTTGTTGCTGACACGAGTCGACTCTCCCCAGGGTGAGCTGACGTTCATGTCAACGTTCACAACCTTCGGCATGCCGTTCGACATCACCATGAGTTCATTGCGTATCGAGCATCTGATTCCTGCCGACGCCAAGACCTGGGCGGTCATGACCAAGGCATATGGGCAAGCGCAACACTCACAATGATCAAGGAAGACCCCATGCAACCGTCACTCAATCGAATCATGCTGTATGTCCGGGACGTTCAAGCGACCTGCGATTTTTATGAGCGTCACTTCGGTTTTACCAGTGAAAGAAAAGTCGATGACCGCGTCACCGAATTGAGCCCTGCAAACGGTGGCGCGATCCTGATGGTTCACCCTGCGGGGAAGGCCGTTAAAACGGGGCAAGTCACCGTAAAGCTTGTCTTTGATCTCCAGGATGTAGAAGGTTTCAAGGCAAAATGCCTGGCCCAGGGCCTGAAGTTTGGCGCGACGCACAGGGCGGACGGTTACTCTTTTGCCAACGCCAAAGACCCTGACGGTAATTCCATTTCTATCTCCAGCAGGGCGTTTGCATGCAACTGAGCTTTCACAAGATGCATGCCAATGGCGATGACTTCGTGATTGTCGATTCGCGAAATTCGGCCAGTGCGGTGACGAGTGCCATGGCCCAGCGGATGGGGGATCGGAATCGGGGCATAGGCTTCAACCAACTCGCGGTGTTGCTCGATTGCGACGATGCCGATGCGCGGGTGATGTTCTGGAACGCAGATGGTTCTGCACTGGATGTTTGCGGCAGCGCGACACGAGGTGCGGCGGACCTGCTCATACGCGAAGCAAATGTGACTTCGCTAGTACTGCGCACTAACCGTGGTTTGCTTACTTGCGAACGTACGCCAACCGGCGCCATTTCCGTCGACATGGGCGTGCCGCTTTTCGGCTGGTCGGACATTCCCTTGGCGCAAGATCTGGACACCGCTGCCTTGCCACTTGCTGACAGTCCAGCCGCCTGCAGCATGGGAAATCCCCACTGCACTTATTTTGTCGATGACCTGGCTGGCGTTGATATCGCGACGATCGGACCGGCCATCGAAACCCACGCGCTGTTCCCGCTCAAGACCAACGTTCATTTCGTCCAGATCATTGATCGTACGCATATTCGGTTGCGCATCTGGGAGCGTGGGGCGGGTATTGCGCTGGGGTCGGGGTCCTGTTCGTGCGGTGCGGTTGTCAATGGGATTCGTCGTGGTTTGTTGGACAGTACCGTCGAGGTTGAATGTGATGGCGGCAGCGTGACGGTGCAATGGGATGGCCTGGGCGCGGTCTTTCTCATCGGGCCGGTGGAGGCGAGTTTTTCGGGGACGATGAGTTAAGGTTGAGTGGATAGGATGAACTCCACAGAACCGTTACCCACCGCCAATCTCCTGTGGGAGCGAGCTTGCTCGCGAAGGCTGCAGCAAGTTACATACATAGCCTTAAAGATCGCACTCCGTGGCGAGGGAGCTTGCTCCCGCTCGGCGGCGTAGCCGTCGTAGACCGGTCGATGCCGTTTGTCTGGAAGAACGTTTTGGGGCGGCTTCGCCACCCAGCGGGAGCAAGCTCCCTCGCCACAGGATTATGGCGGTTGCATCATTTCTCCATAATGCTGAGCCACGGCCAGCGAGCCTGATAACTTTTCGCCTTCTCATCGAACAAGTCCGGCTGGGGATTTCTTGGATTCATGCGAAGAACGCCTTGCTCTATGTCGTCCAGGCCATAGGGCGCATAGACCTCACCGGTTTCAACATCCAGCCCAATACACGTACCCGCAATCAAGTAACGATCAATGCCATCCTTGGCCGACTGAAGCTGAGGGTAGGGCTTGCCAAACCGCTGACCGTACCAAAGGTGGACGCGCGCCTGGTTCTTGATCTCGATGTTGACGTCGAGGTCCTGGAAGAGACGCTGGGCGGCATGGATCACTTCATCCTCGGCCTCCCAGGACAGGTCGGGGTCGAAGTAAAAAACATCGTAATCCTTCACGCCCCAAGCGGGTGGCCGCTGCGACTGATGATTCCAGACGGCTTGGAACAGGCAGCCAGCGGTGAGCATGCATTGATTCAAACCGAGTGAAGGCAAGCGCGCGGTGATTTGTGCGTTGATTGGGTTGGTCATTGCTATGCTCACCAAACTTTCGACCGTCAACGTCATATTCATCCTTTTGAAATCGATCCAAGCGTAGTGACTGAGCCTACATCAATTGCAATTTTCGGATAGGAACGCCCATGAATTTCTTCAAGAAGCTCTTCGGTTCATCGAAAATCCCTGAAACCCAAAACGACCAGCCTGCGCCGCAGTCCCACGAGCTTGGCGACCTGACCGAGGCTGAAGCAGCCAATCTGGCCATCCGGGAAGCCGGCGCAGCGTGCCTGGATCGTCATTGGAGCGCTGTCGGCACGGTCGAGCGGGATGTTCTGTCCTACTTGATCAGTCCGACCTTTTCCGGCGGCCCGTACTGGCCTTCGACCCGCCAGGCCTACCGCGTGGTTCGCCGCGGCGACGCGATCATTCTCGCCACTGAAGGCCTTTCCGATCCATTCGATGATACGGAAGGAATGGGCAACGGCTTCGAAATGGAATTGTTCGTCGAAACCGCGGATATCCCCGAGCACGCTTACGGCCCGGTGGGAGAGGTCGACCCTTTCAAACGCAGCTGGGCATTCGAGCTGGTGGAACACGTCGCCAAAACGGTGGCCGATGCGGGTGGCATCACCCACCAACTCGACCAGCACGGGGCGCTATCCCTTGAACTGCCCGGGCTGAGCCAATCGCACCACATGAGCGATCAATTGCCCAAACTCTTCGTGACCGATGACGACTCCACCGGCGTTCTGCTCGGCGCCCCGGCACCGGATTTTCCTACCCAACTGGATGACATGCCCTTGTCCCCGGTCAGGTTGGTACCGGTGGTCTTGATCACCGCTGCGGAGCTGGAGTACGTGCGTTCAGGGGGGCGAACGGCTAGGGAGGATCTGGTGAGTCGGTTGAAGGCGGCGGGCGTTGGGCATATGAGCAGTCTGCATCGAGCGAGTGTGGTGTGAGGCCAGGAGGGGCGGCCGAAAACCAACCCGAGTGAACGGTCGCTTTTTTTTTGTAAGATCGATTGATACCGCGTCCCATCCCATACCCTTTCGAGACATCAATGACTGACTATCGTGGACTCATCCTCGAAGACACCCGTGAAGGCGCCACCGACCTTGCCATCGCGCAACTGGAAGCCAGCCTGGGTGCCCGCTTGCCAGACGACTATCGCCAGTTCCTCAAGACCTGCAACGGCGCCTACGTGGAATACGATGTGCTGGCCACGCTCGCCAATGGCGATGAGGAGTTGCTCAGCTTTTCACTGTACGGGCTGGATCCGGACAAAGAGTATGAATTCAACCCCTTCGAACTGGAGCAACTGCGGGCTCAGCCCGGCTTCCCCGCGACGGGATTGTTGCCGATCGGGCGTGACGGCGGCGCGAGTATCTTGCTGCTGGATTTGCGTGAAGGGCGCCAGGACGTGGCGGCGATGGTGGCGGGCTTACCGGCCTGGACCGGGCGCCGTCAGCAGGGCGATGAGTATGTGTTGCTGGCGGATTCTTTCAATGGTTACTTGGACGCGCTGCATCTATCGCAAGAGCGGATCGAGGAGCATATCAATCACTTCATCATCAGCCCTGAAAGTGTTGAGGCGACGTTGGAGTGGCTGGATAAGGGAAGTCCGGGGTGGCGGGAGCGGTATCGGGAGTTGTGGAATGCGAGGGTTGTGGATCGGTTGATCTGAAGCCTGATCCGATGGCTGAAACCCGATTTGCCGAATGACGCCAGTCTTCAGTCGAGACGGTCGATGGCGCGTGCAAGATTGGCCCGTGCCTGCTGCTCGAATGCGTCGAAGTACGGTGCAGTCGTATAAATGCGCCCCCGTGCCAGAAAACCTTCAAGGACCTGGCGGCGCTTTTGGCGGTACACAGACAGCGGCACAAACTGGTACTCGCGGCGGATTTGTTGGTCGTATTCCTCGAACCGCTCGAACGCTGCCCCAAGGATCGCCAGATCCGTATCCACCAGCACCGCTTCGTCTGCCGACGTCGGAGCAGCGTCGTGCCGCGTCACCATCACCAGCTCGTAAAGCCTGCGTCGCGTTTCATCGTCCAGGCCGTTATCACGTGCCACATCATCCAACCATTGGGCACTGCGCAGCTCGTTGTCGCTGCGAAGAGGGTCGTAGACCGCATCATGGAACCATAGCGCGAGGTCGACTTCGGCGGGGGCCGGGCAGGCCGCGTTGACGAACCGGCGCACCTGAAGGCATTCCTGCAGATGCTGGAGGGTGTGGTAAGCGCGATGCGGCTCGCCGTAGCGTCGAATGAGGGCTTCGTACGTCTCCTGGGGCGCGCATCCGACGCCAAGCTCCGCCCAGACGCGAGCCCAGCCAGCGAAACCCGTGCCATCAGCCACGTCGAGGTCGCCGTGTATGCTGGCCGGCAACAGCGCACTCCCTGCTGGCGAGTCCGTCATTGTTTCTCCTGCGCTTCAAAAAATGAAAAAGGGCACACCCATTTTGAATTACTGGGCATCGCCCGCTGGCGCTCCGTAAGGTACACCAATCTCGACCCGGTCCGCCTTTACCCAACCGGTGTAGTCGTCGCCACTCTTGGCAATGAAGTTCACTTCCAGCCATGATTCGTCTTCAAGGCTGGCGTAAATGGTGAGAGAGTCGCCGGGTATTACGAAAATCTTTTTATTGGCACAGGCTTCATCCGGCGCTTCGTGAAAATGCAGGCGTCCGGTGCCGATGACCTTGCCTTGCACCGACGGATGAAACTCAGGCACGGTGCCAGAGATCTTTTCCGCCAGGGCAGAACAGTTGACAGCGGCCTGGCTCAGGGTGCTGAAAAGGCACAGGCATAACACGCTTGAACGCAGATACATCTTGGCGAATCCGTTTTGGGGGGAGCTTAGGATAGTTAAGTCGGAAACTATTGGGGAAGAGTCATACCTTGACTCCTATGAAAAATGGAGCATGAAAAAATAGGGACAGTTTTATTTTCACGAGTCTCGACGTGAACTGATGATTCGCCAGCTGGTCGTGGGCTACTGCTACGCTATTCGCTCCGAAGGCAGGTTGTGCGTATCGCTGCTTCTGTCGAATCGGCCGATAGCTTCCGGTCGCGGCGGCCAGTAATTGGGTCAACGCGGCAGGGTCGTTGACGAACAGCCCGTTACTTGTGGATAAGTCAGGCAAACCAGTGTCAATTTATTCTTCGGTTCAAATCCGTGATCAATCATGCAGCGTTGGGCTTTGGCAGTGCTTCCAATGCTTGCGACATCTAGATTCGACCCCAGTGGTTTGGCATAGCCGCATGCGTACATTACCGGCAGGGCTTCACTATCATTGGCTACCTGGACTGAGAAATGCTGTGATGCTCCCGCTTTACGCCAGGAGACCTGCATACGTTCATCTCGGCCTGAATTTGGCTTGATTGGGTGAAATGCCTCATCTTCGACAAAAGGCAAAGCTTCGAGCTGGGACAAGCTTAGAGGATGGCCCTGCCTTTCTTCGACGCAGGCTGGCATATGCTTCATTATTTCACAGTATTCAAAACCGTCTTTGCGAATAAAGCCAAGACGCTGCATACACTGAAAGTGAGTTATCTGTACATTTATTGGGAAATGGTTCTGGGGCCCTGTTACAGGATCGCCACATTCTGCCATTGCGGCTTTGACGCCCTCTACAGATGTCGAAGCGCGTTTCCATTGTGTGAACGACGCTGGGGGTGGGCAGCCCGTGAGTAAAAGTGTCACTGTGATTAGGGCTGGTATGGTAATGACCTGAGATTTGCTGAACATATTTTGTCCTTAAATTATGTTAGTACCATGCCAATGGTATCCAAATCTCTGGGAGCATAACTGAGATCTATAATCCGCATGACTCCGATGTCTACAAACGACCTTCTTCATAGCCCGATGACTGCGCCAAAAACTCTGCGATCAGCGATGCAACCTGCCGCTGAATCACCCCCCGAGCACGACCGCCATCACCATCCCGACAAATGATCCCATCCCCCGGCACTTCCTCTTCAAGCATTTCCTGCGCCCCAGGCTTACACATCGACATGAAGCTGAAATGGCTCGCATCGCTGATCTCGATGTAACGGCTCGACGCTGGGGGCAGGCGCTTGGCCAGGTTGGCAGACTCCAACTCAGCGGGAAGCTCTTGCGACGGTACACCGGCCGCGATCACCAAGGTGGGGACAGGCAGCGCGGCCAGGCTTTTATCGGTCAGGCCCCGCGAAAGGCCCAGGTCCAATGTCACCACCGCAGTAACACGTTTATCGCGCCAATCGGCGGCCAATTCGGCCTTTGAATCAGCGGTGCTGGCGGGGTTCATTTGTTTGTAAACCGTGCAGCTGGATAACTGCGAATGGGCTTTGCAGTCTTGGGCGAAGCGCTCTGGATCGAAGCGAGCGCCGGCGATCTCCAGGGCGGTCCAGCCGCCGAGTGAATGGCCCACGGCTGCAATTCGATCATTGGCGACCCGACCAAATTTTTCAGGTTGAGTCGTGACCGCATCGATGGCTCGGCGCAGGTCGACGGGTCGCTGCCATAACTGCGCCGCTGCTTGGGGGCTGCGGTCATGGGTAGTGCTGCCGGGGTGGTTGATGGCGGCGACGATGTAACCCTTCTGGGCCAAGGCGCTGGCCAGCCAAATCTGGTTGCTCCAGTTCCCCCTGTAGCCATGGGAGAGCACCACCAGTGGGTGTTCGCCCGCAGTTGGCGGCGCGTTACGCACGGCGGACGCGCCGACAAACACCGCATTATCGGCGATCAGTTGCGGGACTGCGGTTGTTGCGCTCGGGTACCAGACCACCATTTCCAGTGCACGGCCATTGTGTGGATCCGGCAGGGTGGAAGATTGAAAACCGATGGGGGCTTCGTCAGCCAATGCGGTCGTTGTCAGGCAGGCCAACAACAGGGCGCCGAAAGCTGTTTTCAATGCCGTTTCTTCCTTGATCAGACGAATGGGGTTCTCAAAAAGCACGGGCATTAAAGCTCAGATTCGAACCGTTGCGCACAACTTTCATCGACCCAAAAAACTAGCCCTCGAAAGTAAACTCCGCAGGGGCGAATCGCTCGCGGGTGTCCATACGAATATTGCGCAGCGCCACGGTTTCCAGGTGTGACGCGTAGAGCGATTCCGAGAAGTAGCTGATCAGGATAGAGCGACGGCGTGCGCCAATCGCGTTCAGGCTGCCCGCGTGCACCAGGTCCACATCGAACACCAGGATGTCACCGGCACCGCCTGAAAGCTGTACCGCGCGTGACTCGTCATTGAAGTCGAAGGGTGGCGCATCCGGCTCGGTGCGATGGCTGCCGGGGACGATCCGTGTCGCGCCGTTCTCGGGGCCGTAATCGTCGAAGAACGCCAGGGCGACGGCGATGTCGCCTGGTCGTTGGGCCGACAGATCGCGGTGCAGTGGTTGCTGGCCGCCACCGGCAAGGGGCTCGCGGCCTTCCACTTGGGAGAGGAAGAATTGCTCGCCGATCAACTCACCTGCCACCGCCAGTAGCTGGGGTAGACGACACACGGCTTGAATCCTCGAATCATCGTCCAGCATCGAATAGCGCCAGTCCATGCCACGGGGCACTGGCCATTGATCCGACGGTCGCACGCCTGCATCGAACACGCTACGCAAGTCAGCCAGCCACTCGTTCGGGATCGCTCGACGGAGCAGGGCGTAGCCGTCTTGGTGGAGTTGTGTGCGGTCAGCCATGGTTCGTCCTTGTGCGGGCATTTGGAAGGCTAGTCTGTAAACCAAAGTGGGACCACCCGAAAACGAAGGTGACCAGAGACAATCCCGGTAGGTTTGCAGTTATCATCCAGCCACCATCCAAGAAAAGGACTTCACCGATGAAGCGTTTGCTCGCCTGCACCCTCCTGACACTGGCCGTCGTCAGTTACGCCAAGGCCGACCAGAGCACCTTCGAAGAAACGAACTCGTGCTCGGAAGACATCGATTGCCAAGGCGATTTCATCTGCAAAAACGGCCAATGCGACAGCCCTCAACTCCAGCGAAGCCCTGTTGCAAAAACCACCGCCAAGACTCAAGCCGCACCACCCGCGCCGCCGGGCGTTACCTATCAAGCGCTGCCCGTCAATACCGAACGTGCCGGACCTTTCACGACTCAGACTGAGGCGATGGCAACTGCGCTGAATTATCAATCGCGGGCGGGTGTGATGAACGTCATGGAATCCGTTGTCGAGCAGGCCGAGTACACCGGTTATGTGACGATTGAAAAGGCTTACACGTTTGGCCCGAGCAAGTATGTGTTGGTTGTTTCCACGGGCGAGGGCGGCAATGCTTGCCCGGCGTCGACCTATGTATTCAGTTTCGACACCCAGGCCGAGCGCGTTGATGGCAAGCGTGAAGTGGAGGGGTGTTCTGAATTGGTCGAGGCCATGGCGGAAGGGAACAAGCTCATGGTCAAGAAGGAGGGCGGTGTGACTGTTGTTTATAACGGGATTGTCGAGTAGTTCAGGTCGACGATGCGCTCGTGGCGAGGGAGCTTGCTCCCGCTTGAGTGCGCAGCGCTCACAAAAGGGGCCGCTGCGCAGCCCAGCGGGAGCAAGCTCCCTCGCCACAGGTTGTCGGCGGGCAGGCTTATGGCGTGGAACCTGCCGGCGCCGCATCCAATCGTCGTGCAATCACATCCATCACGTCACACCCATCACGCAGCGGGATGCAGCAAAGCTGTGCCAGATCTTGCAAGGTTGCGGGATCGATGGTCAGTTCATCATGCATCGCCAGGTTCTCCAGGAATTGGGTGGCGGCACGGATTCGATAGGCGGCTGAGTCGAGCAGGATGTGTAGCGGGGCGGTGGTATCGACGTAGAGGGGTTGGTCGTCGGCGTTGCTGGTCAGGCCCATATATTGGTTCATAACAATTCCCTGTGTTGTTGGAATTGTGTCAATCGAGTCGCCAAACCCGGTCGCCATTTGGGCGACGCCAAAACTATAGACGTCACCACAAAAAATACGCAAGGGATTGATAGCGAAGGGGATTCCCAATCATATGTAGGATGTTGCCATCGTCGTAAGCATTCGAGCTGTATGTCTTACAACGTTGCAGCCTCTTCACCTACATCAAGCTCATTCCCAACGATATGTAAGACATTTCTGTAGCCTAACCCCCCATTTCCGCCCTTCACCCCCCATTTGGCCCCCGACGCATCCCACAATCCAATCGCGCATTCCCATCCTGCGCGGGATAATACGGCCCTGCCTGGGGTCACAAGCGTTTCCCCCTCGTTGGTATTGGCGTCTCAGAAGGATCGAACGCAATGACAGATTGGCTTCAGAGCTCTGGAGAAATGGCTGAGCGGGTTCGGCGCCATCCTTGGGAGGGCACGCCGCTCGGGCCGCCTGCGCAGTGGCCTGATGTGCTGAAGACCACCGTGGCGCTGAGCCTCGCCTCGCATTTTCCCCAGGCCATCGTGTGGGGGCCGGACCTGATCACGTTGTACAACGATGCGTTTCTGCCGATCCTCGGCAGCAAGCCTGAGGCGCTGGGGCGGCGGTTCGATGAGGTGTGGCGGGAGGTCTGGAACGATATCGGGCCGATCGTGCACGCGGCCTTCGATGGGCAAGCCACTTATATAGAGAACTTCCCCCTGGTCATCGAGCGCGGCGGCGGTCCTGAGCAGGCTTATTTCACGTTCTGCTATAGCCCCATCCGTGACCAGTTCGGCACGGTAGTGGGCATGTTGGATACGGTCACCGAAACCACGTCCACGGTGTTCATGACCCAACGGCTGGCCGTACTGGATGCCATTGGCAATGCCGTGGCCAACGCCACCGACCCGCAGGCCATCATGGCGACCACTACGCGGATTCTCGCGGCGCACCTGAACCTGTCCAATTGTGCCTACGCGGACATGGATGAGGACGAGGACGGTTTCACCATTCGCGGCGATTGGGCCAGGGCGGGGTCGCCCCATATTCTCGGGCATTATCAGCTGGCTGATTTTGGTCGGCTGGCCGTCGCCAACCTGCGGGCCGGCAAGCCGCTGGTGATCAACGATAACCTCAAGGAGCTGGCGCCGGAGGAAGCGGCGACGTTTCAAGCCATTGGTATCGCGGCCACCATTTGCGTGCCGTTGATCAAGGGTGGGCGATTGACCGCGCTGATGGCCATTCACGACAAAACGCCGCGGGTCTGGTCATCCAACGATCTGGCGCTGCTGATGGAAGTCACCGAGCGCTCCTGGGCCCACATCGAGCGCGCCCGTGCCGACGCTGCCGTGCGCGAAGGCCTGGCGGCCCTGGCCGAATTGAACGCGACGCTGGAGGAACGGGTCGAGGAGCGCACCACGCGCTTGAAACAGACCGAAGCGGCGCTGCGCCAGTCGCAAAAACTCGAAGCCATCGGCCAGCTCACCGGCGGCGTGGCCCATGACTTCAACAACCTGCTGACGATCATCCGTTCTTCGGTGGACTTCCTGCGCATGCCCAACTTGTCCGAAGAGCGCCGGCAACGCTACATGACGGCGGTTTCGGAAACGGTGGAGCGCGCCTCCAAGTTGACTAGCCAGTTGCTCGCGTTTGCCCGGCGCCAGCCGTTGAAGCCAGAGGTCATCGATGTGGGCAAGCAAGTGCAGAGCCTGGGGGACATGCTGCAAACCGTCACCGGGGCGCGGATCCAGGTCAACGTCGAGTTGTGCGATCAGCCCTGTTACATCCGCGCGGACCTGAGCCAGTTCGAGACGGCGTTGATCAACATGGCCCTCAATGCCCGGGATGCCATGAACGGCCAGGGCACGCTGTGGCTTCGGCTCAGTTGCGGCGGTGGCATACCGCCGATCCGTGGTCATGCCGGGGCCGGGCAGTCCTTTGCCGCCATCGCCTTGGCTGACACCGGTACCGGTATTGACTCGCAAGTGCTCGAACACATCTTCGAACCCTTCTTCACCACCAAGGAAGTGGGCAAGGGCACGGGGCTGGGCTTGTCCCAAGTGTTCGGTTTTGCCAAACAGTCCGGTGGCAACGTCGATGTTTCGACTGTGGTGGGCGAGGGCACGGTGTTCACCTTGTACCTTCCGGAAGTGGCGCCCGAGCAAAACCACGAGCCGCTCAGGGAAGAGGTCGCGCACCTGGTGCTGGAAAAGGGCAAGCGCCGAGTGTTGATCGTGGAAGACAACCTGGAGGTGGGGCGTTTTGCCAACCAGATCCTCCAGGACCTGGGCTACGAAACCGCCTGGGCGACCAACGCCGAAGAAGCGTTGGAAATGGTCGGGCCGGATGCGATGGCATTCGACGCGGTATTTTCTGACGTGGTGATGCCAGGCATCGGCGGTATCGCCTTGGCCCGGGAGCTGCGCCAGCGTCGCCCGGATCTGCCAGTGGTGCTCACTTCCGGCTACAGCGAAGAGTTGGCCCACAGTGGTCATGAAGGGTTTGAGTTCTTGTCCAAACCCTATTCGGCCGACCAGGTTTCCCGGGTTTTGAACCGGACGATGCTGGGCGCTGAATGAGTGTTTCCTTTTTGAAACAGCGAGTTCCACTCGTCGGCGAAGAGGCTTGTTGAATAAACAGTCTGTTGATGACCGGCTAGTCTCATTGTTGTGAAGGTCGATATTGTCAGGCAACCGGTTGTTGTCGGTATGGACCTCAATGAAAGGGGAAATGCAATGGGAGCATCGTACAGCGAGGAGCAAGGAGCCGCGTATCCGATCAATGAAGGATTGCAGTGTGGTCAGTCGACCTACCATGCAGACTTTGGCGACGAGCCGATCAAGTCCATCAGGACGAAGGTGGCCAAAGTGCAGCGAGGGGAGAAAGCCAAGTTCTTGCCCAGGGTTCCGGTCAAGAAGTGACAGGCTCCCACCGGGCTGCGATCTTTCCCCTGTCGATTGAATCCAAAGCGAAAGATAAAAGATCGCAGCCTTCGGCAGCTCCTACGGGGAGCAATTCCGGTCTTTGCGGAAATATTTTTCATCTTTTCTCAACCGGCGGTTTCTTTCACGTTTCTTTCACAAGCAGGTACGTATTCTCAGCTCATCCGTTAGAAAGCAGTACCTGCCCGTTTCCCCAGCGGGCTTTTTTTTGCCTGTCATAAAATAATCCGCCGTTTCGTTGTCCAACCGTCATGGCTGACGCGTTTGGCGTACACTCGCGCCCGCGCGCACTGGCCATTTCTCCCCGATGCGGCATTCTTGAGGTTTCTATCATGCGTTTGACTTTGTCCACCTTGGTACTGGGGCTGGTGGTTGCCCAGGGCGCGATGGCTGCCGGTGACGGTACCGCTGCAGTCGGCGGCGGTCTGGGCGGTGTGTTGGGCAACGTGGTCGGCCAGCAGATGGGCGGCAGCACAGGCGCCGCGATCGGCGCGGGTGTCGGCGGCGCAGCCGGCAGCGCCGTGGGCGCGCGCAAGGGTAGCCGCACGGAAGCCGCCATCGGCGGTGGCCTGGGGTCGGCCGGTGGTTCGATCGTCGGTAACCGTCTGGGCGGCTCCACCGGCTCCACCATCGGCGCTGGCGTCGGCGGCGCGGCGGGCGGCGCGTTGGGCAGCAACCTGTCCAATGACAACGATGGTCACTCCGGCGGCAAGAAGCACAAGTACAAGCACAAGAGAAATCATCGTTAAGCGGATGCTTGGATGAAAAGACCCGGCCTTGTGCCGGGTTTTTTATTGACCTGCCATTCCCGTGTACAGGGCTCCCCTGAACATTTCTCCGGAACGATTGCCGCCCCCCCACCTCAAATTCATACATCCATCAGCAATCGCGAGGTGTGCCATGACGCCGGAAACCGAAGGCAAGGAAGAAAAGGGCCCGACGGGCGTGCCCTTCATCAATGATCCAGGCCCCAACGACCCGGGCAACGAAGACCCCGGTTCCCTGATGGATGACGCCCAGGTGCCCTTGCTCGACGATGAAGACGCTGAACTCGAGGACGAATCCTACGAGTGAAGGCGTTCAAACTGATCGCCCGCGTTCTCTAAGCTGCAGGACAGGTGCGTGCACCTGTCGGGAGATTGTATGACTGCCGATTCCCCCGTTTCCAATGATGAAGAAACCCCAGAATACCCGCTACCATCGCCCACCAACCCGCTGAGCCGCGACCAGCTCCCGCCCGATGACGAGGCGGGCGTCGAGCAGGTGCCCAGCGACGACGAGGATGTCGAAGCGACTCCGGATGATCCGGACATCGCCGGTGACGACGCCTCTGGCACGCCGAGCTGATCGGCAGGCCCGTCTGTCGATCCATTGGCACCATCGCCCCGCCCCGCGTGCCAGACATCAGGTAAGTATCTTGAAAAGGAGACTCACCATGATGAAGTCCAACATGACAGCGCTGACACTCGCCGGGATTCTTTCCGTCAGTTCATTAGCCGCTTTCGCACAATCTTCTAGCGGCACGCCCCCCGTGGATAAGGGCGGGATGCCACCTTCCTCGGAAATGGAAGCCGGCTCCAAGTCCGGTGCCAGCGAGAACGCCTTGCCTCCGGGCTCTGTAGGCGGCGGCAATGGCGGCGATGCCAGCGGCAGCAGCACCAGCCCCGGCACGGGTAGCGGTTCGCTGAGTGGCGGTAGTACGATGGGTGGTGCCGACGCGGGCGGTGGGACCAACGGCGGAACCGGTACCAGTGACAGCGGTGGCAGTTCGGGCGGCAGTGGTTCGGGGTCGGGTGGCTCCGGTCAGTGATCTCCCATCATCAACCTACATTAGTGGCGAGGGAGCTTGCTCCCGCTGGGTTGCGAAGCAGCCCCACGATCCTACGGTCGCTGCGCAACCGAGCGGGAGCAAGCTCCCTCGCCACAAAGCTCATCCTCAGATTTCCCATTGCCGGTTCCAAGCCCCCTTCGTTATCCTGCTGAATCCTTTAAGGCGAACACGCTGCCCTGGCCGCACCTGAGCCATCCCTGGAATGTTGTGTTGATAACGGATCAGATGCGATGAATGCACCGCTGAAAGAGTTTGGCCCGATCAAGGCTGTGATTTTCGACATGGATGGGCTGTTGCTGGACACCGAGGGGATCTACACCGAGGTCACCTCCATCATCGCCGAGCGCTACGGGCGCACGTTCGATTGGAGCGTCAAGCAGAACATCATCGGGCGCGGGGCCACGGACCTGGCCAATTACGTCGTCCAGGCCCTGGAGTTGCCGATCACCCCCCAGGAATTCCTGGTCATCCGCGAGCCCTTGATGCGCGAGCGTTTTCCTCACGCCCTGGGCATGCCCGGCGCCGAGGAACTGGTGCGGCATCTCAAGGCCCACAACATTCCCATTGCGGTGGGTACCAGTTCGTCCAGCCCCACGTTCGCGCTGAAAACCACGTTGCACCGGGACTGGTTCGCGCTGTTCGATTGCATCGTGACGGCCGATGATCCGGAGGTCGGTGCGGCGAAACCGGCACCGGATATCTTCCTCACCGCCGCCCGGCGCCTGGGTGTCGAGCCGCGCGACTGCCTGGTGTTCGAAGATTCGCCGTTCGGCGTGACAGCCGCGAAAGCCGCCGGCATGACCGCCATCGCCATTCCGGACTCAGCCATGGCGGACGAAAAATACGCCCATGCCGACGGGATCATCCGCTCCTTGAAAATGTTCCAGCCGAGCCTTTGCGGTCTGCCGGAGCTGGAGTGGGCCTGACAGCGAAGGGCTGCTGCGCAGCCCCGCGGGAGCAAGCGCCCTCGCCACAATGATCGGCTCGGGTCAGGCGCCGAAACCACCGTCGATGGTCAGGCTGGCGCCGGTGATGTAACCGGCTTCCGGCCCTGCCAGATAGGCGACGAAACTGGCGATTTCATCGACATTGCCGTAGCGCCCGACGGCCATCAGCGACAACAGGCTGGAGGCGAAGTCACTGTCGGCCGGGTTCATGTCGGTGTCCACCGGGCCGGGCTGCACGTTGTTGACGGTGATGCCGCGCGGGCCGAGGTCGCGGGCCAGGCCTTTGGTCAGGCCCACCAGCGCGGATTTGCTCATGGCGTAGGTCGCGCCGCCAACGAAGGGCATGCGGTCGGCGTTGGTGCTGCCGATGTTGATGACCCGGCCGCCTTCGCCCATGTGCCGCGCTGCCGCCTGGGTGGCGACGAACACGCTGCGCACGTTGACGGCCAGGGTCTGGTCGAAATCTTCGAGTTTGAATTCATCCAGCGGCCCCATGGCCAGCACGCCCGCGTTATTGACCAGGATATCCAACCGCCCAAAAGTTTCGACGGTGGCGGCGACGGCGTTACGGACGGCGTCGGCGTCGGCGCTGTCCGCCTTGATTGCCAAGGCCTTGCCGCCCGCTGCGGTGATGCTGTTCTGCAGTTCTTCTGATTTTGCGCCAGAGCTGACGTAGGTGAAGGCCACGGCGGCGCCTTCTGCGGCAAGGCGTTTGACGATGGCGGCGCCGATGCCGCGAGAACCGCCCTGGATCAAGGCGACTTTACCGTTCAGTGCTTGGGTACTCATGATGTTCTCCAAAAAGTGCCGGGGCGAAGTGCCGCGGTGATGGAGCGAGTATCAAGAAGGTGTCATGGGCTGTGTAGACCGTCATTGCTATAGTCTGTCTAAACCAAAAGTTTAGAGTGAGGCCCATGGAGACCTTCAACAGTATCGAATGCTTTGTGCGCAGCGCCGAAGTCGGCAGCTTTGCCGAAGCGGCGCGACGCTTGAGCGTGACCCCGGCGGCGGTGGGTAAAAGCGTCGCCAAGCTGGAGGCGCGGATGGGGGTGCGCCTGTTCCAGCGTAGTACCCGCAGCCTGAGGCTGACTGAAGCCGGCCAGTTGTTCCTGAGGGAAGTCGGCAGCAGCTTCAACACCATCCAGAACGCCGTCGCCAACCTGGCCAGCGCCGGCGGGCAACCGGCGGGAACGCTGAAGGTGAGCATGGGCACGGCGTTCGGTCGCTTGTATGTCGTGCCATTACTCGGGGAGTTTTTGCGGCGCTACCCGGCGATCAACCCCGATTGGCATTTCGATAATCGCCAGGTAGACCTGATCGGCCAGGGGTTCGATGCCGCCATCGGCGGTGGTTTCGAGCTGCCCCAGGGCGTGGTGGCGCGCAAGTTGACGGTGGCCCATCGGGTGCTGGTTGCATCCACGGACTACCTGAACACCCACGCTGCATTGATGGAACCGGAGGATCTGGCGCAGCACCAGGGCATCCTGATTCGCTCGCCACAAACCGGCCGCGTGCGCTCCTGGCAACTGACCAGCCGAACCCAGCAACACAGCCCGCTCATGCTCAAGACCCGCATGACCATGAGCGATTCGGAAGCCGACTGCGCGGCCGCGGCCCAAGGGCTGGGCATCGGGCTGGTGAGCATGCCGGTGGCCGTGCCCTATCTGGAGTCCGGCGCGCTGCAACGGGTGCTGCCGGACTGGTACGTTGATGACGGCAATATCTCCATTTACTACGCCGAGCATAAGTTGCTGCCGGGCAAGACGCGGGTGTTCGTGGATTTCATCATCGAGCAGTTTGCCGAGCAGGGGTTGGCGCGGCGGTTCAGTGCGGTTTGAGTTGGGCGCTGGACTGCGTTGGCCTCAATCGCCGAGCAAGCTCGCTCCCACAGTTGGAGGGGCTGATCAGCAGTTTCGGGAACACCACAAACCCTGTGGGAGCGAGCTTGCTCGCGATTCAAGGCACCTCGGTCCAAGTCTGTGAGCTCACCGCCCAAACCGCCCCGGCCAGCCAATGATGGTCTTGGGCCGAGGCGTGGCGTAGGTGCGCACTTTCGAGGTCGACAACCCCAGCCGCACCAGCGACTCGGCAATGGTCACCGCCGCCGTCACGCCATCGACCACCGGCACTCCGGTGCGCTGGCGGATCTGCTCATCGAGCCCGGCCATGCCGCCGCAGCCCAGGCAGATCACTTCGGCCTTGTCCTGGCTGACCGCCAGTTCGGCCTGGCGCACGATGGCCTCGACCGCCCGTTGCGGGTCCTGCTCCAGTTCCAGCACCGCCAGGCCGCTGGCCCGTACCGAGGCGCAGCGGTCGAACAGGCCGGACAGCTTGAGCCGGTCTTCGATCAGCGGCACGGTGCGGTCCAGGGTGGTGACCACCGAATAAGCGTGGCCGAGGAACATGGCGGTACTGGCGCCGGCATCGGTGATATCCACCACTGGCACGTTCAGCAGTTCTTGCAGACCTTCGCGGCCATGCTCGCCGTAGCCGGCCTGGATCACCGCGTCGAATGGCTGGTCGTAGGACATCACCCGGTCCATCACCGCAATGGCCGCCAGGTAACTTTCAAAATTGCCCTCGATGGAATCGGCGCCGAAATACGGCGTGAGCCCGACGATCTCGGTGCCCGGCGCGGCCACGGCCTGGGCCTGGCGGGCGATGGCCTGGGTGATGGATTCGGTGGTGTTGACGTTGACCACGAGAATTCGCATGAGCTGTCCTCCTTGATGCATGAAAGTAGGCGGCCCGTACCGGCCGGGCCGTTTGAGGGATCAATGATGAATGTTATCCACAGCGATGGATTCGCCGCTGACGTCCTCGTAATACGCTTCGCGTTTGGCGATGATCAGGTACAGCAGCCCTGCAATCGAAGCGCCAATCAGCCAGGAAAACGGTGAAACGGCGTCAAAACCGGGTACCAGGGCCAGGATAATCGCGATCAGCGCGGCCGGAATGAACGCCGCCACCGCACGCAGGTTGACCCCATTGCTGTAGAAATACGCACCGTTCGGGTCCTCGCTGTACAGTTGCAGCACGTTGATACGGCCTTTTCGCAGCAGCCAGTAGTCGACCATGATCACCCCGTACAGCGGCCCGAGCAGGGCGCCGAGGCCGGACAGGAAATACACGATCACCAGCGGGCTGTTGTACAGGTTCCACGGCAGGATCAGCACGGCAATGGCAGCGCTGATCAGCCCGGCGCGGCGGAAGGTCAGGTATTTGGGCGCCAGGTTGCTGAGCACGAACGCCGGGGCGACGAAGTTGGCCATGATGTTCACGGCCACGGTGACGATCAGGAAGGCCAGGCAACCCAGCACCAGAAGAAACGTGTTGGGGATCGAGGCGACGACCTGGGTCGGGCTTTCGATGATTTGCCCGTTGATCTGGAACTGCGCACCGCAGAGCAGGATGGTGATCCCGGCAAACACCAGGATGTTCACCGGCAGGCCCCAGAAATTACCGACGATGATGGTTCGGCGGCACGGCGAGGAGCGGGCGAAGTCGCAGAAATTGAGGATCAAGGTGCCGTAGATCGACAGCCACAGCGCGCCGCCGGCAAAGATATTGCGCCACATTTCGCCACCGGTCAGCGGCTCGCGGATCGACCAGGCAATGGTGGCGCCGGCCTGGGTGTACATCCAACCGGCCAGGGTCGCGACGGTCACCAGGATCACCGGACCGGCGAAACCTTCATAACGGCGCACCGTCTCCATGCCGTAGGCCAGGATCACCAGTTGCACGAACCAGATCGCCACGAAACACACCCAGCCCAGGCTCGACAGGCCGAGGATCGAGTCGCGGTCGTAGTCGGCGAAGCCCGGATGGATCGCCACCAGCAACACGCGGAACACCACCGACGCCAAGTAGGTCTGGATCCCGAACCAGGCAATCGCAATGACCGCCCTGATCAACGCAGGAATCTGCGCGCCGTGGATCCCGAAGCTGATCCGGCTGATCACCGGGAACGGCACCCCGGTTTTCTGACCCATGTAGCCGGACAGGTTCATGAAGCCATACACCAGTGCCGCGCCTATCCCCAGGGACAGCAAGATCTGCCAGCCACCCAGCCCCAGGGCATACAGGCCGATGGCGAAGGAATAGTTGGCGATGTTGTGCACGTCGTTGGTCCACAGGGCAAAGATGCTGTAGCGGCCCCAGCGGCGACCTTCGGCCTTGGTCGGCGCCAGGTCCTTGTTGTGCAGCCGCGGGCTCAAGGCCAGGGAGGCTGCGGCGTTGTCATCGGGGGCAGTGGTGGAGGAGGGCAGATCCAGCGCGATGTTATTGGAGAGACTTGTACGCATTCCGGCAGGCTCCTGATTCTCGGCGCTGCGATGACTGTGCATGAGCGCGGGGCTCGACAAATCTTCGTCGCGGCGGGCGAGCATCATTGGTTACGGGGCATCTGCAGCCTGTACGGGATAGGGCGCTTCAGGCTTGCGGATCTAAAGTGTGTGTATGTTTTATAAATGTTGTATACAAAACACTTGGCGACTCAAGCCAGATTTATGCCACTTAAGGATCTATCCAACGTAACGCTAATTTCGTTTCGTTATGGTCTTTGAATAACTAGCTGAAATACGGCGATTTAAAGCTGACCGTTTAAACAGGTATTTATTTTTTGGCGAACGCCAGTGGAGGAAGGAAGCCAGGCGGGGCGGGGAATTGGGTGTAACTTTTCGGGGCAGTAACGACATAAGTGCACACAAAAATGCCACTTGTGGTGACATTTTTGTGTACAGAGACGGTGGGTGCTTACACGGTCTTGGATTTGGCGATGATGTTTCCGGCGTGCAGCCCGCATTCTTTCTGCGTGGCTTCTTCCCACCACCAGCGACCTTCGCGTTCGTGCTGGTTCGGCAGCACCGGGCGAGTGCAGGGTTCGCAGCCGATGCTGATGAAGCCGCGTTCATGCAGGCTGTTGTAGGGCAGTTCCAGCATGCGGATGTAACCCCAGACTTCTTCGCTGGTCATCTGCGACAGCGGGTTGAATTTGTACAGGGTGCGCTCCGGGGTGGAAAACGCCGTGTCGATTTCCAGCACGGCCACCTGGCTGCGGGTGCCGGGGCTCTGGTCGCGGCGCTGGCCGGTGGCCCAGGCGCGGACATCGGTCAGCTTGCGGCGCAGCGGCTCGATCTTGCGGATGCCGCAGCACTCGCCGTGACCGTCCTTGTAGAAGCTGAACAGGCCTTTTTCCTTCACGAAGGGTTCAAGTTTCGTGTAGTCCGGCGAGACCAGTTCGATGTCGATCTTGTAGTGCTCGCGCACCTGATCGATGAAGCGATAGGTCTCCGGGTGCAGGCGACCGGTGTCGAGGCTGAACACCTTGACGTTCTTGTTCAGTTTCCAGGCCATGTCCACCAGCACCACGTCTTCGGCGCCGCTGAACGATATCCACAGCTCGTCGCCGAATTCGGCGAAGGCCAGCTTGAGGATGTCCTGGGGGGACTTGTTGGCATAGGTCGTGGCGAGTTCCACGACGTCGAACGATGGGCTCATCAGGGCGGTTTCCTACAGGTCGGTGGCGCTGGGCGCTCTATATGGGGCTGATGGTAACAAAAGCTGTCGGGGCTGGCGCGCTCCTGTGCGTTGCGCGGGCTCTGGCGAATGGCTAGAGTCGGCAAGCCTTTTATTCGCTCAACCGATAAACATCAGAAAAAATGGGAGTGTCTTGTGGAAATTGCCTGTCTCGACCTGGAAGGTGTGCTGGTCCCGGAGATCTGGATCGCCTTCGCCGAAAAAACCGGGATTGAATCCCTCAGGGCAACCACTCGGGACATTCCCGACTACGACGTGCTGATGAAGCAACGGTTGCGCATCCTTGATGAGCATGGCCTCAAGCTCTCCGACATCCAGGAAGTCATCGCCACCCTCCAGCCGCTGGACGGCGCCATCGAATTCGTCGACTGGCTGCGCGAGCGCTTCCAGGTGGTGATTCTTTCCGACACGTTCTACGAATTTTCCCAACCGTTGATGCGCCAGCTGGGCTTCCCGACTTTGCTCTGCCATCGCTTGATTACCGATGACAGCGGGCGGGTGACGGGGTACCAGTTGCGTCAGAAAGATCCCAAGCGTCAGTCGGTTTTGGCTTTCAAGAGCCTGTACTACCGAGTGATTGCAGCGGGCGATTCCTATAACGACACCACGATGCTGGGCGAAGCCGACGCCGGGATTCTGTTCCATGCGCCGGAGAACGTGATCCGTGAGTTCCCGCAATTCCCGGCGGTGCACACGTTTGCCGAGTTGAAGCAGGAATTCCTCAAGGCTTCGAACCGCCATCTCAGCCTGTAAGTAAAAAGCCTGTGGGAGCGAGCTTGCTCGCGATAGCGGTGTACCAGCCAGCATTGATGTTGACTGACACACTGTCATCGCGGGCAAGCCTTGCTCCCATAGGGGTACAGCGCCAGTCTGTGGGAGCAAGGCTTGCCCGCGATGCTTTTAGAGGCTTTGCAAGGTTTCCAGCAACACCCGAACCTTGGTAATCGACTCCTGATACTCGGCCTCCCAGTCCGAATCCGCGACAATCCCGCCGCCGCCCCAGCAGCACACCTGCCCATCCTTGACCAGCAAACTGCGGATGGCGATGGAACTGTCCATTTCCCCGCGCACGTCCAGGTACAGCAACGAGCCGCAATACAGCCCGCGCCGGGTCGGCTCGAGTTCGTCGATGATTTGCATGGCGCGGATTTTCGGCGCGCCGGTGATCGAGCCGCCGGGAAAGCTGCCGGCGATCAGGTCCAGGGCGTCCTTGTCGTCGGCCAGTTCGCCGGTCACGCTGCTGACCAGGTGATGCACGTTCGGGTAGCTTTCCAGGCTGAACAACTCCGGCACCCGCACCGAGCCGATACGGCAGGTGCGGCCCAGGTCGTTGCGCAGCAGGTCGACGATCATCAGGTTTTCCGCCCGATCCTTGGGGCTGGCCAGCAGTTCGGCGGCGTGGGCCGCGTCTTCCTCGGGCGTTGTGCCGCGGGGGCGGGTGCCCTTGATCGGCCGGGTTTCCACCTGGCCTTCGCTGACTTTGACGAAGCGCTCTGGGGACAGGCTCAGTACCGCGCCGCCCTCCGGCAGGCTCTGGAAGCCGGAAAACGGTGTCGGGCAAGCCGCCCGCAACGCCTGGTAAGCGGCCCAGGCATCACCTTGGCAGGGCGCGCGGAAGCGTTGGGCGAAGTTGACCTGATAGCAGTCGCCGGCCTGGATGTACGCCTGGATACGTTCGAACGCCTGTCGGTAGGCTTCGGCACTGAGGTCTGGCGTCATCGGTCCTTCAAGGCTGAACGAGGGAACGGTGGCGTTGGTCGGCTGGCTGAACAGCGCGATCAGGCGCTGGCGTTCGTCTTCGCCGCAATGGGGATGGAACACCAGTTGGCTGGTGCCCGCCTGGTGATCGCTGATCAAAGCCCAGTCGTACACGCCAAAACGTGCGTCGGGCAGTTGCAGGTCGTCCTGGGCGTGGGACGGCAGGGTTTCGAGGTGTCGGCCGAAGTCGTAACTCAAGTAGCCGATCAGGCCGCCGGCGAAAGGCAATTGCACCGTGGCCGGCAGTACCGCATCGCCCAGTTGCGTCAGCTGAATGCGCAGGCGTTGCAGGAAATCGCTGCCGCTCTCGTTCGGCAACACCGCCAGTTGTGCCAGCGGCCAGGCGCTGAGCAGGTCGTAACGCCCACGCTCGGCACTCGGCCGGCCACTGTCGAGCAGCACGCTGCCCGGGGCATGACGGATCGCCGCGAAATACTCGGCGGGGTTGGTGCGGTAGGGCAACGGGTGTACGGAGCAGGTTGGCATGGGCGGGGCGGGTCAGCCATTCAGGCGGGGGAGCGATTGTAATCCCCTGTAGGATTTGCTCCTAGGGGGATGTCGGAGATGGGTAAGTATGGGGGCTATCGAAGATATTTGGGTGTGAACACCTTGTGGCGAGGGAGCTTGCTCCCGCTGGGTTGCGCAGCAACCCCCAGGCAGTTGAACGCGGTCAGCCTGATGCACCGCGGTGCTGGGTTTTGAGGGGCGCTTCGCACCCCAGCGGGAGCAAGCTCCCTCGCCACAGGAGCAAACTTCAAACCTCAGTCTCAGCCTTCAACCGGCGGAATATGCCCAAACAGCTCCTGGGCAAACGCCACGCGCTCTTCCGCGGTTTCGATAACGCCCCGTTCCTTGAGTTCTTCCAGGCGGGCTTCCACCGCGTGGGTGCGCAGGGTCAGGCCGCAGTCGTTGGCGATCTGGATGTTCAGGCCCGGTCGGGCATTCAGTTCCAGGATCAACGGCCCTTTCTCCTGGTCCAGCACCATGTCGACGCCGATGTAGCCCAGCCCGCACAGTTCATAGCACCCGGCGGCCAGTTTCATGAAACCGTCCCAGTAGGGCAGTTGCACACCGTCCACCGCGTTGGTGGTGTCGGGGTGTTTGGTGATGATGTTGTTCAGCCAGGTGCCGCGCAGGGTCAGGCCCGTGGCGAGGTCGACGCCCACGCCAATGGCGCCCTGGTGCAGGTTGGCCTTGCCGCCGGACTGCCGGGTTGGCAGCCGCAGCATGGCCATCACCGGATAGCCCATCAGCACGATGATGCGGATGTCCGGCACGCCCTCGTAGCTGATGCTCTTGAAGATCTGGTCCGGCGTCACGCGGTACTCGATCAGCGCCCGGTCACGGTGCCCACCCAGGGAATATAGGCCCGTGAGGATACTGGAGACATGGTGCTCGATTTCCTCATGGCTGATGATCTTGCCGGACACCGTGCGATAGCGGCCTTCGAAGCGGTCGGCGATGACGATAATGCCGTCGCCGCCAGCGCCCTGGGCCGGCTTGATCACGAAGTCGGTGCGCCCGCCGATGATTTCGTCGAGCTTGTCGATTTCTTTCTCGGTGGAGATCACCCCGTACAGCTCCGGCACATGGATGCCGGCGGCGATGGCCCGCTCCTTGGTGATGATCTTGTCATCGACGATGGGGTACAGGCTGCGCTTGTTGTACTTGAGCACATAGTCGGCGTTACGCCGATTGATGCCCATGATGCCCCGGGCTTCCAGGGCCTTCCAGGTCTTCCAGAAGCCGAACATCAGGAGTCTGCCTTGAGGAAGGCCTTGAACCGGACCAGCTCGGTCAGGCGGTAGCCGCGATAACGCCCCATGGCCAGCATGAAGCCCACCAGGATCAGCAGGATCGCCGGGAAGGTGAACACGAAGTACACCAGTTCCGGCACGCTCATGATCAGGTGCGCCAGGGACGCGGCGAACAAGGTGCCGATGGCGACTTTCATCGCGTGGCCGGCGCCGCGTTCTTCCCAGGTGATGGACAGGCGTTCGATGGTCATGGTCAGGATCACCATCGGGAACAGCGCCACCGACAGGCCACGCTCCAGGCCCAGCTTATGGCTGAACAGGCTGATGGCGGCGATCAGCACCACCACGAACGTCAGCACCACCGAGAGCCTTGGCAGCATCTGCAGCTTGAGGTGTTCCAGGTACGAACGCAGCGACAGGCCCAGCGTGGTGATCACCGTGAACAGGATGATGCCGAAGCCCAGTTGGGTTTCACGGAAGGCCAGGGCGATCAGCACCGGGGTGAAGGTCCCGAGGGTTTGCAGGCCGATCAGGTTGCGCAGTATCAGGATCACCAGCACGCCGATCGGGATCATCACCATGATCATGAAGGTTTGCTGGGTTTGCAGCGGCAGGCCGTAGAGCGAGTATTCGAGGAAGTTGGCGTCGGTGTTCTCGTCCGTCAGCTTGGCCAGGCGAATGGCGTTCATTTCGCTGTTGTTCATGCTGAAGGTGACGGTGGCTTTCTTGCCGCCATCGACGGTGATCAGGTTTTCATCGCCGGTCCACCACAGCAGGCGGTCGGTGGGCAGGCCTTGTTCGCCGGAGTCCGGGTTGAAATACAGCCAGTCGGTGCCGTTGAAGCTGCGCAGCCACAATTCGGGCATCTGCGGCTGGTCGGCCACCAGGCGGATGGTGTGGACCTTTTCCACCGGCACGTGGGCGATGGACAGCACCAATTCGACGATGCGCGCCTTGTTGGCCGAGGAAGGATCACCGGCCAGCAACAGCTTGACGTTGTCGTCGTTGAGGTTGTTGACCCGCTTGATCGCTTCGCTGATGAACGTCTCGACGTCGGCCGAGTGCTGGCGGATCGGCGCGAGCAGGGCTTCGGCGGCCAGTTTCTCCGGACCTTCGACGGCGATGCTGTCGCGGAAGGTCGGGCCCTTGACCTTGGTTTTCTCGGCGCTGTAGCGCTTGGTCAGCACCAGGCGGTAATAAAGGGTCTGGTTGCCCTTGGCGCGACGGGCTGACCACGTCACTTTGCGGTTACCGTCGACCCGGTTCACCGCCACGCCGTAATTATTGGAAATGAAACTCTCGTTGAGGCTCACGTAGTCGCGGCTCAGGGGCGGCACGAACATCTGGATCTTCACCGGATCCTTGGCGTTGGGCACGAATTCGACCTTGGCGTCGATGTTCCACAAATCGTCGGTGGCGTCTTCGGTGACCGGGATGCCGAGCACGAAAATCTGATAGGCCGTCACCGACAGGCCCAGCACCACCAGGATGGCGATCAGCATTTTCAGATGGAGGGTAAGGGAGCGCATTGGAATTACTCTGCGGTTTGAGCGGCATTGGCGCAGGCGGGTTTGCCGGCAGCGTATTTAAGACTGGGGTCGACCAGCGCGTCGAAGCGCTTGAGCGCCTCGGAACCGATCAGCAACGGGTATTGGAAGGCGCTGCGGTCGGTCAGGTTCACTTCGATGCTGCGCAGGGCCGAGCCCATGCAGATGTCCAGTTCGATGACCGGCCGGGCCGTGTATTTCTTGCCTTCTTCCGGGTCGTAGTCACCGGCGCGGCGTTTGATCTTGCTGACCCGGGCCAGCGGACGTTCGATGGGGTGCGAGTGGGCTGCGTCGATGGCCAGGTAAAAACGCACCCAGGATTCGCCATTGCGTTTGAAGCGCTTGATGTCCCGGGCGCTGAGGGATGCGGTCTTGGCGCCGGTGTCGAGCTTGGCGGCGACCTCCAGGTCGATACCCTGCAGGGCGGCGTATTCGTTGAGGCCGTACACGGTTTTTTCACCCGCCACGGCAAGCCCCGGCAGGCACATGAAATAGAAAGCGGCAGATAAGGGCTTGAGTGTCATAGATCCTGGTGCGCAGCGTTCCGTTTATCGGTTCAGGCCCTGGCATTACTGCACAAGCTCCCTAGGCAGCCTTTCTCTAATAAAAGGAGAGCGGCGAATAACCGCGGCATTCTAGCACGGTGGTTTTCTGACGCCACCGCTGGCCGGAGGCTACGAGTCTTCATGCAGCAGGGTTATCTCCAGGGCGTTTATTAGACGATTGTCGACAATGTTGATTTTTGTTTTGACGTAAAGGCCGTTGTTGGTTAGTTTTTGCCATATTGATTTCAAAGGTGTCGACAATATGCTCGATCAGCTCGAAACCCCGGTGATGGTCCAGGACGACTCGGAGACCCTGTCCGAGAACGTCTTCCGGCGTATCCAGGCCGCCATCGTCAAGGGCGAGATCGCCCCCGGCAGCAAGATCTCCGAGCCCGAGCTGGCGCGCACCTACGGCATCAGCCGCGGGCCGCTGCGCGAGGCCATTCACCGCCTGGAAGGCCAGCGCCTGCTGGTGCGGGTACCCCACGTCGGTGCCCGGGTGGTGTCGCTGAGCCACGCCGAGCTGCTGGAACTCTACGAAATCCGTGAATCCCTCGAAGGCATGGCCTGCCGTCTGGCGGCCGAACGCATGACCCTGGAAGAAATCGACGAACTGCGCCGGGTGCTGGAAACCCACGAGCGCGATGCGGCGTTCCAGGCCGGTGTCGGTTATTACCAGCAGGAAGGCGATTTCGACTTTCATTACCGGATCATCCAGGGCAGCGGCAACCGCACCCTGACGCAGATGCTGTGCGGCGAGCTGTACCAACTGGTGCGCATGTACCGGATCCAGTTCTCCACCACGCCCAACCGTCCGCGCCAGGCCTTTGCCGAGCACCACCGGATTCTCGACGCCATCGCCGACCGTGACGGCGAACTGGCTGAATTATTGATGCGCCGGCACATCGGCGCCTCCAAACGCAATATCGCGCGTCATTTCCAGGACAGCGCCGCCACTGAACGAGGTGAGTCATGAGCAACAGCACTCCAGGCCAGCGTTTCCGCGATGCGGTCGCCAGCGAGCATCCGCTGCAAGTGGTGGGCACGATCAACGCCAACCACGCGCTGCTGGCCAAGCGCGCCGGTTTCAAGGCGATCTACCTGTCGGGCGGCGGCGTGGCGGCCGGTTCCCTCGGCGTGCCGGACCTGGGTATCACCGGCCTGGATGACGTGCTGACCGACGTACGGCGTATCACCGATGTGTGCGACCTGCCGCTGCTGGTGGACGTGGACACCGGCTTCGGTTCCTCGGCGTTCAACGTGGCGCGCACGGTCAAGTCGATGATCAAGTTCGGCGCCGCGGCGATTCATATCGAAGACCAGGTCGGCGCCAAGCGTTGCGGCCATCGTCCGAACAAGGAAATCGTCTCCCAGCAAGAGATGGTCGACCGTATCAAGGCCGCCGTCGATGCCCGTACCGATGACAGTTTCGTGATCATGGCGCGTACCGATGCCTTGGCGGTGGAAGGCTTGGAATCGGCCCTGGACCGCGCCGCCGCGTGCATCGAGGCCGGTGCCGACATGATTTTCCCCGAAGCCATCACCGAGCTTGAGATGTACAAGCTGTTCGCCAGCCGCGTGAAAGCGCCGATCCTGGCCAATATCACCGAATTCGGCGCGACCCCGCTGTACACCACCGAACAGCTGGCCGGGGCCGACGTGTCCCTGGTGCTGTACCCGCTGTCGGCCTTCCGGGCCATGAACAAGGCGGCCGAGAATGTTTATACCGCGATCCGCCGTGACGGCACGCAACAGAATGTCATCGACACCATGCAGACCCGCATGGAGCTTTACGATCGCATCGACTACCACACCTTCGAGCAGAAGCTCGATGCGTTGTTCGCGGCGAAGAAGTAAGGCGCGACTCCCCTACAAATTCAAGAAAATGGAGACAGCAAATGGCCGAAGCAAAAGTACTCAGTGGCGCCGGGCTCCGTGGCCAGGTGGCCGGGCAAACCGCATTGTCCACCGTGGGCCAATCGGGTGCCGGCCTGACCTATCGCGGCTACGACGTTCGCGAGCTGGCGGCAGATGCGCAATTTGAAGAGGTGGCCTACCTGCTGCTGTACGGTGAACTGCCGACCCAGGCACAGTTGGACGCCTACACCGGTAAGCTGCGCCAGTTGCGTGACCTGCCCCAAGCCTTGAAGGAAGTGCTGGAGCGCATTCCCGCCGACGCCCACCCGATGGACGTGATGCGCACCGGCTGCTCATTCCTGGGCAACCTGGAACCCGAGCAGGATTTTTCCCAGCAACATGACAAGACCGATCGCCTGCTGGCCGCGTTCCCGGCGATCATGTGCTACTGGTATCGCTTCAGCCATCAAGGCCTGCGCATCGAATGCGTGACCGACGAAGTGTCCATCGGCGGCCACTTCCTGCACTTGCTGCACGGCAAGAAGCCGAGCGAGCTGCACGTCAAGGTGATGAATGTCTCGCTGATCCTCTACGCCGAGCACGAATTCAACGCCTCGACCTTCACCGCCCGGGTCTGCGCCTCCACGCTGTCGGACCTGTTCTCCTGCATCACCGCCGCCATCGGCTCGCTGCGTGGCCCGTTGCATGGCGGGGCCAACGAAGCGGCGATGGAAATGATCGAGCGCTTCAGCTCACCGCAGGAGGCCATCGAAGGCACCCTCGGCATGCTGGCGCGCAAGGACAAGATCATGGGCTTCGGCCACGCGATCTATAAGGACAACGACCCGCGCAACGAGGTGATCAAGGGCTGGTCGAAAAAACTCGCCGACGAAGTGGGCGATACCGTGCTGTTCCCGGTGTCCGAAGCCATCGACAAGACCATGTGGGAACAGAAGAAGCTGTTCCCCAACGCCGATTTCTATCATGCCTCGGCGTACCACTTCATGGGCATCCCGACCAAGCTGTTCACGCCGATCTTCGTCTGCTCGCGCCTGACCGGCTGGGCCGCCCACGTGTTCGAACAACGCGCCAACAACCGCATCATCCGACCGAGCGCCGAATACACCGGCGTCGAACAGCGCAAGTTCGTGCCAATCGAACAACGCTGAGCTGGAGGGTTTTAGCCGCCGGAACTGAATGACCCCGAAACCCTGTGGGAGCGAGCTTGCTCGCGATTGCGCACTGACATTCAACATTGATGTCGACGGATGCGCCGCTATCGCGAGCAAGCTCGCTCCCACAGTGGCCGGGGGGACTTCAAGTACTGCGCCAGCCCCTTCTGAAACCACCGTGACCGAGTCCTGACGATGAACACAGAATTTCGCAAACCGCTGCCTGGCACTTCGCTGGATTATTTCGACGTTCGCGGCGCAGTGGAGGCCATCCGCCCCGGCGCCTATGATGGCCTGCCGTACACCTCCCGCGTGCTGGCGGAAAACCTGGTGCGTCGCTGCGACCCGGCCACGCTGCGCGAGTCGCTGCTGCAACTGATCGAGCGCAAGCGTGACCTGGATTTCCCGTGGTTCCCGGCCCGCGTGGTGTGCCATGACATCCTCGGCCAGACTGCCCTGGTGGACCTGGCCGGCCTGCGCGACGCCATCGCCCTGCAGGGTGGTGACCCGGCGCAGGTCAATCCGGTGGTGCCGACCCAACTGATCGTCGACCACTCCCTGGCGGTGGAAAGCGGTGGTGCCGACCCGCAAGCCTTCGCCAAGAACCGCGCCATCGAAGACCGCCGCAACGAAGACCGCTTTCACTTCATCAACTGGACCAAGAAAGCCTTCAAGAATGTCGACGTGATTCCGCCGGGCAACGGGATCATGCACCAGATCAACCTGGAAAAAATGTCGCCGGTGATCCAGCAGCGTGACGGCGTGGCCTTCCCCGACACCTGCGTCGGTACCGACAGCCACACCCCCCACGTCGATGCCTTGGGCGTGATTGCCATCGGCGTCGGTGGCCTGGAGGCCGAAAGTGTCATGCTCGGTCGCGCCTCGTGGATGCGCCTGCCAGAAATCGTCGGCGTCGAGCTGACCGGCAAACTGCAACCGGGCATCACCGCCACCGACATGGTGCTGGCGCTGACCGAGTTCCTGCGCAAGCAAAAAGTCGTTGGGGCATGGCTGGAGTTTTTCGGTGAAGGCGCCAGTGCCCTGACCTTGGGCGACCGTGCGACCATTTCCAACATGGCGCCGGAATATGGCGCCACGGCGGCGATGTTCCATATCGATCAACAGACGATCGACTACCTGAAGCTCACCGGCCGCGAAGACACCCAGGTGCAGTTGGTGGAAACCTATGCCAAGCACGTGGGCCTGTGGGCCGATAGCCTCAAGGGCGCACAGTACGAGCGTGGCCTGACCTTCGACCTGTCCTCGGTAGTACGCAACATGGCTGGCCCGAGCAACCCCCACGCCCGCGTCGCGGTGTCGGAGCTGGCCGCAAAAGGCATTTCCGGCCAGTGGGACGATGTGCCCGGGCAAATGCCCGACGGCGCGGTGATCATCGCCGCCATCACCAGTTGCACCAACACCAGCAACCCGCGCAACGTGATCGCCGCAGGCCTGCTGGCGCGCAACGCCAACCGCCTGGGCCTGGCCCGCAAGCCGTGGGTCAAGTCGTCCCTGGCCCCGGGTTCGAAAACCGTGGCGCTGTACCTGGATGAAGCCGGCCTGACGTCCGAACTCGAGAAGCTGGGCTTCGGCGTGGTGGCATTCGCCTGCACCACCTGCAACGGCATGTCGGGCGCGCTGGACCCGGTGATCCAGCAGGAAATCATCGACCGCGACCTGTACGCCACCGCCGTGTTGTCGGGCAACCGCAACTTCGACGGGCGTATCCATCCGTACGCCAAGCAGGCGTTCCTGGCATCGCCACCCCTGGTGGTCGCGTATGCGATCGCCGGGACCATCCGCTTCGACATCGAAAAAGATGTGCTGGGCGTGGTGGACGGTCGCGAGATCCGCCTCAAGGACATCTGGCCGAGCGACGAAGAAATCGACGCGGTGGTCAAGGCTTCGGTGAAGCCGGAGCAGTTCCGCCAGGTGTACATCCCGATGTTCGCCATCCAGGAAGATACCGGGCCGAAAGTGACGCCGCTGTACGACTGGCGCCCACAAAGCACCTACATCCGTCGTCCGCCGTATTGGGAAGGAGCGCTGGCCGGTGCGCGGCCACTCAAGGGCATGCGCCCGCTGGCGGTGCTGCCGGACAACATCACCACCGACCATTTGTCGCCGTCCAACGCCATCATGCTGGACAGCGCCGCTGGCGAGTACCTGGCGAAAATGGGCCTGCCGGAAGAGGACTTCAACTCCTACGCGACCCACCGCGGCGACCACCTGACCGCGCAGCGCGCCACCTTCGCCAACCCGAAACTGTTCAACGAAATGGTCCAGGAAAACGGCAAGGTCAAGCAGGGCTCCCTGGCCCGAGTCGAGCCGGAAGGCAAGGTCATGCGCATGTGGGAGGCCATCGAGACCTACATGGAACGCAAGCAGCCGCTGATCATCATTGCCGGTGCCGACTACGGCCAGGGTTCGTCCCGAGACTGGGCGGCCAAGGGCGTACGCCTGGCCGGTGTCGAGGCGATCGCCGCCGAAGGTTTCGAACGCATCCACCGCACCAACCTGGTGGGCATGGGCGTGTTGCCGTTGGAGTTCAAGCCCGGTACCGATCGCAAGACCCTGGGCATCGACGGCAGCGAAGTCTATGACGTGATCGGCGAACGCACGCCGCGGGCGACGCTGACCCTGGTCATCACTCGCAAGAACGGCGAGCGCGTCCAAGTGCCGGTGACCTGCCGTCTCGATACTGCCGAAGAAGTGTCGATCTACGAAGCCGGGGGTGTGTTGCAACGCTTTGCCCAGGACTTCCTGGAATCGGCGGTGGCCGTTTAAATCGCTTGGGTGGCCCGTTCTCCGGCCACCCTTTTTTTCAGGAGTTAGAGCACATGGCTCACTCGCCTCAAATCAAGATCCCTGCGACCTACATGCGTGGCGGCACCAGCAAAGGCGTGTTCTTCAGCCTGCAAGACCTGCCCGAAGCGGCTCGCGTTCCTGGCCCGGTCCGGGATGCCCTGCTGTTGCGGGTGATCGGCAGCCCCGACCCGTACGAGAAGCAGATCGATGGCATGGGCGGCGCAACGTCCAGCACCAGCAAGACCGTGATCCTGTCCAGGAGCACCCGGGCGGATCACGATGTCGATTACCTGTTCGGCCAGGTGTCCATCGATAAGCCGTTCGTGGACTGGAGCGGCAACTGCGGCAACCTCTCGGCGGCGGTGGGGTCGTTTGCCATCAGCAGTGGTTTGGTGGCGTCTGACCGTATTCCGCAAAACGGCGTGGCCGTGGTACGGATCTGGCAGGCCAACATCGGCAAGACCATCATCGCCCATGTGCCAATCACCGAGGGCGTGGTGCAGGAAACCGGGGACTTCGAACTCGACGGCGTGACCTTTCCAGCGGCCGAAGTGCAATTGGAATTCATGGACCCGGCGGCCGAGGAGGAGGGTGGTGGTGGCTCGATGTTTCCCACCGGCAACCTGGTGGACGACTTGGAAGTGCCTGGTGTTGGCACCTTCAAGGCGACGCTGATCAACGCGGGGATCCCGACGATTTTCATCAATGCCCGCGATGTCGGCTACACCGGCACTGAATTGCAGGGGGCGATCAACAGCGATCCCAAGGCGTTGGCCATGTTCGAAACCATTCGCGCCCACGGTGCCTTGCGCATGGGCTTGATCAAGCACCTGGACGAAGCGGCCCAGCGCCAGCACACACCGAAAGTGGCGTTTGTAGCGCCGCCGGCGGATTACCTGTCCTCCAGCGGAAAAGCCGTGGCGGCGGGGGATGTCGACTTGCTGGTGCGGGCGTTGTCCATGGGCAAGTTGCACCACGCCATGATGGGCACCGCAGCGGTGGCCATCGGCACGGCCGCAGCGATTTCCGGCACCCTGGTGAACCTGGCCGCCGGCGGCATCGAACGTAACGCCGTGCGTTTCGGCCACCCGTCCGGCACCCTGCGCGTCGGCGCCGAGGCCAGCGTGGTCAGCGGCGAATGGACCGTTAAAAAAGCCATCATGAGCCGCAGTGCGCGGGTGTTGATGGAAGGGTTTGTGCGGGTGCCGGGGGATGTTTTGGGCTGACAGCCAGCCTCAAGTGAAACCTGTGGGAGCGGGCTTGCTCGCGAATGCGATCATACAGTCAACTTTTATGGCGACTGACACACCGTCTTCGCGAGCAAGCCCGCTCCCACACAGGGATTGCGTTTCTGCAATCAGCCCTTCTTCGTCAGCGCCGCGACCACCAGCCCTGCATTACTCTCCAGCTCCGCCACCGGGTCGTCGGCATCGATGCTGAGCACCAGCAACTGGCTGCCGCCCTCGGCAATGGCTGCCTTCAGCGCATCCGAAGGCTGGCGATGATGGAGCACCAGCGCCACGTCGTTGTCCTTCAACGTCGCACTCAATTGCTTGAGGGTTTCGGTTGTCCATTCGCCATCGGGCCGGGTATCGGTGCTGATGGCGTCCAGGTTTAGCCCGCTGATCAGGTAGCCGAAGTGTTCGCTCAGGCTGACCACGCTCAGGTTATCGGCGCTGGCGAGGCGTTTTTCGCTGTCGGCGCTGAGTTTGAGCAGGCGCTGCTTGAGTGCCACCAGGTTGGCGTCGATTTTCGGTTTGTCCGCCGGGGCCAGGCGCACCAGGTCGGCGGCGATCACGTCGGCCATGCGCCCCAGGTTATGGCTAGCCATCCATGGCTGGCTCGCAAGGCCGTCGGTGCTGCCCGGTTGCAAGGCGATACCGGGAAGGGCGCCGTCCACCGGGCGCGCGGCATCGACTTCGACGATGCGGATATTGCTGCGTCGGGCCATGGGGTACAGCGGATCGTCCGGCCATAGCGAGCGCAGGCCGATCACCCCGTCGGCAGCGCTGGCCAGTTTGCTCAAGGCCGGCGCGCCACGGCCGCTGAAGTAGGCACTCTGGCGGGTGCCGGGCAGATTGGCGGGCGCGGCCCGCTCCAGGCTGACCTCGGTGCCCTTGAGCAAAGCTTCGCCCAATCCATAGGTGACTGGCAGCGATGCCAGCAGACGAACCTTTTCGCTGGCGAATGACGAGGTGACGGCCACGCCGCACAACGCGACGGCCAGGGTCAGTTGTCGCAATGAAAAAACCATTTATCCAAGATTCCCTTTGAGGCTGGGGACGACACCACGGGCGATGGCGCTCAGGGCGAAGGCGATGCCGGCCACCAGGATGATCGCGGCGCCGGACGGGATCGGCAGGTCGAACACAATCGGCGCGAGGATCCCGCACAAAGTGCTGACGGTGGCGATCAACACTGAACACCAGAAAAAGCCTTTCAATGATTGACTGAGCAAGCGCGCCGCCGCAGCGGGGATCACCAGCAACGCGCCCACCAGAATGGCACCGATGACTTTCACCGCCGCCACGGTGATCAACGTCACCAGGACCACGAACAGGTAGTCCAGGGTCTTGACCGCCACCCCGCGCACCGCTGCCAGTTGGGGGTTGAAGCTGGCGAGCATGATGCGGTTGTACAGCGGCAAGGCCAGGGCCATCACCAGCGAGCCGACCACCGCCAGCACCAGCAGGTCATTGCCATTGACCGTCAGCACCGAGCCGAACAATACGTTTTCCAGAATGTGCACATTGATCTTGCCCGCCAGGATCAACAGCAGGCTGGCGCCCAGGGCCAGGGACACCGACAGGAAGACACCAATCAGCGTATCGGGCGCCAGGCCGGTGCGGTTGCGCAGGTAATTGAGCAGGATGCCGAACAACAGGCAGTAGCCGAACAGGCTGCCGTAAGGCCCGGTGTAGGGTTCGCCGAGCAGGATGCCGATAGCCACGCCGGTGAGCGCCGCATGGCCCACCGCCTCGGAGAAAAACGCGAAGCGCTTGACCACCACCAGCGTGCCGAGGCCGCCCAGCACCGGGCCGATCAACAGCCCGGCCAACAACGCATTGACCACGAACCCATAGGCCAGCGCTTCAGGCAGGTAACCGGCCGAGGCCCAACCCTCGACCATCAAGCGAAAGGCTTCATAACTCATCAGGCCGCGCTCCCGTTCGTGCGTGGATGGGTGGAAAACAGCGTCAGCAGCCGTTCTGGGGTCAAGGTCTGGCGTGGCGGGCCGTCGAACAGCACGCGACGATTCAGGCCGGTGACACGGTCGGCCAGGCGCCCGACGGCTTCCAGGTCATGTTCGATCCACAGCACGGTGATTCCGGCCTGGCGCCAGTCCTGCAGCAACCGTTCGAACACCTGGATACCGGCCTCGTCCAGGGCCGACATCGGTTCATCCAGCACCAGCAATTGCGGCGAGGGAATCAACCCCTGGGCCAGCAACACCCGCTGGCGCTCGCCGCCGGACAGCGCGCCCATGCGCCGCTTGCGCTTGTCCTGCATGCCGACCCGCTCCAGGGCCTGGCCGATGGCGCCGGCGTAATGCTTGCTCAAGCCGAGAAAGGCCGGCCGCCGCTGACACATCGCCGCCATGAAATCATCCACGGTCATGGGCAGGCCCCGGTCGAATTCCAACGCCTGGGGGACGTAGCCGATCACCCCGGGTTCGCCCGGCCATTGCAGGCTCAAGCGTCCCTGGTGCGGCATCTGTCCCAGCAAGGTCTTGATCAGCGAACTCTTGCCGCCGCCATTGGGGCCGACCAGGGCATGGATGCTGCCGGGTTCCACCTGAAAGGCCACGTTGTCGAGAATGGTGGTGCGGCCCAGGTTCAGGCTGACCTCGGTGAACTCGATCAAGGGGCCGACGCGTTGCAGGGTGAGGGGTTCCTGGACGGTCATGCGCCCGACTCCTGGATCGCCCGGACCACGGTGTCGAGGTTGCCGGCCATTTCCTTTTCGTACTTCTCGGCGCTGTAGTCGCCGTAGGAAATGTGCGAGAGCGGGTACAGCTTCACGCCCGATTCACGTTGGATGGTGTCGACGTAGGTGGAGGGAAAATCCATCTCCGAGAAGATCACCTTCACGTCCAGCTCCCGCAGTTGGTCGATGGTTTTCTTCAATTGGCTGGGGCTCGGTTCGATGCCATGGGCCGGCTCGACCACGGCGGTCACTTCCAGGCCGAATTCGCGCAACAGGTAGTCGTAGGCGGCGTGCACCGTGGCGACCCGCAATTCGGCATTGGGGGCCTGGGTCAGCTTCGCCAGGGCGGCGGCGCGCATCTGCCGCAGGCGCTTGCCATAGGCGCGGGCGTTCTGGGTATAGGCCTTGGCGTTGTCCGGGTCGAGCTTGCCCAGTTCCCGGGCGATGTTATTGACCTGGGCGATGGAGGCGCTGATGGACAGGAAGGTGTGCGGGTTCACGACCTTGCCCGCGCCTCGGGCCGCCGTGCCGGTGGCGGCCAGCAGGGGGACGTTTTCGTTGGCCTCGATCACTTTCACGTTCGGGGTTTCGCTGGCGGCGATCATGCGGTCGGCGAAGTCGTCATGGCCCACGCCGTTGAGCACGATCACGTCGAGGCCGCTGATGCGTTTGATGTCTTCGGCCCGTGGTTCATAGGCGTGGGGGTTGAAACCGGCCGGGATCAGCGGCACGACCTCGGCCTTGTCGCCGACGATGTTGGCCACGTAGCTGTAATACGGGTGCAAGGTGATGCCAATCCGCAGGCGCTTGGCTGTTTCGGCGCTCACCGGCGAGGTGAACAGGCAGGCCAGCAGGCCGATCAACAGCAAGCGCAGCAAGGGTCGGCGTTGAGATGCAATAGGCATGGGCAAACGGTCTTCTCTCGAATGAGGGCGTGGGGTCAGTGCCGGTGCTGGCGGGTTACGCCGGCATCGAATTGCGCGACGATCTGTTGCCAGCCGGCGGCGGACAAAACTGCATCGTCCAGCATGGTGGGCGTGGCGAGGCCAGTGCCGCGGTTGAGCCAGATGTCCGGGGCGGCGTCGGACGCTTCGCCGATGCGCATCAGAAACGAACCGGCCACCGACGGATTGGCACTGGCGCCGAAGTAGGCTTGGTCCTGCAGCTGTTGCCAGGCGTGGCCGCCCCGGCTGACGGAGCTGGCGTCCTGGGCGAACGGCGCGAAGCCTTCTTCGGCCAGGGTTTGTGGGCTGGGCAGGGTGGGTTGGTCTTCGCGCAGCAAGCGGATTTCATCCAGGGTCACCCGCAGGTCGGCATAGATGCCTTGCTCGGCGGCGCTGAGGTCGCGGCGGGCGTCGAGCTGGTTCGAGGCCAGGTGAGGCGTGTCCTCGGCTTTGCCATGCCAGGCCACCACGGACCCGGCCACCAGCACGATGACCAGGCACAACAGCAACACATACAGGGTTTCATGGCCTGCGCCGGCGGGGCGGATGACTTGAGTCGTGGCGTTGCTCATGGGGCCTCGATGTCGGCTTGGTCGATTTCCACCACGTGGCCGGGGCCGGCGTCGAAGAGCACGTAGAATTCAGCGTTCGGTTTCTTGAAGGTCAGCTTCGAGTCGGCACCGAGCTTGCCCGGAACGAGGATGGTTTCGTCATAACCGATCACGTCCAGGGTCACTCCGGGTGCACCGCTGCCGTCGGAAAAACCGCCGGTGCATTGGATCTGCTCGGCGTCGATGGCTTTGCACTCGCACATCGGGTTGTGGGCCAGGACGCTGGTGCTTGCGCCTGCGCAGAACAGCAGCGCCAGGCCCTTGGATAAAGCGCGGAAGGTCATGGTTTGGGTCCTTGGTTCTTCAGCCAGGTGACGGTGGCCGGGGAGGCCTGGCTCAGGGGAATGGAGGCCTGGTGCATCGAACCGTCCCAACCCTCGAGGGTTATCCACAGTTCGGCATCGGGCTGGGTCTTTGGCGGGACCGGCAACAAGGCGCCCATGCGATAGGGCGAGCCGAAGAAAATCACCCCGGCGGCCCGCAGGCTACGAGGCTTGCCGATGCGCAGGTAGGTGGCCTTGACCTGGCCGATACAGCTCTGGCAGAGGGCCGCGTTGAAGTGCTTCATCGGCCCGGCGGGCCCTTCGGTCCGTGGGGCTTCGTTGCGAAACTCCGCCAGGCGCAGGCTCCAGGGACCGACCTGGACTTCGCCGACTTCCCGCTCGCCAAGCCCTGCATCGCCGCGGAACAGGGCGGCTTCGGAGAGGTACTTGGGCATGAATCCCAGGGGGATCAGCAGCAGCAACACGTTGAGATGGAAGCGCCATTTATGCCAGAACAGGCTCAGGCGTGACGGTGAGGAAGCGGTATTGGACGGGTTCACAGGCTGCCCTCCGACGATTCACGGTGGACGGACGGTTGCAGTGCCTGCGCGATTCGGGCGCCACGGTTGGGTTTCTGGCTTCGCTTGAAGGCATTGGCGGTGGCCAGGGCCGTGCGTTTGGTCCAGATCAGCAGCCCGCTGAGGACCATCATGCTCAGGATCAAACCGAAGAAAAACCAGATGAGCTTGATCCAGAGGCCGCCGAAGTCCCCGGTGTGCAAGGGCCGCATGGATTCGGTGACGAACTCCAGGGTCGTGCGGTCCGACAGCAACCGGGAGGCGGCCACGTCGCCGTTGTAGGGATTGATGGTGGCGGTCTGGAACATCAGCGGATACCAGCCGCGGCCACCGATTTCCAGATGGCTGTAGGCATTGCCGGGCAGACTGATGAAGCTCGCTTCCAGTCCCGGGATGCGTTGCTGGGCGATTTCGATGGCCCGGTCCAGGTTCAACTGCGGTGGCGCCTGGCCGTCAACGGCCAACGGCACGTTTTCACGGGCCACCACCGGGATGACCGGTTCGCTGGAAATGGAGATCTGGTTGTCGCCCAGCAAGGCCTGGATCAGGAACCAGGTGCCGGTGACGGAGATGACCGCGATGAACCAGATCGACCAGATCCCGCTGAGCCGGTGGAAATCACCCCAGAAAATCCGTGCGCCATGGCGAATCCGCAGGGTCGGACGGAAGAAGCCTTTCCAGAAACGCTTGTAGACCACCAGCCCGGTCACCAGGGACGCGAGCAAGGGCAGGCCCAGGAACGACACCAGGTACCAGCCCCAACTGTAGCCGTTGGTGAACGGCACCAGCCACCAGCCATGCAGCGCGCGGGTGAAGGCCTGGAAATTGAATGTCGGCGCCGAGCCCTGGATGACGCCGCTGTACGGGTTGACGTAGACCGTATCCGGGCGTCCGTCGGGGTAGGTCACGCCGACTTCCAGCGCAAAATGCGACTCGTCCGGACGGATGATGCTTTGCACCTGGGTTTGCGGCTGGGCCTGCTTGATCGCGGCGATCACCTGGTCATAGCTGAGCGACGTGGCCTCGTCCGAGGGCTTGTTGGCCCGCATGTCGGGGTTGGCCAGCCAGACGATCTCCTGGCTGACCACCGCCAGGGTGCCGGTGACGCAGACGATGAGCACGAAGAACCAGATGGGCAATGCCAGCCAGCTATGGACCAGGAACCAGAGTTTGGAGCGGGATTTCTTCGACATGATTGAACGTCTTGATTCGATGAAAGGTTCTGTATTACGGGCTTCGCAACACCGTGAACCCAAAAAGGCAGGCCGTGGCTTTTGCCGACGCGGCCTGCTGCATCTAATTAAGACGAACGAGCGAGCAGAATCCCGAAAGGGAAGTTGAAAGAAAATGTTTCGCGTTTAGTTTCAGTGTCTTCTGTGGCTAGGGAGCGGGGCCCCTAGCCACAGACACGGTCAGTCCTGTTGAAACATCTCCCTGGCCCGTTGCTCGATCTGCTCCTGGCTCAGATCTTCCTTGTGCGTCGCGAGGAACCACAGATGCCCATAGGGATCCTTCAGGGTGCCGCTGCGATCTCCGTAGAACTGGTCCTTGACCTCGGAAATCACCGTGCCGCCGGCGGCAATGGCCTGGGCAAATGCGCTGTCCACGTCCTCGACATATAAATGCAGGCCGACCGATGGCGATTGGTCCGGATTGCTCAAGGGGCCTTGATCGCAAGGCGTGCCAAGCATGATCGGATAACCGTTGATCCGCAGCTCGGCATGCCCGATGCCCCCGTCGGGCATGGCCAGGCGCATGACCTCGGTGGCATTGAAGGCCTTTTTGTAGAAGTCGATGGCTTCGGCAGCTTTTTGAATGCCCAGGTAGGGCGTGATGTTATGGAAACCTTCGGGAATGGCATTGACGCCCATGACGTTTCTCCTTTTGTTATAGGGAGGCGAAGAGAGTCTTCGTCGATTTGCGCTCCACCACTATAGGCCAGCGACTCTGGCTGGACTCGGGGGCCGACGAACGCTTCAAGGCTGTTCCAGCAGATGAGCCCCCGGCCCGTGTTGGCCCAGTACGTCGCCCTGATTGCGCAGCGGACAAGCTTCCATCGACAGGCATCCGCAGCCGATGCAGCCGTTGAGTCGATCACGCAGCGCCACCAATTGGTTGATGCGTTCGTCCAGGTCCCGGCTCCACTGCGCCGACAAGGTCTGCCAGTCGGCGGCCGTTGGGGCGCGGTTGTCCGGCAGATTGTTCAGCGCCTCGCCGATTTCCGCCAGCGGAATGCCCAGGCGCTGGGCGACCTTGATCAGTGCCACGCGACGCAATACCGCCCGTGGATAGCGCCGTTGGTTACCTGGGTTGCGCGTGCTTTTGATCAGCCCCTTGGACTCGTAGAAGTGCAGGGCGGTGACCGCTACGCCGCTGCGGGCGGCCACTTGGCCGACGGTGAGTTCCTTGTGGATATCGATCTGCGCCATCGTTTCAATTCACTGCTTGACCTCAAGTTAACTAGAGGTTTTATCCTGCACGCCTTCGGATCGCAAGATTCGCCTGACCTGCATAGGGGACCTTTCATGCAATCGCCAAGGAACAATCGCAGTTTCACCCAACTGATGGAATTCGACATCGAACCTCAATGGCAGCAGGCGCTGGTAACCGCCTTGTCGGAACAGACCGAGCGCCTGGCCCGGGACCACCAGGGGTTCCTGAGTGCCAGTATCCAGGCCAGCGACGATGGTCGACGCGTGCTCAACTATTTGCAGTGGCAGACCCGCGAGGCAGGCGAGGCGGCACTTCGAAGTGTCGAAAAGGGCGAGCAGGGTTTCTGGCGGCTGATCCAGGCTCACCGCGCCAAAGCCGTCACGTTCGCCTCGTTCCAGGTGTTGCGCAACATCGAGCGCAGCCTGGATAACGCGCTGCATTGCCAGTTGGTCGATTAAGCGCAACGGCTGATCCAGGCAGGCAATACCCACTATCGAGAGGGTTGATTTCTGCCGCGCAGGACCGGCGGGTAGCCTTTGTTCATCGCCCAACTCCAGAACACCGGACACCCGCCATGAACCGTACCTTTGCCGTTTTGCTGCTCTTGACCGCCACCCTCCTGGGCGGCTGCGCCAGCTCTTCCCCGGAACTGCGCCCCTACACTGCCGATGAGACCCGCGAGCTGGCCCTTGAAGCCTTGAATCGCCGTGGCCTTTCGTTCGAGGAATACCACGCGAAAAAAGCCGAACTGCTTGGCTCGTCGCAGAAAAACGTGGGGTTCGACGATCAGGGCCAGATGAGTGCCGAGCAGGTCGTGCAACAGCCTGGCCGGTCTAGCTGAGGGACTGTACCGCTCAAAGTTTTGCCCAACTGTCCGTGGGTTTGGGTCTGGACGTGGGGTAGGGTCATGACTTGACTGACCGCCCCTGATGGACTGACCTGACATGACCCTTTCGCTTGACCTGCTGCTGGGCTTCGCCCTGTTTGCCCTGGTGACTTCGATCACGCCGGGTCCTAACAACACCATGTTGTTGGCCTCGGGTGTGAATTTCGGTTTCAACCGCACCATTCCGCACATGCTGGGTATTACCTGCGGCTTCTTTTCCCTGGTGCTGGCGGTGGGCCTTGGCCTGGGCGCGGTGTTCCAGACTTATCCACTGCTCTATACCGCGTTGCGCTACATCGGCGCGGCGTACCTGTTGTACCTGGCGTGGAAAATAGCCCACTCCGGGCCGGTTTCGGAAGGCCAGCCGGGGAACAATACGCCGATCAGCTATTGGGGCGCAGCGGCGTTCCAGTGGGTCAATCCCAAGGCCTGGATCATGGCCATCGGCGCCATCAGTACCTACACGCCCCTCCAGGGGTATTTCTTCAATGTGCTGGTGATTGCGGCGGTGTTTGCCTTGATCAATCTGCCAAGCGTGAGCCTGTGGGTGGTGTGCGGCAGCCTGTTGCGCAACCTGTTGCGTGATCGCCTCTGGCTGCGCGTGTTCAACTGGGGCATGGCGCTGTTGTTGGTCGCGTCGATGTATCCGTTGTTGCTGGAAAGCATCAGTTGAGGGCTGAGCTTCGAGGCGATGCCTGCTAAGCTCGCTGTTCAGGAGCGTTCCTACGCACTTTTAAACGAAGTCCGACTTCTTTAAGGTCTTTGATCAGGTATTGCTTGTCTCGAACCCAACGAGGGCGCCTGATCCCGGAGCAGGCTCTGCGAGTTTCCTATGAATAAACGTCCTTTGTATTTCGATTACGCCGCCACCACGCCGGTGGATGAGCGGGTCATCCGCGTCATGGTCGAGTGTCTGGGGTTTGACGGCAACTTCGGCAACCCGGCTTCCAGTTCCCATGCCTTCGGCCAGGAGGCCCGGCGCTCGGTGGAGCGTGCCCGCCAGCAGGTGGCGCAATTGGTGGGGGCCCAGCCCGAACAGATCGTCTGGACTTCCGGCGCCACCGAATCCAACAACCTGGCCCTCAAGGGTGTGGCCCAGGCACGCAGTGGGTCCGCCGGCCATGTCATCACCAGCCTGATCGAGCACAAGGCGATTCTCGATACAGCACGCCAGCTCGAGGAAAGTGGCGTCGCGGTTACCTGGCTGGCGCCGGACGCCGAGGGCCTGATCAGCCCGCAAGCGGTTCGCGAGGCGTTGCGCGAAGACACGTTCCTGGTCTCGCTGATGCTGGTGAACAACGAACTGGGCACCGTCAACGACGTCATCGCCATTGGCGAGATCGTTCGCGAGCACGGTGCGTTGTTCCATGTGGACGCGGCCCAGGGCGCAGGCAAGGTGCAGATCGACCTGTCTCGCTGGCCGGTGGACCTGATGTCTTTTTCCGCGCATAAAATCTACGGCCCCAAGGGCATCGGTGCGCTCTACGTCGGCGACCGTGCCCGGCCACGGCTAGCGGCGCAGATCCATGGCGGTGGACATGAGGGCGGTTTGCGCTCTGGAACCCTGGCGACCCACCAGATTGCGGCCATGGGCGCCGCATTCGAACTGGCAGCCGCGGCATTCGACGAAGAACTCGCTAAAATCGCCCGGTTGCGCAATCGTTTGCTCGAGCCGCTGCTGGCGTTGCCTGGTGTGCGTATTAACGGCAGTGCGAGCCGCCGGATTCCCCACACGCTGAGCCTGACGTTCAACGAAGGTGAGTTCAACCCGGCGACATTGGGCGCATCGATTGCATTTTCAGCGACCTCGGCCTGCAATTCGGCGCACAACACCCCGTCCCACGTGCTGCTGGCCCTGGGGCACGACGCCCGTGCGGCCGGGCGGACCATCCGCTTGAGCCTGGGGCGCTTTACCACCGAGCAGGATATCGACGAGGCGGTTCGGCTGATCAAGGCGGCGTGCGCGACTGCGCCGGCGTTCTGGGCCACGACCCCATAAGCCGAATTCGGCATCGAACAACAATATCAATGAGCAGGAGAAACAATGAGCACCGAGCCTTTGCCCCATGGACTGGTTCCCCAGCGCCTGGCCCGAATCCGCCAACTGATGAGCCGCGAGGGTATTCACGCGTTGCTGGTGCCATCGGCCGACCCGCACCTGTCTGAATACCTGCCGGGCTATTGGCAGGGGCGGCAATGGTTGTCGGGGTTCCATGGTTCGGTGGGGACCTTGATCGTGACCGGCAGTTTCGCCGGCGTCTGGGCCGACAGCCGTTACTGGGAGCAGGCCACCAAGGAGCTGGAGGGCAGTGGGATCGAGCTGGTCAAGCTGGTTCCAGGCCAGCCCGGTCCCCTGGACTGGCTGGCCGAACAAACGCCTGAAGGCGCAGTGGTTGCGGTCGACGGTGCGGTCATGGCCGTGGCATCGGCCCGCACCCTGGGCGGTAAGCTCGCCGAGCGCGGCGCGCGGTTGCGCACCGATATCGACCTGCTCAAGGACGTCTGGACCGATCGCCCAGGCTTGCCGGATCAACCGGTCTATGCCCATTTGCCGCCCCAGGCGACCGTCAGCCGGGTCGAAAAACTCGCCAAGCTGCGCGAATCCCTCCAGGAGCGTGGTGCCGACTGGCATTTCATCGCCACGCTGGATGACATCGCCTGGTTGTTCAACCTGCGCGGAGCAGATGTGTCATTCAACCCCGTGTTCGTTTCCTTTGCCTTGATCAGCCAGCAGCAAGCAACGCTGTTCGTGGCCCTGGACAAGGTTGACGCAGCGCTGCGTGCCGTTCTGGAGCAGGACGGCGTTACCCTGCGCGATTACAGCGAAGCCGCCACCGCGTTGCGCGAAGTGCCGGACGGCGCGAATCTGCAGGTCGACCCAGCGCGGGTGACGGTCGGCTTGCTGGATAACCTGGGCAGTGGCGTGAAGCTGATCGAAGGTCTTAATCCAACGACGTTGGCCAAGTCCCGTAAAAGCCTGGCCGACGCCGAGCACATCCGTCGGGCCATGGAGCAGGACGGCGCGGCGCTCTGTGAATTCTTCGCCTGGCTGGAAGGGGCCTGGGGGCGCGAGCGTATCACCGAGTTGACCATCGACGAGCACCTGACTGCCGCCCGCACACGTCGGCCGGATTTCGTCTCCCTGAGCTTCAATACCATCGCCGCCTTTAACGCCAACGGCGCGATGCCCCATTACCATGCCACGCAAGAGGCCCATGCCGTCATCGAAGGTGATGGCCTGTTGCTGATCGATTCCGGGGGCCAGTACTTGGGGGGCACCACTGACATCACCCGCATGGTGCCGGTCGGAACGCCCACCGCCGAGCAGAAACGTGACTGCACCCGTGTGCTCAAGGGTGTGATTGCCCTGTCCCGGGCCAAATTTCCGCGGGGCATTCTTTCGCCCTTGCTGGATGCCATCGCCCGTGCGCCGATCTGGGCGGAGCAGGTCGATTACGGCCACGGTACCGGCCACGGTGTCGGCTATTTCCTCAATGTCCACGAAGGCCCGCAGGTGATTGCCTATCAAGCCGCTGCCGCGCCGCAAACGGCGATGCAGGCCGGCATGATCACCTCGATCGAGCCGGGCACTTATCGTCCCGGCCGCTGGGGGGTGCGCATCGAGAACCTGGTGTTGAACCGCGAAGCCGGAAGCAGCGAGTTCGGCGAGTTCCTTGAGTTCGAAACCCTGACCCTGTGCCCGATCGACACCCGTTGCCTGGAGCCTTCGCTGCTGACCCAGGACGAAAAAGACTGGTTCAACGCCTACCACGCCGAGGTTCAGCGTCGATTGAGCCCGTTGCTGGACGGTGACGCACTGCAGTGGCTCAACACCCGGACGATAGCGATTTGAGGTAGAGGATCAGGCGAGGGCTTCACGGACGAAGTCCAGCCGATCCTGGCCGAAGAACAACTCGTCGCCGACAAACATGCTCGGGGCACCGAACACGCCGCGTCCGATGGCGTCTTCGGTGGCGCTCTTGAGTGCTTGCTTGACCTGCTCGTCACTCGTCAGGGCCAGCACATGGTCGGCGTCGAAACCGCCTTCGTTCAGGACCGCTGCGACAGTCGCGGGGTCATTGAGGTTGCGGGCGTCCACCCAAAAGGCACGGAACAGGCAATCGACGAAGGCCTCGAAGCGTTCGGGATCGCGCAGTTGCATGGCGGTCACCGCGCGCATCAGCAGCAATGTGTTGACGGGGAAGTATGGATTGAACTGGAAGGCGACGCCGTAGCGCTTGGCGAAGCGATTCAGATCCTTGAACAGGTAAGGGTTCTTGGCTGGCACTGTCGCCGGTGATGCGTTGCCGGTTGCCTTGAAGACGCCGCCCAATAACATCGGACGATAGATCAACTGGCTGTTTGTCTGCGCGCACAGCGCTGGCAACTGGGTGTAGGCCAGGTACGTGGTCGGGCTGCCGAGATCGAAGTAAAACTCCACTGATTTGCTCATGGTACCTGCTCTCTTGTTGTTGTGAGGGAGGGCTTACCAGCGTTCATTCCAGGGGCGCAGGTCCAGCTCGAAGGTCCAGGCGTCGCGAGGTTGGCTGTGCAGATACCAGTAGTTGTCGGCGATGTGTTCAGGATTCAGGATGCCGTCCTGATCCTTGGTGGCATATTTTTCCGGGAAATGATCGCGGATGAAGTCGGTGTCGATGGCGCCGTCCACCACCACATGGGCCACATGAATATTCAGCGGCCCCAGCTCCCGGGCCATGCTTTGGGCCAGTGCGCGGATGCCATGTTTGGCGCCTGCGAATGCAGCGAACCCTGAAGCGCCGCGCAATCCCGCCGTTGCCCCGGTAAACAGGATGGTTCCGCGTTGGCGCTTGACCATGCGCTTGGCCACTTCCCGTGCATTGAGAAAACCTGAGAAACAGGCCATCTCCCAAATCTTGAAATACTTGCGTGCGGTTTCTTCGAGGATGCTGCAGGGAACGTTGGCGCCGATGTTGAACACAAAGGCTTCGATCGGGCCGATCTGGTTCTCGATTTGCTCGATGAGTGCGATCACATCGTCTTCTTTACGTGCATCACAGGCAAACCCGTGGGCTTCGCCGCCTTGAGCACGGATTCCATCCACAAGCGGCTGGAGTTTGTCAGCGCTGCGACGGGTAACACAGGCCACGAAACCTTCCTGCGCAAAGCGTTTGGCAATCGCTCCGCCGGTGGCATCGCCCGCGCCAACAACCAGTACGACCTTCTTGTTATTCATGGTCTGCCTCATGGGTAAACGATCGTTAACTAAACGGACGTTATGCTAAGGTCCGGCAAGCGTCAAGGTGAGCAATCAGGGGCAGGACCATGCGTTATTCAGCCAATCACAAAATGGAAACCCGCGAGAAACTGCTCGCCAGCAGTGCCGTGTCCGCCAAAAAATCCGGTTTCTCTACGGTCGGTGTCGACGGCCTGATGAAAGCGATCGGGTTGAGTGGCGGTGCGTTCTATAGCCACTTCTCGTCCAAGGATGAGCTTTTCAGAGCCATTGTTGAGCGAGAGTTGGCTCAAAGCCTGGATCGCTTGAGCGGCGATGGCGCCATGGACTCGATGAAACTGGAGCGCTGCCTCAAGCAGTACTTGAGCATGAGCCATGTCGAGCAGCCCGAGGCAGGATGTGCGTTACCGGTACTGGGCGCTGAGATCGCACGATCGGATGTTCAGGTGAAGGAGGCGGCGCAAACATGGATCTGTCGTTTGCACGAAAACTGGGCACGGATATTGGGAAGCGACAGCCTGGCCTGGGCCATTCTGTCTCAATGCGTGGGGGCGTTGGTTGTCGCGCGGATGCTGGTCACGCCGCAGGTCCAGCGTGACGTCCTCAGGTCCAGCCATGAGGAAATCAGTCGTCGAATCGCCGAACAGGGGCTCGGTTAAGGTGATTTATTTGCAGATGACGATCATGCTGCGGCTCGTATAGCCGGCGGGATTGAGCCCGAAGGGATAATCCCCAGGTTCTTCGACGGCGTCGCCGGATTTGGCAATGACCTTGTAACTCTTGGGAGCACATGAATTGGCGGCACTGGCAGCGCACTGGTCCCAGGATGAGGACAGGCCGGAGCAATTGATGTGCAGACCCTTTTTGCCGCGTTTGACTTCACTTTTCGATGTTGCCGCACAGCCCGCTATTGCAAGTACGGCGATCAGTATCAAAATTCGTTTCATTCCCGTCCTTATGACCGCCGCGGATCTTATGTCTGCGTGCGATCGTGTGCGCTCTTGCTTGAAGCGTTCATGACGTCCTGTATGAAAAAATCCATGTCTGGCATTAGGTTACTGGCCTAAACATGGCCTAAATGCGCGGCAAATGCCAGACCTTCGTTAAATCCCGATTCAATCTACCGCGACAGCAGGCTTTGCGGTGCTGGCCATGGTCAGCGTTGCGCCCACCGACGCGAGGATGATGCAGGTAATGGCCATCCACTGGGCCAGGGACAAGTACTCCTGGAGAAAGACGAGCCCCGACAAGGCCGCGATTGCCGGTTCGACGCTCATCAAGGTGCCGAAGGTGCGGGCAGGCATTCGAGTCAGGGCGATCATTTCCAGCGTGTAGGGCAGGGCTGTGGACAGGATGGCGACGCCGAGGGCGATTGGAATCAGGCTCGGTGTGAGCAGTGCGGCGCCGGCGTGGACAATGCCGATAGGCGCGACGAACAGGGCCGCGATCATGACGCCCAGTGCGGCGGTCTGCACGCCATTGTCCGCTCCGGCTTTCTGACCGAACAGGATGTACAACGCCCAGCAGACACCGGCACCCAGCGCGTAGCCGGCGCCAACCAGATCGATGCCGGCACTGGTCGCGCCGGTCGGTATGAGCAGCAGCAGGCCAACCACTGCCAGGGCAATCCAGAGAAAGTCGATTGCCCGGCGCGAGGCGTAAATGGCGACTGCCAGAGGCCCGGTGAATTCCAACGCTACGGCAATGCCCAGTGGAACCGTGCGAACTGACATATAGAAGAGGAAGTTCATACCGCCCAGTGCCATACCGTAAACGATCACCGTGCGCAGGGATTGACCGGTGAGCTTGGCACGCCAAGGGCGGAGCATTAACAGCATGATGAGGCTGGCAAAAATGAGGCGCAGCGTCGTAGTGCCTTGTGCCCCCACTACCGGGAACATGCTTTTGGCGAGGGAGGCTCCTGCTTGAATGGAAGCCATGGCTATCAATAGCAAGGCAACCGGGTACAGGGTGGAGGCCAGGCTGCGATGTGGGGGGAGCGTCATTACGAAGTGTCGTCCAGAATAAAGGCGGGGGAGGCTGCGTTGAGCAGTATATTGCGCATATGCGGCGATTCCGTCTATATACCGGGCATATTTAAGTGTCATGTCGGGCTGTAGATAGAAAAATCAAATTAAGGGTTGACGGCAAATTCTGGACGTCTATAATTCGCCCCACTTCCGGCGCAGTCGAAATGGAAAACTCCTTGAGATTCAACGAGTTAAGTAGGTTTCGAAGGTGCAGGGCTTCAGTTCATCGAAGTCTGGAAGGAGCAGGTAGAGCGGTGTTGTTTGGCTCTATCGGCGGTTCGATCTTCTCGGTCGAAAGCGGTGAAAAAGAGGTGTTGACAGCAGCGAGTAACGCTGTAGAATTCGCCTCCCGCTAACGAGAGATCGGAAGCGCAAGTGGTTGAAGTTGTTGATGTTTCGGAAGCGAAACTTTGAAAACTTCTTAAAATAACCGCTTGACAGATACACGGGGCGCTGTAGAATGCGCGCCTCGGTTGAGACGAAAGACTCAGCCAACCGCTCTTTAACAACTGAATCAAGCAATTCGTGTGGGTGCTTGTGGAGTCAGACTGCTAGTCAACAGATTATCAGCATCACAAGTTACTCCGCGAGAAATCAAAGATGTAACCAACGATTGCTGAGC
>NZ_JACVAH010000009.1:0-281996 GCF_014851795.1 Pseudomonas sp. Pdm06
CTTTGAGGTCCATAGGTTTCAGCTCTCTCCAGGGCATGGTCAGATCCTCGCGAAATCGACCCTGCCAGTTAAAAACTGTTACCTATGTGCGTGAACTGATTTGTAACCCATGTGGGTGAGTCATACCGGCAAAGACCTTTTGGTTACTTTTGGGGCGTTTGCCAAAAGTGACCCGCTGTAAGAGCGGAACCGCCAGCCGCCGTTACCGCAGCAACGGATATGTACTCAGTCAACAACATCCTGGCCGGCTGTCAGGCCGCCATCGCGAGCAAGCTCGCTCCCACAATTGGATCGGGTACAACCGCAAGAGATAGGCCGGCTACTAGGCCGCCTTCGCGGGCAAGCCCGCTCCCACAATTGGATCGGGGTACAACCGCAAGAGATAGGCCGGCTACTAGGCCGCCATCGCGAGCAAGCCCGCTCCCACAATTGGATCGGGTACAACCGCAAGAAATAGGCCGGCTACTAGGCCGCCTTCGCGGGCAAGCCTGCTCCCACAATTGGATCGGGGTACAACCGCAAGAGATAGGCCGGCTACTAGGCCGCCTTCGCGAGCAAGCTTTGCTCCCACAATTGGATCGGGTACAACCGCAAGAGATAGGCCGGCTGCTAGGCCGCCTTCGCGGGCAAGCCCGCTCCCACAGGGGATTGGAGGTGTCGCAGATATCACCGGCAACACAAAACAACTGTGGGAGCGAGCTTGCTCGCGATGGCGGCGGGTCAGTCGACATGGATGCCAACTGAACGGACGCTATCGCGAGCAGACTCGCTCCCACAGGTTTTGGCTGCTGACCAAAGATCAGCAGCCCTCACTCAATCAAACATTCGGGCAAGGCACCGGTGCCCAGTCGCCCAGGTCCGGGTTTTTGCACATGCTGTTGACCTGAGTGGTACCGGCACTGGCCACCTGCTTGCTTTCATCCTGCTTGACCTTGGCGGTCTGCAGGGTTTTCTCGGTGGTCACCGCTTCTTTCGGCACGGTCGGCAGGTCTTTCTTCTTCGCCGGCTGCACGTTCTTGTTCTTTTTCTTGTTGGTGGTGGTCTGAGCCACGACCGCCGGGGTATCAGCAGTGGCCACAGTCACCACGTCAGTACGCTGCACACCCACCTGCTGCAGGTCTTTCTCGTAGGCCTGGGTGTAGTTGTTCAGGTCTTCCGAGGCTTTGCCGTTGACCGCGACGATCAGGTCATTCGACTCTTTCAGGCCGGAAACGATTTCCGCCAGGCGCTTGCGGCCTTCGGTGTCGTTGACGGTCTTGGCCTTGCGGTCGGCAACCAGTTTGCTGAACGCGTTCTGGTAGCACTGCTGCGAGGTCTTGGCGTAAGCGGTGCTGCGGTCGATGTCGGAGACGCTTTTGTTGACGTCGGCAGCGTAGGAGGCGATGCGCTGGTTGTCATCGGCGATCTGCTTCTGGCGCTCGGTGTAGTAACCGGCGGCACCACCGGCCAATGCACCGCCCGCGGCACCGATGGCGGCGTTGCGGCCACGGTCTTCCTTGTCGGCGGTCAGGGCGCCCAACAGTGCACCACCGACAGCGCCGACAGCGGCACCGGTGACGACCGACTTGGTCATGTTGCCTTCGGTGGAGCGCAGGTGCTGCACCGGCTCGTAGCAGTTCGGGTAGTACTCGACCTTGGTGCTCGAGGCGACCTTGGAGGTCGGCGACGTGGCGCAGCCGGTCAGTACGGTGCTGAAGCCGACAGCGACCATCAGCAAGTGACGCTTGGAAACCGAAGCAAATGGTTTACGGGAGAAAAGCATAGTTGTGTTCTCGTTTAAGTGTTGACCAGCTCAGCACGGCGCTATCGCCGCCTGAGTCCCTTCCAAGCTCGCTGACAACGAACACTCAAGACCGCTGAGCGTTCGATGCGAGCAATTCCTTCAATATCGCCGCCGGGTCGGCTCGTTTTTGCTGACGATAATCCCCGACATGACGAACGAATAACGTTGCACGCGCCACCAGGCTCTTGCCCAGTACCGGTTTGCGCTCCAATTCTTCCTTGATGCGCTGGAACTGCGCCTGGATCACCGCATCGGTGTAGCGCGTGCCGGTGGCCAGGTTGTCGATGTAGATCGCCACCGCGCCATCCAGTGCGCTGCGGCCGTTGTCGATGGCCGTGGCGAACAGCGTGGCGCTGGCCTCATCCTTGGCATCCAGCGCGGCCTGCCGGCTGTTCTGCAGATTGGTCAGGCGGATGTTGTAGTTGTTGACGGTCTCGGCCACCAGGGCCGACGACTGGATCAGGTTGCCCGCCGCTTCCTCGCGCTGCTGGGCGATGAGCGAGACGTTGCGCTTGAGCTCTTCGTTGACCAGGCCCAGTTCGGCTTGCAGGCGCGGATCGACGCTGGCGGCGATGATGCTGTCCAGGCGTTTGGTCGGGTCGTCGGCGTCATCGATGGCGTCGGTCAGCGACGCGAGCCGCCCTTCTTTCTGCCATTGGGCGAACAATTCCTTGTAGCGCGAACGCGGCGCCGACAACGCCCCGACGGCCACGCGAAAACCGGTGGTTTCGTTGCTTTGCTCGGTGCCGTCGGCGGCGAACAACGGGTATTCGCGGCGCATGCCGGTGAACAGCGTGCCCTCGCCTTCCAGGTAGTTGCCGCCCTTGACCACGAAGCCGCCATAAGCGCCCTGGCGGCGACCGGCGTGCACCAACTGGAAGGATTCCTGGACCATCTCGGCCGCGTTGCCCACCACATCGAACAGGCCGATAGGGTTCGGCAACTTGGTGCCGATGGGCATCAGCCGCGCCGCCTGACCGGTGCCACCGGCGACCTGGTTGAACACCGCCCAATCGGCCAGCGGCCCGTCGCTTTCACTGCCCTCCAGGCGCCGGGGAAACAGGCGCCCTTCCAGGTCCTGGCGGCTCACGGCTTGCCCGCCGCGGGCGGCGAATTCCCATTCGACTTCCGTCGGCAAGCGCACGAAACCCAACCCGCCGTCTTCGGCGGAGGTGCCGCGACCGCTCACCGGCAGCAGGTCCTTGTGGTATTTCATCAGCCAGGCGCTGTACACCGCCGAGAAGCGCTCGGCCTCGAACTTCGACAGTTTCACCTTGGGCAAACGCCCCGCCACCCCTTGGGGCAAATCGGCTTGCAGGGTTTCGCAGGCCGGCGCCGCTTCGCCGCTGGCCAGCGATTGCGCCTGGGCCATGACCTGGGCGTATTGGCGGGCCGTGACCTCGTACTTGCCGATGAAATACAGCATCGGCTTGAGCGGCGTCTTGGCGTCGGTCTTGGGCATCAACGGCGTGATGGTCTTGTTCCAGTCCTTGGGCAAGTCCTTGAGAGTGAACTGGCCGTTGATGAAGTCGCGCCGGTAGCCGGAAATGAACGACTGCTGGTAACCGGCCTCGCCTTCACTGAACGGGTAACCGAGGCTGATCTCGCGATCGTCCAGAGTGCCCTGGGCGAGGATGTAGACGTAGCGGAACACCATCTGGCCTTCGCACGGCAGCGGCAGGCTGACGTCGTCGGGCAACGGCTTGGGGTTGTCCAGTTTGTCCGTGCTTTCATCAGCCCAGACCATGCTGGCCAGGCTCAGCGCCACGGCGGCGCCCAATAACTTATACATCGCGAATTCCTTCACACGCCTGGATGCGCGCCACCCGCCAGCCACCACAAGCCGCCGCGACGGCGCTGACGCCGAGCACGGCCACCAGGGCCAAAGTGTAGTGACGCACCAACAGATGGCTGGCGTATTCGCCGGGCATCTGTGCAAATAAATAATTCAGGCCCGACTGCGCCAGGCCATACAGACCGGCACTCAGCAGGGCCGCGAACGTGGCGCTGTAGAGGGCCTGCAACACCACGAACAGCAACAGCGCCGCGGTGGAAACCCCCAGCAGGCGCAACACCGACAACTCCCGGCGCTTACGCTCGACCGCCGCCAGGGCGCCGGCAAAGATCGCCGCGAACGCACCGGCCAAGGCCAACCCGGCGATGATCCAGAACACGATCGACAGATTGCGGCTCAGCGATTGCACTTGTGCGATGGTCTGGGCCTGGGTCGAGACCAGCAGGTTCTGCCCGGCGAAATACTGACGCAGTGGCTCGACGTCGCCGAGGCTGCGGGCATACAAACGAAACGCCGGGTAGACCCGTTGCCCGGCCACACTCACCGCATCGCCCGGCCAGCCGAACGCGGGCACGGCACGGCCGTCGCGGTAATCCTCGGCGGCCTCCAGCAGGGCCAGCGGTGCAAACAGCCCGTCCCGGGCGAAGGCTTCCAAGGGCAGCACGTGCAGTACCTGAACGCGGGTGCGCTGCGCCTCGCTGCGACCGGCCACCTGCCGGCCGAAACTGGCTTGCACCCAATCGCCAGCCTTGGCGCCGAGCTTTTCAGCGGCGGTCTGGCTGAGCACCACTTGATCCAAGCCTTGAGGCACCGGCAAATGCTCGAACAAGGGATCGTTGGCCGCGGTGGGAATCATCTCGACCGTAACGGCCGAAGCCTCGCTGCTCAGATCCGCCGTGGCGGCGATCTGGCGGGTGCGCGGCAAGGCAAAGGCCACGTCGCCGCGCTGGCTCAACTGCTCGATGAATTCGGCACTGAAGCGACCGCCGCCCAAGGGGATGATTTCCCGGGTAGCCGGGTCGTTCTGCAAGCGCTCGGTCAGGCTGCTGACCAGGCCGAACTTCAGGCCGAACAACACCAGCAGCGGCGCCACCACGGCCACCAGCGCGAGCACCGAGCAGGCCGACAGCCAGGCATCGTTGCGGTAATCCTGCCAGGCCAGGGAAGCCACCAGCGCGCCGCGCATCAGCAAGCCTCCCCGAGGGTGGCGGTGACACCGCCGTCGGCATCGCGACGGCAACTGATGCGTCGCACCTGCAAACCGCTGGCGCGAGCCAACGCCTCGTCGTGGGTGGCGACCACACAGCACACGCCGTGTTCGCGAGCCTGGGCCACCAGCAAGCGCATGACGCGCTCGGCGTTCAGCGGGTCGAGGGCGGCGGTCGGCTCATCGGCCAGCAGCAGGCGCGGCCCATGGGCCAACGCCCGGGCACAGCTGACCCGCTGGCGCTGGCCGACGGATAAGTCCGCCGGTTTCTTGTCCAGTTGATCGGCGATGTCCAACTGCCCAGCCAGGCGCGTCACGCTTGCGTCATCCTTCAAGCCCAGCAATTTGCGCGACAACGCGATGTTGCCGCGCACATCCAGGAAGCCCAACAGGCCGCCAGTTTGCAGAACATAACCCAGGTAACGACTGCGCAGCTCGGCCAAGGCGCCCTGTTGCGACGCACGCCACAATTTGGCGATGTCCAGCGGCGTGTCGGCGGGCGTGAAGTCGAACCGGCCGGCCTGATCCGGTGCCAACACCAGCGCCAGCAGGTCCAGCAACGTACTCTTGCCACAACCGCTGGGGCCGACCACCGCCAGTTGTTCACCGCCGCGCAATTGCAGCCGTGGAATCACCAGGCTGTAGCGCTGGCTGCCGGCGCCCCGGCTTTTGTGCACGGCGTTGAGGGTCAGCATCACGGCAGCGTCGACAACGGAACGCGGTACAAGGCATCACCCGGCTCGGCGTCGCCGAAGCGCACCCAGTTGGCGAGGTCGTTGTGGAAGGTTTCGTAGAGGCGGATTTTCGAATCCAGCTCGTCGATGAAATCTTCCTGCTCGGCCACGCTCAAGGACAGCCACAAGTCCTGGGTCATGTTCAGCGACTTGCTGCGGTACGGCAGCCCTTCCAGGTACTCGCCCAGAATCCCGCCGTCGGCCAGGTTGCCGCCCTTGCGCAGGGCCGACGGGTCGCGGCTCATGTAGGCGCTGGCGCTGGCGATTTCCTGGAAGAAATCCTTGGGCGAGCTCTGGGTCTTGCGGGCCGCGTCGACGATCAGCTTCAGCGACTGCTGCAGGTCGTTGAGTTGCAGCTTGGTCAGCATCACGCAGACCTGGAACGCCGGCAGCGCCGGGTTGGTCAGGTCGCGGTCGGCGGTCCAGGCGCTGACCAGTTGCGGCGCCTGGCTGGCGGATTTGCGCCCCAGGAAATCCATGTGCATCGCGTAGCCGACCGCCGCCGACTTGTCGGCCAGGCTCGGCGCGGCACTGAGCAGCGGCACGCTTTGCGCCTTGTTGCTGCGCACCTGATGCACCAGGTCGGCGAACACCGAACCGATCTCGTCGACCCGCTCGCCGAACTTGCGCACGTCGGCGCCCGGCACCGGAATGTACAGGTCGCCGATCTGCGGGTTGGCGTCGGCGGTCAGGGTGCGGTACTGGCTCTGGGCGCCGGCATGGGTTTTCTTGCCCGCGTCGCTGAGCAGGTGCAAGGCGTAGATCTTGATCTGCTTGCCCAGCGCCGCCTGGCGCACTTCGGCCTCGTTCATTTGCGTGGCGGCAAATGGGTCGTTCTTGCGCAGGGCTCCGGCGTCGGTGACCAACAGGATCAAGCGCCCACCGTAACCGGACCAGTCCATGCCTTCGACGGCTTCCATGACCCCGGCGAACGCATCTTCGTTGAACGAATGGCTCGACACCGTGGACGCCTTGACCTGCCGCGCCAGCTCCATGAAGCGTTGCGGGTCGCGACCTTGCTCGAGGGTGATCAGGGTCTTGGCGACGTATTCCAGGCCCGGGGTTTTCTTGATGCTGCTGCGGAAACCCACCATGCCGAAGCTGACGCTGTCCAACTCGCCGCGCTCGGCGATGCGGGTTTGCAGTTCGTGGACCACGTCGCGCACCTGGTCGATGTAGGGCTGCATCGACACGGTGGTGTCCACCACCAGCACCACGGCGGTGCGGAACGCGTCGGCGTTGGCGGTGGTGATCGGCGTGTTGCCCGCCGCCTTGGGGGTGTTGCCAGGGTCGATGGACGCCACGTTCAGCAACTGCACCGGCTGGCCGTTTTCATCGAGGCTTTCGCGGGAATCGAAGATCGGCAACAGATAGAACTGGCTCTGCGGCACCGCGCTGGCGGCCGGTTCAAGGGCCAGCACTTGCTGGTCGTCCTGCGGGCTCTGCTGGGCCTTGAGCAACACGTTCTTGGCGGCCGAGGGGTTAGCCAGGAGCTTTTCCACTTCGCCAGGCTGACGCAGGAACATCACTGGCGCACGGCCGGAACGTTCGGTGAATTTGAGCACCAGGCTTTGCTTCCAGTCGCTGACCTGGGCGGCGGGCAACCAGCCGTCGCTGCGCCCGTCGGTGGCCGCGCCGACCCGTACCCAGGCGCTGCCATCGAGGTCTTTGCGCTGATACACGTACAGCACCGAAAACGCCGGCAGTGCCTTGCCCGGTGCGGCACCCGGCGCCTCGGCGAGTTTCGCCCCCGGCTTGCTGAGCACACGCTGGAACAGGGTTTTCTTGCCGGCCATCAAGAGCGGACGCTGGCCACCGTCGGCCTCGGTCGCCACGGGGGGCTGGGCCGGCGGGGCGACGGGTGGCTTGACCGCCGGTACGTCCGGGGCCTTCGGCGGCTTCACTTCCGGTGGCTTGACCGAGGTGGTCGTGGCCACCGGCGTCTTCACTTCTTTGCCATCGTCACCGGCCAACCACCAATAACCCGCGCCACCCAACGCCAGCGCCACGGCGACCGCAACGGCAGCCAAGGCGAACACCGGTCCCTTGCGTTGCTCCGACACCGAGGATTGAACCGTCGGTTTTATCGGCGGCGGAACGGGCTTGGACTGCGATTGTGGCTGCGGTGGTGAATAAGCCGGGCCGCTGGGAATGTCGATGGACATGGGCGTCAAACCCGCCAAGTCATCCACCGAAGGCGGCGTGGTCGGCAGTTGCAACGACAACGGCCGGATCAGCGTCGCTTCCGACGATTCCTCAGGCAGGTTATCCAGCGCCCGCAGCAATGCCGCCGCGTCCGGGAAACGCTCCGCCGGGTCCTTCGCCAACAGTTTGCGCAACACGTCCTGATAACGGCCGTGGTGCACCGGCAACTCCGGCAACGGTTCGGTCAGGTGCGCCAAGGCCGTGGACAGTGCGTCGTTGCCGGTATACGGCAGTTTGCCGACAAGGATTTCGTAGAGCACCACGCCCAGGGCGTACAGGTCGGCGCGACCGTCGATGTCTTGCCCACGGGCCTGTTCCGGGCTCATGTAGCTGGGCGTACCGACGGCAAAGCCGGCCTGGGTGAACTGGGTGCGGTCGTCCAGGGACTTGGCGATGCCGAAGTCCGAGAGCACCGCCGTGCCATCGGCGCGGAACAGGATGTTGGCCGGCTTGACGTCGCGGTGGACCAGGCCCAAGCCATGGGCATACCCCAGGGCCGAGGCGATCTGGCGGATGTAGGTCAGGCCCTGCTCCGGCGTCAGGCCCGCGGCGATGCGTTCCTTGAGCGTGCCGTTGGGCAGGTACTCCATCGCCATGTAATACAGCTCACCGACGTTGCCGATGTCATGGATGGTGACGGTGTGCGGGTGCGACAAGCGCGCCAGGGTCTTGCCTTCGCGCAAAAACCGCTCGCAGAACGTCGGGTCGGCGGCCAGGGCTGCCGCCATCACTTTCAACGCTACCTTGCGCTCCAGCGAACGCTGGGTCGCCAGGTACACGCTGGCCATCGCGCCTTCGCCGATCGGCCCTTCGATGTCGTAGCCGGGGATGACAATGTTCAGGGTCAAGCTCATGACGGCACCTTCACGACCACCACGGTGATGTTGTCCGGCGCGCCGCGCATCAGGCCCAGGGACACCAGGCTGCTGGCGATTTCGCCGGGCTCGTCGTGGCTCAGTACTTCGCGGATCTCCTCGTCCTCGACAGTCTTGGTCAGCCCGTCGCTGCACAACAGGTAGCTGTCGCCAGGCACCAGCAGCAATTCGGTCAGCGCCAGGTTCAGTTGCGCCTCGACGCCAATGGCCCGGGTGACGATGTTCGCCCGCGGGTGCACCCGCGCCTCGGCTTCGCTGAGCAGGCCGCTGTCCTGCAGATCCTGGACGTAGCTGTGGTCCCGGGAGATGCCTTCGAGCACGCCGTCGCGCAGGCGATACAGGCGGCTGTCACCGGCCCACAGGCACATGCCCCGCAGGTCACGGACGGCCAGGACCACCACGGTGCTGCCCATCATGGTCACGCCACGGTTGGCGGTTTCTTCCCGCACGGCGGCGTTGACCCGTAGCAGGTCGCTTTGCAGCGCCGCGACGTATTCGTCCAGCGAACGCCCCACGGCGATGCCGCGCAGGCTGTCGACGATCAGGCTGCTGACGTAATCGCCCGCCGCGTGCCCGCCCATGCCGTCGGCCACCACCCAGAGGCCGTTTTCCGGCAGGTCCAGGCAAGCATCTTCGTTGACCTGGCGGACCATCCCGACATGGCTCTTGCTTGCAGACTTGATTGCTTTTCCGGCACTTGGACGCATCTACACAACACCTTCTTGGCCGAGCAAAAATTGCGCAAAATCAGCGGCTGCCGGCAATCCCTGGCAGCGCATCAAACCCGGGGCAATGCGCTCCGATCCCTGGCCCCACCACAGGCTTACGCCTTCGCAGGCCGCCTCGGCCAAGGCGCTCATGCGCCGCTGCGGGTCGGTGGCATCGAAGCGATGCAGGCTGGCGAAACGGCTGCTCGACGTGCGCGGCAGGTACATCGGGCTACCGAGGGTTTCCAGCTGTTCGTTGAACGCCTCGAAACTGGCCTCCACGCTCAACGTGCTCAGCAACAGGTTCTCGACCCGCTCAAACCACTCGTCCGCACCGCCCACCACGGACGCCGGGTCCGCGTCGGGCTCCAGCAGCACCGCGACGGTCAGCGGGAAATAACGGCCGACCCGGTCGATGCTCGGCATCACCACTCCGACGGCGGCGTCCGGGCCACACACCCCCGGCGCGAGCATGAAGCGCCACAGCGGGCTGACCAGATAAGCATCCAGCCAGCGCTCGCCGAGGCTGCTCTGGCTGGCGAGCAGACCCGCCGCCAACCACGAATCCCACGGGCCGATAAACCCCTGGGGCAAGCCACGGTTGACGAAGTCGCCGCGGCAGGCCAACTTTCCGTAGAAGCCCGGCGTACTCATAGCCGCTCCGGCAGGCTGAAGCCGCTGAGCACCCGGCTCTTGAACGGGTTGAAGGCGCTGTTGGCCCGCAACTCGTAAGAGGCGCTGGCACCATCGACCCGCAACCGCAGGTTGAAGCGATCCGGCGAGTTGCCGGCGGTCAGGTCCGATTGTTCCAGCAAGCGGAACCAGGCCCACGGCCCGTCCAGGGTGATGCCGGAACGACCGCTGGACGACGGCGGCATGATGGAAATCCGCACCACGCCGATGCTGCCCGGGTTCGGCCACTGCATGGCGGTCGGGCGGCTCGGGCCGTGGTCATAGCTCAGCTGTTGGCCGTCGAGGTCGAGCAGGAACTGGGTGATGGTCGAGTCCATCGCCACCGGCTTGAGTTCGAAGCGCACCATCGGCTGGGTGCCGCCGGAGCGGAAGAACGCATCGCGGATGGTGGCCGCGCGCTGGAAGGTCTGCAGTACACCGGGGGCGATGCCGAGCTTCTGCGCCGCGCCCGGCTGCCAGCGCCAGGTCGGCGTCGAGGTGTCGACGTAGGGTTGCAGGTACTTGCGGAAGTAGTTGTCCATCACCCCGCCGACGCCGAAGAACTGGCCGAAATCGTCCAGGGTCGCGTCTCGCGCACTGCCCGGCGACATCGGATAGCGCCCGGCCAGGGACTGGCGATAGATGTTCACCACTTCGCTGGTCCAGGCGGCGTTCAGTTGGTTGCGCACCCCGCCCATCATGCTGTTGGTGGTGGAGTTGACCACCGACTTGACCAGGCCCTGCACCAGCGGTGGCTGGCGTTCGGCGTTGAGGCTGACGCGAGTGGCGGCGGCCGTGGCCTGGTTCTTGGCCTCGCCAAGCAAGGCATCGCCGCTGGCCCCGACCATGGCGCTGACCTGCACGTACAGAGCGTTCATGTCGGCCAACAGACCGTCGATGGCCGCCGGCTCGCCTTCGCTTTTGCTGACGATGCTGTTGAGCTCGGCGAAGTGCGCGGTGATCGGGTCATCGCTCGCCGCCGGCGCGTTTGGCGTCGCCTGCTCCTGGCCGAGCAAGCTGCCCAAACGCTCCTTGAGCTTGTCCACGCCGCCTTCCACCGGCGCACCTTGGGCGGCCAGCAGGCGTTCATCCTGTTGCAGGTCGGTTTCCTTCGCCACCGCCACCAGCAGTTTTTTCAGCGGTGAGGTTGGTCCGGAAATCACCCGCAGCACATCGGCGGCCTGGGCCACGCTGGTGATCGGCACGAAGTCGATGTCGGCGAGCAAGGCGTCCCATTGGCGCAGGTAGTCCTGGAAGTACAAGCGACGCACATCGGCAGCCAGGCTGGCGACGTTCTGCTGATCGGCCTGTTCATGGCCCAGCACCCACTGCTCTTCAGCCAGGGTGCCGGTCTGGCTCAGGCTGGTGAGCAAGAAGCCCTGGCGGTAGCCCTTGACGGTGAAGAACCCGCTCAGGGGCTCGCCCAGCGGCTTGCCGCTCTTGCGGCTGAACACCAGCGCCGCGTCACGCCCGGCGGCTTCGTTGATACGAAAGTCCGGGATGCCTTCGGGCAGTTTCTGGCGCTTGATCCGGTCATAGACCCGCTGGGCCACCGGCAATTGCTGCAACTGGCGCCGCAGGTCTTCGACCAGACGCTGGTCCAGGCGCGCGAGGGGCGGACGCCGCTCGAACAACGCCTGCAAATGCGCGGTCAGGGCCTGGCGCTGCTCGGCCGGCAAGTCCCGCGGCAGGCTGCGGTCCCAATCCAGAGCGATCCAGGCCTTGATGAAGTCGGCATCGTAATGCTCGGTGTCGGCGAGCATCAGGTAGGCCTTCAGGCCTTCGTAGAGAAAATCCGAATTGCCGCCGCTGTGCAGTTGCTCTTCGATGCGCGTCAGCAGGCGTGGCGCGAACACCGCGATCAGCAGCTTGCGGTAGACGCTGCCGGACTCGGCTTCGAGCATGTCACCCTGGTACAGGCCCAGGCCTTCGGCCCAGCTCGGGGCGTCGTCGGCCAGGTGTTTCACGGCGTTGAGCAATGGCAACACCGCGAGCACATCCCGTTGCGCCGGGCTGAGGTTCTGTACGGTCTGGCCCAAGGGCGCGACCTTCTGATCGACCTGGGCGATGTAGGCCTGGTTGGCACGGTAGCTGACCCACCACAACGTGCTGACCACCAGCACCAGCACCACGGTGGAGGCCAGTACGCCGCGGGCGATCCACTTGCGTCGACGCTCGACTTTCGGGTCGACGCCCACCAGCCCGCGCTCGGCGAAAGCCACGGCGGTGAAGAGTTTTTCGATGAAGTAGCTGCGCCCGGTGCCGGTCTGGCGCGCCAGGTGTTGGCGGTCCAGGTTCATGCTCTGGGCCATGGAGCCGATCAGGCGGTCGATCGGGCTACCTTCCTGGGTGCCGCTGGTGAAATACACACCGCGCAGCAACACGCGCTCTTCGAAGGCGTTGGGTTTGAACACGCCTTCGAGGAAGCTTTGCAGGCAATCTTTCAGCGCGCCGAACTGCTGCGGGAAGCCGTAGATCAGGTCGCGCCGCGCCGGGTCGCGCTCTTGTTGCAGGCGCTCCACCAGGCGGTCGTTGAGGCGTTGCTCAAGGCCGATGAATTCGCTTTGCAGGTGCGCCAGCGGGCTGTCGTTGCTCTTGCCATCGTCCAGGGCGAAGGTCATGCCCCAGACCTGGGCGCGCTCTTCCTTGCTCAGGGTATCGAAATACTCCATGAACCCGGGCACCAGATCGAGCTTGGTCAGCATCAGGTAGATCGGGAAGCGCACACCCAGCTGGGTGTACAGCTCCTGGATCCGCAAGCGAATCGCCGCAGCATGGGCGGCGCGCTCGGCGTCGCTGCCCAGCAGCAGGTCGGACAGGCTGATGGCGATGAACGCACCGTCAATCGGGCGTCGGGCCCGTTGCTTTTTCAACAGCCCCAGGAAGCCCAGCCAGGCGGCCTTGTCGATGGTCGCGTCGCTGTCCTGGGTGGTGTAGCGGCCAGCGGTGTCGAGCAGGACCGCCTGGTCGGTGAACCACCAATCGCAATTGCGCGTACCGCCGACACCGCGCACGGCACCGGCGCCCAGTTGCGCGGCCAGTGGGAAGTGCAGTCCGGAGTTGACCAGCGCGGTGGTCTTGCCCGAACCCGGCGGGCCGATGATCACGTACCACGGCAGCTCGTAGAGGTTGCGACGCTCGTCCCCGCCCAGCTTGGCTTTCTTGAGCAGGGCCAAGGCTTCGTCCATGCGCTGGCGCAGGGTTTCGAGCTCTTCGGCGGTGGCGATGCTGGTGGGGTCGGGCGGGGTTTGCGCGGCCAGACTGCGCATCACTTCAGCGGCCTGACGGCGCGCCTGGATGATGCGGAACACCCGGTAGGCGATCCACACCGCGAACACCAGGATGATCAAGGCCCAGCGGCGGCCTTCAGGCACCAGCCAATCGAGCAGCGGGCCGACGAACCAGATGATCAGGCTCAGGGCGATCAGCCCCAGCAATGGGATGACCCAGCGGGTCATAAAACTGAAAAACGCCTTCACTCGACCCCCTCCGCCAATACTGTGATTTCAACCCGACGATTGCGCGCACGCCCCTCTGGGGTGGCGTTGGACGCCAACGGCTCGGTGTCGCTGCGGCCTTCGGCGCTGAAGCGCTCGGGCTGGCCGGTCTTGGCCGAAAGAATTTGCAGCACCGATTGGGCCCGCGCTTCGGACAACGCCCAGTTGGACGGGAACCGGAGGGTGGCGATCGGCCGATTGTCGCTGTGGCCGGTGACCAGGACCTGGCCCTTGACCTTGCGCACCGCATCGGCGATGCGCAGCATCAACGGCTGGAAATCGTCCTTGATGCTCGCGCTGCCCGAGGCGAACAGTTCGTCGCCGCGGATGGTCACCACCGAGCGGTCGACCGCGTCTTCCACGGCAATCCGGTTGGCGCGGATTTCATCGGCCAAAAAGCCTGCCAGACGTGGGCGCTCGACCACTTTGGGCTGCACCACGGGGCGGTCGATGGTCTGCACCGGGATTTCGCCCAGGAAGTGAATGTTCTTGAACACCGGCTCGGCATCGGAGGCCAGTTTCATCCGCAGGCCGAACAGCAGCGCCAGCAGCAAGGCCGCGCCGATGGCCACGGCGATCCATGGCGGCATGAATTGCGCCAGTCGGTCACGGGCCACGGTGACACCGCGCCAGTGCGGCGACAGCTCGCGCTCGTAGTCGCCCCGGGCGCTGCGGATTACCGCGCTGGTGCGCTCACGCAACGCTTCCAGTTGGCTGCGACCGTCGTTCATCACCCGGTAGCGCCCCTCGAAACCCAGGCACATGCACAGGTACAACAGCTCCAGCAGATACAGGCGCTCGCGGGGGCTTTGCAGGCAATGCTCCAGCAACTGGAACACCTTCTCGCCGCCCCAGGCTTCGTTGTGCACGGTGATCAACAGGCTTTGCTTGCCCCAGTCACTGGTGCCGCCCCACGGCGTGCTCAACACCGCTTCGTCCAGCGCGGTGCACAAGGCGTAGCGGGCCAGCAACACATCGTTGCGCACCACACCGGCGGCCTCGGCGCGCTCTTCGAACTGGCGCAGGTAGGCCAGCAGTTGCGCGCGCAAACTGGCCGGCGCCGGGTGGGCGATGGTGTTGCGCAGGCGCGTCAGCAGGGCCAACAGCGGGCCGGCGGCGCTTTCCAACGGGTTGAGGCCCTCGGCCTTGCCGGTCAGGACCGGCGCGGCCGGCATCGACAGCGGCGCCGGCTGTGGACGAGCCGGGTCCGGACGGCCAGGGTCCGGGCGGAATGGATCGGCGCCACGGCCACCGGGCGTCGGCATGAATTGGGTACGATCGTCGTTGCTCATCGCGGTTTATCCTCGGATCGCCCAGAAAGCCAGGTTCAGCCCTGGGAACTGGCCGGCGATGTGGAACGCAAAGCCGCCGGAGTTGCTCAACTGCTGCCAGTGGTCGCTGCCCCGGTCGAGTTCGTAGTAGGTGGAGCCGGCGTGGTACGGCAGTTGCCGTGGCGCCACCGGCAACGGCAGCAGGCCGATGCCCGGCAGCTGCAGGTTGACCAGGTCGCGGATGTGCTCCACCGAGCCGACCTTGCTCTGCTGGCCGAAGCGGCTGCGCAGGGTTTCGGCCGGCACATCGGCACGCACCACCAGGATGAAGCTGGCGCTGTCGAGCAGGGTCTTGTCGGCCAGCATCGCCACGTGGATGCCGTAGGCTTTCTCGACAATCGGAATCGGCGTCGCCTTGCTGTCGATCAGCATCGACAGGGCTTCGCGCAGGGCCTGCATCACCGGCGCGTAGCTGAGCGCCAGGTCATCGTGCTGGTACGGCGGGTATTGCTGCGGTCGTCGCCCGGACGCGGTGAACGTGGAGAACTCCCCGGCCAGGCTCACCAGTTCGCTGTAGAAGCGCTCGGGGTGCAGCGGGCTCAACTGGCTCAGGTGCTGGATCAGCGGCTGGGCGCGGTTGACCAGTTGCAGCAGCATGAAGTCGGCAATCTCCGAGGCGCCACCGGCACCGGACGCCACCACCCGCCCGGCCAAGGCTTCGCCGCGTTGATGCAGCAGGCCCAGCAGTTCGCTGCGAAACGCCGCCAGCGGTTTGGAGGCGATGACATCCAGCAGTGGCGGGATGTAGGTGTCGTCGAGCACCAAGGCACGGTCGGCACGTTTTTCCTTGATGCGCACCACACCGATGGCGGCGTAGTCGCCGATGCCATCCTGTTCGGTCAACAACCGCAGGGCCCGGGAGCCAAGGGCCACCGGCGCGCGGTTTTCGAACGGCGCGTTGTCGTCGCGCACTTCGCACACCTGGCTCACATAACGTGCAGCGCCGAGGTCCTCGCCTTCGTCCACGGTGTCACGGGCGCCGGCGCGCTTGAGCGGCAAGGCCAGGTACACCAGGCCATCGCGCAGGTTGTCATCGACGTTCAGCGGCGTCGGCGCCAGGTCATCCTGGGGAATGTTGAAGGGCGTGCCGTCCGGCAACAGGCCCCGCGCCGAGATGATCGCCAGCTTGCCCTGGGCCAGCAGGCCCTGGTCGATCAGCAATTCGGAAAAACCCCAAGCGCCGGCCGACAATGGGCGGCTGCGTGCGTCGATGAGGTTTTCCAGGTAACGGTCATGCTGTTGGAAGTGCTGCGTTCCAATGAACATGCCTTCCGACCAGACCACGCGATTGTTCCAGGACATGGGGGCTCCGATTGCTTATTGGGCAGGGCTGGATGGGGGAACGACGACGGCGCTGCGCACGGCGCGCACATCGAGGCTGATCTGGTATTCGGTGTATTCGCGCGCCGGGACATTCATCACCGTGCGCCACAACGACTGGTCCAGCTCGCGATAGCCCACCAGTATTCCGATATGCCGCGTGGCCGGGTCGAGGTCGCGTTGCAGACTCAGTTGCTGACCGGGCTGGATCAGCACCTCGTCCTGGTCGATCAGGTCGGCGCCCAGCGTGGCCTGGGCTCGTTCGGCCAGGGCGAAATAATCGGAACGGCCAAAGGTCGCGGCATTTTTCAGTTCGAAAATGCGCACCCGGACCGGGGCCGGCTGGCCGGTGGCGCCGGGGTTGAGGCCGGCAATGGCATGAAAATGCAACTCGATGGCGGCGGTGTCGGCCTCAGCTTCTTCGGGCTGGGGGTTGGCCGCATCCTTGGCGCACGCCGTCAGCAGAAGCGCGGTGGCGACTGCGAGTAAAAACCTGGGAATCATCCTGCGTCCTCAATGACGTTTGAGCTATCCGTTCTATTGTTATAGGACAGCGCCGCTCAACGGCGTCGCTGTCGTGTGCTGTGTTCTTCGTAGGCGCGACTGAACTCGCGACCGAACAGGTCCTGGAAATCCTCCTGGGCTTCCCGGGAAATGTTGCTGTAGAGCTCGGTGAATTGCTGCCAGTACTGGGCCTGCCGCGAGCCGCTGAAAATCCCCGAAAGCCCGCCGGGCTTGGCCATGCGTTCCTCCAGTTGCGCCGGCTCGAAGCGCCCCAGCAAATGCTTGATGGCCGCTTCCACACCGGCCATTACCGCCAGTTGGTGGGCCCGCAAGTCATCGAAACTGTCACGCACCGCCGCGTCCGGGGCCATGAACGCCTGGTTGCCGTGGCGCAACAGCAACAGCAAGGCTTCGTCGACATTGGGGGCGAACTTCAGCGGGTTGTTTTCCACCGGCTGGATCATCGTCTGCTGGATGCGGAACTCACCCTTGAGGCTGCTGCGGGCGCGCAAGACATCGATCAGGCCTTCGACCATCAAGCGATAACTGCGCCCGATGCTTTCCATCTGTGCTTCGGCATTGGCCTTGTCCAGGCGCAATTGATCCAGCCCGGCACCGCGCAGGAAGGCTTGCAGCAAGTCGGGTTGGGCGGCCTCGACCGGGGCGGCCGGAGCAACTGGGGCAACTGAGGCGGCCGGAGCAACTGGAGCAACCGGGGCAACTGGAGGGGCAACTGGAGGTGCGACCGGGGTCTCGACGCGGGTCACCGGTGCTTCACGCACGGGTGCCGGCGGCGGTGCACTGATTTCAGCAAAGATGTCGACGAGCGGAGGCTGCGGAACAGGTGTCGCGATCGGCTCAACCACTGGCGGTAGCGGCACCGGCGGCGGGGCCACGGGCAGCGGGGCAACCGCCACCGGTGCAGGCTTGTCGCTGAACGGGTCCCAGTCGTCCGGAATCACCGAGGCAGACGGCGGTACAACCGGCTCGACCACGGGGGGCGGGCTCGGCCGGGCAATTGGCGTCGGCGGGCGGAAATTGTGTTGCTCGGCCGGGACATGGTCAGGCTGGGTGGCCGGCGGGACACTGCTCGGGGCCAAGAAGTCGAACAGGTCCGGCAGGGTGTCCATGGCCGACACGCCCTGGAAATGCGCAGGCGAGGCCACCTGGATCGGCGACGGCACATGCGCCGCGGCGCTCTGCTGCCCCATCAAGGCCTCGAAACTGCTGGGCGATTCGGCGAACGGATTGCTGTCGGTGACCGGCAGGTTGAAATCGACGCGGGCCTGGATTTCATAATCACCAATGCGGATCACTTCGCCGTCTTGCAGGGGCTCGCTGTTGCCCTTGCGCAAGCGAACGCCGGCCTTGACCAATTCCACACCATTGGTGCTGTTATCGGTCAAATAATAACGCCCGTCTTTGTATTGGATAACGCAATGTTTACCGGAAACCAGGCGCTCAGGGTCCGGTAATACCCAGTCATTATCGGAATTACGGCCAATTGCCATCACCCCCTGGTCCATGGACTTTTCAGAACACTGGCCTGGGGTAATTTTGTGATAACTAGTGATAGTCAAACACAGCGGCATCTTGCCTCCTTGCTGAATACTTCGCGCGCGGGCGGGAGTGAGGGTTCAGACCCTGACCACCCGCCGGCAACCTGCCAACAACCGTAAAAACGGCTTTTTGCCAGCATGATCGCTGATCATAACCGGCTTGCGTGACAAAAACCCCACGTCAGTTGCCGCTTCGACCGGCAGGTCGGACAGGCTGTTAAGCGCATCACAACTGTTACATAGGGCATACACAGGCGAAATAGCTTACCTTGACAAGCGATAAGTACTACACCAAAAATGCACAACTTCTTGAATATACATGATGGCACTTTAGGATCATCGCAGATCTAAAGGGCCATTACCGTCAAGGAACATGTGAAGTTTCATCCGAAACTTGCGTGTGAACTGCCCGACTTCTATCAAGCGGGTGATAGGGAGATCGATCCAAGTGGATGTGCCTTTGCTGCTCGCCGCCGTTTCCGCGACTTCTCCGTGCGGTGAAGATCTGGAATATGACGCGGATTTCCTGCGCCTGGAACGCGACTCCCGGGGCCAACCCGAGCGCAGCATGGGCGATTCGATCCTGCCTGCCGAACCCCCTGAATGGCGCAGCATCCAGCAGCAGAGCCTGGACTTGCTGCAGCGCAGCAAAGACCTGCGCATCACCCATTTCCTGATGCAAAGCTCCCTGGCCCTCGAAGGCCTGCCGGGCATGGCCCGTGTGCTGACGCTGATCAGCGAATTGCTCAAGCAATACTGGGCCGAACTGCATCCGCGCCTGGACGCCGATGACGACAACGACCCCACCGTGCGCATCAATGCCCTCGCCGGCCTGACGTCCGATCTCACCATCCGCCTGCTGCGCGAAAGCATCCTGACCCGTTCGCGGACCTTCGGTGCCGTCAGCTTGCGCGCCGCCGCCAACGCCAGTGGCCTGCAAAGTTTCCCGGATGAAAACCTCGGTGCCGAACAGCTCGCCGGGGCCCTGCTCGACAGCGACCCCGAGCAGTTGGAAGTCATCCGCGCCGCCCTGCTCGAAGCCCGCAGCGCCGCCGAAGCCATCGAGCAGCAGGTCAGCGACCAGGTCGGTTCCGCCCAAGGCGTGGACCTCGGCCCGTTGAAGCAACCGTTGAAGATGGCCCTGCAGATTCTCGGCCAGTTCGCCCCGCAGAGTGGCGACGACGCCCAGGCCGATCCCGTCAGCGACAACAGCGCAGCGCCCGCTGAGCATGTAAATGTCACAAGCTCACCGCGTAATACCAATAACAGCACCAACACCGTCAGCGGCGACATCAACAACCGCGACGACGTGCTGCGCAGCCTGGACCGGATTCTCGCGTACTACACCCGTCATGAGCCCTCCAGCCCGCTGCCGGTGCTGTTGAACCGGGCCAAGAATCTGGTGCACGCCGATTTCGCGGCCATTGTGCGCAACCTGATTCCCGACGGCATGAGTCAATTTGAAAACCTGCGCGGCCCAGACAGCGAATAAAAAGCGAGCGGATCACGCAGTCACGTCACCGGCACCCCCGATGACGCCAACACCGTCGCTCAAGCGACCAGGAGCAGCAACGTGGCGAAGCAAAGTTCTCAGAAATTCATCGCGCGCAACCGCGCGCCTCGAGTGCAGATCGAGTACGACGTCGAGCTCTACGGCGCCGAGAAAAAGGTCCAGTTGCCCTTCGTCATGGGCGTCATGGCCGACCTCGCCGGCAAGCCCGCCGAGCCTCTGGCTGCGGTAGCCGACCGCAAGTTCCTCGAGATCGACGTCGATAACTTCGACTCGCGCCTCAAGGCCATGCAGCCGCGCGTGGCGTTCCATGTGCCTAACGAACTGACCGGCGAAGGCAACCTGAGCCTGGACCTGACGTTCGAAAGCATGGACGACTTCAGCCCGGCGGCCGTGGCCCGCAAGGTCGACTCGCTGAACAAGCTGCTCGAAGCGCGCACCCAGTTGGCCAACCTGCTGACCTACATGGACGGCAAGACCGGCGCCGAAGAAATCATCATGAAGGCGATCAAGGACCCAGCGCTGTTGCAGGCCCTGGCGAGCGCGCCGAAGCCAGCACAGGACCAATGATCATGACTGACAATACAGCCCGCGAAGGCGCACAGAACCTCGGCGCGACAGAAGAAACCAGCGAGTTCGCGTCCCTGCTGCTGCAAGAATTCAAACCCAAGACCGAGCGCGCCCGCGAAGCCGTCGAGACCGCCGTGCGGACCCTGGCCGAACAGGCCCTGGCGCAGACCGACCTGGTGTCCAACGACGCCATCAAGTCGATCGAATCGATCATCGCCGCCATCGACGCCAAGCTCACCGCCCAGGTCAACCAGGTCATCCACCACCCCGACTTCCAGCAACTGGAAAGCGCCTGGCGTGGCCTGCACTACCTGGTCAACAACACCGAGACCGATGAGCAGCTCAAGATCCGCGTGCTCAACATCTCCAAGACCGACCTGCACAAGACCCTGAAGAAATTCAAGGGCACCGCGTGGGACCAGAGCCCGCTCTTCAAGAAGATGTACGAAGAAGAATACGGCCAGTTCGGCGGCGAGCCTTACGGCTGCCTGGTGGGCGACTACTACTTCGACCAGTCGCCACCGGATGTCGAGCTGCTGGGCGAGCTGTCGAAAGTCTGCGCGGCCATGCACTCCCCGTTCATCGCCGCGGCATCGCCGACCGTGATGGGCATGGGCTCGTGGCAGGAACTGTCGAACCCGCGCGACCTGACCAAGATCTTCACCACCCCGGAATACGCCGGCTGGCGCTCGCTGCGTGAATCGGAAGACTCGCGCTACATCGGCCTGACCATGCCGCGCTTCCTGGCGCGCCTGCCTTATGGCGCCAAGACCGACCCGGTGGAAGCCTTCGCCTTCGAAGAAAACACCGACGGCGCCGACAGCTCCAAGTACACCTGGGCCAACGCTGCCTACGCGATGGCGGTGAACATCAACCGTTCGTTCAAACACTTCGGCTGGTGCTCGCGCATCCGTGGCGTTGAATCGGGCGGCGAAGTGGAAAACCTGCCAGCCCACACGTTCCCGACCGACGACGGTGGCGTGGACATGAAGTGCCCGACCGAAATCGCCATCTCGGACCGCCGTGAAGCGGAACTGGCGAAGAACGGTTTCATGCCGCTGCTGCACAAGAAAAACACCGACTTCGCCGCGTTCATCGGCGCCCAGTCGTTGCAGAAACCGGCCGAATACGACGACCCGGACGCCACCGCCAACGCCAACCTGGCCGCGCGCCTGCCGTACCTGTTCGCCACCTGCCGTTTCGCCCATTACCTGAAGTGCATCGTGCGCGACAAGATCGGTTCCTTCAAAGAGAAGGACGAGATGCAGCGCTGGTTGCAGGACTGGATCCTCAACTACGTCGACGGTGACCCGGCGCACTCCACCGAGACCACCAAGGCCCAGCATCCACTGGCTGCCGCCGAAGTGATCGTCGAAGAAGTCGAAGGCAACCCGGGGTACTACAACTCCAAGTTCTACCTGCGCCCGCACTACCAGCTCGAAGGGCTGACCGTGTCGCTGCGCCTGGTATCGAAACTGCCGTCGGCCAAGGGCGCGTAAAAACTTATTGAAACGGGTGGCGGTAACCCTGTGGGAGCGAGCTTGCTCGCGATAGCGGTGGATCAGCTTGCATTGATGTCGGACGTGACGCCGCCATCGCGAGCAAGCTCGCTCCCACAGGGGATCTCCAGCAGGCTGGAGATCGTCTTCCACCCCGTTCAGCACCCGTAATTTCGCAAGGTCAGCGTCAACCAAACAATGTGGTTAGAAACCACACAGGGAGAAAACATGGCTGTTGATATTTTCATCAAGATCGGCGACATCAAGGGCGAGTCCATGGACAAGGCCCACAAGGACGAGATCGACGTCCTGAACTGGAGCTGGGGCATGTCCCAGTCCGGCAACATGCACGTAGGCAGCGGCGGCGGTGCCGGCAAGGTCAACGTCCAGGACCTGTCGCTGACCAAGTTCGTCGACAAGGCTTCGCCGAACCTGATGATGCACTGCGCCAGCGGCAAGCACATCGACAAGGTCAAGCTGACCGTGCGCAAGGCCGGCGGTGAAAGCCAGGTCGAGTACATGATCATCAACCTGGAAGAAGTGCTGGTCACTTCCCTGAGCACCGGCGGCTCGGGCGGCGATGATCGCCTGACTGAAAACGTCACCCTGAACTTCGCCAAGGTGCTGGTGGACTACCAGCCACAGAAAGCCGACGGCACCAAGGAAGGCGGTCCGGTCAAGTTCGGCTGGAACATCCGTCAGAACGTCAAGGTGTAATCGAAAATACCCCCGGTGCCACGCGCCGGGGGTGTTTGGTGCTTGCTCGAATCCAATCTTTTCCCTTTCGGTGTCTGAGTCATGGCCAAGCCTTCGTTTATCAATTTGTGGAAAGCCTATTCCGACCTGCTGATTGCCCATCCTGACGCAAAACCCTGTGACGGTCCCTGGGCAAACCAATGCGCCATACGCATGAGCCTGACGCTCAATGCGGAGAAAACCATCAAGGTCAACAAATCCACCTACACCAAAGACCCCCTGTGTAAGCATGAACACGCCAGGGGCGCCGAGTCATTGGCGAATTGGTTGTGGAAACATCATCTGGGCCATCCAACTATTCTCAGTAACAGCCCCGAAGATCGAAAGACATTGATGGGCAAGACCGGCCTGATTTTCTTCAAGGACTGCTTTCAGCAATCAGGAGAGACTGCCGAAGGTCGTAGCGGCGACCATATCGATCTATGGAATCGTGGCCTGACCCAAACCAGCGACCTTTTCTATCGATCCAAGAAGGTCTGGTTCTGGGAGCTCATTTAATGAACAAGCCCCTGCTCGCCTTATGCCTGACGACTAGCCTGATCAGCCTGAGCGCGTGCGCCGAGCATGCCGGGGCGCCAACGACCCAGGCGGTTTTCGAGGGCCAGTCACTCAGCCTGGTTGACGATCAGGGCCAATGCACGCTGGTCAAACCCGACCAGAGTCGCATGAAGCTGGACATGGAATGGCCGTGCGGCTTCAGCTTGGATAAACAGCAGAAACTGCGCGTGGAAATGTTCAACAACATCCCGATTTTTGCGGTCTGGCGCAGCGAACACATGCCCGCCCCCAGCCGCGATTGTCTGAGCAAAATGCAGGCTATTCGTCAGATGCCGGAAGGTTTTGAGGCGGGAACGGTCAGCCTGTATGCAGCTTGCGGCTCCGGCGGAGACCAGAAAATGTACGTGGCACCCTTTACGTGGTAACCGAAATCGCCACCCGCGATCGCCTCCAGCCCTCCCTATTGGACCGGTTGACCGACGACGATCCGACCAACCCCAAGGAAAGCGCCGACAAACGCGTGCTGTCCCTGACCCAATTGAAAGCCTCGGTGCTGCGTGACCTGGCGTGGCTGCTCAACACCACGTCATTGCTCGACGCCGATGCCACGCTGCACACCCCCGCGGGTACCTCGGTGGTGAATTTCGGCCTGCCGGCACTGGCCGGCAACAGCGCGTCGAACGTCGATGTCTCGGCCTTGGAAACCTTGATCCACCAGGCCATTGCCACCTTCGAACCGCGCATCCTGCGCCACACCCTGCGGGTACGAGCCCGGGCGACCGCCGAGATGAACCACAACGCCTTGAGTTTCGAGATCGAGGGCGACCTCTGGGCCCAACCGGTGCCCCTGCGCCTGATGCTGCAGACCGACCTGGACCTGGAAACCGGCCATGTGCGCGTGGTCAACGCCGACCAGCGGAGACGCTCATGAACCCGCGCCTGCTGGAGCTGTACAACCAGGAACTGCACCACGTGCGCGAAAGCGCGGCGGAGTTCGCCAAGGAATACCCGAAGATCGCCAGTCGGCTGACGTTGTCCGGCATGGACTGCGCCGACCCGTATGTCGAGCGCCTGCTGGAAGGCTTCGCCTACCTGACGGCGCGGGTGCAGCTCAAGCTCGACGCCGAGTACCCGACCTTCACCCACAACCTGCTGGAAATCGCCTACCCCCATTACCTGGCGCCGACACCGTCGATGACCGTGGTGCAGATGCAGGCCGACCCGGACGAAGGCTCGCTGAGCAGTGGCTTCCCGCTGCCCCGCGATACCGTCCTGCGCGCCGCCCTGGGTCGCGAAACCCAGACCTGCTGCGAGTACCGCACCGCCCACGCGGTGACGTTGTGGCCGTTGCAGGTCAGCCAGGCCGAATACTTCGGCAACCCGTCCGTGGTGCTCGGGCGCCTGGCCGCCAGCGAGCCCAAGGCCAAGGCCGGGCTGCGCATCACACTGCGCACCGGCGCCGAACTGCCGTTCAACAGCCTGGCCCTGGACAACCTGCCGCTGTACTTGAGCGGCGCCGACGAACAGCCCTTCCGCCTCTACGAACAACTGCTGGGCAATGCCTGCGCGGTGTTCGCCCGCAAGCCCGGCGGCGACTGGGTGGAGCGGCTGCCCCAGGATGCGTTGCGCTCGCGCGGCTTCGACGATGCCGACGCCGCGCTGCCGGTGGTGTCCCGGGCCTTCCAGGGCTATCGCCTGTTGCAGGAATACTTCGCCCTGCCCCACCGTTTCCTGTTTGTCGACTTCACCCAGTTGAGCCGCGCGGTCAAACGCTGCGACGGCCAGGAACTGGAGTTGATCGTGCTGTTCGACCGTCACGATCCAAGCCTGGAGGGCAGCGTCGGCGCTTCGCAGTTCCTGCCGTTCTGCACCCCGGCCATCAACCTGTTCCCCAAGCGCCTGGATCGCATTCACTTGTCGGAGCGGGTCAACGAACACCACGTGATCGCCGACCGCACCCGGCCGATGGATTTCGAAGTGCATTCGCTCAGCGGCCTCACCGGCCACGGCACGGGGCCGGAGCAGCCGTTCTTGCCGTTCTACGCCGTGCGCGATCCGTCCCGCTATGGCCGCGACCAGGCCTACTACACCGTGCGCCGCGAACCGCGCGTGCTGTCCAGCGACCAACGGCGCAACGGCCCGCGCTCGACCTACATCGGCAGCGAAACCTTCGTCAGCCTGGTGGACAGCCAGCAAGCGCCCTACCGCCACGACCTGCGCCAGTTGGGCGTGACGGCGTTGTGCACCAACCGCGACCTGCCGCTGTTCATGGGCGTGGGCAACGGCAAGACCGACTTCACCCTGGCCGACAGTGCACCGGTTGGCGCCGTGCGTTGCGTGGCAGGTCCCAGTCGCCCACGGGCCAGCCATGCCCACGATGCCAAGGCCTGGCGGCTGATCAGCCAGTTGTCGCTGAACTACTTGTCGTTGAGCGAACAAGGCCAAGGCGCCGCCGCCCTGCGTGAACTGCTGCGCCTGTACGGCGACAGCAACGACGCGGCGCTGCAATTGCAGATCGAAGGCCTGCGGGAAGTCAGCAGCAAGGCTTGCACCCGGCGCTTGCCGATGCCCGGCCCGATCGTGTTCGGTCGGGGCCTGGAGATCACCCTGGAATTCGATGAAAACGCGTTTCGCGGCACCGGGGTGTTCCTGCTCGGTGCGGTGTTCGAACGCTTCCTGGCACGCTACGTGTCGATCAACAGTTTTACCGAGACGGTGATCCGTACCACCGAACGCGGCGAGATCATGCGATGGAAAGCCAAGCCCGGACGTCGTCCGACCCTGTGAGTACCCTGGAAGCGATGCACCAGGAACCCTGGGAATACGACTTCTTCCAGGCGTTGCGGCGCATCGAGTGCGAATCCCCCGAGCTGCCGCGCCTGGGCCATTCCCTGCGCCTGGCCGATGACCCGTTGCGCCTCGGGCAACAAGCCGACTGCACCTTCGCTCCGGCCACCCTCGCCTCGGTGCAACCGGGCGGCGACGGTACGCCGGCGCGCCTGGAGCAATTCTTCTTCGGCCTCGGCGGCCCCAACGGCCCGATGCCGCTGCACATCACCGAATACGTGCGCGAACGCCAGCGCAACAACGCCGACAGTACCAGCAAGCGCTTCCTCGATGTGTTTCACCATCGCCTGCTCAGCCTGTTCTACCGGGCCTGGGCCGAAGCACGGCCGACCGTCAGCCATGACCGCCCGGACGATGACTACTGGTCGGCGCGCCTGGCGGCGCTCAGCGGCCGGGGCATGCCGAGCCTGCTCAACCAGGGGCTGATCCCCGACACGGCGAAGCTGCACTACAGCGGCCACCTGTCGGCGCAAACCCGTTACCCGGACGGTTTGAAGGCGATTCTCAGCGAGTACTTCGGCCTGCCGGTGGAGATCGAAGAATACGTCGGCCAATGGCTGGAGCTGCCCGAACGCAGCCGCGTCGGGGTCAGCGCTCATCAATTGGGCGTGGACTTCTGCCTGGGCCGCTTCGTGTGGGATCGCCAGCACAAATTTCGCATTCGCCTGGGGCCACTCAAGCTCGTTGACTACATGGGCATGCTGCCCGGCAGCCAACCGTTCAACGAGCTGGTGGCCTGGGTCGCCGAATACCTGGGCCATGAGTTGGACTGGGACCTGAACCTGGTCCTGGAACAGCCCGAAGTCCCGGCACTGCAACTCAACGGTCGTTTCCGCCTGGGGTTCAATACCTGGCTGGGCCGCCCCGAAACAGATGCCAACGATTTAATACTGGCCCGGCATTACGCCGAACAGGCCAACACCTCACAGACCTCAAGGAGCCATGAGCATGGGTGAAATCAGTCGCGCCGCGTTGTTCGGCAAACTCAACAGCGTGGCCTACAAAGCCATCGAAGCCGCCACCGTGTTCTGCAAGTTGCGCGGTAACCCTTATGTGGAACTGGCCCACTGGTTTCACCAGTTGCTGCAACTGCAGGACTCGGACCTGCATCGCATCATCCGCCAGTTCAACATCGAGCCGGCGCGCCTGGCCCGTGACCTCACCGAAGCCCTCGACCGCCTGCCACGGGGTTCGACGTCGATCACCGACCTGTCCTCCCACGTCGAAGAAGCCGTGGAACGCGGCTGGGTCTACGGCAGCCTGATGTTCGGCGAAAGCCAGGTGCGCACCGGTTACCTGGTGCTGGGCATCCTCAAGACGCCGAGCCTGCGCCACGCGTTGCTGGGCCTGTCGTCGGAGTTCGACAAGGTCAAGGTCGAAGCCCTGAGCGAGCGGTTTGACGAATACGTCGGCGACTCGCCGGAAAACGCCCTGACCGCCAGCGACGGCTTCAATGCCGGTGCAGTGCCGGGCGAAGCCAGCGGCGCCATGGCCCCCAGCGCCATGGGCAAGCAGGAAGCCCTCAAGCGCTTCACCGTCGACCTCACCGAGCAGGCCCGCAGCGGCAAGCTCGACCCGATCGTCGGCCGTGACGAAGAGATCCGCCAACTGGTGGACATCCTCATGCGCCGCCGGCAGAACAACCCGATCCTCACCGGTGAAGCCGGTGTGGGCAAGACCGCCGTGGTCGAAGGCTTTGCCCTGCGCATCGTCGCCGGCGACGTACCGCCGGCCCTCAAGGACGTGGAACTGCGCAGCCTCGACGTGGGCCTGTTGCAGGCCGGCGCGAGCATGAAAGGCGAATTCGAACAGCGCCTGCGCCAGGTCATCGAAGACGTCCAGGCTTCGCCCAAGCCGATCATCCTGTTCATCGACGAAGCCCACACCCTGGTGGGTGCCGGTGGCGCCGCCGGCACGGGCGACGCGGCCAACCTGCTCAAGCCGGCCCTGGCCCGTGGCACCTTGCGCACCGTGGCTGCCACGACCTGGGCCGAGTACAAGAAACACATCGAAAAAGACCCGGCCCTGACCCGCCGTTTCCAAGTGGTGCAAGTGGCCGAGCCGTCGGAAGACAAAGCCCTGCTGATGATGCGCGGCGTAGCCTCGACCATGGAAAAACACCATCAGGTGCAGATCCTCGACGAAGCCCTGGAAGCCTCGGTCAAGCTGTCCCACCGCTACATTCCCGCGCGCCAGCTGCCGGACAAATCCGTGAGCCTGCTGGACACCGCCTGCGCCCGCGTCGCCATCAGCCTGCACGCCGTGCCGGCCGAAGTGGACGACAGCCGTCGGCGCATCGAAGCGCTGGAAACCGAGCTGCAAATCATCGCCCGTGAGCACGCGATTGGCGTGGTCATCGGCACTCGCCAGACCCACAGCGAAAGCCTGCTGAGCGCCGAACGCGAGCGCCTGGCCGAGCTGGAAAGCCGCTGGGCCGAAGAGAAAACCCTGGTGGACGAGCTGCTCGCCACCCGCGCCACCCTGCGCGAGCGCGTCGGCGTGGTGGACAGCGAGGACGGCAGCGAAGCCAGCCACGCCCTGCGCGAGAAACTGGTGGACCTGCAACAGCGCCTGACCGCCCTGCAAGGCGAAACCCCGCTGATCCTGCCCACCGTGGATTACCAGGCCGTGGCCTCGGTGGTCGCCGACTGGACCGGTATCCCGGTGGGCCGCATGGCCCGCAACGAACTGGAAACCGTGCTCAACCTCGACCAGCACCTGAAAAAACGCATCATCGGCCAGGACCATGCCTTGCAGATGATCGCCAAGCGCATCCAGACCTCCCGCGCCGGCCTCGACAACCCGAGCAAGCCGATTGGCGTGTTCATGCTCGCCGGCACCTCCGGCGTGGGCAAGACCGAAACCGCCCTGGCCCTGGCCGAAGCCATGTACGGCGGCGAGCAGAACGTCATCACCATCAACATGAGCGAGTTCCAGGAAGCCCACACCGTGTCCACCCTCAAGGGCGCGCCACCGGGCTACATCGGCTACGGCGAAGGCGGCGTGCTGACCGAAGCCGTGCGGCGCAAACCGTACAGTGTGGTGCTGCTGGACGAGGTGGAAAAAGCCCACCCGGACGTGCATGAAATTTTCTTCCAGGTGTTCGACAAAGGCGTGATGGAGGACGGCGAAGGTCGGGTGATCGATTTCAAGAACACCTTGATCCTGCTGACCACCAACGCCGGCACCGAACTGATCGCCGACGTCTGCAAGGATCCGCAGAACGTGCCCGAGCCGGAAGAAATCGCCAAGGCCTTGCGCCAGCCGTTGCTGGAGATTTTCCCGCCGGCCCTGCTCGGCCGCCTGGTGACGATCCCGTACTACCCGCTCAGCGACGAGATGCTCAAGGCCATCACCCGCCTGCAACTCAACCGCATCAAGAAGCGCGTGGAGAGCACCCACAAAGTGGCCTTCGACTACGACGACGCGGTGATCGATTTGATCGTCTCGCGTTGCACCGAAACCGAGAGCGGCGGGCGTATGATCGACACCATCCTGACCAACAGCCTGCTGCCGGACATGAGCCGCGAGTTCCTGACCCGCATGCTCGAAGGCAAGGCCTTAGCCGGCGTGCGGATCAGCGCGGTGGACAACGAATTGCAGTACGATTTCAGCGACGCGGCCTGACCTGATAGGAACCGGATCAAGTGTGGGAGCGGGCTTGCTCGCGAAGGCAATCTGTCAGTGACATTAATGTTGGCTGACACACCGCTTTCGCGAGCAAGCCCGCTCCCACAGTGCGTCCGGTGTCTTCAGGCAATCAGCGGCGCAGCCATTACAACGATGAGATGAGCGATGTTATTCAACCAAGCCTCACGCCTGGCCAAGATCACCAGCCCCCTGGGACCTGAGGTACTGCTGCTCAAGGACATGGGCGGCGGCGAAGAACTGGGGCGGCTGTTCAACTATGAGCTGCAGCTGCACTCGCTGGACAACGCCATCGACCTCAATCAGGTGCTCGGCAAGCCCATGTGCGTGAGCCTGCAACTCGATGGCGGTGGCGAGCGTTATTTCCATGGCATCGTCGCCCGTTTCAGCCAGAACGTCGACCAGGGCCAGTTCGCCAGTTACCAGGCCACCCTGCGCCCGTGGTTTTGGCTGCTGACCCGCACCTCCGATTGCCGGATTTTCCAGAACCTGACCATCCCGCAGATCATCAAGCAGGTGTTCCGCGACCTGGGCTTTTCCGATTTCGAAGACGCCTTGAGCCAGACGTATCGCGAGTGGGAATACTGCGTGCAGTATCGCGAGACCAGCTTCGATTTCGTCAGCCGCTTGATGGAACAGGAAGGCATCTACTACTTCTTCCGCCATGAGCAGGGCCGGCATGTGCTGGTGCTGGCCGATGCCTATGGCGCCCACACCACGGCCCCCGGCTACGGCTCAGTACCGTACTACCCGAAGAACGAGCAGCAGCGCGAGCGTGACCACATTCACAACTGGCACCTGGCCCAGGAAGTCCAGCCCGGCTCTCTGGAGCTCAACGACTACGACTTCCAGCGCCCGAGTGCGCGCATCGACGTGCGCTCGGCCATGCCCCGCCCGCACACGGCCGGCGACTATCCCCTGTACGACTACCCTGGCACCTACGTGCAGAGCCAGGACGGCGAACACTACGCCCGCACCCGCATCGAAGCCTTGCAGACCCAGCACGAACAGGTCGAGCTGGCCGGTAACGCTCGGGGCCTGGGCTCGGGGCATCTGTTCAGCCTCACCGGCTTCACCCGCCAGGACCAGAACCGCGAATACCTGATCGTCGGCGCCCGCTACTACATTTCCCAGGAAAGCGGCGAAACCGGCGGTGGCGCGCCTTCGGCGCAGTTCGAAAGCAGCCTGATCTGTATCGACGCCCAGCAAAGCTATCGGCCACTGCCCATCACCCATCGCCCTATCGTCAAAGGCCCGCAGACTGCGTTAGTGGTGGGTCCCAAGGGCGAGGAAATCTGGACTGACCAGTTCGGCCGGGTGAAGGTGCATTTCTACTGGGACCGTCACGACCAATCCAACGAAAACAGCTCGTGCTGGATTCGCGTGTCCCAGGCATGGGCCGGGAAAAACTGGGGCTCGATGCAGATCCCGCGAATTGGCCAGGAAGTGATCGTCAGTTTCCTCGAAGGCGACCCGGATCGGCCGATCATCACCGGTCGCGTCTACAACGCCGAACAGACCGTGCCCTATGACTTGCCCGCCAATGCCACCCAGAGCGGCATGAAAAGCCGTTCGAGCAAGGGCGGCACGCCAGCGAATTTCAACGAAATCCGCATGGAAGACAAGAAAGGCGCCGAGCAACTGTACATCCACGCCGAGCGTAACCAGGACATCGTGGTCGAGGTGGATGAAAGCCATTCGGTGGGCCATGACCGCAACAAGAGCATCGGCCACAACGAGACGGTGACCATCGGCAACAACCGCCTGCGCATCGTCAAGCAGGAGGACATCCTCTCCGTCGGCCAGCGCAAGACCGACAGCATCAGCCAGAGCTACGTGATTGAAGTGGGCGAAAACCTGCGCCTGGTATGTGGCGAAAGCATCCTGGAGCTCAACGCCAGCGGCCAGATCAACCTGACCGGCGTACAGATCAGCTTCTACGCCAGCGGCGATGCCGAGTTCAACACCGGCGGCGTGCTGCACCTGAACAACGGTGGCGGCCCCGGAGCCACGCCGGACGGCCAGGGCGTCAAGGGCAGCATCGACGCCAACATCCAAGCCGCGTTCCCTGCACCCAAGGGCTAACCTCGAGATTTTCGCGCCATGACTTACCGCCTCAATGAATTCCAGTTCCAGCTGCCGCCCAGCGAATTGCTGGACGCAACAATCAACATCCTCAAGTTCCCCGAACTGGGCACATCCTTGATCGTCAGCCGCAGCTTGCTGGCCGAGGGCGAGACCCTGCAAAGCAACCTCGACGACCAGCTCAAGCGCCTGGAAAAACAGGTCCAGGACCTGCGCTGCCAACCGGGCGCCACCGTGCGCGTAGGCGCCAATCAGGAAGTCGAAGCCATCGAACTGCGCAGCCAGTTCAACAAGGGCAATGAAAAGGTCTTCCAGTTCCAGCTGGCCCTGGTGCTGCCCGGCACCCGCAAAATGCTTGCCCTGAGCTACGTGAAAGCCGAGAAACTGGGCGATGCCGAAGCGGCGCATTGGGCAACGATCAAGGGTTCGCTGCTGTTCGACGTTCAGGCTTGATGAGCACCCTGCATGTCTGACGCACTCTGGGCCGCTCGGCTAGGCGACGCGCTGAACCACACCTCGATGATGGCCGATATCCTCGGCGGCGTCCTGGAAGTGGCCGCGAACATTGCGATCACCGCGGTGGCGACGGCTGCCGTGGTCGCGGCCACGGGCATTACCGTTGCCACTGGCGGCTTGGGTTGCTTCCTGCTCGGCGCGGTGGTGGGCGCCGTGGTCGGCCTCGCCATGAGCAAGACCGGGGCCGACAAGGGGCTAAGCGACCTCTGCGAGGGCATCGGCAACGCCCTCTTCCCGCCCACGGTGCAGGCCAACATCCTCACCGGCTCCACCAACACCTTGACCAACAACATCCCTGCCGCCCGCGCCGCCGGGGCGATCGAGTCCCATGTCGCGCCGGCCGGCACCGAACTTGAAGCACCCGAAGCCGAACCCAGCTACCTGGACATGGCCGAGAATTTCTTCTCGCAGATGTGGCGTCCCACCGTCGCCGTGCCCGCGCCCGGTGCCGTGCCCAAGCCGCTGGACATGATCACCTGCATGAAACACCCGCCGATGCCGCCGCAGTTCCTGGCCGAAGGCTCGGACAAAGTCACCATCAACGGCCAGCCCGCCGTGCGCAGTGGCGACCGCAGCACCTGCGATGCGACCGTGGTATCAGCCGGGCTGATTTCACCTGACGTGACCATCGGTGGCGGTTCGGTGGTGGTGCGCGAGATCCGCAGCGGCAAGACCCCGGGCGTCGGGCTGGCGGTCACGGCGCTGCTGATGCTCAAGGGCGGCAAGGGTAAATTCCTCAGTAACCTGCCCTGCATGTTGGTCGGCGGTGCGGCGTCGATGGCGGTCAGTAGCGCGATGGGCGCCGCGGCCAACGCCGCGATGGGCTCGTCGAACCCCGTGCACGCCGCCACCGGGGCCAAAGTGTTGGGCGATGTCGAGGAGATGGACTTCGTCCTGCCCGGCATCTTGCCGATCGACTGGCAACGCTTCTACAACAGCCGCGACGAACGCCGCGACGGATTGTTCGGTGCCGGTTGGAGCGTGCCCTACGAGGTGCGCGTCGAAATCCTGCCCCATCCAGACGGCGGCGAAACCCTGGTCTATAGCGACGAACAGGGCCGACGCATCGACATGGGCTCGATCCCCCTGGGCGGTGCCGTGTTCAGTGCCGGTGAAGGCCTCAGCGTGCGCCGGCATGCCAACGGCGAGTTGCTGATAGAGAGCGCGGACGGGCTGTACCGCTTGTTCGAACCCACGCCAGCCAATGCAGCGCTGCTGCGCCTGAACCAACTGGGTGACCGCAACGACAACCGTATCCACCTGGAATACGACGATAACGGACGCCTGGCGCAACTGCGTGACACCTTCGACCTGACCCGCATCGCACTGGCGTATGACGAGCGCTGGCCACAACGGGTCAGCCGGATCGACCGCCTCTATGCCGATCAACGCCGGGAAGTGCTGATGCACTATGGCTACGACGGCCAGGGCGATCTGGCGCAGGTCCGTCAGTCCAACGACCAGGTAAAACGTCGCTACGCCTACGACGCCGGGCGGCGAATGGTGGAACACCAACTGCCTACCGGGCTTCGCTGTTTCTATGAATGGGCGTTGGTTGAAAACCTGGAATGGCGCGTGGTTCGCCACTGGACCGACGCGGGCGACGCCTACACCTTCGATTACGACCTGGCCGCCGGGACCACGCGCATCACCGACGGTTTGCAGCGCATCAGCACCCGTCGCTGGGATACCCGATATCAGATTACCGAAAACACCGACGCGCTGGGTCGCACCTGGACCTTCCAGTGGAACGACGAAAGCCAGTTGCTGGGGGCGACCGATCCCAACGGCGGACAACATCAGTTCAGCTATGACGAAGCGGGCAACCTCTGCGAAACCCGCGACCCGCTGGGGCGCAGCGAGTCAACCCTGTGGCTCGAACACTGGGCCTTGCCCCTGGCTGAAACCGATGCCGCAGGAAATACCTGGCAATACCGCTATGACGCGCGGGGCAACCGCATTCGCGAAACCGACCCGCTGGGCCACGTCACCCGCTATCGCCACGACGCCCACGGCCAAGTGGTGGAGGTCATCGACGCCACCGGCAAAAGCAAGCGCATGCGCTGGACGGCGCTTGGGCAACTCAGCGAACACACCGATTGTTCCGGTTACACCACACGGTTGAGCTATTGCGAGCGAGGGCTGTTGCTCAGCAGCACCGACGCACTGGGAGAGCGGACGCTTTTCAGCTACGACGACCAGGGTCGACTGCTGAGCAAGCAACTGCCGGACGGGCGCACCGAGCACTATCAGCGTGACGCAAGCGGACAGTTGATCAGCTATAGCGATCCGGCCGGGCATACGACAACTTTCCAACACACCCTAAGCGGTCAACTGCAGGTGCGCACCGACGCCCATGGTCGCCGGGTGGAGCTGAGCTACGACAACTACGGGCGCCTGCTGGCCCTGACCAACGAAAACGGTGAGCGCTACCGGTTCGCCTGGGACGCCGCCGACCGCTTGACCGCCCAACACAGCCTGGACGGCAGCCTCAAGCGCTACGCCTACGACCCGCTGGACAACGTCACCCGCGTGGAAGCGCTCGCGGTGCCTGGCAGCACTGACCTGGACCTCGCCCCCCAAGCCCCCATCATTCATGAGCTGGAGCGCGATGCGATGGGGCGACTGGTGGCGAAAGTCACCGCAGACGGGCGCACCGAGTACCGCTATGACGCGCTCGACCAGGTCAACGCGATCACCTTCACCAGCCAGACCGGTGAAGTACAAAGCCTGGGCTTGCGTTACGACGCCCTGGGGCAATTGATTACCGAGCAAGGCTGGGCGGGGAACCTCGAACATCGCTATGACGAACTGGGCAACCTGAACCAGACGCTGCTTCCCGACGGTCGTTGGCTGAACCGCCTGCACTACGGCAGCGGTCACCTGCACCAGATCAACCTCGACGGCCAGGTCATCAGCGATTTCGAGCGCGACCGCCTGCACCGCGAAGTGCTGCGTACCCAGGGGCGCCAGAGCACCCGCAGCGAATACGACCGCAGTGGCCGCCTGCGGGCCCGCCAGCGGCGGCAACAGGGTCAATCCACGCTGCTGCAGCCTGTGGCGCAATCGCTGTTTGGCTATGACGCCAGCGATCAACGGGTGGAGCGCTTCGACAGCCAGCCCGAAGCGTCCCATCGCCAGTTACTGCACTATGACGCCACCGGCCGCATCCTTGCCAGCCAGGACAACCTTCAAGGCCAGCGTGAAAGCTTTGCCTATGACCCAGCCGCCAACCTGCTGGACGGCCTGGGCACAGGCCAGGTCGCGCATAACCGCTTGTTGACCTACCAGGACAAGCGCTACCGCTATGACGGTTTCGGTCGCATGGTGGAAAAACGCAGCGCCCGACGTGGCGTCCAGCGTTTTCGCTACGATGCCGAACAACGCCTGGTGGAAGTGCGCAACGATAACGGCTCGGTCGTAAAAATGACCTATGACCCGTTGGGTCGACGCATCGAAAAAGCCGAGTACGACCGCAACGCCACGCTGCTCAGCCGCACCCGTTTCACCTGGGATGCGCTGCAACTTTTGCAGGAACACCGCGACAGCCAGACCAGCCTCTACATCTACGCCGACGACAGCCACGAACCCCTGGCGAGGGTCGACGGCCTGGGTGATCAGCAGAAGGTCCGCTACTACCACAACGACTTCAACGGCCTCCCCGAACAGCTCTCGGAAGCCGACGGCCACACACTCTGGCGAGCCCGTTACCAAGTGTGGGGCAACACCGCCGAAGAGCTGCGCGAACCGTATTACATCGAAGAGCAGAACCTGCGCTTCCAGGGCCAATACCTGGACCGCGAAACCGGGCTGCACTACAACACCCTGCGTTTCTACGACCCGGACATCGGCCGCTTCACCACACCGGACCCGATCGGCCTAGCCGGTGGGCTGAACCTCTACCAGTACGCGCCGAACCCGGTGAGTTGGATCGACCCCTTCGGGCTGATGAAATGCTCGACGCCGCCCAAGGGTCGCAAGGTCAACCGAACGGTGTATCGCTTTGAAGAGCCGGGGCGGATCAGCACGACTTGGACGGCGCACAAGTGGAACGTCGCCTCCAGGCACCGTTACACCGCCCCCGGCCTGGGCGGTGTCTATGGCGCCAACTCACGCAAGACAGCCATGGGCGAAGTCAATCACTGGGGCGTGGACCTGTCCACACGGGTGCTGGTCAGCAAGAAAGTGCAGCTCAACAACGTCCTGGACCTGACCCGGGCCGATGTGCGCAAACAATTGGGGGTCTCCCTCAAGAGCATTACCGGCGACAAATACACCCAGACCCATCAAATCGGCGCCTGGGCCAAGGCTAATGGTTATGATGGGATCCTGGCGCCGTCGGCGCGAAACCCGACCGGCAGCAACTTGATTTCGTTTGCAGGTTTTTAAAATGGGACTGGAAGACGAATACGTCGGCGACGCCGATTGGCAGCATTTCGTGCGGTTGTACGAAGAGGACTACCTCGACGACAACGCCCGCGCGCTGGCCAAGGCCATGGATGACAACCTCGACATGGCCGTGGTGCTCTACGGCAAAAGGGGGCTCAAGGAAGGCTTATGGTGGCTGGAACAGACAGTGCCCGCCCTGGGCAACAAACGCCCGGCCGATTGCCTCAAGACCCCGAAACTGATCAAGCGCCTGAGAATGGCCCTGATGAGCATGCCCTAACCCACAAGGACAGATGCAATGGAAGGCATCCAACTGCTTGAACACACCCTCCCCAGCCACCCTACCCGTCTGAGCAACGTGCATGTCTGACGCGCTCTGGGCCGCCCGCCTGGGCGATGCACTCAACCACACCTCGATGATGGCCGACATCCTGGGCGGTGTATTGGAGGTGGCGGCCAACATCGCGATCACCGCCCTGGCGACCGCCGCCGTGGTCGCGGCCACGGGCATTACCGTGGTTACCGGCGGCCTGGGTTGCTTCGTCCTGGGCCTGGTGGTGGGCACCATCGTCGGCCTGGCCATGAGCAAGACCGGGGCCGACAAAGGCCTGAGCAATTTATGCGAGGGCATCGGCAACGCCCTCTTTCCGCCCACGGTGCAGGCCAACATCCTCACCGGCTCCAAGGACACCTTCACCAACAACATCCCCTCGGCCCGGGCGGCCGGTGCGGTGTTTTCCCATGTGGCGCCGGCCGGCACCGAACTGGAAATGCCCGAGCCGGAAGAAGAACCCAGTTACCTGGACATGGCCGGGAGTTTCTTCTCGCAAATGTGGCGCCCCACTGTCGCCTCGCCCGCCCCCGGTACGGAGACCCGACCGGAAGACCTGGTGATCTGCACCAAGCACCCACCCATGCCACCGCAGTTCATGGCCGAAGGTTCGGAGAAGGTCACCATCAACGGCCAGCCCGCCGTGCGCAGCGGCGACCGCAGCACCTGCGATGCCACGGTGGTGTCGGCTGGGCTGATTTCCCCTGACGTGACCATTGGCGGCGGCTCGGTGGTGGTGCGCGAGATTCGCAGCGGCAAGACCCCGGGCGTGGGCCTGGCGGTCACCGCACTGCTGATGCTCAAGGGCGGCAAGGGCAAGTTCTTCAGCAAACTGCCGTGCATGCTGGTGGGCGGCGCGGTGTCCATGGCCGCCAGCAGCGCGGCGAACGCGGCCGCCAATGCGGCCATGGGTTCGTCGAACCCAGTGCATGCCGCCACCGGGGCCAAGGTGCTGGGCGCTGACGAGGACCTGGATTTCGTCTTGCCCGGCATCCTGCCGATTGACTGGCAGCGCGTCTACAACAGCCGCGACGAACGCCACGACAGTCTGTTCGGCGCCGGCTGGAGCGTCGCCTACGAAGTGCAGGTGGAAATCCAGCGCCACCCCGAGGGCGGCGAAACCCTGGTCTACACCGACGAACAGGGCCGGCCCATCGACATGGGCTCCATCCCCTTGGGCGGCGCGGTGTTCAGCGCCGGCGAAGGCCTGGCCGTGCGCCGCCATGTGAACGGGCAACTGCTGATCGAAAGCGAAAACGGCCTGTACCGTTTGTTCGAACCTTCACCCGCCAACCCCTCACACCTGCGCCTGAGCCAACTGGGCGACCGCAACGACAACCGCATCCACCTCGACTACGACGACGCCGGACGCCTGGTACGGCTGCGCGACACCTTCGACCTGGTGCACGTCGAGCTGATCCGCGCAGGCGAACGCGTCACCCACATCGAGCGCCTCTACCCCGACCAAACGCGGGAGGTGCTGGTCAGCTACGCCTACGACGCGGCCAACACCCTCGCCGAAGTGCGCGACGCCAGCGGCCAGGTGCAACGGCGTTTCCGCTACGACGCCGGGCAACGGATGGTCGAGCACCAGTTGCCCACCGGCCTGCACTGCTTCTACGAATGGGCCCTGATCGACGACCAGGAATGGCGCGTGGTCCGGCACTGGACCGACGAAGGCGACACCTACCAGTTCGACTATGACCTCGAGGCCGGCATCACCCGCATCAGCGACAGCCTGCAACGCGTCAGCACCCGGCAGTGGAACAGCCAGCACCAGATCACCCAATACACCGACAACCTCGGCCAGACCTGGCTGTTCGAATGGAACGACGAACGCCAGTTGCTCAGCGCCACCAATCCACAAGGCGGCCAGTACCAATTCAACTACGACGACGCTGGCAACCTGATCAGCGAAACCGACCCGTTGGGCCGCAGCGAATCCACCCTCTGGCTCGAACACTGGGCCCTGCCGCGGGTGGACACCAACCCCGCCGGCCACAGCTGGAAATACCGCTACGATCAACGCGGCAACTGCACAGCGCAAATCGACCCGCTGGGCCACGTCACCCGCTATCGCCACGACGCCCACGGCCAGGTCGTGGAAATCATCGACGCCACCGGCAAAAGCAAAAAACTGCGCTGGAGCCCGTTCGGCCAATTGGTGGAACACGTCGATTGCTCGGGTTACCCGACGCGCTTCAGCTACGACGCCCGCGGTTACCTGCAGACCATCACCGACGCCCTCGGCGAACGCACCCAATTCAGCTACGACGCCCAGGGGCGTTTGCTCGGCAGCCAGTTGCCGGACGGCCGCACCGAGCGCTACCAGCGCGACACCGCCGGCCAGCTCACCGGCTACACCGACCCGGCCGGGCACACCACGCTCTACCAACACAACCGCCGCGGCCAGGTCCGCCAACGCACCGACGCCCAGGGCCGGCAGGTGCAGTTTGTCTACGACAGCTTCGGCCGGCTGCAAGCGCTGACCAACGAGAATGGCGAAAGCTACCGGTTTGCCTGGGATGCAGGGGATCGGTTGGCCGAACAGCGCAACCTTGATGGCAGCGCCAAGGGCTACACGTACGACGCTCTCAACAACGTAAAGCGAGTCGAAACCGTCGCCGCGCCGCGAGGTGGTCATCAGCCCAGTGAAAAGCCCCTTGTTCATCAGTTAGAACGTGATGCCATTGGCCGGCTGACAACCCGAATCACACCGGATGGACAGTCCCGGTACAGCTATAGCCCGTTGAATCAGTTAATCGAAGCCACGGTCATCGATAACGACGGCAACGAACAACGACTGGGCTTTGCCTATGACGCTCTGGGTTATCTGATCGAGGAGCAGAGTTCAGCAGGTGTTCTGAAGCATCACTACGATGAACTCGGCAACCTGATCCAGACCCACCTACCCGATGGCCGTTGGGTCAACCGTTTGTACTACGGCAGTGGTCATCTGCACCAAATCAACCTCGACGGCCACGTCATCAGCGACTTCGAACGCGATCGGCTGCATCGAGAGGTGCTACGCACCCAAGGCCAAATCAGCACACGGAGTGAGTACGACCGTAGCGGGCGCTTACGCAGCCGCCAACGTCGGCATACCCGCCAACCGGCGTTGATCCCTGCCACCGATCAGACCCATTTCGAGTTTGATCCTGGTGACCACCTGGTGGGGCGCCTTGAGCGGCTGCCAACAGGTCAACAACGCCAATTGCTGCACTACGATGTGACGGGCCGGATCCTGGCAAGCCAGGGCACTCGGCAAAGCCAGAATGAAACATTTTCCTTCGATGCCGCCGCCAATCTCCTCGACAGTTCACCGGGTACAAGTGGGCGGGTTACGCACAACCAACTCAAGCGCTATCAGGATAAGCACTATCGCTACGATGGCTTTGGCCGAATGATTGAAAAGCGCAGCAGCCGGCATGGCCTGCAGCGGTTCAGCTACGACTCGGATCATCGGCTGGTTGAAGTTAGAACGCACAAGTCCGACGGTGAAAGCATCGTCAGGATGCGCTACGACCCGTTGGGCCGAAGGATTGAGAAAACCGAACACGATGACGACGGACGTCTCATCGCCTGCACGCGTTTCGACTGGGATGGCCTGCAGCTACTCAAGGAACATAAAAATAGCCTGACCAGCCTGTACCTCTACATCGGCGACAGTCACGAACCCTTGGCCCGCGTCGACGGCATCGATGAACATCAACGCATCCGCTATTACCACAACGACCCCAATGGTTTGCCACAAGCCTTGACGGAAAGTGACGGCCATCCGCTATGGCACGCTCGCTACCAGGTATGGGGCAACACCACTGATGAAGTCCGTGAACCGTACTACATCGAAGAGCAGAACCTGCGGTTTCAGGGGCAGTACCTGGACCGGGAAACGGGCCTGCACTACAACACCTTCCGCTTCTATGATCCCGACATAGGCCGCTTTACCACGCCCGACCCGTTGGGCCTGGCGGCAAGCCTGAATCTCTATCGCTACGCACCGAATCCATTTACCTGGATCGACCCGCTGGGGCTCAAAGAGAATGAGATTATCCGGTACATGGGCGAAAGCGAAACCGTCTCGTCCAAGGCTGCCAACGGGGGCAAAGGTGGCCTGGTTCCGAATATTCGAGGAGAGAAAGCGGTGTGGGTCAACCAGGACAGTAACCCTGGATTCAACCCAGGCAATGAGAAGTATCGGGTAGTGGCCACCGTCAATAACGAAGGTGTGAGCATGCTCAATAATCACAAGGACATCTCTACCGTTGACTATAAAGAGACGGGCCTGAAAGATGGCGTGCTGTCCAAGACGAATGAGCCCAAGGCCAGAGGCATCGGTTTCCGATTATTGGATAAATTCAATAAAACCATTACGTCATTTCGTGTCGAGAAAAAAGGCCCGAACGGAAAATGGAAGACCTGCGGATAACGCCAGATGGACATATTCGATCTTCTCTCCTACAAGCTTGAAAACTTCCTGAACGTCCGGCCGTATCCGAAGGCGTTGGGTGCTGTTTTTTACGAAGAAGACGAGCCTGCGCTGCTGACCGCTGTCGCCAGAAAACGCAATGGCGCGCCCTTCAGCGTTAGCCGCTGGCATGATTTGTTTTCCGTCAGCGCTTTCGAAAAAGCCATGTTGAAGAACGGCTTCACAGAACCCGACTGCTACGCCCTGCTGCTGGTCCTGTCGCGTTTTGGCTACCTGCTTGAAATCGACAACCGTCAACGAACCAACAAGCAGTACTTTATTTTCTTCTACCTGATCCAGCTGATCAGCTTGAAGAAAAGCGCCCTGGATGCGGACGCGCACCTGAGGAACTACATGCTCAGGTTCCTGCTTTTCGAATTGAGCATTGATGACGAGGCTTATCGCCGGTTCAGCATCGAAGGCGATCAACTGATGATGGCGACCGACGGGCTGGGGCCCGTGGCTTTTCTGGATGTGATTGATCGGGTCTACAAAACGATCAAGGCCGACAGCAGGAAAGAGCATGAACTGCTCAGTACGTTGAAAACCTTTCAAACAAGCACCGTCAGATTACTCACCGAGCCCGACGAGACTCATTACCGCTTCGCGATCAATGATCGCCACAGCGAGCTTATGTACCCCGATGTATTTCTGCTCACGTACGCTCAGGACCCGAAAAAAATATTTGATGCGTTGATCGATGCGGTCAATCCGCTTCAGTCAACGGCAAACCTGTTCGTCTCCAATATGGTTGTGATGAATTACGCCTTTCACATCCTGAAAGACAAACCTCGCGACGTTCTAAAACTGAAAAAACACGTCCGTGATGAAGCGTTGTTTGGCCAATTGCTGGAGGTGATCATCCGGCGTCGGATGGGGGTCGACAAAGCGCTGTTCGAAAAAATTCCCACGGGGCAGGATCTGGCCTTGATCAACGATGAGCACACCTCGTTCTACAACATCTTGTACAGCCACGCAGGTTAAGCACAAATCCCCGTGGCGAGGGAGCTTGCTCCCGCTGGGCGGCGAAGCCGCCCCCGCTTGCCGAAAAAAATGCGCTTTGGCTTGGCCTCCCAACATTCTTTTGCTCGGCTCAGTCGCGGACATCGACTCCATGAGCTATACCAGAGTGCCATCATCGCCAAGCAAAGGGAGCCATGCGCCATGAAGGGGACCTTATTAGCTTTCATCATTATGTCTATCGCCGGCTGCGCCAACCTGAACAGCATCTACCGAACTTTTGATGTTTCTCGTGGGGAAAGCTCCCTGAGCGATATTCGACAGAGAGCCATACTGGTAGCCCCCAATGAGAACGTAACCAGAAAATACGACACCACCGGAAAGCTCGTTTCGGAGGAGCACAAAAAGAACGGGGTGTTTGTCTGTGCAGAACCCAGCCCCGATGCAATGGCCTCCCTTGCTTATGAGTTGGCGGCAAAAGGGGGGTATCCAGGTAAGGCAAGCGGTGAATTGGCTTTCGCCATGCAGGATGGAGCCGCATTCACAGGCATACGCACACAAAGCATCCAGTTGCTCCGTGATTTCGGCTATCGCTTGTGTGAGAGCTACATGTCTGGCGCGATAAGCGCCGCTCAATATGACCTTCTCATGAGGCGCTTCCAAAAAAATACAGTGGCCCTTTTGGCGATTGAGCAACTGACAGGAACGGTGAAGGCCCCTCCAATAGCCCTCACCACAAGTGGGCGGGCCGAAGCGACAAAATCACTTTCCGAACAAAGAGCAGAGAGAGAAAAGGTCAGCGATAGAATTTCTGCCCTGGAAACAGAGAAGACGGCCGTAGACAAAAAAATCAGTGACGCAAAAAAAGCGGACGCCAAGGCCGATACCTCGGAAATGGATCAAACCGCATCGGACCTGGCGGAAAAAATCAAAAACCTGAAAGACGATAGAACCGTTATCGACAGCGCAATAGCCGATACAAAAGGCGTCATTGCAGACGGAGAAATAAAGGTAAAAATAGAAACCACTGGCATGGGTAGCCAACGATCAGACGCCCACATACAACAAATAGCAAAAACAGTCGAAGGGATTGTTAATAACGTTGTGCTTGCCGATGATGAACAGCAATTGTGCATGTCGGCTCTTTTATTGCCAGACCCGAATGAGGGCCAGAAAAAATTCTCGGCTTGGTGCATCAAGGCAATGGATACCCAGGCTGAAGCCCGAGAAATAGCGATAAAAAACACGAAAACCAGATTGGAGCGAATAGAAGCCGATTTGCAAAGTGGAGCCAGTGAGGAGAAAAAAGCACCACTAAAAGCGGAGCGTGACAGCCTTTTAGAAGGACTTAAAAACCCCGGCCTGTACAGTCACACTTTGGATAAAAAACTTATGTAAAGACCCTATGTGCCTGCCGATACATCTCGGAGCGCACGGGTAGACAAAGGACAAGGGCACAAAACGAAGCGTCAAGGCAGTAATGTCTCGACGCTTTTTTATTGATCGCGCTTGGCTGTTCCAGAAAAGGTAAATTCATTGCTGGCGAACCGAGCGCTGGATAACGTCGACCCACGATAGCCGCAACACCACCAACCCGTGGCGAGGGAGCTTGCTCCCGCTGGGCGGCGAAGCCGCCCCAAAACAGGCTGACGCATTTCTCCGGAAAAAACCGCATCAGCCGGTTTACGTCGGCTGCGCCACCCTACGGAGCGATCTCTGGCCACGGATCGCGTACACCTTCAGATCGAGAAGGGCCGGATTTAGGTGTGTAACGTACTGCCGCCTTCGCGAGCAAGCTCGCTCCCACAAGGGATTTGCGTGAACGCAATGCCTATGAACAACTCGGAAAAAACTGTGGGAGCGAGCTTGCTCGCGATGACGGCGGCACCTTCAACATCACCGGGTCAGACAAGACCGCTATTGCGAACAGCTCGCTCCCACAAGGGGAATGTCACCACCAAGACGAAACATCACCCAAGGCATCACGCAACTGAGCCGCACCAATACGCCGCTGCCCCGGATCAAACGCCAACGCCATTCGCAGCGCCGGCCAGCAACGCCTGGGCAGGTGGCGCGGTGCCTTGAGCCCGCGCTCCAACCGGGCATCGCGGGCCTCGGTGGCGGGTAACCGTCGGAACGGGTGTTGGCCGCTCGCCAGTTCATACAGCACGCAAGCCACACCATAGACATCGGCACCCGCTGACAGGCGTGCACCTTCAAGCAGCTCAGGTGCCGCGTAACCTGGCGTCCAGGCGTTGAGGCGCTCACGGTTCAGGTTCGGCAGGTACCGCGAGGGCCCTTCCTCGGCCAGGCCCAAGCCAAAATCGAACAGACGCAGGCCCTCCTCGCTCAACATGACGTTGCTCGGCTTCATGTCGCCGTGCAGCACGCTCCGGCCGTGGGTGTACACCAAGGCATCGAGCAGCAGCAAAACTTCCTGTACGTGCATTACCTTAGCTCTAATTGCATGTTTAGCTGGACAGCTAAACATACCAAACCAGCTAATAATCGATCATTTTTTGATCTATCAAGACTCTGGTACCAGTTAGGATCAGCTTGTAGAACATCAAGGAATTTCACCGTACGGTTCCCCCCCCAACGCCCAACGACTACTCAAACTCATTCATTGCTGCCGAGCCGAATGCCGGGTTATGTCGCCTCCCCCTCACCGCACCACAATCCCGCTGGACGAAAAAATCACCCCAAAACAGTCGGCTCATTCCTACAGAAAAATCACTGTGCCACCGAACGAGAGCAAGCTCCCTCGCCCCGAATCCTGGGCATTACAAAGGCTTGTTTATTCTCCCTCCGCAACGCCTCCACCAAGCTACGAATCCTTGCGCCATTGCCTACAACTACGCCAGAATCCGCCCGCTTGTGCGCCTTGTCTCTAGCCTCTATCGTTTTCCCTGCCACTGCCCATCAGTGGTCGGGTTTAGTAGCCCTGGTTGGAAATACATAATGGTTGCATGAGTCTCATCAGTCAGGCGTTATCTGCACTTGATGGTGGCTGTGCGCATGGCGCCCTCGGGCGCGCCGGGCTTTTATGTGTTTTCCACCGGTCTACTAACTTGCGCACAGCTGCCACCCCTTCGTTTAGTAGCGAGATGGTTGCGGCCTACTAAAGGGAAAAATGCATATGTTCAAGATAACTCCAAATCCTCCAGAAACAGACCCAAACGCTCCCCGTTCCGGTAGCAAAAACAAAACGCAGGACGAAGCTGCTAAACGCGCCTTGGATTACTACCTGCTACCAAAACCGGAAAAGTCCGAAGATGCATCCAAACCGGGCCAGCTATTCACCGTGGCAAAAAACGCCGACAACGAATGCCTGCTCGCCAACCTTAGCGAAAACCTGGCATCCGCCGACGCGATGATCAGCAACCTGGCCTTCGACCTGGAAGGCCCCCGCCGCCACATCGCCCTCGGCATCCAGCAACTGATTGAACTGAGCTCATTGCTGGCGAACCGAGTGCTGGATAACGTCGATCCACGCTAGCAGCCAATGCAAAGAAAAAGGCATATCGGTTAATCGATATGCCTTTTTCCTATTCCGGCCAAGGGGATATTAGCGGTAGCTCTGCGTGGTCATCTAAAAGAGTGCCAGCGAGTTAAGAAAAATAAGCAAATTGGGTTCAACTTAAGATTTCCTTGGCACACGAAAAAAATCCTATGCCAAAGGAAGAAAATTAAGAAAAATTTCGCTATGACGGCTCGACCCTTGGCACCCATCGACTATCGAACGGAGTTGAATGCAGACAATTAAGCGCTGGAAAACGTCGTTTCACAATAGCCGCTTCACCATCAACCCCGTGGCGAGGGAGCAAGCTTATTCGCCACGGACCGTATAAATTTGAGGAAGCATAACGTGCAGCCCCCACGAGCAGGCTCGCTCCAATAGGAAATTGTTGGTGAGTCTTTGGTATGTTTTAAGACGGCGCGGCGAGCTTCCTCTAACCACAGACAGCAACCGACCAGGAACGGACACTTACGAATCCTAATCTCCAAGGTTTAGGGTTTCTACGAACTAAGGAATGATTCATGACTACTTCGATTCAGCATAAACACTGCATATGAAAGGTCACCGCAATCGTCAACCTGTGAAGCCGAATTACGAAGGCCCTAGGTCAGGTCGCGTTTTGCTTCTCGATTTGCGAGTGGGACGTGGTTTCGTGCTGCGAGAGAATTAAACCGGGAGCACTACACAAGATCGTGGACGATGAACTTACCGCGGAGCGAATCGCGAAGCGTTTCATTGATCTGGTGCACAATAATACCCAGCTCAGCCGGGCGTAATTAGCTCAGCGCAGTGGCTCAGGAGTTTGCACGGTTGGTGCATGTTCGAAAAGAAAAACCTTGTACCGGGCCGAATGGTGAAGCTTGTTTGAGCTCTAAGAGAGTCCTCGACATTGAGGACCTCAAGGACGCAGCTGACGCATTTAGCGAATGCAGCAGCAAGGTTAATGGACTTCTGCATGGATTTCTCAAGACCTATGTTCCTGCGTAAGCGCTGTGCATACTTTGACAATCGAACTGGAAGCCCTGTCAGCTATCAGCCTCTTGCCCGGTTACTTCTTCCCAATCGTAAATACTCGGCGCTCAAGTAGAAGCCGTGGTCGGCATGCTCGGTTAGAAAGGCTCCAGTGGATTGTCGTTAGATTGGATGTCTAAACAGTCGTCGCAGAGCCGAATTGTTCCTGGCCCAGCCACCGGAGGACTCACAAAGGCATAATCGCGAGCTGGATCATCTGCGCAAATGCTGCACACATCCGAGCTCCCCGCCGCTGTAATGGTCGCTTCTGTCATAGCCGCCTGTTTCGGATCCCAATCGCGTAGTGAAGCAAACCACTCAGATGAGTGTGGGCAGAGCAGTTTGCGAGGTACGGGCTCAAGCAGCCCTCTACGTTCCAGCCATGTGGTAGCCGCCTTAATGCGTCGGGCGTGAAAACTGGCCAAGCAGTCATATAGCTCCACCTGTAAGGCGAAGTACTTGCGAGGATGCTCTGCGTTTAAGCCTACATAGCGCCCGTGATTTAGAACAAAACGGTTTTGTCCTAACTTCTGGTCTGCGAGCAGCTCTTCGCAATATTTCCGTTTGTGCTCCTCCGAGGCATTGTGTCCCTCCATCAAAGCGACGTGGTATTGCCAGGAGCTTCTCTCAAATTCCTCATGCCACAACCCCAGATACCGTGAGGTTTGCAGGGCTTGCACCAAGTGCGCATCTCCCTCCCCATGCTCCATCAGATAGGCATCGATGTCGTTGAGTGACTCAATCTCAGAGAACAGTTTGCGCGCTTCCCGAAGCAAAACGTTGGTCGCGTCGCGCATAACCTGGACGTTGTCTAAATCTTCACGCCAGTAGGCCTCTTCTCCTGCGCTGAGGTTCCTAAGCACATCAGGCACCTTCACAAGCGCCTTACTCTTCTGGAGTTCTCCGGGGTGGCAAAAGTCAGCCTCCGACACTAGGTCTATGCCAGCACTACGGTAGGCTTGCGCTACCAAGCGTGAGCAGAACTGCCTGCGACCGGCCACGAAACCAGCCAACACACTCTTTGCTGCGCCGGCCTTGGTGTACCGAGTTCCAACCGCAGCCCTGGCGAAGGATATGACGGCGAGCAATTGATCAGTCGTCAGTGGCTTTACCGGTCGAAGTACATAACCAGAGCAGCCCGGTTCAAGAATGATCCGGGCAAGGTTGCGTGCATGAACGCCGTCGCCAGTAGAGTCGATCACGCTCGACTTACCCACACAGATCATGGCGTGCGAGATGTCCGCGCCAGTGATCTTTCGGATCGCTTGGCTCAGCCGCTCGGGGGTGGTCGTCAGAACAACATCGCCGGGCTGAATAAGGCTGGTGATGAATACTCTTGGCCGCAGTTCGGGTCCTTCATGATCACGACTCATATCGAAATTGCTCAGATGTAGGTTGGCCAGCTCCCGTCGCATTTATTGAGACGGCTCCCTAGTCACTGCGAGACTTTTGCCGCTTTGTCTTGTGCCCAATGAGTGGTGCCCTCCACCGCAGTTGCCGGGCCAGAAGCGAGCATCAAGGTCTGTAAAGGGAAGAGATCCATCAAGTCTGGAACACGGGCAAAGTCTTGTACCGTTTCGGCCCACTCGTAGTTGTCCTCGAAAGGGTAGTAATTAACGGCATGCACGAAGACCCCAAGCACTGTTGTGCCAGAAGCGTCGAAGCTGGAAATGTTGTCGACGTTCTTGTCCCGGCGTAGCTCCTCGATTTCCACCCCATCTCGAGTCTCATACCAGACGTGCACTACACCGGGCCGATCTGGAGGAATCTGGGTCACGCCATCATTGACCAAGCCCTTAAAGTGCTTAGAGCGTAGAGATAGCGACATCTCATTGTCACACCTCCATTGGGAGCCTACGCAACGGTCAACGTCTTTGAGAAACATGTTGAGAATGTCATTTTGCGTACCAGGTCGAATGACCCGAGCACCGATGGTCGCGATGCTTCGCTTTTCATTACTATCTATATCGCCGAACACCAGCAGCTCCTGCTGAGGGCTGCAGGCCCTGACAGAGAACGTCTTGTAGTGGCGCTTGAGGCTCATCTTATCGATAGCGCGGATTTTCCCGCTAATCGAGCCAACTCTCACTGTTTCCCCGCCCGCCTTGATAGCCCGGTCCGTCACCTTGATAACCTCGTCCGTTGACGCATCGGCGACCTGATTATGGAACGTTAGATCGATGATGCTCCACGGCGCGGTCTTGAGCATGTGATGGCTCAACTGAGCCCAGATGCTTGCCCAGGCCTCCTCCTCGGACCGCGAATACTTCGTTTGCTTATCCGCCCGCTTGCATTCAACGTAAAACTCCACCTCGCCCATTTTGACGAGCAGGTCTGGGGATCTCTTTTTCCCATTAGGCCAAATAATGCTGTTTTCGGGGATGAAGGAAACCTCGTAGCCATTCTTTAAGTAGAAAGAGGCGGTCAATAGCTCAAATAACTGCTTTTCTGGCTGATTGTTGTTCGCCAGCATCTTGTCGAGAACAGCACCTATGTTGGGCACGTTTTGAAGCTGATCAGCAACAGCGCCGATGGCCATAGCATAGGTGTAAACACGCCTGCTGCTATAGGGGGAGTCACTAAAAGGGAAATCATGGGCTAGGTATGACGCGAGGATGTACCAATCGATGTCATCGTCTGCTGGTATGAAGAGCTGGGACTCTATCGGCAACTTGATGTTGAAATTGGACTCCCTCTCTCGTATGCGTTTCACATAGGTGGCTTTGCGCTCAGCCCAGACATCTGTGCCGAGCCGATCCACAAGCATCTTGTAAAACGCTTTGATTCTTGCGCGCTCAATTTGATCGACATCATCCATGCGGTCTCTCCAATTGTGAGTAATGAGATTACCTTGAACAAATATCAAGCTGCCACCACTGAAATTAGATCAGCCATGGTATTGGCTTGAGCATCTCCCTCCAGGCCTTTCGGACAGCGCTGCGTGTCTTAGGATAAGGCATGTCCCAAACCAGAAAAGATTCAACATCAAAGAAAAGAACCAAAATAAAAATTAAGAACCAATTTTGACACAATGATTTCAAAATTGAATAATGGTTGCTCCTCCTCCGCTTCGAAGGAGCGTTACCTGAGTTGTTCCCTATGAACGATGTTGAAAAGCCCGAAACTGTCTCGTTCACGCTACGTAATCTGAGCAGCAGCCTGGACAAGACCATCGCCGCCGTCGCCAATACCCTTGGCAAATCGAAAAACGCCTTGATCCTTGAGACCCTGGAGCGGGAGTTCTACACCTACATCTCCACCTACGCCCGGTCGAATCTGCTGGTTTCGGCGATGGATGCCGAGCTGGCGAAAAAGTTCGGCATCGAGATTCTTTCGGAATGGTATGAAAGCGACCACACCATTCGGTACGACCGCTACCTCAGCGGCGAACTCAAACTGGACAGCATCGATAAGGTGGATGCTATGTTCAAGGCGAACCTCCCATTGCTTGAACTGCGTGCCAAGCAACTTATAGACAAAGGTTACTTCCGGCTGCCACGGGGCATCTCTTTGACGTTTGCCGTGTTCATTGAGATCGCCAAGCAAGATGAGGCTCTCGTTCACAAGATCTACAGAGGGGCGTTCGGCAACACTGAGGATTTCTACGCGTCCTTGAACGCAATACGTGCAGCCCTTTCGCTTCCAGATATCAAACCTGAATAGCCAATGCCCAGGGGGCTTCCCCCGTTAACCCGCGCATTCGTTCAGCTAACAAATGAACAAGGAAATATGACGCATGCTCCTCGATCACCTGAGTGAAATTACTGACAACCAGCACTACCTTGTAAAAACCAGCATTCATTACGACGAGTACCTACATGCGCTGAATAAAATCCTCAATTCGCTTCAGGCTAAGATAGGCGAGAACGCAGTCAAGCGTCTCATCCGAGAAAAATTGCAAGTTCGCGCCGGGGTTTTTAACGAGAGTCAATATATACAGGCTGCTTGCGAGCTAACAGCCATGAATGAATTTATCGACTACCCCAATGTGGCATTCGTCTACGAAGATAAAGTCACGTCGCCTAAAGATGTTGACTTCAGCGTAACTGTAAAAGGGGAAAAATATAATCTCGAAGTAAAATGCGCTTCTTATAAGGATGAAGTACGCCCCCCTGACGAAGTGACGCTTACCTTTTCAAACAGAATGCCCCATAACGCACTCCGCGAGCAGGCGCTTAAGGACGCGCGTGAGCGCTTAACGCCACAAGGCATCACAGTGAAAGAAGGGAAAAATCTAGATAACGTAATGAAGGATTTTCTGGAATCCACCCAAGCAAAAGTCAAGCAATGCAGAGTCGAAGACACCAACATATTAATTGTGTGCTGTCACAAAGAGATCGACATGCAACTGTGGCGTGGCTACCTGTTTGGTGAGGGTGGTTTTTTTACCGAAGACAGTCCAATTGGGCATGAACGCTTCGATCTCGTGGATTTTGTCCTGCTCACCAACATCTACAACCGGCATTTCAATTACTTCAATGACCTCAGGGTATCCAATCACTGGCGCCTTTCGTCCTCTTTCAATTTGTTGTACCCCAATAGATTTTCAAAGAAAAGCAAGTCCATAACCGTAGAAAATGGACGAAAAAAACTAAATGAGCTAAATGAAATATTTCCCAACCACAATGTAAAATTTGAAGAATTCTTAAAAAACCGGGACGATGTTCCTTCCGGAGAAAAGGAAGCAATGAAGCATATTCTCGGCGTTGCTTGGTACGCCGACAAATTCAAGACCAACAGTGTTTTCTATTTTCAACAGAGCTGAATCACGAAATCTTGCGTGATCAAAAGCATTATTCATTACAAACAAAACTACTTGAGCACCTCTAAATGGCCTCGACCCCTGACGTTTTCATTATTGAAACACTTAATCCTGACGATGAGGGCAATGGCCGCTTTGAAGGGGGTGTTATTTCTTCAGTCTTAAGGCTACACGAAAAAAACCCCATCTACCGTTATGTCAGGACACGACACCAGTTCATCGAAGCCGTTACAGAGTTCGGGAAGTCTGGATATCGGTACCTGCACATCTCTGCTCATGGGAACGAAGATGGATTGTTCACGACCAATCAGAATGAGATCGGCTATACGGATCTTGCAAAAATCCTAGAACCTCACCTGAAAAAACGTCGCCTGTTCCTATCCGCTTGCTCCATGATCCATGACAAATTTTTATCTGCACTTTTCTCTACTACAAAGTGCATCTCAGTCGTGGGCCCTCGTGAGGACATCTATTTTTCGGACGCAGCTGTCACTTGGCCTGCCATTTACCACCTTATGTTTTCAGAAAATACTGATCGCATGACTCGATCTCATCTCAAAGCACAGCTCGCCCACGTCCGCGCTCTTTTTAAAATCGATCTGGCTTATTACTCCAAATCAACCAAGAAAAAACGCGGCTATGCCCATAATCTCTAAGCTGATTGGCCCCCGGCTCTGACCGCTCCCCCTGCCCCAACCCCGCGCACACTCGCGCCAACAAGGGGCGATTTACGGTCAAACCTTTTGGCCATTTCGATCCCCTTTTGGCCTCTCCTGCCGTTCTCTGAAACGCCCCGCGCCGCAAGACTGTGTTTAACCGAATCAGCCTTGCGGAGAACAAAAAAATGCTGACGATCTACTCAGACGATCACCACCTGCACCACGGGCGCTGCGAGTTGATGGATGGGCAATTGATGCCCTGCTTCGAGATGCCGTCCCGGGCCGATCATGTGTTGGAGCGGGTCAAGGCGCAGGGGCTGGGGCCGGTGGAGGCGCCGCAGGATTTTGGCCTGGGGCCGATCCAGCGCATCCACAGTGCGGCGTACCTGGAGTTTTTCAAAGGTGCCTGGGACCGCTGGGCCAAGTACAACCGCGACGGTGATTTGTTGCCCTTTACCTGGCCGGCGCGAACGCTGCGCTCGGTCATCCCCACGAGCCTGCATGGCCAGTTGGGTTATTACAGTTTCGACGGCGGTGCGCCGATTACCGCTGGCACTTGGCAAGCGGCCTACAGCGCCGCGCAAGTGGCCCTCACCGCTCAGGCGGACATCCAGCGCGGCGCGCGCAGTGCCTTTGCGTTGTGCCGCCCGCCGGGGCACCACGCCGCCGGCGATTTGATGGGCGGTTATTGCTACCTCAACAACGCGGCCATCGCCGCCCAGGCCTTTCTCGACCAGGGCCATCAGAAGGTCGCGATCCTGGATGTGGATTACCACCACGGCAACGGCACCCAATCGATTTTCTATGAGCGCAGCGACGTGTTGTTCGCGTCGATCCACGGTCACCCGGAGGCGGAGTTTCCGTTTTTCCTGGGGTATGCCGACGAGCATGGCGAGGGCGAGGGCGAGGGCTTCAATTTCAACTACCCTTTGCCGGCCGGCTCCGGCTGGGACACCTGGAGCGCGGCGCTGGAGCAGGCCTGCGGGCAAATCCGGGGTTACGACGCCGATGTCATCGTCGTGTCCCTGGGTGTCGACACGTTCAAGGACGACCCCATCTCGCAATTCAAGCTCGACAGCCCGGATTACCTGGCGATGGGCAAACGCATCGCGGCGCTCGGCAAGCCGACGCTGTTCGTGATGGAAGGCGGCTACGCGGTGGCAGAAATCGGCATCAATGCCGTGAACGTTCTTGAAGGTTTCCAAAGCGCCCCATGAGGAATCACAGCATGAACAGACTCAAGCGTTTTATGGCTCCAGCCGTGTGCGCCGCGCTGCTTTGCGGCGCTGTCCAGGCCGAGGAGCGCACCTTGCGCGTCTACAACTGGTTCGACTACATCACGCCCAAGGCCCTGGAGGATTTCAAGGCGCAGAACAGCCAGGTCAAGCTGGTCTACGACATCTTCGACACCAACGAGGCCCTGGAGGCCAAGCTGCTGACGGGTAATTCCGGCTATGACGTGGTGGTGCCGTCCAACGTGTTCCTGGCCAAGCAGATCGAGGCCGGGGTATTCCAGCCCCTGGATCGCAGCAAGCTGCCGAACTGGAACCACCTCGATCCCAAGCTGATGAAGCTGATCGAAGCCAACGACCCGGGCAACAAGTTCGCCGTGCCCTACATGTACGGCACCATCCTGATCGGCTTCAACCCGGACAAGGTCAAGGCCGCCCTGGGCGACAACGCGCCGGTGGACAGTTGGGACCTGATCTTCAAGGAAGAGAACATCAGCAAGCTCAAGCAGTGCGGCGTGGCGCTGCTGGATTCGCCATCGGAGATCCTGCCCCTGGCCTTGCAGCACCTGGGCCTGGACCCCAACAGCAAGAAGCCGGCGGACTACGCCAAGGCCGAAGCGCTGATGATGAAGATTCGCCCGCACATCACCTATTTCCACTCGTCCAAGTACATGGCCGACATCGCCAACGGCGACATTTGCGTGGCCGTGGGTTACTCCGGCAGCTTTTCCCAGGCGGCCAACCGCGCCAAGGAGGCCAAGAACGGCGTGACGGTGGACATGCGCCTGCCCAAGGAAGGCGCGCCGATCTGGTTCGACATGCTCGCCATTCCCAAAGGCGCCGCCAACCCAGGGGACGCCTACACCTTCATCAACTATTTGCTGCAACCGCAGGTGATCGCGCCGGTCAGTGATTTTGTCGGCTATCCGAACCCGAACAAGGACGCGACCGAGATGGTCGACCCGGCGATCCGCAACAACCCCAACCTGTACCCGACCGAAGCGGCCATGACCACGCTCTACACCTTGCAACCCTTGCCACGGGATGCCGAACGGGCGCGGACACGGGCCTGGACGCGGATCAAGTCCGGCCAGTGAGTTCATCAAGCTAAACAGAAAACCTGTGGGAGCGAGCTCGCTCGCGAAGACGCCGGCACATTCAACATCACCGGCGCCTGATACACCGCTTTCGCGAGCAAGCTCGCTCCCACAGGCGTTATCCCCGCCACCTCCACGCCCCATACATAGTTACCACCTTCTCCGTTTTGAGCCGCCCTAGCATGGAAAACCCCGAGCGTTTCGCGCCGGGAACGCCATGGATCACAAGACAGGGAGACTCAGATGACATCTACGTCTATCACCAGGCCCAAAGCCGACCCCAAGGAAGCGGTATTCAATCAGTTACTCGCAGGGCCGACGTATCCGGAGGTCGCGTCCGTACTGTTGCGCGATGCCCTCAAGAAGCTCTACCCCACGCTCAACCTCGATCCGCACAACACTGTGGTCGGCGAGCCGGTCTGGGACATTGTCGATGACGAAATCGTGCGGCGCCCGACCCGCTACGAAACCCTCAGCGAGATGCTGGCCGGGCTGGTGAACGAAAAAAGCGACCCGGTGCTGCTGATCGAAGGCTTGCACTTCCTCACCCAGTTGCCGCTCACCCACCCCGAGGTGCATTTGCCGGTGCGCATCGACCAGATCGGACGCCTGCTCAACGAACTTGTGCCGGCCATGCTGACCGCCTGTCAGGAGCAGCAACTGGCGTATTGGAATGCGCCGCAGGGCGAGTCCGGCCCACTCTGGCATGAACTCTCCAACACCCTGCGCAAGGCCTGGGACGTCGGGCACGTCAAGGGCTGGACAGCGACTGAATGCGCCATGGCCAGGCAATTGTTCCATCACCCCGACCGCAAGGACCGTAAGGACAACGACCCTTATGACTCCCACGCGTATCTGATCGACATCGATAACATTGATGGGCCTGAGGTCAAACGCCTGGGTGACAATTCGCTCGTGGTGCTGATCGGCACCGTCGATAAAAAGGAAGTCATCCTGACGTACTCACTTATCAACGGTTATGAGAAGTTCGCTTCACGGCAGGATCTGGGGAAATCCTTGCCGTCTCATTTTGGCTCGATCACCTACCGGAAAATCCAATGGCGGCTGTACGAGCCCGACGGCAACATTTTCGATTACAAGGTCTGCGGGTTGATCGCCGGGCAAGTCGGGATCATCGGGACCTTTCCGCAAACATGGGCCACCTACGAAAGCACACCGGCCCCGGCCAACGGCGAAGAAGCGGACGAAGACGCGCTCGTGGCCTGGTTCCAGCGGCAAATGCCCGAGTGGTTGCTGGGGGCCTCGCCGTCCGACCAGATCCTGTTTGCCCAGCACATGAAAAGCCTGTCGATATTGAACCAGGTCCATGCCGGCAAAACCTACCTGGATGGAATTCCTCCCCTCAAGGAATACGCGTTAAACCGGCTGAAGCAGCAGATGGTCTCGGAGCATGCCGACGCCTCGAAGCTCGACCTGGAGGAAATCGAGATCGAGGTGCGCAGCCCCGTGGTCTGGGGCAGCTTCGTGGTGCCCGGCAAGATCGAGACCACCCGCTTCAGCCTCGTCGAGCTCGCCTTGCAAAACCTTATCGCCCTTCCCCTTGGCGACAAGATCGTCAAGTTCATGGACGACTCCGAGCTGCCCGACTGGATGACCGTCGAGTACGTCGAGAACCTCATCACCCAGGTCGACATCGGTCGTGTCTACCCCGAGCTGATCAAGCACAAACTGCTCGACGATCCGGCAGAGTCGAGCCGCCGCGAAAAGCTCTACACCTCCCAATTACGCATCCAGCTCCCGATGCTCGCGCTGGAATGCAAGATCCGTGGCCAGGGTCACCTGGACGACCGGGGCTACCGCTACGTCGCCGCACTGATGGCGCCCGAAGAAGCCAATCGCAAGGTGGACGGAAAAACCATCGTCCTGCGCAAACTGGCCTTCGTGCCCGAGCTGCAACTGGGCGACGCGGAGGATGTCGTGGCCAACATGTTCATCATCGGCTCCGAGGACTTGAGCGCCGGGCCCTGCTTGCTGTATCGCCCCATGATGGAGCCGCAGTTGAGCCAATACCCGGCGTTCAGCAACCTGTTGTACGCGATCAGGCAAACCCCTTCTTTGCGTCAATCGGTGCTGGCGTGGTTGCCCGATGGGGTGCGCGACGATTACGGCCGGTTCGTCTTTCCCGACGTGCTGCCCTCCCCTTGGAGCATCGTGGCGTTCGTGGCCGCCCCGTTGACTTCATTGGCCAATAGCGGCCCCGTCAGGTTGACTGACAAGACCCTTGGGGCGGACTTTCTGCCGCTGTTGTTCAAGGCCAATGCCGATGCCCTGGTGGAGTTGGCCGATCGGCAAGCGGTGTCCAACCGTGAAAATCGCTGGGAGACCTTCAAGCGGGCAGGCTGGTTGATTTTCAACCTGGCCTTGCCTTACCTCGGGACCACTGTCGGCACTGCAGTCTGGCTCTGGCAGATCATGGACGACATCGACAAGCTGACGCAGCGCAACGACGAAGCCAATCGCCCGGCCAAGTGGGAGGCGTTCGCCGATCTGTTATTGAACATCGCACTGGCGATCATCACCCACGCCATCGACCGCGCCAGGGCCGCCAGGAGTCCGCATCGGGCACAGGCACCGAAGGAGGTGCGCGAACTGGAGAGCCTGCCAAAACCCAAGCACGAACTGGTGATAGAACAGCTCGAACCGTTGTCGAGTACGGCGCAGCCGACCGAACACTACGAGGCCATCCGTTCCAGTGGCGCCTTGATGGGCCGGGCGAGGAAAAGCACCCGGCTCCTGGACGCCTTGAGCATCGACGAGCCCGCCGAGCCCGGACAACTCCAGGCCGAAGGCGCGCTGAAAGGGCTCTACGAACGAAGCGGGGACTGGTACGCAAAAATGGCGGGGAGTTGGTTCAAAGTAAAAGTCGAAGGCGAATCGGTCTCTATCGTCGATGGGAAAGATCCCACCCGCGAGGGCCCGCCCCTGATGAGCGATGCGCACGGCACATGGCATATCGATACGCGCCTGCGATTACGCGGCAGCGGCTCCAAAGGCGTCCGGCAAAAAGTCATCGCCGACGCGCAACGGCGCCGGATCGATCTGCTTGCCTCGCTGAACCGGTTCGAAGAAAAGAAGCCGCAGAACCAGAAACTGCTGACCATGCAAGCCAAGGAAATGGACGAGGCTGCGGGGCCAGCCAAGGAGATAAAGCGCGACGAATATATCGACCTGCTGAAAACACAGCGGGAAAACTACGAGAAGGCGTTGCGGACCTTGATGGAGTGGCCGCTCTTCCAGTCAAGGCCCGACTACCCGCGTACCCGGGTTGGCTACCTGAACGCGCAGGTCGATTTCACCTTCGCCGAGATGGAGGCGCTCCAGGAACGCTTCATCCCGGCCATGAGCAAGGCCAAGGGCATGATCACTTCCGGGGTCAAGGTGCTGGAGCAACAGCACATCGACGCCGCCGAGAGCATGATCAGCGTCGGTGACGACATGATCGAACGCCTGGACTACATGGAGACGCGCTTCACCGAGCTGAAGACCGTGGGGTACGAAGGCTTCGAGTTTGTCCGCCGGCACCGCAAGAAGATGCCACTCTACAAGGGCGCCGACCTTCGTATGATCAAGCTGGATATGTATCGCCATCTCTGCCTGTCGCTTGAAAGTGTCGAGTCGATGCCCGAGGGCTGGGAGGCGGTCAACCAGGTCGTGGATAACGCCACGGTGGCGTTCCAGAGCTTGCGCGACGCAATCGATGAACGAAGCGCGATCCGGCTGGACGAGCGAATCGATGCATTCGGCAGCCTGGCCGAACAGTTCGCCGCCATCGATGAACACCTCCAATACCTGGGTAACGAATACAAGGGCAGCGTGCGGCCGTTACAAATGGCTCGACTGCGCTCGGGGATCGCCACGCTGGAGCAATGGACGCTGCGCCACCTGGGGGCGGCCCTGGATGAGAGAAAGGATCGGCGCAGTTCGGGGTTGCCTTATGAGCAACGGCCCAGGCCCAGGAAGAAATTCATCCGGGCGCGTTTTTGGGGCCTGGTCAGTGGCGAGCCGCGCTTGTCCAGGTTGATGGAGGAAACGGACTGGGTCGATGTGAAAAACCCTTTCTCGGGAGAAATCATCGTCACGTTCCACCGCAAGGAAACCGGCGAATGGATCCCCCACGTAAAGCCCGATGCTGCACCGGCTGCCGTCCCGGCATTGAATATCAGCGTCGCGAAGGGCAATGACCTGATCAATGGCTTGGCGGCGTTCAAGGCGCAGATCGAAGAAACCGCAAAAAAACCCGACCAAACGCCCGCCGGTCTCGGCATGATCCTCAACGCCCACGCCGGCAGGCTGGAGAAAATCAGCACGGCGATCAAAAAAGCACTCGAGCAGGCGCAAGGCGTAACTTCCAACGAAACGTTCGAACTGCCGGCAGAGCAACGACGCGCGGCCGAAACCTTGCGTGCGCAACTCGAAAGAGAATCAAGCGCCCTTTACATCCTGGGCTTCGACACGGTCTTGAATGTCATCAAACAACGCCCGCCGACCATGAGCAGCATCCTGTGGCTCAAGAGCCGGAACCAGATTTCCATCACCCGGCAAAAGACCCGACAACGCATCAAGACCCCGCCCTACGGCTATCTCGACCGCTACGAGATCAAGGACGTGAAGAGCAATAAAACCCTTTGGTTCGCGGATTTCCGTTACTCGACAAACTGGGTCCCCGCCTACGCATTTCTTTCTGCACGCTTGAAAACCATCGAGCAAGCCAGTCAAGAAACCCTCGATGTCGAAGACACCCAGTCCCTCACCCAGCGTCAACTGGTCGACCATTACCGCAGCGAAATTGCCGTGGACCAGGCCAAGGAAGTGTTCTTTCAAAAAGCCCGCTCATGAACCCAATGCGGTTCATTTAAGAAAAATGATGGACCTGTGGCGAGGGAGCTTGCTCCCGCTCGGCTGCGAAGCAGTCGTAAACCGGCGGGTGCGGTGTGTCTGATGCTGCGCATTTGGCAGGTTTTGGGACCGCTTCGCGGCCCAACGGGAGCAAGCTCCCTCGCCACGGGTTTGTCGATTGCCTTAAGTGAACCGTATTACGGTCATGCACCCGGGGCGTCAGAGCCTCCAGGCTTGGGCCAGGCTCGCCAACGCGGTCGCGATCGCCGTGGGCGGGACTGCGGCGAATCCCAGCACCAACCCGCCGTGGATAGGCGTGGTGGTGCTGGGCAACCAGTAGCTGCTCAAACCATTGACTTCGACCCCCGCCGCCGTCGCCTGGGCGATCAGTTCGCGTTCCCGGGCGAGGCTGTCCACCGGCACCGTGACATGCAGCCCGGCCACGACGGTCGGCAAGCTGCCAACCCCTGGAATGTCTTTGGGCCAACCCGCCAGCAGCGCGTCTCGTCGGACCAGCGCGGCCCGCCGCATGCGCCGGATGTGCCGTTGGAAATGCCCGGCGGCCATGAACTCGGCCATTACCGCCTGGGTGCTGACTTCGGAATGGCGTACGTCCACGGCGCGACGCCGGGCGAAGGCGTTCACCAGGCCCGGCGGCAGCACCAGGTAGCCCAGGCGCAAGGCCGGGAACGCCACTTTGCCGAACGTACCGACGTAGAGCACCCTCCCCTGGCGATCCAATGCCGCCAAGGGCGCCAAGGGCGCGCCGCTGTAGCGATACTCGCCATCGTAGTCGTCCTCGACGATCCAGCCGTTGTTGCGTTCGGCCCAGGCCAGCAGTTCCAGGCGCCGTGGCAGGCTCATGACCACCCCGGTCGGGTATTGATGGGACGGGGTGACGTAGGCCAGCCGGCAATGGCTCAACCCACCGAGCGCCGTGCAATCCAGGCCATCGCCATCGACCGGCACGCCTCTGACGTCGGCACCGGCGACGGCGAACGCATGCCCGGCCGCTCGATACCCGGGATTTTCCACCGCCACGACGTCGCCCGGGTCCACCAGCAGCTGTGCACAAAGGCTGATGCCCTGCTGTGCGCCACTGGTGATCACAATTTGTTCAGCCGTGCAGTGCAGCCCCCGGGAGCTGCGCAGGTAAGCGGCGATCAGCCCGCGCAAGCGCGCATCCCCTTGAGGGTCGCCATAACACAACTGCTGCAGATCCGGTTTGCGCCAGAAAGCCGCGTTCAGCTTGGCCCAGACGTCGAAAGGGAACAGATCGAACGCCGGCACACCGACCCTGAACGCTCGCGGCGGGCCACTGGGCGGCTGGGGTAAATGGTGGTTTTCGACACGATTCAATGCATCGCTGTGGATAACTTTACTGGATGGAACCACAGGCAAATCCAGCCAATCTGTGGATAAGGCTGTGGGTAAGCCTGTTGAAAACCCTGTGGATACTTTTGTGGATATGTTTTTCAGCGGCAGGGTCGGCGAGGACAGTTTCGCCACATAGGTGCCGTCCCCTACCCGCCCTTCGATGAAGCCCTCGGCGTAGAGCTGGTCGTAGGCCCGCACCACGCTGTTGCGCGAGATCGACAAGGCCGCCGCCAGGTCACGGCTGGCCGGCAGGCGCGTGCCGCTGGCCAGGCGTCCGTCCAGCACCCGGGTGCGCAACGCCTGGTAAAGCTGGCGGCTGAGCCCCTGGCGGCGGTCCAGCTCGATGCCGGCAGGGTTGAACGACAGTGGCGGCACGACGTTGTGCATGACAGCCCTCGCGAATGGACCTATCGAATTGGCCGGAAGTGGCTCTTACAACAGACCAATAGCCTGCCTAGGATGCTCGCATTCGCCAAGGAAAATCATCATGTACACCCCCAAAGCCTTTGCCGTCGAAGACTTGCCCCAATTGCACCAGATGATGGGCGATTGCCGCCTGGCCGTGTTGGTCACCCACGGTGAACACGGTTTGCAGGCCAGCCATCTGCCGCTGTTGCTGGACACGCAACAGGGGCCGAACGGCACCCTTTACGGGCACATGGCCCGGGCCAATCCACAATGGCAAGACTTGGAAGCCGGCGCCGAGGCCCTGGTGATATTCGCCGGTGCCGAGGCCTACGTCAGCCCGGGTTTCTACCCGAGCAAGGCCGAACACGGCAAAGTCGTGCCGACCTGGAACTACGTGGCCGTACACGCCTACGGCAGCGCGGAGGTGTTCAGCGACGCGCAGCGCCTGCGCAACCTGGTCGGCGCCCTCACCGACCGCCACGAAACCGCTCGCGAGCAGCCGTGGAGAATCGACGATGCACCGCCGGAGTACATCGACAGCATGCTCAAGGCCATCGTCGGCTTCGCCCTGCCCATCCAGCGCCTGGAAGGCAAGCGCAAGCTCAGCCAGAACCGCAGCCCCGCGGATGTCGCCGGGGTACGCAACGGCCTTGCCGCCAGCCCCGACCCGCAGGACCAGACGCTCGCGCGGCTGATGCCTGATCCATCGTCCAAGGAGTGAATATGAGCCAGATTGAAATCCGCCGCGTCAGCGCCAACGATCACGCCGCGTGGCTGCCGCTGTGGCAGGCCTACTTGCGTTTCTACAACACCGAGCTGCCGGACGCGGTCAGCCAAAGCACCTGGCAGCGCTTGCTCGACGACCGCGAGCCCACCCACGGCGCCCTCGCCTGGAACGGCGACACGGCAGTCGGCCTGGTACATTTCATCTACCATCGCTCGAACTGGAGCATCGAAAACTCCTGCTACCTGCAAGACCTGCTGGTGACAGAACAGAGCCGTGGCACCGGTGTGGGTCGCCAGCTCATCGAATTCGTCTACGCCACTGCCAAGGCCGATGGCTGCTGCAAGGTGCACTGGTTGACCCACGAAACCAACGCCACGGCGATCCAGCTGTACGAGCGCATCGCCGAGCGCCCAGGCTTCATTCAATTTCGCAAAGCCCTTTAAGGAGCACCCCATGTCGTCTTCACTCGCTGATTGGAAAGGTGTCCCGGCGCCGTCTGCGCAGTTGCTCGAAGGGCGTTTCATCCGCCTGGAAAAACTCGATCCGGCGCGGCATGCCGACGGCCTCTGGCAAGCCCTCGAAGGCCCCGGGGCCGACCCGAAGCTCTGGGATTACTTGCCCTATGGCCCGTTCAAGGATCGCGGCGCGTTCGATGCCTGGCTGAACAACCACGCCGCCAACACCGACCCGTATTTCTTCAGCGTGATCGACCGCGCCAGCGGCGAGGTGCAGGGCATTCTCAGCCTCATGTCCATCGTCCCGGCCCAAGGCCGCATCGAGATCGGCCACGTGACCTTCGGCGCACCGATGCAGCGCTCGCCGAAAAGCACCGAGGCGGTCTACCTGCTGGCCAAGGAGTCTTTCGCCCTGGGTTATCGCCGGCTGGAGTGGAAGTGCAACAACGGCAACGCTCGCTCCAAATACGCCGCCGAGCGGCTGGGGTTCACGTTCGAGGGTGTGTTCCGCCAGCATATGGTGGTCAAGGGCCAGAACCGCGACACCGCGTGGTACTCGATGCTGGATTCGGAATGGCCGGCCATTGGTGCCGGGTTCGAGCGCTGGTTGAGCGAGGAGAACCAGCGCGAAAACGGGCAGGGGCGCGGTTTGGTGGAGTGCCGGTCCTAGGTCCGATGCCGGCCACTTGCCCCGTGGTTGGCTGTAATCCAAAAACCTGTGGCGAGGGAGCTTGCTCCCGCTGGGGTGCGCAGCAGCCCTAGAGTCTGCCGCCTCGGTGCGTCAGGTTGATTGCGTCCGGCCTTTTTGGGGCTGCTGCGCAGCCCAGCGGGAGCAAGCTCCCTCGCCACGGTTTTTATCTGCGCCACGCCACAACCCTGTGGCGAGTGGTATAAGGACGGCATTGCCCACTTTATCCGGGAGGCGCCGTTGGTCGGCTTTCTCCGGCCAGGTGATCGATGGCTTCCTGCAGATGCTCACCCCCTTTGTCGACCAGTGGGTGGAGCTCAGTGCCATGGTCGATCACGCTCGCAAACAAGGGTTTCATGGATGAAGATCAAGACTTATCAAGGCGGCTGTCTATGCGGTCGCATCCGTTTCGTTGCCAAAGGGGAGCCGCGCTTTCCCCACACCTGTTCTTGCGGAATGTGCCAGCGCCACTCCGGCGGTCTGACACTGTGCTGGGTCGAATACGACAAAGACGCCGTGGAGTGGGTTGGAGAAGGGGGCATGCCGGCACTGTACCCGTCATCGGAGCAGTCAAACCGAGCGTTTTGCCCAACCTGCGGCAGTAGTCTTGGGGCTATCGACAATGCCCCGACCATCGGCTTGTTGCTGGGGGTATTTGACGCGAAGGGCGACAAGGCGCTGCGACCGACTTCCCATTCGTTCACCTCATCCCGCCCTCGCTGGTGGAAAATTGATCCCCAGCCTTGAACGGCCGACGGGTCTGTGGCGGCCAGGCATAAGGAGCACGCATCTCCCAAGCCATTCACCCGGTGATCTACAAATGCTCGGAAAGATCCGCCGGAGGCTTTCTCGAAATCATGACGCCTATCCCGCGTCGCCACCCCGGTGACGACGACCGGCCCCAGTGCAGGCCCTCTACGCCAGTCTCTGGGGCGAGCTGCGGCAATGGCCGGCAAGCAAGACCACCAGCCTTCAGGGCAAATGATTGAGTCCAGCCTGATGAATGATCGCCACCGTGCATCCATTCGCGGTGGCGACCGTTCAAGACGGCCTGTCAGGACTCAGGCGGTTTCCTCGTGGCCAGGAATGGCTCGAGCACCTCGGGCGTTACCCCTCTTCGGGCATACGGCCAGGCCCATTGCGGTATGGCCCCATGGGCATTCACATAACTGGCGAAATTCAGCCGGCTGTGCCCCACGCCTCCCCCTGAAAAATCGAAATTGTAGAGGAAGTACTGGGCTTGCCTGTCGCTCATGCTGTAGGCATCCAAAATCAGCCGATGGGCCCGAGCCTCGTCCTGGGTCAGGCTGTCGATCAAGGTGCTCGTGAACGTTAACTCGGTGTCGAGCGAACCGGGTCGGCCCAGCACGAACCGGATGTTGTCGTTTCTGAAGTGCGGCCCGGTGAGATCCAGCCAAATGCTCCGGGCGCTTGCGCGCGTGATCCCGCGCATGGCGAGAATGGACGACCACAGGTCCGGTCTGTCGAACAGGACAGCGATCCGGCTATTGGAAAACGGCTGGCCCGGCGCACTGAACAACCTGGCGACAGCAGACAAGTCGCTGTCCCTGACGTACCGGGCCTCCAGGATAAAGCCGGAGAACTCCAGCAAAGCCTTCAGATGCGTGAACAGGTTTTGCAGATTCCAATCATCGAACGGCTGCATCCAACGGATATCAACGCTGCCGTACAACTCCAATTCGTCATAACGGCCCGTGAGATATTGGGCAATGAGTTCAAGCCGCGCATCGGATAAGCCGGGGGTGCGTATCCATTGCGCAAGCAGGTTCAAGGGGAACAACCCGCCCAGGTTGGAAGCGATCAAGGGGGACTTGAGCAGGATGTTCGCCCGCCTCGACAAGATAGGGAATCGTTGGAGGGCGACGGTCAGCAGGTCCACCAGGTCCTCGGCCCTGTCGTATTGGATGAATTGCGCCAACAGATCTTCATCGTCGAACAGGCTGCGGCCGGTTTCCTCCTTAAACCTTGTCCCGACCTTCTTCAAGTCCTCGCTGTCCACCAGAAAGGCACCGTTGAGCGTGTTTTCGAGCTGCTCTTCGGTGAGATGACCATGCACGGCCTGGTCGTAGCGGACGTACGCCAGGCTGTTCTTGGGGTGGTGATCGGTCAGGTCCCGGGCCCTGACCCCGTATTCGAGCATGATATGGATCACGTCCTGGGAGAACATGAGGAATTCATTGTTGAGCAGTTCGGCCACTTCCGTAGGCTCGACAGGCGCCAGCAGCGTGTCCTCGAAAAAGCTCCGCAGGGACTGATCGTTCTGGGTGTAGTAGGGAATGCTGCTCAGCACCGGTCGCCCCGGCGTCCGGGGAGACAGGAAGCTGCCGATGTGGCGCAGTATTTCCGGCGGCAAGGCGGCGTCCGATGCCCGGTTCAACACCCTGCGCGCCATGTCGTCTGCATGCAGGTGCAAGAGCCTCAGCAGCGGTTGAAACAGGTTATGTGGGTTGCGCATCCCGTAGACAATCTGACTCAGGTCGAATACCGCCCCCTCGCCCAACAGGTTCTCCAGGGGACGGGCATTGTCGGCGAGCGCCTGCTGCAACCCGGTGGGCTGCGTCACCAGGTAATTGTTGAGCTCCGGGTGCTGATCGATGTAGGCGGCGGCTTCATTGCGCAATCCCTGCATCGAAAACGTCGGCTGCGTCTGCCCGTCGTTCAAGCCCCGCGCAAGCGCATTGAAGAAGCAATCGCCGTCGGCCGCGAACGTGACGTCCGTATTGTCAGCCAGCCTCAATGTGTAATGGTTTTCCTCCGTGCGTAACAGCACCACGTCCGTGCTTGATCTAAGCGGATGCGCGCCCGATGGGTAGCTGCTTTCGTACTGCCCTGGAGTGAAACGTACGGTCCAATCCCGCTGCCCATGGCGTCGGTCGATGATCAGCAAGCTGCGATTTCGCGGCCAACTCGCAATGCGGGTGATAAACGAAGGTACCAGTTCCATGATCTGGACGTCCCATACCCCTGGCGTACGGATCAGGTCGGAAACAGCGCGAAGCGAGGGTGCCGGTCGCTTGGGGTCTGAAGGGCCCGGCTGGGGAGAGCCTTGCGACGACCGTTTGCCTCCGCCCAGGCCAGAGCCTACGGCGCGCCACTCGCCATCGGGACCACGGGCCACCGTGCTCCTCATCACCCCACTGGAGCGGATGCTCAACCCCGTGGCCGGGTTGACGATGGTGGCCTCGGTGGCCTTGAGCGACGTATGGTCATGCACCCGGAACACCGTCCCATCGGGTTGCCGTACATACACCTGGCGCGTGACGCCGCCCGTGGCGCCCTCGGTGATGGTGGGGCGATAGAAGCCCTGGGCATCCGCTGGCACCCCATGGAGCAACGCGGTATCCGTCACGGCATAACGACGATACAGCGCGTCCTCCAGGGGCAATCCGAACGGCGCTTCAGTCGGGTTCTGCCGAGCCGCTACCGGCAGGAAAGTCCCCTGGCCTCGCACCTTGAATGGCACGCCACCGAGGCCTGGCGACCGCCGGGTGTTCGCCACCGTGTGCACGAACACCAGCGTATCCAGGTGCATGGGCACGGCACCGGTCTTGAGCACCAGCAAGCCCGTTTTGACGGCACGCGTCAGCATCTGGAAACCGGGGATAAGCAGCAGGCCAGCCAGGTCCATGACCAGCTCCACCACCATCATCGCCAGTCTCAAGGCAGTTTGGTGGCTGATATCCCGGTTGCTGTTGGAGCGATGATCGGCATGGGCACTGTGGAAATTGACGTGGGCCCGGTGAAAGTCCTCGAGGAAATGGCCACTGATCAGGAACCCTCGAACCAAGGGGCGACCGCGATATTGCCCCAACGCACGCTTGATCTCCTCCGGGTCGAGGATGGACATGCGCGAACGGAAATACGTGCGCCATTCTTCTTGTTGCAGCAACCCCGTGACGCCGTCGCTCAGGTCCGAAAATTCATGGAAGTCATCGCCATGAGGGCTGTCCGGGAAATAGACGCCCACGGTTCCCGTAATCTGCGGCCCCGGCTGGTCTGAAAGAATCAGCACGCCATCGATGCTGATCGCGTTGCCCATCGTGCCATGCTGCAAGCCGACGGTGCCGCCCAAGAGAAGGCCATAAACGCGCACGCTGCGCCCGCCGACCGATGGGCGCTTGGCGGCGGTGGGCGATTGCAGCACCGCCTCCAGCCAGCCCGCGACCAGCTTCTGCACCTTGGGTGAGCTGGCGTCGGGATTGATCACGGTCGTCTTGAACACGTCGTCGCCCCGGAGCCCGGCCACGTAGCCTTTGAACGCCAGGTTGGCCAGGTACGCCGCCTGCCAGGCCGCCTTGTATTGCGGCGCGTTCATTTGTTCGCGAAGCAGGATTTCATAGCGGCCACCGGCATCGATGCTCGACACCATCCGGGCCAGTTCGCTCCCGGTCACCGTGATCAGGAAACCGCTTGTCGGGTGCCGGACACGCTGGCCATGCCGATCGACCAGGTCAACGGCCAGCACTTCTCTCATCGCGTTCGGGTACTTCGGTGCACGCAGATTATCGAGCATCAATTGCGTCAGGCTGCTGGTCCGGGACTGCCTCGGGTTGGCCCGGTCGCCGAAGAACAGCTCGACCATGGTCCGGTCCGGATCCGGTTCTATGCGCGGGTGGATGCTTTGCTGAAGGTACTGCCGGATCTTCTGGCGAGTGAACTGCACCAGCGTCGGGACACCGCTGCCCAACGCGTAGACGGCCTGGAATACCCGATCTTCGAGATGGCGATAGCGGGCCTGTTCGGCCAGCGTCGCGGCTGTATAGAAACCCGGGCGACGATTTTCCACCAAGGTTTCCTGGCGGGCTGCCAGCGGCCCGGCCAGTGACAACATGGGCAAGCCAAGAGCAGCTTCCGCCCGTTGGGCAAAGACATCCACCGGCACCGTTGCGTTGTCCGGCGCAGTCAACACCGCCTCCAGGGCGGCACTTTGCATCTGCAGCAAGTCCACTGCCGCCACCTCGAACACATGCCCGGTCAGTTCAGAGGACATATCCCGGATCGAGCGTTCCTGGCCCTCGTGGAGCGGACGGACGTTGTCGACCAGGTCCTGGAAAGCATGAAATCGCTGCAGCCCGCGCTCCAGGGAATACAGGAACAACGAGGGCCGATCAGTGAACTTGATCACCATTGCCGCAGGCCATTTCTGCGGCGAAACCGTGCCCTGGTCGAGCAGGACGGCATAGACATGGGGAATGGGCGCCCGTAGCAGCCGGTTCCTGTCAGCCTGGGAAGGATGGGTGGTGATGATGTCCAGCAGGCGATCGTCATCGGCCTGCTGGATTCGCGCGGCTTGGCTGAGTGGAGCGGCAGGATCCCGATCGGCTTTATACAAGTTGAACAGGTGCAGGAATCGTTGGGAAAGCAATTGGGCGAGGACCGCTTCAGCCGTGGACGGTGCGGTCGCCTCGCTGGCGTCGCCCCGGTTCTTGCCCAGGCGAAAGCGCGCCAGCTCGTCACGGAACTGACGTATTACCCGCTCGTTCGCGGTGGGCCGGGGAAAATGGAACACCGACTCCAAGGCCCGTCGCATCTGCGCGTCCGGTTGCCGGGCGAATACGCTGTCGGCCTCCTCCAGCGAGTCCGGACGGGTGAAGAAGCCGACGCCACCGTTCGTGAAGTCAGGCGCGGTGTCGCTGAGCAAACCGTTGTGCAGGACATCGGTGAAACGCTCCGAGGACGTCAGGGCGCGGCCACCGGCCTGGTCCGTGGTAAAGCGGTTCACGTAGCAGTTATCCGGATCGATATCCGCGAGCAGCGATGGGCGGAATCTGTCGGCGGGAATCTTCGCCTTGAGCAGGCTGACCAGCAGGTTCCCAAGCACCCCGTCGAACGTGGGAAGGCCTGCAAACAACCGGGTGAGTTGAATCTGGTTGTTGTCCAGCAACTCCAGTTGCCTGAGTTGCACCCTTGCCTGGGCGCTGAGCGGCTCGCCCTGGGGGACGACGGCGTTGGCCGGGTCGCCTTTGGAGAAAGTAGCCATCTGAATGGTCCGGTTCTGATTGAAGAATCCGGACCCTATCGCGCCGTTCGACCCGAAACGGCATACATATGTATGGCCTGGCTACGTCGTTCAACGAAAAACGTAATCGCGGATGTCGCTCAGCTAAGCCACAGCCCCGTGGGAGCAAAGCTTGCTCGCGATTGCTGGGCACGAGCCAGTACAGGTGTCGACTGACTTATCCACTCGCGAGCAAGCTTTGCTCCCACAAGCTTTGCATCGTTTTGACGATTGATTCATTCATCTGCCGACATCGCCAGACGGCTCAACCCAGTTGCTGTGCCAATACCGCAATATGCTCCGGCCCGATCCCGCAGCAGCCGCCCAAATGGCTGGCCCCGCGCTTGCGCCAGTCCGCCGCCCATTGCAGGTAACCCGGTGGATCGAGGTCTTCGCGCAGCGGGTCCAACCCGTCGTTGGCGGTCGCTTCTTTGGGTTGCGGCGGAAAGGCGTTGGCGTAGGCGCCGATGTGGATCGCCACGCCCAGGCGCTCGAAGGTTTCATGGGCAGCGTCAATCGCCGCGCCGATCACTTCCGGCTGGCTGCAGTTGAACAACAGCACTTCGACGCCCAGTTCGGCCGCCACTGCCGCGGCGTCTGCCACCGGTTCACCGGAGCGCAGGCGCGGCACTTCATCGGTGTCTTCGTCTTTCAGGGTGAACGACAGCCAGAACGGCTTGCCGTCCTTCGGCAACCCGGCGTGAATCGCCCGCGCTTCAACGGTCGAGCTTTGAGTCTCGGCCAGCCACAAATCGATGTGGGGGGCCAAGCCGTTTACCAGGGGCGCCAACAATTCACTGGCACGGGAAGCGTCGAACAGATCCGGCCGATAGGAACCGAACAGCGGCGGCAGCGACCCGGCCACGCGCACCGCTTTGCCTGAGGCCTGCACCGCCCGTTGCGCCAACTCGCCAGCCAGCGCGGCCAGGGCCTGGCCTTCGGCGGCGAAACGCGCTTCGCCAATATGGAACGGCACCACCGCATAGCTGTTGCTGGTGATCACGTTGGCGCCGCTGGCGATGTAGGCCGCGTGCACGGCTTCTACCGCCTGGGGCGCTTCGCTCAAGGCCAGGGCCGACCACTCGGGCTGGCGGAACGGCGCGCCCCGGCGTTGCAGTTCGCGGCCCATGCCGCCATCGAGAATGACTGTCGTTGCTGCGCCCATATGCGATTCACTCATAAGCTTATGAAAAATACTCACTACCGGAGTTGTTCTTATAACTATTTAATACGCACCATTCAGAGAACTACAACTTATTTTTCTAACAGGGCCCTCACATGAAACGACAACCATTGCTGGCCCTGGGCCTGACGCTGCTGGCCGCCTCTTCGCAAGCGTTTGCCGGTGCCACGCTGGATCGCATCGAACAGAAAAAAGAACTGGTCGGCGTGTTGATGGAAAGCTATCCGCCCTTCTCGTTCCTCAACGATCAGAACCAGCTCGACGGGTTCGACGTCGACGTGGCCAAGGCCGTGGCGCAGAAACTGGGGGTGAAGCTGCGCCTGGAGACGCCGTCCTGGGACGTGATCGCGGCCGGTCACTGGAGCGGGCGCTATGACATCTGCATCTGCTCCATGACGCCGAGCAAGGCCCGCGCCGAAGTGTTCGACTTCCCGGTGCAGTACTACGCTTCGCCCGCCGTGATCGTGGTCAACGCCAAGGACGACCGTATCCACGGCGCCAAGGACTTGAGTGGCAAGAAAGTCGGCCTCACCAGCGCCTCCAGCTACGAAAGCTACCTGAACAAGAACCTGGTGATCGAAGGCGCCGAGGATACCCAACTGAGCTACCCGTTCGAGGACGTGCAGGTCGCCCCGTACGACACCGACAACGTCGCGTTCCAGGACCTGGGCCTGGGCGCCGGGGTGCGCCTGGACGCGGTGCTGACCAACCTGGTGACGGCGCAGCCGCGCCTGACCGAAGACAAGCGCTTCAAGCTGGCCGGCGAGCCGCTCTATTCCGAGCCGAACTCGGTGGCCATCGAAAAAGGCGACGCCCAATGGGACAGCAAGGTGCGTGAAGTCTTCGCCCAGTTGAAACAGGACGGCACCTTGAGCAAACTCTCGCAAAAATGGATCGGCGCCGACATCACCCAATGACTTCTTTTCCACCCCCTCAGCCACCGCCATCGGTGGCTGAGTCACGCCTGCAAAAAATCTTCGGTTTTCGCACCCGGCTGTATTTGACCTGGGCGGCCATGCTGGTGCTGTTCGCGAGCTTCTTCCTGAGCTTCGACCTGAAGTTCTCCATCATCCTCGACAAACTGCCGAACCTGTTGGGTGTGCACCTCGCGCCCAATGGCTTTTTGCAGGGTGCGGTGCTGACGTTGTTCCTGTGCCTGTGCTCGATCGTCGCCTCGTCATTGCTGGGCTTCATCACCGCCCTGGCGCGGCTGTCCAGCAGTGCGGTGGCGTTCGGCATCGCCAGTTTCTACGCGTCGTTCTTTCGCGGCACGCCCCTGCTGATCCAGATCCTGCTGATCTACCTGGGCCTGCCCCAACTGGGCGTGGTCCCAGGCGCCATCGCCGCCGGGATCATCGCCCTGTCGCTGAACTACGGCGCTTACCTGAGCGAAATCTTCCGCGCCGGCATCCTCGGCGTCCCCAACGGCCAACGCGAAGCCTCCCTCGCCCTGGGCCTGAGCGAAACCGTGATCTTCTGGCGCGTCACCCTGCCCCAGGCCATGCGCACCATCATTCCGCCGACCACCAACCAATTCATCTCGATGCTCAAGGACTCTTCGCTGATCTCGGTGATGGGGGTCTGGGAGGTGATGTTCCTGGCGCAGTCCTATGGTCGTTCCAGCTATCGCTACATCGAAATGCTCACCACGGCGGCGATTATCTATTGGTTGATGTCCATTGCATTGGAGCTGATCCAGGCACGGATGGAGCGGCATTATGGGAAGGCGTATCTGAATAACCGCTGAGCTGTTGCCAGCGTTGCCGGTATGACTCACCCACATGGGTTACAAATCAGTTCAAGCACATAGGTAACAGTTTTTACTGCAAGCCGGGAGCTCACAACATTTGCACACGACACAAAAACTGTGGGAGCGAGCTTGCTCGCGATGACGTCGGCACATCCAACATCACCGCAAACTGCCTCACCGCCATCGCGAGCAAGCTCGCTCCCACAGGAGGAACGCGTGCACTCTAAGCCAGGCCGGCTATAAGGCCGCCTCGCTTTGGCTTTTGATCTCAGGCGCCCCGTTAAACCACGCTGGCCGAACGCAGGTATTGCGCAGTGGGCACCTCGGCATGGATGCCGAGGTAGCCGCGCTGGGCCATGGATGGCCCTTCGCGGCGGCCCACGGAGCAATGCCTGCGTTCGGGCACACCGAGCCTAGGCGAGGTGCCGAGTGGTGGGGCAAGAGCGTTTTGGTTACTTTTGCGCTTTTCAAAAGTGACCCGCTGTAAGAGCGGAACCATAAGTGGCCGTTACCAAAGAAACGGATATACACACCATTCCTAAAATCCCACCCGGCTCAACGGTTAAGCGGAAATATCCGCCCGACGTATAGCCGAATCGCTAGCAGATGAAGTCTGACGATCACATCCACCGATGCTCCACCCCAACACTTCCAGCGCATCGCAACCATCCTGCAACAGCAAATGCGCGGCGTTGGCAAAGTGCTCCAAGTCATAACCCTCGGCGTTTTTCAGGCATAGGCAGGAAACGCTATTGAGTAAGTCTCGAGCGGCTTTGATGCGATGTGCAGCCGTTTCCAAAAGATCGGAAGCACCAGCTTCTGTGTCGATAAACAGTGTGGCGCCGACGCCGGTATTTGCTTGAAGGGGGTGGAACTTGATCATCGGGTTGCTCTCTTGAGTTAGGAGCTACCACCGTTCGCGGCTAAACGAATGTAGGTGGCAGCTGTACGCGGGTTAGCCGACCGGACAAGAGAATCCGGCACACCCGAAGATGTCCCCCGCACAGCCGCCATAAATGTAAAAACACAGGCAGCAAAAAGCGCCGCCATTGGGGGCGCTCGTGCACTCTTGTTCGACCGGCTAAGATCGATCACCGATTGGTCGGTGACGAGAGAACTATAGGCGAGGCCCTGACGATACAACGCTGAGTTTCTGTATCTCGGAACCATCCTACGCGAAACACAGAATGGGTTTACAGAGCTCAATTTTGATCGGCCGGAAGCCTACCATCGCGAGCCCAATCTGTATCGAGCAGTTGATACCCGACAAAATTGAAAGGTGCATGCGCGCTGTAGGGCAAAGCCTAGAACCGTGAAAGTCAACAAGACGACACGCTGATCGCAGCACAAGCAGCCTACAGATTTCATCCGCCGAATCTTGCCCGCGGCGAGAAAGTGGCTGGCATCGCCGCCCAGGGTGAAATTTTTAAAGTGCGACCTCTTCCATCAGAGGTCCCATTCGATGCCTACCCAACACCTGTTTCTGCCCCATCATCTCGCGCTGGCAATTGCCTTGGCACTTGGTTGTGTCGAGGTTTCGATGGCGCAGTCCGTTGACGGGCCACCCCGTCCATTCGAAACAACCGCCGAAATGCAGGCTCGCCTCAAGGCGTTCGCAGCTACGCCGGGCATCAATATCAAGCGGGTCACCAACGCCCAGGAAATGCCGCTGTCGCAGGACGACGGCGACGATCTGGTGCTTGTCAGCAGGCAAGGCGAACTCATCGGGCTCACCGACGGTGGCGGCGGTGCCAATGTCTTGCAACTGGAGATCGCCAAGGGCGGCGAGTTAGGTGAACTACGCAATATCCAGGATGTGTATTTGAAGCGAGGCGAATGGTCGAACGGCAAGGATTTCGACAGCCGCAGCCTGATTGATTCGAACGCCAAATTGATCAACACCGGCCGTATCGGTGGTGCGGTTCACGTTCTGGGCGAGTTCGCTAACCAGGGCTTCGTCGCCGGGCCGGTCTTCGTGGGGAAAAAGGCCAGGTTCAGCGGCAGCGGAACGGTCGACGCGCTGGACGTAGCGGGCTCGCTGGAAGTCGGCCCTGACATGGGCGCCCCTTCAGTGGTCAACGACCTCAGGTTTTCCAAGGGCGCGACGCTGGTCTATGGCATCGACGCAAAGAAAGGCAGCGCCACGATCAAGGTCGGCGGCACCGCCACCCTGGACAATGCCATCTTGAAAATCGCAGCCGTACCGGGCGAATACATCGACACGAGCAGACACATCGTGATCGACGCGGACAAGGTCGAGGGGGAATTCGGGAAGATCGTCAATGACCTTGCGTACATGACGGCTACAGTGGACTACACCACAGGAAAACAGGTCGGCCTGACCTACACACGTAACAATGTCCCGCTCGAACAGGCCGCGACCACTGATAGCGGCCAGGCACTTGCAGCCAGCATCCTGGCGCCGGCCCCAGAAACCGTCGTCACGGCAACAGCCCCACAACCGCCTGCCACCGAGCCGCCACTCCATCACGTCACACCCAAGCCCGCGGAACCCGCAAAAATCGCCCGCGCCACGCCCACGCCCACGCCCACCAGCCAAACACAAACCACCCATCCGGCCCCCAAGCCCAACGCCGCCATCAACGCCCTGCTCGGCAGCAACCGGGTCACCGCCGCCGATGCCCTCGACCAGTTGAGCGGATACGACACAGCTGACCTGGGCAACGCTACCCTGAGCAGTGTCGCGCCCATCAGCACCGGGATGCTAGCGGCCATCGGCCAGAACACTTCGCAGGGCACCCATGGCAATGGGCAGGTCTGGGTCCAGGCCATCGGCAACAGTGGCCGCATTGGTAAGCATCTGGACGACTACGCGCTAAAGCATTCGACAACCGGTTTGCTGCTGGGAACCGACTGGACGATCAACCCGACTTGGCGCCTGGGGGTCATCGGCGCCAAGAGCGAGACCCGGCTGGACGGTCATCGATTCGATGGCCGGCTCGACAGTTGGCATGTCGGCGCTTATGCCTTGCGCCAGGATGGGCCGCTGGCGCTACGCCTGGGCGCGGTGTATGGCGATCACGACGGCAGCACCAAGCGCCACGTGGCTTTCAACGGTTTCAGCGATCGACTCAAAGGTCGTTACGACGCCAACACGCAGCAGGTCTTCGGGCAAATCGGCTACAACCTGGACGTCGGGCATTTCGATATCGAGCCCTATGTCCAGCTGGGTTACCAGCGCTACCAACGCGATCGCTTCACGGAGAAAGGTGGCGACGCGGCGCTGCGGTTCGAGAGCCAGACCCAAGACCACTACACCAGCGAACTGGGCCTGCACCTCGCCCGCCCCTTCGTTCTTGACCAGGGAGCGCGGTTGACGCCGCGCCTGAATGTCGGCTGGAAACACCTCTATGGCGACGTCCGAGGCAGTTCTCGGCAACGTCTGGTTGGCGGCGGCAAGACCTATACCGTCGAGGGCATCGAGCTGGACCGGGACAGCTTGCTCCTGGAAGCCGGCCTGGACCTGGCCGTTTCGCCACGACACACATTGGGGGTGAGCTACCAGGGTGAAACCGGCCAGGACAATCGCAACGGCGCGCTGATGGGGCAGTGGCGGATGATGTTCTGACTCATTTTGGGCAGACACCACCATCCCCTGTGGGAGCAAAGCTTGCTCGCGATGCAAGCGACTCGGATCCAGCTTGGTACCGAGGCGCTACTATCGCGGGCAAGCCTTGCTCCCACAGGCTCGCTCCCACAAGGACTGCGGAAAATTGGGAAAAAAAAGGGGAGCACATGCCCCCCCGAGGTTAAAACGTTGTATCGAGGCTGTTCAGTCAGCCTTCGATCTCGATCAGGATCTCGCCCGGGTTGACCCGGTCGCCCTTGGCCACATGAATGGCGGTGACCTTGCCGGCGATGGCCGCCTGCACTTCGGTTTCCATCTTCATGGCTTCGGTGATCAGCACCGCTTGGCCGGCCTTCACCACGTCGCCCTCCTTGACCAGGACATCGACGATGTTGCCCGGCATGGTGGTGCTGACATGGCCCGGCGCAGTGGCTTGCTTGCGCTTGCTGCTGCCGCCGCTGACAAACTCATTGAGCGGTTCGAACACGACCTCTTCCGGCATGCCATCGATGGACAAGTAGAAGTGACGCTTGCCTTCGGCCTTGACGCCCACACCGGTGATGTCGACGCGGTAGGTTTCACCGTGAACGTCGATGACGAACTCGGTCGGTACGCCTTCGCCGCCCGCGGAGCTGACGCTGCCCGCCTCGGGGATCGGCAGCAGCACTTCCGGGGTCAGGGTGCCGGCGTCGCGTTCTTCGAGGAACTTGCGACCGATGTCCGGGAACATGGCATAGGTCAGCACGTCCTCTTCGGACTTGGCCAGCGCACCGATTTCGCCACGCAGCTTGGTCATTTCCGGCTTGAGCAAATCGGCCGGACGCACGTCGATCACCTCTTCGCTGCCGATGGCCTGGCGACGCAGCTTTTCACTCACCGAACCCGGCGCCTTGCCGTAGCCGCCCTGCAGATAGAGCTTCACTTCGTTGGTGATGGTCTTGTAGCGCTCACCAGCCAACACGTTGAAGAACGCCTGGGTGCCGACGATCTGCGAGGTCGGGGTCACCAGCGGCGGGAAGCCGAGGTCTTCGCGCACCCGCGGGATCTCCGCCAGCACTTCGTTCATCCGGTTCAGTGCGCCCTGCTCTTTCAACTGGTTGGCGAGGTTGGAGATCATCCCGCCCGGTACCTGGTTGACCTGGACGCGGGTGTCCACGGCGGTGAACTCGCTTTCGAACTGGTGGTATTTCTTGCGCACGGCGTAAAAGTACAGGCCGATTTCCTGCAACAGCTCCAGGTCCAGCCCCGTGTCGAATTCACTGCCTTTAAGGGCCGCGACCATCGATTCGGTGCCCGGATGGCTGGTGCCCCAGGCGAAGCTGGAGATCGCGGTGTCAATGTGATCGGCACCGTTTTCGATGGCCTTGAGCTGGCACATCGCGGCCAGGCCGGCGGTGTCGTGGGAGTGGATGAACACCGGCAACGATTGCTCGGCCTTCAGCGCTTTCACCAGTTCGCCAGTGGCATACGGGGTCAGCAGGCCGGCCATGTCCTTGATCGCCACCGAGTCGCAACCCATGGCTTCCATCTGCTTGGCCTGGGCCACGAACGCCTCGATGGTGTGCACCGGGCTGGTGGTGTAGGCGATGGTGCCCTGGGCGTGCTTGCCGGCGGCCTTCACCGCTTCGATGGCGACCCGCAGGTTACGCACGTCGTTCATCGCATCGAAAATACGGAACACGTCGATGCCGTTGACGGCGGCCTTGGCCACGAACGCCTTGACCACATCATCGCTGTAATGGCGGTAGCCCAGCAGGTTCTGGCCGCGCAGGAGCATCTGCAAGCGAGTGTTGGGCAGCGCCGCGCGCAGTTGGCGCAGGCGCTCCCACGGGTCTTCCTTGAGGAAGCGCACGCAGGCGTCGAATGTCGCGCCGCCCCAGACTTCCAGCGACCAATAGCCGACTTTGTCGAGCTTGTCGCAGATCGGCAGCATGTCTTCGGTGCGCATGCGGGTGGCGAGCAGCGATTGGTGGGCGTCGCGCAGGATTGTGTCGGTAACAAAGATCTTCTTGGACATGGTCATACTTTCCTTACAGGCCTGCGTGGGCGGCAATGGCGGCGGCGATGGCCAGGGCCAGCTCTTCGGGTTTGCGCTTGATCGAGTAGTTGGTCAGTTCAGGGTGGCTTTCAACGAAGCTGGTATTGAACTGGCCGCTGCGGAATTCCGGATTGCGCAGGATCTCCTGGTAATACGCGGCGGTGGTCTTGACCCCCTGCAGGCGCATGTCATCCAGGGCTCGCAGGCCACGGTCCATCGCTTCTTCCCAGGTCAACGCCCAGACCACCAGTTTCAGGCACATCGAATCGTAGAACGGCGGAATGGTGTAGCCGGTGTAGATCGCCGTGTCGGTGCGCACACCCGGGCCGCCAGGGGCGTAGTAGCGGGTGATCTTGCCGAAGCTGGGCAGGAAGTTGTTTTTCGGGTCCTCGGCGTTGATCCGGAACTGCAACGCAAAACCGCGGTGCAGGATGTCTTCCTGCTTGACCGACAGTGGCAGCCCGGAGGCGATGCGGATCTGCTCGCGAACGATGTCGATACCGGTGATTTCTTCGGTGATGGTGTGTTCCACCTGCACCCGAGTGTTCATCTCCATGAAGTACACCTCGCCTTCGGCGAGCAGGAACTCCACGGTGCCGGCATTCTCGTAGCCCACGGCCTTGGCCGCGCGCACCGACAGGTCGCCGATGTAGGCGCGCTGCTCGGGGGTCAGCTGCGGGCTCGGGGCGATTTCGATCAGCTTCTGGTTGCGGCGCTGGATCGAGCAATCACGCTCGAACAGGTGCACCACGTTGCCGAAACTGTCCCCCAGGATCTGCGCTTCGATGTGCTTGGGGTTGACGATGCATTTTTCCAGGAACACTTCCGCCGAACCGAATGCCTTGGTGGCTTCGGAGATGACCCGGGGGAAGGCCTGTTCGAGTTCTTCACGACTGTTGCAGCGACGGATACCGCGACCGCCGCCGCCAGACGTGGCCTTGAGCATCACCGGGTAACCGATCCGATCACCTTCGGTCAGCGCTTCTTCAATGCCCGATACGTTGCCTTCGGTGCCTGGCGTGACCGGCACACCGGCCTTGATCATGCTGCGGCGCGCTTCGGTCTTGTCGCCCATGCGGCGAATGACTTCCGCCGACGGGCCAATGAATTTGATGCCGCGTTCAGCGCAGATGTCCGCCAGTTCGGCGTTTTCCGAAAGGAAACCGTAACCGGGGTGCAAGGCATCGCAGCCGGTTTCCACCGCCAGGTTCACCAGTTTGCGCGGGTTGAGGTAGCCGGCCAGCGGATCGGCGCCGATGCTGTGGGCCTCGTCCGCACGCTTGACATGCAACGCATGACGGTCCGCGTCGGAGTAGACCGCGACCGAGCGAATGCCCATCTCGGCGCAAGCGCGCACGATGCGGACGGCAATCTCACCACGGTTGGCGATCAGGATCTTTGTTATCAATTGGAGGTTCCCTTGAGCCGGTGATACCACGGCCTGAGGTCCAGGCCGACGCGTGACCAGATGTAACAATTGGTCGCAGCTCCACACTAGTCCTGGCTGTGGATTAACAAAAATGAATAATTATTGGGTCATGCATAAGCAAAGACTTATAGTTGCGTTACCCGCCCCACCCCAGAGTGCTTAGAAAATGCGTAAGTCATTGATGCGTATGACATTGCGTCAATTGCAGATTTTCAACGAGGTGTGCGACCTGAGGTCTTACAGCCGTGCAGCCGACGAAATGTCTCTCACACAACCGGCCGTTAGCCTACAGATTCGATCCTTGGAAGAGCTGATTGGCCAGCCGCTGTTCGAGTATGTCGGCAAGAAACTCTACATGACCGAAGCCGCCGAAGCCCTGCAACGTGCCAGCCGAGACATCTTCGGACGCCTGGAAAACCTCGATATGCAGCTCTCGGATATGCAGGGGTCGCTGCAAGGCCAATTGAAGCTGGCGGTGGAATCCAGCGCCAAGTACTTCGTCCCGCACCTGTTCGCCGCGTTCAAGCGCCAGCATCCGGAGGTCAATCTGAACCTCACGGTGGTCAACCGCGGCCAGGTCATCCGCCGCCTCTCGGACAACCGTGACGACCTGGTGATCATGTCCATGGTGCCCCAGGACATGGGCCTGGAGTTCCTGCCCTTCCTCAACAATCCGATCGTCGCCGTGGCGCCGCCCGATCATCCGCTGTGCCACCTGGGTCCGCTGCGCTTGCAGGACCTGGAACCCTACACGCTGCTGTTGCGCGAACCGGGGTCCGGCACGCGACTGGCCTGCGAGGAATACTTCAAGGAGAAACGGGTGCATTTCACCCAGACGCTGGAAGTGGCGTCGGCGGAAGCCCAGCGCGAGTGCGTGGTGGCCGGGCTGGGCGTGGCGCTGTTGACGCGCCACGCCGTGAGCCGGGAGCTGTCGTCCGGCGCACTCATCGAGCTGCCGGTGGAGGAATTGCCGCTGTACCGCAGTTGGTGCCTGGTGCAGGCCAGGGCCAAGCGCCTGTCACCGGTGGCCCATGCCTTCCTGGCGTTCGTGCGCGGCGAGCGCGCTCAGATCATTGGCCTGGTTGAGCGTTTCGACGGGAAACCGCCGACGATGCCTGCCAGTAATTGAATTCTGCCGCGTCAGGAAATTCGCTGATCTCGGCCAGGAGCTGGCGCTGCTCATAGCGGTCTTCAATGGCACGACGGAACGCCATGCGGCGCTGATCTTCCTGCTGACGACGGGTTTTGACGGCGCTGCGTTCTTCGTAGGACTGGGTCATGTCGAGACTCCCAAGACGTATACGGGAGTTTCACGATGAAGGCGCGCGATGACCGTTTGGCGGCGCGGGGGTTACAGAACGATGAATTCGGGCGGATGACACGCTGTGGCGAGGGAGCTTGCTCCCGCTCGGCTGCGCAGCAGTCGCACCTGCCAATGCGGCGTGTCTGGATAAGCGTTGGGGGTCGCTTCGCAACCCAGCGGGAGCAAGCTCCCTCGCCACAAAAGCCCCTCAACCCAAAGCTCGGGACTTTAGTCGTCCAGCGCCTTCACCGACTTGGGCGACAGCCGCAGGCTGCGAAGGCTGCGCTTCACGCTCTTGAGGTGGTTGACCAGGCTCGGGCCACGGGCCATGGCGACGCCCATTGCCAAGACGTCGATTACCACCAGGTGGGCGATGCGCGAGGTCAGCGGCGTGTAGATCTCGGTGTCTTCATGCACGTCGATGGCCAGGTTCACCGTGGACAGCTCCGCCAGTGGCGTCTGGCTCGGGCACAAGGTGATCAGCGAGGCACCGCTTTCACGCACCAGGTTCGCGGTGATCAGCAGATCCTTGGAACGCCCCGACTGGGAAATGCAGATCGCCACATCGGTGGGTTTCAACGTCACTGCCGACATGGCCTGCATGTGCGGGTCGGAATAGGCTGCCGCCGTCAGCAGCAACCGGAAGAACTTGTGCTGGGCATCGGCCGCCACCGCGCCCGAAGCGCCGAAGCCATAGAACTCGACACGCTGGGCCTGGGACATGGCCGTGACGGCTTTTTGCAACGCCACCGGGTCAAGCTTCTCGCGAACCTCCATCAGTGTATGCAGGGTGGTGTCGAAGATTTTCAGGCTGTAGTCCGCCACCGAGTCATCTTCATGGATCGCAAACTGACCGAAGCTCGCCCCGGCGGCCAGGCTTTGTGCCAGCTTGAGTTTCAGGTCCTGGAAACCCGAGCAACCAATGGCCCGGCAGAAGCGCACGATGGTCGGTTCGCTGATGCCGACGCTGTGGGCAAGATCGGCCATGGAACTATGCATCACGGCCGCTGGATCAAGCAGTACGTGATCGGCGACTTTCAGCTCCGACTTGCGCAGCAAGTGGCGTGACTGGGCGATGTGTTGCAACAGGTTCAAGGGGCTGGACTCTTGTTATGGGCAAATGCCGGGATGTAGCAAGCTTGTAGTTATACTACAAGAATTGGCGCTTTGCCCGTCCAAAACGTAACTGGATTGCCGCGCTGCCCCTTTGTTTTGGCCGAGGATCGCCAGATGTAGCAGCCTGGGCCCTTGGCGCAAACCCTCTGCGTTGGCCGATCCACTGTCCCCAGACGTGACCTGAGCCCTGGCTGGGGAAAAACCGTCTATTCAATCACTGACTACTGACTACTTCCCCAACAACATACTCCAGCCGTCATCGATAATATGACCCACGAAAAGCCTGACAACTCACTCAACAACTAACGTCTTCTTACAATCCCAATCGCAATTTCCCAGACACTATCAAGTCAAAGTAGATATATTGGCTCCCGCAGGACGCAATCAACTTAACTACAGGAGTTACTACCATGAAAATCACAACTAAAGATTGGACCGCACAAATCGATCGCATGCCAGGTGCCGCGTCGTTCCGCACCTTCGGTACTGTAACCGTACCCCACACGGGCATTACGCCAAAGCTGGTACGAAGCCCGATGCAGGACAAGTCCTTTGATCTGCGACTGGAGTTGAAACTTGAATCTTCCAATGAAGTTTCGCTGCCGGTCATAACCGACAAAGTCGTCGAATACAAAGTACCTGGCGAGTCTCATGTCACCGGTGTGAGCATTTTTTTCGAAGGGCAGTTGCTGCATCACATTGATGAAGTACTCGTGACCAACTAAGCATACGTTAACAACTTCCCGCCAGACACTAAAAGCGTCTGGCGGGAAGTTCCAATCGAGGACCGGGTTCATTCATTCAAGTGCTTGCATCCGCAACAACCCGGCCAACCCATCAGCTTCCACTGGCCGACTGATCAGATACCCCTGCACCTCATCGCAACGCTCGTTCCTGAGGAAATCGAGCTGCTCCTGCCGCTCGACGCCTTCGGCCACTACCTTGAGCGACAGCCCATGGGCCATTGCAATGATTGCCCGGGTAATGGCGGTATCCACGCTGCCCTCGCCCAGCCCGCGGATGAATGCCTGGTCGATCTTCACGTAGTCCACCGGGATACGTTTGAGGTAGCTCAGGGATGAGTAGCCGGTGCCAAAATCGTCGATCGCCAGCTTGACCCCAAGGTCACGCAATTGCTGGAACGTGGCGATGATGTGTTCGACGCTGTCGAGCAACTGGCTCTCGGTCAACTCCAGCTCCAGGTACTGGGGCGCCAGACCGGTTTCTTCCAGCACTTGTCGCACCAGGCTGACCAGCTTGCCCTGGCGCAATTGATGCACCGACAGATTGACCGACACCCTGATCGGCTCGAGCCCCTGGCGCTGCCATTCGCACGCCTGCCAACAGGCCTGGCGCAACACGAACTCGCCAATCGGCCCGATCAACCCGGTCTCTTCGGCCAGGCCGATGAAATCCCCCGGCGGAACCCGCCCCATGGCCGGATGATCCCAGCGCACCAGCGCCTCGGCGGCGTTCAGGCGACCGGTCGCCAGGCACAGTTTCGGCTGGTAAAAGACCGTCAGTTGTTGCTCTTCCAAGGCCTTGCGCAGTTGGTTTTCCAGTTGCAGGCGCTCCAGCGTGCTGGCCTGGAGGCTCTCGGTGTAGAACTGGAAGTTGTTGCCCCCCAAATGCTTGGCGTGCTGCATGGCCATGTTCGCCTGGCTGACCAGCGTGGCGATTTCCCGCGTGTTATCAGGCAACAGGCTGATGCCGATGGAAGCACTGAGCACCAGTTCATGGCCCTCGATGGTCAGCGGCACGCGTAGCTTGGAGGCCAATCGGGTCGCCACCCGCGCCAGGCTTGAAAGGTTGCCGTAGGCATCGAACAACACCGCAAACTCATCGCCGGATAATCGGGCGATGGTATCCGCCTCGGGCAGCGCATTGATCAGGCGTCGCGCCATTTTCTGCAACAACTGGTCGGCGATGTCATGACCGAGGCTGTCGTTGAGCAATTTGAAACGGTCCAGGTTGATATGCAGCAACGCCAGGCTGCGCCGTCCGCCCTGGCGCACCCGCTGATGCGCTTCGTTCAGGCGTTCGCGAAACAGCGAACGATTCGCCAACCCAGTCAATTCGTCGTAATGGGTCAGGTAGCGCATCCGCTCTTCGGATTCTCGCCGTGCCGAAAGATCGGCGAAGAAGCCCACGATATGGCTGACATTTCCCCGAGCATCGCGCACGACGTTCAGTTGCAGCCACTGCGGATACAGCTCGCCGTTGGCCCGCGCCTCCACCAACTCACCCTGCCAGGTGCCGTGCTGCTTGAGCGATTGGCGAATGACGGGGTAGTGCCGGCGCGCATCGCGGCTGCATGGCAGGTCGACCACGTTGCGCCCGAGCATGTCCTCGATATTGAAACCGGTAACCCGCGTGAACGCCTGATTGGCGGCGAGCAACAGGTAGTTGGGGTCGAAAATCACAATGCCTTCGCTGGCGGCCTCGAACACCGTGGCTGCCAGCTGGCGTTGCTGCTCGAGTTCCTTGCTTGCGCTGATGTCGCGCCGGGTGCCGACCATGCGCAGCACCCGTCCGCTCGCGCTACGCTCCACGGCCCGGCCGCGGTCTTCGATCCAGACCCAGTGACCATCGCCATGACGCACACGGTATTCGATCTGGTAATCCTCGCTGCGACCCTTGAGGTGTTCGACCAGGGCCCGCTTGAGCGCCGGCACGTCCTGGGGGTGCAGGCGCGGGGTGAGGTGGCTGAGCATCGCCGTAACGTATTCGGGCTCCAGGCCGAACAGCTCCTTGAGCTGGGTGTGATGGACTTCGTCAGTCTGCAGGTTCCAGTCCCACAACCCCAGCTCACTGGCCTTGAGGGCCAGGGCCAGGCGCGCCTCGCTCTTGCTCAGGGCCTGGCTGGCGACCTCCAGTTCAAGGCTGCGTTGCGCGACCCGCGCCTCCAGGCCAACCTGGGCCGCCCGCAGTTTCTCCTCGGCCGAACGACGTTGCTCGACCTCCCGGGCCAGCGCCTCGTTGAGCAACGCACTGCGGGTTTGGGTTTGCTGCAGATGCTCGATCAGGGCCTGGTTCTGGAAGCGTCGCAGCATGCCACTCTGGATCAAGCGATTGACTTGCCAGGCCACCACGCTCAGGGAAACCAGCACAATCAGCCCCAGCCAGCCCCAACCACGTTGCTGCTCATCGCCGCCCCAGAAGAGATAACCGATGGCCGGTAACAGGCAGGGCAAGGTGAAGGACAGGAACGCTGGAAGGCTCACGGCATAGGCCACACTGGCCGACAGCGCCGCCGCGCCAATCAGGCCGAACACCCAGGCCTGCTGCTGGAAGCTGTCGGCCGGGACCAGCGCGATGCCGGCCCCGGCCAGCGTCAGGCCGGTCATCGCCGAGCCCAGCAAAAACATGCGCAACCAGATCGGGTGCGCCTGGCGGCTTGGCATCGCCGAATCGAAAGCCGCCACTTGGATCACCCGCAGCGCCACCAGTGACAACAACCAGACGAGCCAGACGCTGACCAGGAAATAGCGCCGCGGCTCCCACAACAGCGCGGCGCAGACCAGACCATTGAGCAGCATGAACAGCGTGGGCAGCAGTGAGCCTTGATACAACAGACGTGTGCGCTCGACCGCCATCTCCGTGGCGTACTGCTTGCAGATGATCCGCGGTTCCACACAGGGGCCCGCCGGATCGGAATTGAGGGTCATTGGCACTGTTCTTGTTCTTATTCAGTCAAGCGTGGAGAACCCGAAACGAGCACCGAGCATACACAAGCCATGGGCCATCCCACACTGCCCCAGCTCATAAAAACAAGGAAAAAAGTCGCTATTTCATTGGGTGGTGCCGCTCCCGAGCGAGTCCCGCCAACGCCTGTAGCCTGTGACCCGCCAGTCATCACCAAGCGGTCTTTTATCGGCTGATGCAAAGCTCGGTTTGCCCGGGGTGACGCCGCACCCTAGAATGCCCCGATGCGCGATGATCTCTCCCTTCTGCTGAACTCCCTCAACGATGCCCAACGTCAGGCCGTAGCCGCCTCCGTGGGTCGTCAGTTGGTCCTGGCCGGTGCCGGCTCCGGTAAAACCCGAGTGCTGGTGCACCGTATCGCCTGGTTGATCCAGGTCGAGAACGCCTCGCCCCATTCGATCCTGTCGGTGACGTTCACCAACAAGGCCGCGGCCGAGATGCGCCATCGCATCGAACAACTGATGGGCATCAACCCCGCCGGCATGTGGGTCGGCACCTTCCACGGCCTGGCGCACCGCTTGTTGCGGGCGCATTGGCAGGAGGCCGGGCTGAGCCAGACCTTCCAGATCCTGGACAGCGACGACCAGCAGCGCCTGGTCAAGCGGGTGATCCGCGAGCTGGGCCTGGACGAGCAACGCTGGCCGGCCCGCCAGGCCCAATGGTTCATCAACGGCCAGAAAGACGAAGGCCTGCGCCCGCAGCACATCCAGGCCAGCGGCGACTTGTTCCTGGCGACCATGCGCAGCATCTACGAAGCCTACGAGGCGGCGTGCCAGCGTGCCGGGGTGATCGACTTTTCCGAGCTGCTGCTACGGGCCCTGGACCTGTGGCGCGACCACCCAGGCCTGCTGGCCCACTATCAAAAGCGCTTCCGGCATGTACTGGTGGACGAATTCCAGGACACCAACGCCGTGCAATACGCCTGGTTGCGCCTGCTCGCCAAGGGCGGCGACAGCCTGATGGTGGTGGGTGACGACGATCAGTCGATCTACGGCTGGCGCGGCGCCAAGATCGAGAACATTCACCAGTACTCGGCGGACTTCCCTGACGCCGAAGTCATCCGCCTGGAACAGAACTACCGCTCGACCGCCGGCATCCTCAAGGCCGCCAACGCCCTGATCGCCAACAATACCGGGCGCCTGGGCAAGGAACTGTGGACCGACGGCGGCGAAGGCGAGGCGATCAACCTCTACGCCGCCTTCAACGAACACGATGAAGCCCGCTACGTGGTGGAAACCATCGAGAGCGCGCTGAAAACCGGCCTGGCCCGCAGCGACATTGCCATCCTGTACCGTTCCAACGCCCAATCGCGGGTACTGGAAGAAGCCTTGCTGCGCGAACGGATCCCGTACCGCATCTATGGCGGCCAGCGCTTTTTCGAACGTGCTGAAATCAAGAACGCCATGGCCTACCTGCGCCTGCTCGAAGGTCGTGGCAACGACGCGGCCCTGGAGCGGGTGATCAACGTGCCGACGCGAGGCATCGGCGAGAAAACCGTCGAAGCGATTCGCGATCACGCGCGCCACAGCCACGTGTCCATGTGGGAAGCCATGCGCCAACTGGTGGCCAACAAAGGCGTGACCGGTCGCGCCGCCGGCGCCCTGAAGGCCTTCATGGACCTGATCGAAGACCTGGCCGCCAAGTGCGGGGAGATGCCTCTGCACTTGATGACCCAGACCGTCATCGAGCAGTCCGGCCTGATCGCCTACCACGAAGCGGAAAAAGGCGAGAAAGGCCAGGCTCGGGTGGAAAACCTCGAGGAGCTGGTCAGCGCCGCGCGCAACTTCGAGAACACCGAAGAAGACGAAGACCTGTCACCGCTGTCGGCCTTCCTGGGTCACGCCTCCCTGGAGGCCGGCGACACCCAGGCCGACGAACATGAAGACAGCATCCAGCTGATGACCCTGCACAGCGCCAAGGGCCTGGAATTCCCCTACGTGTTCCTCGTGGGCATGGAAGAAGGCCTGTTCCCCCACAAGATGAGCCTGGAAGAACCGGGGCGCCTGGAAGAGGAACGGCGCCTGGCTTACGTTGGTATCACCCGGGCCATGCAGAATCTGGTGCTGACCTACGCCGAAACCCGACGCCTGTATGGCAGCGAGACCTACAACAAGGTGTCGCGCTTCGTCCGTGAAGTGCCGAAGGGCCTGATCCAGGAAGTTCGGCTGTCCAACAGTGTCAGCCGACCGTTCGGCGGCGGCCAGCAACAAAGCACCAGCAGCCTGTTCGGTGGCAGCGACATCCCGGAAACCGGCTTCAGCCTCGGCCAGACCGTGCGGCACTCGGTGTTCGGCGACGGCGTCATCCTCAACTTCGAAGGCGCTGGCGCCCAGGCCCGGGTGCAGGTGAACTTCAGCGAAGGCAGCAAGTGGCTGATGCTGGGGTATGCCAAGCTCGAGGCGATCTAGAGATTTGTGTAGGCCCCCGTGGGAGCGAGCTTGCTCGCGATAGCGGTCGATCAGTCATTATTGATGCTGACTGACACACCGCTATCGCGAGCAAGCTCGCTCCCACAGTTGTTCTGGGAACATTTCCGATAGAACTTGTTCCTCTTTCCTACAGCCCAAAGCGAACAGGCCCTCTTGCACAGCTGAAGCTGAACCTCACCTGTCATGCAAAAGCCAGAAACACTCTGCCGCTAGCCAGCAACAGTTCAGCTGTGCAACATGGCCCGCGTGCTATCCACAAATGGGAATGCCTTTATATGAAACGTTTTCTTAGCGTCGCCATGGCGTTGTGCATCGGCCTGACGATGGCCATCGATGCCAATGCCGCCAAGCGCTTTGGCGGTGGTAAAAGTTCGGGAGCAGCCCCGACTCACCAGACCAGCCAGATGGCGCCGTCTTCTGCCGCCGGCTCCACCGCTGCCACCGCAGGCGCGGCCGGTGCCGCTGGCGCTGCCACCAAGGCCAGCGGCGCGTCGCGCTGGCTCGGCCCCCTGGCCGGCATCGCCGCCGGTGGCCTGCTCGCCTCCATGTTCATGGGCGACGGCTTCCAGGGCATGCAGATCTTCGACATCCTGATCATGGCGGTCATCGCCTTCCTGGTCTTCCGCTTCATTGCCGCTCGTCGTCGCAAGCAGCAGGAGCAACTCGCTCCAGCCGGCCACGCGCCGATGCAGCGTGAAGTGTTCAACCAGCAGCCTGCCAGTGGTTCGATCTTCGGTGGTTCGGCAGCGCCTGCGGCCGCTCGTCCGGTCATCAATGCGCCGGCCTGGTTCAACGAGCAACGCTTCATCGAAGCCGCCCGCAACCACTTCATGTCCCTGCAGCAGCATTGGGACGCGAACGAAATGGACAAGATCGCCGAGTTCGTGACCCCGCAACTGCTGGAGTTCCTCAAGCGCGAGCGAGCCGAGCTGGGTGATGGCTTCCAGTCCACCTACATCGATAACCTGCAGGTGCAACTGGATGGTGTCGACGATCGCGCCGACAAAACCATCGCCACCCTGACCTTCATCGGTGTCTCGAAGGATTCTCGCTTCGACAAGGGCGAAGCGTTCAGCGAAAGCTGGAACATGGAACGCGCCCAGGGCGATGACCAGCCTTGGCTGGTGGCAGGTATCCGCCAGAACGGTTGAACCTTTGCCCGTTTTGCATGTTGAAATAAAAGAACCCCGGCCCAGGCCGGGGTTTTCTATTTCGCGGTTGCATCTATGGCGAGCTACTGTATAAACCGCTTCATATAAAACCGCGCCATCGAGAAAGAGGAACCCCGGACGTGGAAGAAATCATCGAACAATTGCGTGAAGCCAACGAGCCCGTACCGGTCCCGCTGGAGTTGCCCGACGAAGATTTGCTGGTAGAGATCGAAGAACAGCTGTTCATCGATATCCCATTCGTCTTCAGGGAGTTTTTGCTGACCGTCAGCGATGTCGTCTACGGCAGCCTGGAGCCGGTGACCGTCACCGATCCACAATCCCACACCTACCTGCCGGACGTGGCCGCCAACGCCTGGGATGCCGGTGTCGACCGCAGCCTGATCCCGATCTGCCAGGACGGCGACGATTATTACTGCGTCGAAGAGGACGGCACGGTGGTGCTGTGGCAGGCCGAAGAAGAACTGATCGCCGAGGAAACCTGGGAATCGGTCTGGCACTGGGCCCGGGACGTCTGGCTGGAAAGCTGAGCCCCGTCGCCGGTCAATGCCCGGACGACTCCTTGTGGTTGTCCAGGGTTTCAAGCAGGGCCACCTGCATCCGCGTATGCAGGCGGATGAACCAGCGCCAGAGCAGTGCCGCCACGGCAGTCGCCACCACGGCGATCAGTACGAGCAACTTGTTGGTCGGCAGAATGCTGGCCGACAAGGCTGCCAAGAGCAGGAAAATCACCAACAGCGAGAGAATTGGGATCACTTCGGCGATCACCCGACGCACACGCTGGGTGTGGCGGCCAGCCATCTCCGGCTTCACGCCCATTTCCGCCAGCAGCATCGACAGCGCCTTGAGCTTGCGGTACGCGGCGATCAGGAACGGTAGCGACAGCAGCAACGCCCCACCCCAGATCAGTGCTTTCTGCCAGCTCGGGTCGCTGATCCAGGCTTGCAGGTAAGCCGACATCCGTTCGGCGAAAAAACCACCCGAGACAAAAATCGCAATCACCAGCGCCAGGTTGACGCCGACCTGCAGCAAAATCCGCCGGATCATCGACGCCACCATCGCCCCTTCACCCTGGGGTTGGATGCTACGCAGCCATTCCCCGTACATCCCCAGCACCCGCGTCAGGCGCTGTGGCATGACCGTCGCCAACTTCACGGACAGCGGGTCGGCGGCCCGGATCAGGTACGGCGTCATCAGTGTGGTCAACACCGAGACGGCGACCGCGACTGGATAGAGAAAATCGCTGGTGACCTGCAGGGTCATCCCCAGCGAAGCGATGATGAAGGAAAATTCGCCGATTTGGGAAAGCCCCATCCCAACGCGCAGCGAGGTGCGTCCGTCATTGCCGGCGATAAAGGCACCAAGGCCGCAGGACAACATCTTACCGAGCACCACTGCGCCCGTGATCACGGCAATCGGCCAGGCGTACTGCAGCAGTATCGCCGGATCGAGCATCAACCCGATGGCGACGAAGAAGATCGCGCTGAACAGATCACGCACCGGCTCCACCAACCGCTCGATCTTCAGCAGTTGCCGGGACTCGGCCATGATCGCACCGATCAGGAACGCCCCGAGCACCATGCTGTATTCCAGTTTCACCACCAGCAGGCAGAAGCCGAAACACAGGCCGAGCACGGTAATCAGCAGCATTTCGTTGCTGTCGAACTTCGCTACGTAGGCCAGCACCCTCGGCACCAGCAGAATGCCGATGACTAACGCGACGATCATGAACAGCGACAACTTGCCGACGGTGGAAAACACTTCGCCAGAGCTCACGGTGCCGCTCACGGCAATGCTCGACAGCAAGGCGATGATGCCAATGCCCAGGATGTCCTCGACGATCAACACCCCGAAAATCAGCTGGGCGAAGCGCTCGTTTTTCATCTTCAGGTCGTTGAGCGCCTTGACGATGATCGTGGTGGAGGAAATGGCCAGGATGGCGCCGAGGAACAGCGAGTCCATGGTGCTCCAGTCGAACCAGCGGCCGATTTCGTAGCCGATCCAGATCATCAGCACAATTTCGAGGAACGCCGCGATGAAGGCCGTGGCGCCGACCTGGAACAGTTTGCGCAGGCTGAATTCCAGGCCCAGGCAAAACATCAGGAAGATCACCCCGAGCTCGGCCAGGGTCTTGATCGTGTCTTCGTCATGGATAAAGCCGAACGGTGGCGTATGCGGGCCAATGATGAAGCCGGCCACGATGTAGCCCAATACCACCGGTTGTTTGAAACGATGAAAGAGTACGGTCACCAACCCCGCCGCCATCATGATGATCGCCAAATCCTGGATGAAACTGATGGCATGCATGTCGGGGCTCCCTGTTCAAAATTGACTCACTGCAGAGCTGGAGAAATCCGTTTCCTCTGTAGGAATTGCCCTCGCAACGGGCTTTTGAAGGGTAACACCGCGACTTCCGACAAAAAGACGGTGCAATATATGGAAACAGATCCATTGGCGCGTGACGGCAAGCACAGGCGCAGCGTCCCGATATCGTGTGGTTTTTAAAACCTGGTGACCTGTTCGCAGGCCGCCCCTAGCACCCGCAGAGGTGCCTCCCGAATGACTGCCTTGAACCGTGAGTACGTTATGGAACCCGGAAACGCCCAGCTGTCGATGACGGTGTTGATGACCCCCGATATGGCCAACTTCTCTGGCAATGTCCATGGCGGCACCTTGCTCAAATATCTCGACGAAGTCGCCTACGCCTGCGCCAGCCGCTACGCCGGACGCTACGTGGTGACCCTGTCGGTTGACCAGGTCATCTTTCGTGAGCCGATTCATGTCGGCGAACTGGTGACCTTCCTGGCCTCGGTGAACTACACCGGCAACACGTCGATGGAAGTGGGCATCAAAGTCGTGACTGAAAATATTCGCGAACGCTCGGTGCGCCACACCAACAGTTGCTTCTTCACCATGGTTGCGGTGGATGACCAACGCAAGCCCGCGACCGTGCCGCCCTTGCAGCCGCAAAACAGCGAAGAAAAACGCCGCTACGAACAAGCCCAGCAACGCCGGCAGATCCGCCAGGAACTGGAGAGGCGCTACCAGGAGATCAAGGCGGACGGGCCTTAATCGGCCGCCGGGAGCGCGCTTGCTCGCGATGGCGGTGTCACAGCCAGCATCGATGTTGAATGTGATTTCCTCATCGCGAGCAAGCTCGCTCCCACAGGGATTTGCAGCATCTCCACGGGCGATCAGAGGCTGATTGGCACAGCCTCGAACCGCACCCGTGGATGAGCGATCCGGTCCTGGGCGCGGACCAGTTCCAGCTCATAGCTGGTACAGGCCTGGGTCTCCAGCAACACTTCGTGCACCGCCGCGGCGGTGAATTCGAATGCCGCGACCAAACTGTCCCCCAACAGAATCCGCGCCAGGAACAGGCCCGACGTCAGGTCGCCCACCCCCACCGGCTGGCGCGGGAAAGCCAGCAGTGGACGACGCAGGTGCCAACTGTCATTGGCGGTCACCAGCAGCATTTCGAAACTGTCATCGGGTTTGCCGGGGTAGGCCAGGTGCTTGACCAGCACCGCCTTCGGGCCACGGGCCAGCAACGCGCGGGCCATGGCCAGGCAGTCCAGCAACGACTGCGCCTTGCGCCCCGAAAAACTGTCCAGCTCCAGTTGGTTCGGGCACATGAGGTCCGCCACGGCAGCGGCTTCTTCCAGGAGAAATTCGCTCACCTCGGGCGCCACGATGCAGCCCTTCTCAGGGTGCCCCATGACCGGGTCGCACAGGTACAGCGCCTTGGGATTGGCAGCCTTGATCCGCGCCACGCCCGTCAGAATCGCCCGCCCCTGAGCCGCGCTGCCCAGGTAACCGGACAACACCGCATCGCAATGCCCCAGCTCACCAATAGCGGCAATGCCTTCTACCAATGCCGGTATCTGCTCTGGCGCCAGCACCTCACCGGTCCATTGGCCGTACTGGGTGTGATTGGAAAACTGCACGGTATTGAGCGGCCAGACGTTCACGCCGACCCGCTGCATCGGAAACACTGCGGCGCTATTGCCAGCGTGACCGAACACCACGTGGGACTGAATGGCAAGCAGATGAGGCGTACGTTTCATGCGGGAAGTTTCCGTAAAACGATTGAAATTCAAGCCGCGCAGTATGCGACTAAACGCAGCCTGTACGACAGACCGGCGAGACAGTTAAGCTGACAGCAACTTGTTGGAGCACTTCGTTCATGCTGACCCTTGGAAACATCTTCGTGCTGATGCTGCTGGCTACCGGCGGCGCCTGGCTGTGGCACAACCATGGCTTGCGCGAACGGGCGTTGGCGAGGGTCATGCAGCATTGCGCCAACCTCAAGATCGAGCTGCTGGACGGCAATGTGGCGCTGAAAAAAATCGGCTTCGTGAAGGACGCCAATGGACGACGACGCCTGGCTCGCGTCTACAACTTCGAGTTCACCGTCACCGGCGAAAGCCGCCATTCGGGCACCATCACCCAATTTGGTGCCCACAGCGCACACATAGAGCTGGCGCCCTACCCGATGCCCTTCGAAGAAACACCGCCAGCGCCCATCGAACCGGTCCAGACCAGGCCCAGGGCTGAAGTCATCGAATTGAGCCAATGGCGCCAGGAACACAACAAGTGGAAGCCTTGAAACAAGGCTGATTCAGGAACATCGACAACTCACCAGACCGGCTTTCAGGCGATCGACGTCTTGCAGCTGATCGAAAATCAGCTCGACCCGAGAATCCTGGCGCCACTCGCTGGCTTGCCAGCCCAGCGCCGCCCCCTCCAACGCATTGGCTGAAACCCAACCGTCGCAGCTGTGGATAACCATCTTCGCCCGTTTCCAGCCCTGGTCTTGTAGCCATCGCGTCAGCGCCGCCGCGTCGAATCGTTGGCTTGGGTGCCAGCGCCAGCCGATACTCCAGCCTCCGTCCTGCTGCTGATACAGGCAGATGGGTTGCGTCGGGTCGGTCCAGATGGCCGGGATCTGGCCCAGACTCTTGGGCAGGTTCACGTTATCCACAGACCCGCTGCCCTGAGCCGCAAGGCCTGGTAATCGATCGATCGGTAATGCCGCGTGTTGCGTCCAGTACAACGCAGACCCTGACAGTTGCGCCGTCACCCGTTCGCGATCGGCTTGCGTGAGGCTCTCGGATTTGTTCAGCACCAGCAGTCCGGCATCCGCCAGGGTTTGTCGCTGCGCATCGGGCAAGGGTTTGCCGTCCGCCATCGCCCGGGCATCCAACACCAGCACACAGGGTTGCACCGCGAGTACGCCGAGCCAGGGCGCTTCACTCAGTTGCCGCATCAACTGTGCCGGATGTCCCAGGCCCGAGGGTTCGATGAACAGCCGATCCGGCCGGGCCTTGCGCAGCAAACGCCCAAGACCGATCTGAAACGGCGCGCCATTGACGCAGCACAAGCAGCCGCCGGCCACTTCGCCCAGTGCGATACCATCGCCAGCCTGGGTCAGCAGCGCGGCATCCAGGCCGATCTGGCCGAACTCGTTGATCAGCACCGCCCAGCGTTCATTGACCGGTCGCTGGGCCAGCAGATGCCTGATCAGGCTGGTCTTGCCGGCGCCCAAGGGGCCGGCGATGACATGGGTGGGAATGTGCTGCAACATAATCGACGGCTTTCGATGGAGGTGAATATGCGATTGATCGGCTGGTTGTTACTGGCACTGATGTCGGACCAGGCGCTGGCCCAGGCCTGCGTGGTTCACAGCCAGGCGGAGCGACTCGATGTGAAAGTCTGCCAACAGAACCGCAGCATTCCGCAGAAACTGTTTGCCGATGGCTTCTGCCAGCCAAACCTTGCCGGCCAGAAGGTCGAGGTGCAATACGTCGATCAATGCCCTGGCGGCGCGTTCGGCGTTTGCAGCAACGCCCAGGTCGCCAATATGCCTTACCGCCAGGATATTCACTATTACGGCGTGGCGACCGATGCCGCGTACCTGCAGCCATTTTGCGAAGGGCAAAGCCAAGGCACCTGGCTCAAGCCCTAAGCCAGCCAATCCAGCGTGAGAATCAGGCGACGCTCTCCCGGCGCAGGCGCAGGCGAGCGATGGATCAGGCCAAACCCCTCATTACCGTGCCATTTCTCGCCTTTAAGCAAGCCGACATCACCGCAACCAAACTGCTGGATCACGCGCGGATCAACCGGTTCTGCCTCAGGCTGTGCCAGGTGCCGACGGTCCATGGCCTCTTCCTTGAGCCACTGGCTGCCGACGCCCGCATAGGTGGTCAACAGCCGTACCGGTACGTGGTCAACGTGGAAGCGCGGGCACATGGCCTTGTCCAGGGTGCGCAGGCGCAGACCGACACGTTGCGCGCCCAACAGGCAGGCAAACGCACAGACCAGCCAGGAAACATCGGCGATAAAGCCTTCATAGCCCTGCAGGTCGCTGAAACCCGCGGCCAGACCGTCCAGCGCTGGCTGGGTGTCTTCCTCTGGCAAGTCGAGCACCCGTGATTCAGCCAGCGGCTGGTCCATCGCCAGCACCATGGCCGCAAAATCGCTGATGTGGGCGGGAAGCTGACGCTGCCAGACCGCCAGGTTGGTGCCGTCGTCCAGGATCTGCGTGAATACCCCTGGCGTATCACCTTGGACCTGTCGTACCTGCGTCGTTCGTTTCAGACTGGGCGCCAGCATCACGCTGCAACCTCTTCATGCCACGGCCCGAACGGATCCGGCAACAAGCGCCAATTTTCGACCCCAAGGGCCATTTCCGCATCGGTGAGCAGGCAAGCATCCAGTTCAGCGGCGAGTTGGCCAAAATCAATGTCCTGGCCAATGAAGACCAGCTCCTGACGACAATCGCCTGTGGCAGCCAGCCAGTTCTTCATGATCGCCGCGGTGCTCTCTTCATCCTGCGGCCATTGGTTTTTCGGCACGAACCGCCACCAGCGCCCGGCGAAGCCATGTCGCATCAAGCCGCCAGCCTGAGACCAGCTGCCCGCCTCCTCAGGCTTGCTGGCCAGCCAGAAGAACCCCTTGGAGCGCAGGAGTTTGCCATTGGGCCACGGCCGGTCGATGAAGTTGAAGAACCGCTGGGGATGAAACGGTCGGCGAGCCCGATAAGCGGTCGAGGCGATGCCGTATTCCTCGGTTTCTGGCACGTGCTCACCGCGCAGCTCCTGTAGCCAGCCAGGTGCCTGGGCGGCGCGTTCGAAGTCGAAAAGGCCTGTGTCGAGGATTCTGCCCAGTGGCACCTGCCCCATGACCATGGGAATGATCTGCGCCTGGGCGTTGAGACGCTGCAGAATCGCGGTCAATTCCTCCCGCTCATGCTGGCTGATCAGGTCGATCTTGCTGATCAGAATCACGTCGGCAAACTCGATTTGTTCGATCAGCAGATCGGTGATCGAGCGTTCATCCTCCTCACCCAGGGTTTCGCCTCGCGACGCCAGGCTTTCGGCGGCCTGGTAATCCAGCAGGAAATTCACCCCATCGACCACCGTGACCAGGGTATCGAGTCGCGCCACATCGGCCAGGCTTCGGCCCTCTTCATCGCGAAACGTGAAGGTTTCCGCCACTGGCAGCGGTTCGGAAATACCGGTGGACTCGATCAGCAAGTAGTCGAAACGCCCTTCCCTGGCGAGTTGCCCGACTTCTTCGAGCAAGTCCTCGCGCAACGTGCAGCAGATGCAGCCGTTGCTCATTTCCACCAGCTTCTCTTCGGAACGACTCAGGGTGACATCTCGCTGGACTTCGCTGCCATCGATGTTGATCTCGCTCATATCGTTGACGATCACAGCAACCCGCAGGTTGTCGCGATTACGCAGGATGTGATTGAGCAGTGTGCTTTTACCGGCACCGAGGAATCCGGAAAGTACGGTGACGGGAAGACGATTGGGCATCAGGTATATCCTCATCGGGCGGCCGCTTCGATGACGGCTCGTTTTCAGGGCTTGGTTGTCTTTATGTTATAGTATAACAACGCAGTTCAACCAGCCCCGCCGCTCCTCATTGGTCTGAGATCCATTCATGCGCAATCCTCTGAAATTTGTTTTTGCGGGCTCATTGTTGCTGTGGGCGTCAGGCGCTGCGGCCCAGAGTCCGCTCTTGGCAAACTGCACCCGTAGCGCGAATTTGCTGGCGTGTGTGGATATGCAAGGCAATGCCTATAGCGTTGCGACGGCTGGAAACACTATTTATTTACGTGGTTTTGAAGCCACCACTCGCCGCTATTGGGCGCAAACGAACAGCCGTTACGGTCAGCTCACGTTCTTTACCGGACTGGCGTCGGATGGGGAAAGTTGGGTTGGATACAGCCAGCGTGTGGGCTGGACAACCCTCAATCGTTTTTCCAGCTCGGGCGGTAGCACCGGCGCATTTACATGCGGCCGCATGAACGGATGCCAGGATTCATCGCGTTAATGTTTCACGTGGAACGTGAACATTCAGGGAGATGAAACTCCTTTCATGGAAAAGGCTTCTTGAAATTAACTGTTATACTATAACATCTAATTTTAACCTTCGATGGGCCTTGACCATGAATGCGTTAACGCTGCCCGATGTGGCTGCGCAGGTTTCACATCAAACCCTGCCCCTTGATTGGGTAGGCATGTGTGGCATCGCAACGCCGGTGTTGATTGATGGCCAGCGCCTCAGCGCAACGGTCGACGCCGGTGTGAGCCTCGATGACAGCGAGGCACGTGGCATTCATATGTCGCGTTTATATCTGGCGCTGGGGTTGCTGGAAGAGACGCCACTTTCGCCAGCGCTATTGCGCCGAATCCTGGAGCAATTCCTCGACAGCCATGAAGGCTTATCCCATGCGGCTTCGCTCACTGTGCATACCGAGCTGCTGCTCAAACGTCCGGCGCTAATCAGCCCGTTGGCAGGCTGGAAAGGCTATCCGGTGAGCATCGAAGCCCAGTTGAAAAACACAATGTTCCACGTGGAACTGAAAATTCAGATTCCCTATTCCTCGACTTGCCCTTGTTCGGCAGCCCTTGCCCGGCAGTTGATCCAACAGCAATTTGTCGACGACTTTGCTAACAAGAAACTTGAGCATGCCGAAATTCTCGCGTGGTTGGGCTCATCGAACGGCATTGTTGCCACCCCGCATAGCCAGCGCAGCACGGCGACTTTGACTCTACGTCTGGACGTCGCTGTCGACGAATTGCCGCTGCAGTCGTTCATCAACCAAGCCGAAGCAGCCCTCGGCACCGCCGTGCAGACCGCCGTGAAACGCGCCGATGAGCAAGCCTTCGCCTTGGCCAACGGGCAAAACCTGATGTTCTGCGAAGACGCCGCGCGGCGATTGAGCACGGCCCTGGCCCGCTCATCGGAGATCACCGCCCTGGATGTACGCGTCGTTCACGCCGAAAGCCTTCATGCCCATGACGCCGTGGCACAAAGCCGCTGGACCCGGGAGCCATCATGATCGACTGCCAAGCACTGCGCTGGGGTGCACCCGGACAACCCCTCACACCGCCCCTCGCCATGGAGCGACCGGCAGGCAGCCTCACCGCCATCATCGGCGCCAACGGCTCGGGCAAAAGCAGCCTGTTGAAAGTGCTCGCGGGGCTGCAAAAGCCGCTGGCCGGCAAAGTCGCCTTGAATGTTCCACGACGTGGTGGCGTCTCATTCATGCCCCAGCAGCAACATCTGGATCGGCAATTTCCCATCAACTTGCAAGACCTGGTGGCGGCCGGTTCTTGGGGCAATCGCCACACGCCAGCCATGCGTAGACAGTTACTGCAGACCGTACTGGACGATTGGGCACTGAACGGCCTTGAGCAGCGTCCGCTCATGGCGCTGTCGGGAGGCGAGCTGCAACGCGCCCTGCTCGCTCGCCTGAGCCTGGCCGAAGCGCCCTTGCTGTTGCTCGACGAACCCCACGCCGCCCTCGACGAACAAGGCCAGGCGCTACTGTGGAAACACATCCATCGCTGGCACGCAGCAGGCCGGACCATCGTGGTGGTGTGTCATGATCTGGCAGCGGTACGCCAACATGTCCCCCATACGCTGCTGATCAAAAACACCGGCTGCGTGCTGGGCCGCAGTGTCGATTTGATCGCCCAACAACCCCATGCGTGGGTGGCCTGATGCTCACGGCCACGCATTTCTGGCAACCCTTCCAAGAGTTTGTCTTCATGCGTCGGGCCTTGTTGGGTGGCCTGGTGTTGGCGTGCAGCACGGCGCCGTTGGGTGTGTTCCTGATTCTTCGGCGCATGAGCCTGATCGGTGACGCCGTGGCTCACGGCATCCTGCCCGGCGCCGCTCTGGGTTTCTGGTTTGCCGGGCTGAGCCTGCCCGCCTTGACCCTGGGCGGTCTGGGCGCGGGCCTGAGCATGGCCGGGCTTGCCGCCTGGATTACCCGGCGCACCGGCCTACGAGAGGACGCCAGCCTCGCGGCGATTTATCCCATTTCCCTGGCGGCCGGCGTGTTGATCCTCGGCATGGCCGGCAAACGCCTGGACTTGTTGCATCTGCTGTTTGGCTCGGCCTTGGCGGTGGACGGCCCCACACTCACCGGCATGTTGTGGGTTTCCGGCGCCAGCCTGGTGGCGATGGCGTTGATTTATCGACCGCTGCTGCTCGATACCCTAGACCCGCTGTTCCTGCAAACCGTCAGTCGTCTCGGCCCTTTGGCCCACGGCGTGTTCCTGACCTTGGTGGTGCTGAACCTGGTGATCGGTTTCCAGGCCATCGGCGCGTTGATGGTCGTCGGCCTGATGATGCTGCCGGCCGCCGCGTCGCGATTCTGGAGCCGTCGCCTGCCGCTGCTGATGCTGATCGCCGCGCTGCTCGGTTGCCTCTCGGTTTGGCTTGGCCTGCTGTTGTCGTTCTATTACTCACTGCCCAGCGGACCGTCCATCGTTCTGGTGGCGGGCGTGTCGTATCTGCTGTCGGTGGTATTCGGGCCGGTGCACGGTTTGCTGCGCCGCCCGCCCTTGCTCACATCCCAATGAGGTGTTTCCCGATGCGCGTACTGCTCGTGCTAATCAGTCTGATGCTGTCCATGTCCCTGTCCGCCGCCGAAAAACTCCAGGTGGTGACCAGCTTCAGCATCCTCGCCGACATGACCCGACAGGTCGGTGGTGAGCATATTCAAATCACCAACATGGTCGGGCCGGACGCCGATGCACACACCTACGAACCCACCCCAGACGACGCCAAGGCGTTGCTCAGGGCAACACTGATCATCAAGAATGGCTTGGGTTTCGAGCCGTGGCTGGACCGACTGGTGACCAGTACCGAAACCAGTGCCCCGGTGATCAGCGCCAGCCGTGGCGTCATCCCCCGGTCACTGGATGAGGACGGTGAGACCATCCCCGACCCGCACGCATGGCACAACCTGGCGAACGCCGAGCTGTATGTCAGCAACATCACCAAGGCACTGGAAGCTGCCGACCCGGCCAACAAGGCCGACTACGAACGCAACAGCCAGGCATACCTGAAGAAAATCTACGCCCTACTCGCCGAAGCCAAGGCCAAGCTCGGCGCATTGCCTGCCGGTAATCGCAAGATCGTGACGTCCCACGATGCATTCGGTTACCTGGGCCAGGCCTATGGCATCGAGTTCATGGCGCCCCAGGGGTTATCCACCGAACGTGAACCGTCGGCGGCAGAAGTCGCGGCGCTAATTACCCAGATCCGTCAGGCGAAAGTCAAAGCGGTGTTCATGGAAAACATCAAGGACGCGCGCCTGCTCAAGCAGATCGCCGACGAGAGCGGCGCTCACATCGGCGGCACGCTGTACTCCGACGCACTCGCCGCCAGCGGACCGGCGAGCACGTTCACCGGCCTGTTCGAATACAACCTCAATACGTTGTACGAGGCACTGAGTCGGCCTTAGAGCATGTGTGGGAGCAAGGCTTGCCCGCGATGAACGGTGACGCCCTTGGCGACTCACCGAATTGTTTGCATCGCGAGCAAGCCTGGCTCCCACAGGCTCACCAAGCGATTACTTCAAATGAGCTTCAAGCCCTCGGTTTGACCGTCCCGCAATCCTGCCCCAGCCAGACCGCGCGAGTGTCGAGGCTACCGTTCTGCTGGATGCCGGTGGCATTGAACGTGCCGTTGACCTTGGTGGTGAATTCACGATCACTCTGGAATGTCGCGACCCCAGTACCCTGGGCTTTCGGGCAACTGAAGCGGAACTTCCACTGATTGCCGGTGCGCTCGGTGATCTGCTGCTTGCAACCCGATTGCGGGTCTTGCAGCGGAATGTCATTGGTTTGCACCTGCGCCGGGGTCAGGCACACGCGAATGCCTTTACCCCCCATGGTAATCCCCTGCTTTTCCAGCATCGCCCGTTGCTCCGGGGTCATCTGGGTTTGCAACTGGCCAAGGATCAGTTGCAGGTCCGGCAGGTTCTGGTTATCGACCTTCATATTGCTGGTGGTCAATTCCCACAAACCCGGCTGGAGCATCTGCGCCTGAGCCGCCATCGGAACCGACAAACCCATCGCCAAGGCCACACCCAGCAGACGAACATTCATTACACGAACTCCAGAGGACAAGTGGCCGTTAGACGCCTTCCACGGGGTTCGGTTCAGGGCCTGAACCGGTGAATTAAATAGCGACATTCGTCACGGAACATGGTCTGTTAAGCATTGAAACTTCAGGAGCAAGGCTGCCCCATGGATTATTTCGGCCCGCATGTTTTCGGTTACCTGATCGCGCTGCTCCACACCCTGGGTTCCATTGCCGCCGTCCACGCCGTGCTGACGGTGCGCACCGCCCAAGGCTCGATTGCCTGGGCCCTGTCGCTGACCTTCATTCCCTACCTGACGTTGATTCCTTACCTGGTGTTCGGCCGCAGCACGTTCGATGGTTATATCAAGGCGCGTCGGCAAGCCAACGAAGAAATGCGCAAGGCAATCTCCGAGTTGAACTGGCGCCCCTGGGTCGAAGAAGCCCTGACCGCTCGCGCCTCCCAGGCCTATGCCTCGTTACGGGCCATGCCGAAACTCGGACGCACACCGTGCCTGGCCAATAATCAGGTGCGTTTGCTGGTCAACGGCCACGCCACGTTCGAGGCGATTTTCCAGGCCATCGAACAGGCACGACAGGCCGTGCTGATCCAGTTCTTCATCATCCATGACGACCGCCTCGGTCAACGCTTGCACTCGCTGCTCTTGAAGAAAGCCGCCGAAGGCGTGGCCGTGTACCTGCTCTATGACCGCATTGGCAGCCACTCCCTGCCCCACCGCTACGTGCAAGCCTTGCGCGACGGTGGCGTCCACGTAAAAGCGTTCGCCACCCGCAGCGGCTGGCTCAACCGATTCCAGGTCAACTTTCGCAACCATCGAAAGATCGTGGTGGTGGACGGCGTGCAAGGGTTCGTCGGCGGGCACAACGTCGGTGACGAATACATGGGCGATAAACCACCCTTGGCGCCGTGGCGCGACACCCATGTGCAAGTGTGCGGGCCGGTGGTGGCGAGCATGCAAGAGTCGTTCGCCGAAGACTGGTTCTGGGCGGCCCGTTCCCTGCCCCCGCTGATCCTGCCGGACAGCTACCCGGACGACGGCGTGCTTTGCCAGTTGCTGGCCAGCGGCCCGGCCGACGCCTATGAAACCTGCTCGCTGTTTTTCGTCGAGGCCATTCACGCCGCCAGCGAACGCGTCTGGATCACCACGCCCTACTTCATCCCCGACGAAGCGGTGTTCGCAGCCTTGCGCCTGGCGGTACTGCGCGGCGTGGATGTGCGCATCCTGCTGCCCTCGCGGCCCGACCACAAGATCGTCTACGCAGCGTCCAGCCTGTACGCGTTTGAAGCGGTACGGGCCGGTGTGCGGATGTTCCGTTATGGACCGGGCTTCCTGCATCAGAAAGTGGTGTTGATCGACCGGGAAATCAGCGCCATTGGCAGTGCGAACCTGGACAACCGTTCGTTCCGCTTGAACTTCGAAGTCATGCTGCTCACCGTGGATATCCCGTTCGCCAGTGAGGTCGAGCAAATGCTTGAAGAGGACTTCGCCCAAGCCCAGGAAATCGACAAACAGGAAAGCCGGGAGACCCACCGCCTGCAGAAGGTCGGCATGCGGATCGCCCGGCTTATTTCCCCGATTCTCTAAGGGGTGTAGATGTCGTCGCGGGTCCATGGCAGCTCATGGCTACCGTCGGCATGGGCCTTCACCGCCAGGATCTGGTGCAGGTTGATCCAACCCTTGGCGAACGCGTAGGCGCACCCGGCCAGGTACAGACGCCAGATCCGCAATGCCTGCTCCGGCACTTCCTTCGACGCTGCCTCGAGATTGTCCTCCAGGCGTTCACTCCAGTGATCGAGCGTGCGTGCATAGTGCATGCGCAAGCTTTCCACATCGACGATCTCCAGCCCCGCTTCACTGATCTGCGCGGAAATCATCGACAGGTGCGGCAACTCGCCGTTGGGGAATACGTACTTCTCAATGAACTCGCCCGCGCCGCGACCGACCGGACGCCCGTCGGTGTGCTTGGCGGTGATGCCATGGTTCATCACCAGCCCACCTTCGCGCACGGCGCCGAACAGCGTCTTGCAGTACTGCTCGAGGTTGGCGTGGCCGACATGCTCGAACATACCCACGCTGACCACTTTGTCGAAGCGGCCGTCCTGGGGCAGGTCGCGGTAGTCCAGCAGTTGCAACTCGACCTGATCCTCCAGGCCTTCGGCCTTGACCCGTTCCCGGGCCAACGCCAGCTGCGCCTTGCTCAGGGTAATGCCGAAGACCTTGGCACCAAACTCCCGCGCGGCATAACGCGCCAGGCCACCCCATCCGCAACCGACATCCAGCAGGTAGTCCCCCGGTTGCAATCGCAGCTTGCGACACAGGTGGCGAAACTTGGCTTGCTGGGCCTGCTCGAGGGTTTCGCTGCCTGTCTCGAAATAGGCACAGGAATAGGCCATGTCGCTGTCGAGCCATAGCTGATAAAACGCGTTGGAAAGATCGTAGTGGTAGGAGATCGCCTTGGCGTCGGTTTCCTTGTCGTGGACCGAGCGCACCGGCTGGTTGTCGGGATCATCCTCGACCAAGGCCTGGCTCAATTCATCGCAGACCCGAATGACTTCGTGGATCGGGCCTTCGAGTTCCAGTTTGCCTTCGACAAACGCCGCCCCCAATGCGTCCAGGCTGGGGTGAGTGAATTGCGCGACCATTTGTGGGTCCTTGACCACAATCGTGACGCTGGGGTCGGCCCCCAGTGAAAATTCGTGGCCATCCCAGAGCCGCAGCCGAAGCGGTAGATGCAGATTCTGTAAGGCCGGTGGAAGTTGCGCGAGCATGGAAAATCCCCCTTGTTTCAGACGTCTGAAATGAGGGTAGACCATGCTAGAAAAATAGCAGGCTATCGAATTTATAGCCTTTTTCTATCGCTGTCCCAAATCACTCCTGTGGCGGGTAACTCCTGCGCTGGCACGCCCTCTCCAATAGCAGACTGCAAGTACAACGCGCAGTTCGCTGACCCTACCCAACGGTGCCCTTCGCTTGGATCTTGAGCAGTGGCTCCTGGAACCGCAGCAAGCGCCCGGCATTACCTAACACTAGCAGGGTACTGAGATTGTGCAGCAGCGCAGCGATCATCGCCCCCGCCGCGCCAAGCCAGCCGAAGGCGGCAAAGGCAACGATGGCCAGCGTCCAGCCCAGGCCAATGATCACGTTGACCTGCAACGTGCGCCGACACTGGCGACTCAGTCGTACGCAGGTACCGAGGCGCCGCAGGTCGCTGCCGATCAGCACGATGTCTGCTGACGCCAGGGCGATGTCTGCACCACCGGCTCCCATGGCGACGCCCACCACCCCGGCCTTGAGCGCCAGGGAATCGTTGATGCCATCGCCCACCACCATCGGGCGGAACCCATGGTCGATTTCAGCCATGACCCGCTTGAGTTTGTCTTCCGGCAAAGCCTGGGCTTGCACATCGCCGATGCCGACATCCCGGGCCAGGATCGTGGCCACGCTCTGGCGGTCGCCGGTCAACAGCAACTGACGGCCCAGACCCAACTCGCGCAACTCGGCCATGGCCACCTGTGCCTCCGGCTTGACGCTGTCGGCCAACAGCAACCAGGCGAGGAACTGCCCATCCAGCGCCAGACCGGCAATCGGGCCGTCGTGCTCAGGAACCGCTGGGGTTTGAATGCCCAACTGTGCAAATAACTCCGGCCGACCGAGGGCCGCTTCGCCCTGAGACGTCATCGCGACCACACCCAACCCCTGGCGCTCACGAATGTCCGTCAGGGCCAGGCAGTTGTCCTGTTCCACCAGCCCCGCCAAGGCACGACTGACCGGATGACTGCTGGCCGACCCGAGGCTGGCAGCCAGCGGCAGCAACAACGACGCGTGAGCATCCTGGGCAGGTTCGATGGATTGCAGGCGCAACACGCCATAGGTCAAGGTGCCAGTCTTGTCGACGACCAACGAGGTCAGGTCCGCCAGTTCTTCCAAAAAGGCCGAGCTGCGGATCAGGATCCCGTGGCGCGCCGCCACCGCGATCCCGGCAATGGCGGTGGCCGGCGCCGACAGCACCAACGCGCAGGGACACGCCGCCACCAATACCGCCAACATCGCCTGGGCATCGTTGGTCACGAACCAGGTCACTGCCGCCAGTAACAACACCAATACCAGGTAACTGCCGGCGTAGCGTTCCAGCAAACGGGTGATGGGTGGCTTGGAGCGTTCGGCGTTTTGCATCAGGGCGATGACCTTGCCCAAGGTGGACTCTTCGCCAGTACGGGTCACCTCCAGGCGCAGCAGGCCATCGAGGTTGATCGCACCACCGAAGACTTCCGTGCCGACCACCGCCTCCAGCGGCACCGACTCACCGGTGATGGGCGCGGTGTCGAGGCTGGCCTGGCCGGACAACACCCGACCATCGGCCGGCACCCGGTCACCCGCGCGCACCTCCACGACATCGCCGGCCTGGAGCGTCGCATTGTCGACGTCGATGATCGAGCCGTCGGCCTGTACCTTGCGACCTTGGCTACGGGTCAGTTGGCCAAGGGCATGGATCGCCTCTTGGGAACCGATGACACTGCGCTCTTCCAGCACATGGCCGAAGATCATGATGATCGGCAGCAACGCCGCGGTCAGCAGATCGCCGGTGGCCCAGGCGCCGAGCATCGCCAGGGCGATCAGTTGGTCAGTGATTCCGTGCAGGCTTGGGTACCGCAAGCTGTACCAGGCCGAACGCATCACCGGCACCGCCACCAACAGCGAGGCGAACCCCAACAGCAGTTGGCTGACGCCGCTCTGCTCTGGCGACCAGCCGCGCCATACCAGGCCCAATGCGAGCAAGCCAAGAGCGAGCATCGCCAAGGTCAGTTGCCGGGCGGCGATGCGTTGCTCCGCCGAGGACAGCATCGGTACAGCAGGCGTTCGAGCGGTCATTGGCCGGCTCCCTGGATGATCAGCCGAGAATCGTCTTTCGGGTCGACCGTGGTCACTGAACCGGCCTGGCGAAGGATGGCAGGCATGCGTTCGCGATACAGGCGCAGCAGCATTTGCGGATCGCTGCCCTGGGTCTTCGCCAGCCCGAGTACCGTGGCCGTGTCGGCCGAAGCCTTGGCAAGCCGCTCGCTGGCCTGGGCATGGGCGACTTGCACGGCACGGTCAGCGTCCTGGCGGGCGACCTGGGTGAGTTTTTCCGCTTCAGTCCGTGCGTTGGCCACGGCTTTGTCGGCCTGCTGGCTGGCGGTCAGTACCGCGTTGAAAGCACTCACCGCCGGCCCGGGCAGACTCGATTGCACGTCGACCCGCACCACTTCGATGCCCAGCCCCTGCCCCGTCGCCGCCAGGTCAGCCAGGCGTCGGTTAAGCCCCTGAACCAGATCGCCTCGCAAGCGTTCGCGGCGCTCGGCCGCCTGGTTGTCACTGCCCATCAGTTCGGGGCGAGCCACCAGAATGGTGTCCAGGTCCCGGGCCGCGGTCAGGGCCACGGCACTGCGGGTCGCCAGTCGATCCAGTGCCGGCAGGACATGTTCGCCTTGCAAGACGAAAGCGTAAGGGTCCGTGACCTTATAGAACACCCGCACATCCAGTTGCACCACACCGGCATCACCGGTCAATAAATAACCAGAGCCGGCCAATGCATCGCTGACCGGCGTGGCGAAACTGGCCACACGATCAGCCTGCAAGGCCGCGTCCGAGCGCAGCAGGTTTTCCACCCGCCGTTCCAGCACCCGATCCGCTGCTGGCAGCAGGATCACTTGTTCCACGGGGCGCGGCCAAGCCAGCAAGAGGCCGGCATTCTGGATACGATCCAAGGCGCCGAAGTGCAGCACCACCGCACGACTCTGCGGGTCGATCTGGCGCACGTTGGAAAAGACCCAGGCCAACGCCGCCAACACCGTGACAGCGTAAAGCGCTAGAAACGCCAAACGCCCGGCCTGGATCCACGGACTGGATAACGCATTTGTTCCACGTGGAACCAAACTCATGGTTGTGTTCCACCTTTGCCGTCCATGGAGGCAGGACCGTCCACCAGGACACGGAATGGTGCGGCATCGGTGCGCAAAATCAGCTTGGTGCCTGGGCTGACGATGGTGCCCAAGGTGTCCAGCGAACGGAGCAGGTTGTAGAGCTGGGGAGAGCCGGCGTATGCCCGGCCATAGATTTCGGCCGCGTCCACCCGGGATTGCGCCTCGATATCAGCGGCCTTTACCGTGGCATCGGCTTGCACGACGCGGGCATCACGTTCTGCGGCGGAGCGAATCTGCGCCGCTTCGCGCTTGCCGATGGCGGTGCGTTCGGTGGCGATGGTTTCGCGCTCGGCTCGCATGCGGTCGACGGTTGCAGTCAGCGTTACCGATGGCAACGTCAGGCGTTCGATACCGACTTGCAACACCCGTACACCGTAAGTGGCAAGCAACTGTTGATCGATCTGCTGACGCAACTGCGCTTCGAAATCGGCGATGCGCACTTGGCTGGCATCGGTGTTGACCAGGTTCGCCAGGTCAAAACTGGCGGCCGTGGTTTCCAGCGCGGAGCCGACAAATGTGCGGATCTGCCGCGCAGCTTCGTCCGGTTGGTTCTGCACCGCGCGCATGAAACGCTGCACGTTGTCCGGGTCGCCCTGGACCTGCCAGGCCACGTAGGCCTGGACAATGATCCGCAGTCCATCGCGGGTACCGACATCCTGCAGTCCGCTTGAGGTGGTGCGCAATCGCAGGTCCACCGGGATCGCCGCCTCGAATGGCGCCGGCCAGCGCCACCCCAGGCCAGGTTGCAGCAGCACCCGGGCCGGATTGCCGAAACGGGTAATGACCGTGGCCTCCCCCGACCGCACTTGCACCAGGCTCGCGGCCGCGACGGCAAAGGCCACCAACAACACGGCCCAGCCCATCCGCCGCCAAGGAAACGGCCCGGCTTGCTGCGGGTCGCCGTGATGGTGGTGATGATGACCATGGTGATGACCAGCATGGCCGTGATCGTGACCGGCGTGGTCGTGGTGACCGTGTGAAGAGGACTGGCTCAATGGGCAGCTCCTGGCGGGACAGGGTTACGCGGCGACGCGGGGTCGGCCGGCAGCGTGAAGGTTCGCAAGTCGATGGTCGGCGCGTTGCTGCTACCGCCCAGGCGATGATCGAGAATCAGCAACTGGGCATTGCCGAGGCCCTGGCTCAGTTGGCTCAAATAATGTTCCAACACAAAAGCGTGCCCCGCCGTGGCGTAGGCTTTGCGGTCGGCGTTGAAACGCAAATCGGCAGCCTGGGCGGTCGCGTTGATTTCCCGCGCAGTGGCACTGGCCCGGTCATGGGCGATGCTGGCTTGCAATTGCGCCTGGTTGGTCTGTTCCGCCGCCGCGCCACGCTCCCGGGCGATCAATGCCTGGGCGCCGATCTGCGCGGCCTGCACGCCGTGGTAGGCATTGGCCGCACCGGCCGGCGGATGAATCGCCTCCACCACCGTCGCCAGGATTTCCACACCGCTGTCGACAGATTGCAGATCAGCCTGGACAGCGCGACCGATTTCGTCGGCCAGGCTCACGCGGTCGGCACCCAGCAAACCATCCAACGTACGCGAAGCAAACTCATGCACCAGGATGCGGCTGGCGGTGCTGCGGATCAGCGTCGGCACATCGGCGCTGTTGTAAGTCGCCGCCAGCGCCGCGGCATCCGTCAGGCCGATGCGATAGACAAAACGCACATCCATGTTGACGATCTGGAAGCTCTGCTGGTCGGCACGACGGCTGGCAATGACCTGGGATTTGTCGTTCACATGGCTGGCATCCCACAACCGATTGGCAATGGCCGGTGCCGGTCCCTCCGCCGGTTCAGCCTCGACCTCTGCACGACTCTGCGCGACGCTGGTCGCCAGTTCATGCACAACGCCATTCTCGACATTGAGCACCCTGCCCCACGGCCAAGGCAACGCGACATGCAAACCGGGACCGAACACCTCTACCGGTTTACCGAAGCGCTCATAGATGCCCCGCCCCTGCAGCGGCACTTCGTGCACACCTGTCAGCAACCAGCCCACCAGCGCCACTGACGCCAACACCGGCAAGAAAGCCCGACGCATGTAGCTGAAGGCCCAGATCTGGCGCAGGTCGATGCCGAAACGGTTATGCAGTTCATGCTGCAAGGCCAGCCACGGTTGCGGCGGCCAGCGCAACAGATCGGCGATGACACTGCGGCCCAGCAGCGTCGGCTCCAGGGCGTCCCGGCGCGGGATGAACAACGATAGCACCGCGCGCAACAACAACTCCGCCGCCACCAGCCCGGGCAACAGCCCCATCAGCACCGCCAGGCGCACCGACCAGGTGGACGTTTCTGCAGCGAACAGCAAGCACAAGGCGCCAAGCACCAGCACGATGATCGCCACCCGGGTCAGTTGCGCCAGCGCTGGCGCTTCCGGCCACTCCACGGGGGGCTGCTGGGCCAATTGCCGCTCGAACACCAATAACCCGAACGCCAACAACAACGACAGCACCGCCCCCACGCTGGCGGAAACACCGAGGGCGGCAGCCGGCAACTGCAAGTCCCAGGCGTGCTCCAGGCCCAGCAATACCAGTACGGCCCAACCGGCCAGCCACAACGCGGGCGCACCGATTTGCTTGAGCAGACCGACCGAACGGGCACCGATGCGCTCCAGCAGCCGCTCATACCAACCCAAGTTATCAACAGGCTCGTTTTCCGTCGGCAGGTTATCCACAGCCGGCAACAATGCCCTGCTGCGCCATTGCGTCACCCACCAGGCGGATTGCAAGCCGGCCACCAACACCAACAGTCCCGCACTTTGGCTGACCAGCAAGACCGGCCACAGCGATTGCGGCGAAAACACCCCGATAAAAAACGCCAGGACCAGACCCAATCCCGCCACGCCTCCCAAGGCGCAGGCGATAAGCTTCAAGCGGCGCCCTTGAAACGACGCGCGCTGGAAACGCGGCCATTCGGCCACTTGTGCCCCCTCGATATCTAGATCGACTTGCATACCACCCCAGCTTTCGTGGCGATCAAAATCCGGGCTTGTGGGCAGACGCCACCGCCGCTCCGTTATATGCCGTTACCTTATAACGATTACTGTGAAATTTCTGTTTTGAATTCTTCATGACAAGGCCCACGTCGACCTCTTGACTTAAGCCTTGACCGGAATCTCTGGAAACGCTCATATTACGCTCATAATTTTTTATCAGGCCAAGCGGGAGAACAGCGATGAGCAACTACGACGTGGTCATTCTGGGCGGTGGACCCGGCGGGTATAACGCGGCGATTCGGGCCGGGCAGTTAGGGTTGAAGGCCGCCTGTGTCGAAGGTCGAGCCACCCTGGGCGGCACCTGCCTGAACGTCGGCTGCATGCCCTCCAAGGCCTTGCTGCACGCTTCGGAACTGTACGAAGCGGCCACGGGCACGGAGTTCGCCAACTTGGGCATTGAAGTCAGCCCTACCCTCAATCTTGCGCAAATGATGAAACAGAAAGACGAAAGCGTGACGGGCCTGACCAAGGGCATCGAGTTTCTGTTTCGCAAGAACAAGGTCGACTGGATCAAAGGCTGGGGCCACATCGACGGGCCGGGCAAGGTGACCGTTACCGGTGACGATGGTAGCAAGACCGAACTCACCGCCAAGGACATCGTCATCGCCACCGGCTCGGAACCCATGCCGCTGCCAGGCGTGACCATCGACAACCAGCGCATCCTCGACTCCACCGGTGCCTTGTCCCTGGGTGAGGTGCCCCGGCATCTGGTGGTGATCGGCGCTGGCGTCATCGGCCTCGAGTTGGGCTCGGTCTGGCGGCGCCTGGGCGCCCAGGTGACCGTGGTGGAATACCTCGATCGCATCTGCCCGGGCGTGGACGGCGAGGCCGGCAAGACCTTGCAACGGGCCTTGGCTAAACAAGGTATCCAGTTCAAGTTGAGTTCGAAGGTCACCGGCGCCACGACCTCGGCCAGCGGTGTGCAATTGCAGATCGAACCGGCGGCGGGCGGCGAAGCACAGTCCCTGGACGCCGATTACGTGCTGGTCGCCATTGGTCGGCGGCCCTACACGCAAGGGCTGGGGTTGGAGAACGTTGGGTTGAGCACCGATAAACGCGGCATGCTCGCCAACCAGCGTCACCGCACCGAAGCACCCGGCGTCTGGGTGATCGGCGACGTGACGGCCGGACCGATGCTGGCCCACAAGGCCGAAGACGAAGCCATGGCCTGCATCGAACAGATCGCCGGCAAGGCCGCCGAGGTTAACTATGCGCTGATCCCCAGCGTCATCTACACCCGTCCGGAATTGGCCAGCGTCGGCCAGACCGAGGAACAGCTCAAGGCCGAAGGCCGCGCCTACAAGGTCGGCAAGTTTCCGTTCACGGCCAACAGCCGGGCCAAGATCAACCACGAGACCGAAGGGTTCGCCAAGGTCCTGGCCGATGAGCGCACCGATGAAATCCTTGGCGTGCACCTGGTGGGCCCGAGCGTCAGTGAGATGATCGGGGAGTACTGCGTGGCCATGGAGTTCAGCGCCTCGGCCGAGGACATCGCCCTGACCTGCCACCCGCACCCTACCCGTTCGGAGGCGTTGCGCCAGGCGGCCATGAATGTGGAGGGGATGGCGACGCAGATGTAGGAACGACGCAAAGCGGGAATGAACACCTGTGGCGAGGGAGCTTGCTCCCGCTCGGCGGCGAAGCCGTCGTAGAATCGGCTGATGCGATTTGCCCGAAAATCGCGTCAGCCCATTTGGGGCGGCTGCGCCACCCTGCGGGAGCAAGCTCCCTCGCCACAATCGGTGTTCGTCCGACCATCCATTTAGCTGGCCGACATCCGGGCCTTGCGCCGCCGACGACTGATCAACCCCAACCCCACCGCCACCACCAGCACGAGCCCGCCCACTTCCAGCCAAACCTTGTAAGGTCGCAGCGTCGAGCGGATCGGGTCCAGGGCCTGGGTCACGTAGCGTTTGTTCGCCTTGCCGAAGTCCGGCTCCTGGCATTGATGACCAAAATCCCCAGCCCAATCCACGTACGGGCCGTCCTTCACATAGCGCTGGTACAACGCACTTTGCTCTTCAAGGCTGGAGTTGTACCCCACCGCCTTGCACAGCACCGCCGCAAACGCCTGGCTGGTATGGGGCAGGTAATCCGCCGCCTGGCTCGCCAGCGCCGTGGCGACAAACCGATAGTGATAACGCACGTCCGGCTGCGCGACGCTGGCTTGCTGGCGTTGCACTTCACCTTCGGCCACCAGTGGCCCGACGTTCAACTCGACCGGTTCCAGGCTGTAATTGCCGCCCAGGCTGGCGTAATCCGGTGCCATCTCATAGCCGAGCAGTTCCATACCCCATTTGCGCGCCATCCACGACGCATGGAAATACGCCTCGGCCCGCCGGGTTGGCCACCACTTGGACTCGGCGTCCTGGCGCAACTGCCCATAGGCACGGGCCTTGTTCTGCAGGTCCGGGTTATCGAAATAAGCCGGCGCCTCATCAAAGCGCCCTTCCCTCAGCAAACGCCTGCCCAGCAGATTGCGCAAGCTGGCGGCCACCGGCAGCGGCACGTAGTTGTTCCGGTCCTCTTGGCTCAACGCCGGTGGCGCCGGGACTTGAGCGTCGACGTACTGCTTGAGCTCATCCACTGTGAGCACCCGCTCGGCGACGGCGGCAGCGTCGTACCAATAGTTGCTCTGGCCGCGATAGAGCTGATCGAAGGCTTGCAGGTAATCACCGCGCTGCAAGGCCAGGATCGCGCTTTCCCCTTCGACCCGGCACTTGGGTTGCACCGATTCGTAATTCCAATCCGGTGTGCGCCGGCTACCCCAGGATTCATCGTTCGGAAACGCCTGGGCAGCCTTGGCATAGGCCGCCGCCGCGGCCACCTTGTCGCCGTCGCGCAAGGCCAGCTTGGCGCGCACCCACCAGGCCAGGCCTGTGTCGGGAGCCTTTTGCACAAACGCCTGGGCGTTGGCGTAATCGCCGTGCTGGTAACTCACCGCCGCCAAACGGTCAGCATCGTCCAGGTTGTCCCGGGCGTTGGTCTGCAACAGTTTGACCAACCTTTTCTCACCCGAAGGTTCTTCACCGTCCCACCAGCCAACGCGGCTGAGCAGGTAGGCGGTGACCAGTCGCTGCACCGCCTGGGTCTTGAGCAGTTCGCCCAAGCGTTCATCCGACTCGACGCTCAGGCGTTGTGCCAATTGCAGCAACGAACTGTAGCCGACCGGGGACCCTAGCAGGTTCTGGATCGCGTACAGACCGATGGCGCTCTCCCAGTCGTCGGCGGTGTAGGCCACCCGGGCTTCTTCGCCGAGGCTGGCGATGCCCAGTTCCAGCGGATCGCTGAACCCGGCGATGCTCATTTCCCGAGCCTGGCGAAACGCTGCTCGCGCCTGATCCTGCAAGGCCACAGGGTCGCCGCTGCCCGCCTCGGTGCTCACGGCAAACAATGCCCGCCCCAGGGAATACGCGGCCCAGGTGCTGCGCAACCGTCGCTGGTCAGCCGGTAATGCCAGCAATTGCTGGAACGCTTCCACGGCGCGCTGATGCTCACCGACGTTAAAAGCCGCCGCGCCGAGCGCATACAGGCGCAGCTCATCGGGCAGGTTGGCCGCTTCGGCCGTCACCTGGTCGATATCGGTCAGCGCCCGCAGGCGCTCCACCACCGCTTGTTGCGGCGGGGTCAGGCCAATCTGCTCGGCCTGGTTGCGTTGTTCGATGTAGGAAGGCAGGTCGTCATAGCTGTAGTCCGGATTGCGCGTCGCCTCGGTGGCCGGCTTGAGCCCGGCAATCGCCTGGCCGAGACGGCTGACCTCGAAGCGAAAGCTGCCTTCGGGCAACTCCGCCAGGGTCTGGGCGCGGTTATCCAGCAGGCGCATCGGAAAATCCGGACCGCAGGCCAACGCCGGGCCCAGCGGCAGGCACAGGCTCAGGCACAGCAGGTGACGAGGCCACTTACGGGTAAACATTGAAACCTCCTTGGTCGATTTTCGTACAGCGCGCCCAGCCGATTGCTCGTTGGCTACCAGCCGCCAAGCGGCCTTCCTGAATGCGGGTGAAGGTAAGCAGTCCGGGAGTTTGTTGCAACGTGTAACCAGCCAAGGCATCGACGCCGTCACACGCCCCGACCGCCAACGTCAGGCGCTGGGGCCAGGGGCGGTCGAGATTGCCCTGGTTGACCAGGCGGATATCGTACAAACCGCCCTGTTCCTCCCACTGCAACGCCAGGCGACTGTCCAGGTGATCGCCCCGGGCGACGGCGCCGAGCGTGGTCAGGCTCCACGCTCGCCGGTCGCCGGCCAGAGGCAGGCGAAACCAGATCAGCCCGGCGAGATGTTTCGGCGGATCAGCCCGCAAATCCGCCGCAAGCCCGGCCACTTGTTGCGGATCGGCCAGTAACTCCCGACGCTCGCCGCCGCGATCGATCGGCACTTCGCTTTCCACCACCGGTACGCCGCTCTCCTGGGTCAGCAGCGCCACGCCGTAGGCTGGCAGGGCCAGATAAAACGGTCGCGTGGTGACCTCGCTCCAGCGTTGTGCCCAGTGCCGGGCCTGTTTCGGATCGAACAGGCCTTGCCGTGGATCGCTCACCGCGTGGACCTGCAGCACGCTGCTGTCCACCGCTTCCAACAATCCCGGCAATGCGGGGCTGTCGAGCCAGGCTGGTAGCGCCGTGATGCTGAGCCGCAGGTTGGCCGGCAGGCTGTGCCGCAGTTGGCCGAGGAAATTCCCATAGGCCGGCAGCCGTGCATTGCCAGCATCGTGGTCGACCTCCAGGCCCACCGGGGTCAGGCCTTGGGCTTGCCAATCGCCCAGCACTTGCTGGATTTGCGCAATGACCTCGTCCTGGTCCAAGGCCTTGAGCTGGCCGTCCAGGCGAATCACGGCGATCAGCGGACGGCCGTCCGCCTTGAGTAGGTCCGGGTCGATCCGCGCACGGCGCCAGCCCGCCCCGGGAAAAGCCTGCAACGCCAGCACCCGCAGCGTGGAAAAATCGCCCCGGCTCTGGCGCAGCGCCGGCTCATGAGCCTTTGTCCATTGGCGCTGCCAGATATACAACTGTTGATCCAGGGCTGGGGGTGGCGGTTGTTCGCAGCCCGCCAAAAGCAACATGGCGAGGGCCAGGGAGAGCCGGAAAAAAACAGTCATGAAGCCTTACCGCGCGCAAAAGATGTGCAGATTAACGCCGAGCGCGTCATTGTGGGAGCGAGCTTGCTCGCGATAGCGGTACATCAGTCAATCTATAGGCGGCTGAACCAACGCTATCGCGAGCAAGCTCGCTCCCACAGGGTTGAGGCTTACCAACGTCATCAAGGCTTACGCGCAATAATCACCTGACTCTTGGCCACCACCGCGTCCAGCGCCTGCTTGATCTGCGCCCCGCGCGGTGAGTTCAGCACCGCTTGCCAGGTGTCGGCCCAGTGATTGAGCAACGGGTGGTCGGCGTTGCTGAAGTCGACCTTGGCCTCCCAGAACAACAGCATCCACATCGACCAATAGAACCCGTATTGGCTGTGGCTCAACACCTCCAGCCCGGCCTCGCTGACCATCGCCTTGAACTGCTCTTCACTGATGATGCGAATGTGATTGGGCTTGCGGAAATACTCAGGCGCGGCGATGTCTTTTTGCAGGTCTTCGGAACTGGGGTGCGGCACGCTCAGCAGGTACAGCGCGCCGGGCTGGCCGACCCGTACCAGTTCGGCGAGGAACTGCGCCGGGTCGTCGACGTGCTCGATGACTTCGGTGGACACCACCCGGGTGGCCGTGGCATCGGCAATGGGCAGCGGGTTGCAGTCGGTCACATGGCACTCGACGCCGCGCGCAGGGGTGTCGCTCAAGCGCTGGCGCGTGGCTTCGACCTTGGCCGCGTCGATGTCGGCGATGATGATCTTCGCCCCGCGCATTCCGCAAAAATGCACGTTGCCGCCGTCGCCGCACCCCACGTCCAGCAACGTGTCCTCAGGCGTCACAGGGAAACCCGTGAACAGTTCGCCGGTTTGCTGGTTGAACCAGCCGCTGAGCATCGCATCGTGCAGCCCGAGCATGTACGGGTCGACTTTCTCGGCCACCGGTTCGGCGGGCGCGGGCGTGCCCGTGGTGAGTTTCTTCAAAAGGCTCAGCATGACGGGGCTCCAGAAACAGGAAGGACGGTTCGGGCGGCGGACAGGCGTTCGACCAACCGGGCGCCACGATTGCGCATGGGCATTTCGACCCAGCGGTAGTTGAGCTCGCTCAACAGCCCGATCAGCAACAACGCACACGCCAGGGCCGGCCAGGGATGACTTGCCGGGTCCGGCGAGCCCAAGGGGGCGAAACGAAACCACAACTCGCGCAGCAGGAAAAACACCGGGATGTGGATCAGGTAAATCCCATAGGAACGACTGCCCACCCAGGTCAGCGCCGTTTTCAACCGACCGCGGGGCAACAAGTAATCCCGATCATAAGAGGCCACCCAGACCAGCACGGCACTGAGCACCGCAATGACCCCGAGACGGTAGAACGACAAATTGAAGTGCTCGGTCGCGATCCAGGCCATCACGCCGCCAAGACCCAGCACCAGTAGCGCACCCAGGGGCGGGCGGCGCAGCCACGTGGGCTCGAAGCGCCAGTAGCTGGGCCGCAGGCTCCAGATCGACAACAACACACCCAGCGCCAAGGCATCGGTACGGATCACCGACAGCCACAGCGCCCGCCAGGTGAAAAACTGCACCAGCACCACCGCCAGCAGCACCCACACCAAATAGCGACGCGAGACGAACACCAGCAGCGGCAGGATCAGATAGAACTGCTCTTCCAACGACAGCGTCCAGTACACGAAGCTCGCGCCGTATTCATACTGCATGAACGCATCGGCAAAACGCAGGTTGGCGAATTGCAGGAAACCGGCCAGGGTCGCCTGCAGGTTGGCCTGCACGCTGCCGAACGCACCGGAACGGTTCAGGAAGAACACCGCGAACAACACCAGCAGCAGCCAGAGCCAGGCCGACGGCAACAGGCGAAACGCCCGGCGAATCCAGAAACCCCGGGTGACGGCCCAGAATTGCCGGGGGCTGTCGCAGCGACGCAATTGCGGGATCAGGCTGCGCCCGATGACGAACCCGGATATCGCGAAAAACAGGTCCACGCCCCACCACAGCTGGAAACTGTCGGCCAGGGCCGCCAGGCGCGGCCATCCGCCAGGAAACGGCATGCCTTGCAGGTGATGGAACAGCACGCCGATCACCGCAACGGCGCGCAGCAATTCGATGTCCAGGATCCGCTTGCCGCTCATGAAGTACTCCCGGAAGAAGGATCGGGTTTACGCGCGATGATGACCTGGCTCTTGGGCATGAACCGGTCCAGCACCTGCTTGATCACCAGGCCGTCGGGTTGCGTCAGCAAGTCCTGCCAGAGGCTCGCCCAGCGCTCCATCAAGGGTGGATACGGCGCCTGGATACGGTCACGCACGGCACCCTCGAGGTCCCGGCCAGCCGCTCGTTCGCTGGCCCAGAAGAAAATCATGCCCATGACCCAGAAAAACCCGCTGGCCTGGCGATGCTCGATCACCAGCCCGGCGTCCTCCACCAGCGCGGCGAATCGTTCGGCACTGAAAATCTGCACATGGTTGGGCGCTTGAAAGTAGCCCGGCGGCGCGATGCCTTGCTGCAAATGCTCGCCCACCGAGGCCGGCACGCTGAGCAGGTACTGCGCCCCGGGTCGGCCCATGCGCACCAGCTCGGCCATGAACGGCTCGGGCTCATGGATATGCTCGAGCACCTCCATGCAGACGATCTTGTTCGCACAGCCATCGGCCAGGGGCAGCGGCAGGCTGTTGCTGACCAGCCCCAGGAACGGCGCGGCGGCCTGGGCTTCGACTTGGCGAGCCAGGTCGCGCACCTTGTCCTGTTCGCTGTCGGTAAAGATCACGGACGCACCCTGGCGCATGGCAAACAGCGTCGCCACACCCTCGCCGCAGCCCACATCCAGCAAGGTATCGTCGGCCGTGATGGCAAAGCCCTTGAGCAATTCGCCGGTTTCACTGCGAAACCAGCCGTCGAGCATCGCGTCGTAGAGGCCGGCATCCCGGGGCGAAACGGCCACCGTCGGCGCGGGCGAAGGCGCCACAGGCCTGCGCCCGGCCAGCCATCGCCGGATCATGGCTGCGCCGCGTTCCGGCGACGCTCGGACAGTTGTTCGAAAAACGCCCGCAAGCGCTGCTCGGCGTTGGCCTGGCTGCAGAATTTTTCCAGGCTGCGCACGGCATGGGCCGACATGCGGCGATAACGCTCGGGATCATTTTTAGCCACGTCGTAGCTGGCGCGATAGGCCGAGCACAGCGAGTCCCAATCGGTGACATAACGCAGGGTCCGGTAAGCCGCACGCGGGTCGTGGGGCCAGGCGGTCAGTTCCTCGGTCGAATCCACCACGAAGGCATTGTCGTGGTCGATGTAGTCGGCCATCGCCGTGTTCAACGGCGCAATCGCCGGACGGCCGCAGGACATGAACTCCATCAACGGCAGGCACTGCCCTTCGCCATAGGAACTGTTGACCACGTACCGGGTGGCTTCCACCAGCCGTTCGTAGTCCGCGTCCGCCAGGTAACCGTGGATCAGCACGATGCGGCAGCGGTACGACTGGTTCTTGTAGACGTGGTGGAGCATGTCGGTGAGCGCGGCGGTGACATCGTGGTGAGTCAGCTTGAGCACCAGGGTTGCGTCAGGAACATCGCGAAACGTCGCGCAAAATGCGCTGATCATGTCCTTCCAGTTCTTGCGCCCGTCGTAAGGATTGAACACGGAGGTATAGATCACACCGTCCAGCAGTAACTCGCAATCCTCGGCCGGGCCGTCCAGCACCAGCGGCGTGCCGGCCTGATGCACCGGTGGGCCATAAGGCCGCAGGTCGGTGGCGCGACTGTCGATCAGCAGGCCACGCAATTGCAGGCGCATGTGATCCACGGTCGGCCGCTGGGCCAGCACCGCGCCACGGGCGGCAAAGCGGTCCCATACCGGCGCGGCGACAGCGGCGACGGGAAAGTCCGCGCCCATCACCTCACGAACGGTGCTGACGGTGAAGCTGGAATGGGTGATCGCCATGCCGGTCGCGCCCAAGACCACTCGCCAGTCGTGCCGGGCCTCGCCCTGCCAGCTTTCGGTAGGAATGGTGCTGAATTCCCAGGCGAACACCGGGATCGTCGGGCAGGCGTAGTGGGCAGCGGTGCGATGAGGCGGTGAAAACGACAGGAATACGCAATCCTCGCCACGCCCCAGGCAATCGGCGTACAGCTGATCGACCTCTTCGTCAGGCCGGGTCACTTCGACCACCCGCCCCAACCGCTCCAGCACCGGGCGAAACTCCTTGAGCACGAAGTAATAGCTGTACTCGGGCTTACCGAGGTTTTCCAGAATGTTGCTCTGGTTGGTTTCCGAATAAATGATGATCAACATGAGGCGCTACCTGCCTGGACCGCCAGCGGCAGCGCTTCGTCACAGCCTGGCTCCGCCAGGAAATCCGCCAGGCGCTGCTGCACCGGGGCGAACGCACAATAGCGGCGCATCCGCTCGTTCGCGGCAACGGCCATGGCCTGGTAGGCCTGCGGCTGGTGCTTGGCCATGGCGTAGCTCTGCTGGTAGGCGAGTTTCAATGAGCCCCAGTCGGGTCGATGGCGCAGGGTACGATACAAAATGCGCGAGTCTTCCGGCCAGATGGTCGGTTCGCGGCTGGACTTGACGATGAAGGCCACCTCGGCGTCGATGTAATCGCGCATTGCCGTGTGGTCCGGCGCAATGACGGGGCGTGCACAGGACATGAACTCCATCAACGGCAGGCACAGGCCTTCACAGCGGGACGCATTGACGTAGAAACTCGCCGCGCCATACAGCCGGGCGAATTGTTCGTCCTCCAGGTAACCGTGCATCACCACCACCCGGCAACTGAACGGCGACAGTTGGGACAGCAGCGTCAACAGTTCGACGTAGTAGGTCGACAGGTCGTTCTGGGTCATCTTCAGCACCAGCGTGGCGTCCTCGGCGTCACGCAGGGCCCAACAGAATGCGGTGACCAACTGATGCCAGTTCTTGCGCCCGTCATCGGGGTTGAACACGCTGACGTACACCACGCCGCTGACTTCGGTTTCCACCATTTGGTGGGTGTCCGGTAGCACGGCCTGGGGATGTGCCGGTGGCGCCGGTTCGGGGCTAGGCTCTGGAGCGGGCTCGACGGCCACCGGCAGCGGTGCCGCCCCCCTCAGGATCCTGCTGGTGGCAACGCGCACCGGCACGGGGATCAGGTCGCGGACCGCCTCGCGATACCAGCACAGCAGGTTGTGCTTGCACAGCCACACGGGCCCCTGCTCGCGCTTGCCGGTGAAGGCGCGGATGACTTCACGCAGGTAATGGCGGGAAATGAATGCGCGCCGCCGCCAAGTCAGAGGGGGCGGCTCAATGATCGGTTCCGGCTCTGGTTCCGGTTCCGGCACTTCTTCGAGGATCGGTGCGATCAAGCCATCGGCCGACAGCCCGAGGGGCCGGCTGTCGATGATGCAGCCCTTGATCTGCAAGGTCGTTCCCGGGTTGATCGGCAGACTCGGGTGTTGCTCACGAACCGCCGCGAAACGCTCCCACAGCGGCGTGGGCAATACCAAGACCGGGAAATCCTCGCCCAAGGTCCGACGGATCGCCTCGGCCGTATGGCTGGACAGGGTAATCACCCGGCCATGACGGGCCAGCGTGCGACTCCAGTCATGCCGCAGGTCGTCGTCCCAGTGCTCGGCCGGGATCGAATCGAACTCCCAGGCCACCACGCAGACCATCGGGCAAAGCAGGTCCTGCGGCGTCTTGTGCGGGGGGGAAAACGAAAGGAACAAGCAGTCCTGCCCGGCCTGCTGCAGTGTTTGATACAGCGGATCGACCTCGGCGACCGACGACACCACATGCACCGGCCCCAGGCTTTCCAGCACGGGACGATAGGCTTTGAGCACGAAGTAATAGCTGTACTCAGGGCGGCCGAGGCTCTGGCTGATGGAGTGATCGTTTACGTCCGAGTAAAGAATGAAATTCATGGCATCCCATCATGGCGCCGCCGTCCCGGCAGCCCCACTTCATGACGGTCGAGTCACGCATCGAGCCGGCCCGGGGGCCGCCACGCGTCGTTCATCTCGCTACCCGTCTCGTTCTTGTTTTTTTATGGTCCCGCCCCTGGGGTTCATCTCGAAGATCGAAACCAGGGACAGCGTGACGAGGGGCATTCTAAACACATCCGCCAAGGGTTCGTGAACCGCCCGGCGAGAATAAACCAGCTATAAATATGAGAACTGACCAGTCACGGTTTGCGCTGTTGAAATTGCTGCAAAATTGGCACAGATTGGCAACCAAACAACTACAACAAACGCTTCTCTAGGCCAATCGTTGAGTGACTTTTCCCCGATCTTACGGAAATTTCCCACTCAGTTCGCAATAGACGAAGCAACCGTCAAGGGGGCTGGAGCTTGAAAAAACGTCTGTTCGTTACGGGCCTCAGCGGTTTCGTTGGACGTCACCTCAAATCTCGACTGAACGGTCATGATTCGACGTGGCAGGTGATGCCTGTCGCCGCACGCTACGACCTGACGGATGCCAAGACCCTGGAGGGCCTCTGGCCCGAGCTTCCCGACGCCGTGATCCACTTGGCAGGCCAGACCTTTGTGCCCGAAGCCTTTCGCGATCCGGCGCGCACCCTGCACATCAACCTGATGGGCACCTTGAACCTGCTCCAGGCCCTCAAGGCCCGGGGTTTCACCGGGACGTTCCTGTATGTCAGCTCCGGTGATGTCTATGGCCAGGTCAGCGAAGACCGGCTGCCGATTACCGAACTGCAACCGCCCGCCCCGCGCAACCCGTATGCCGTGAGCAAGCTGTCGGCCGAACTGCTGAGCCTGCAGTGGGGCATGAGCGAAGGCTGGCCGGTGCTGGTGGCCCGCCCGTTCAATCACATCGGCGCCGGCCAGAAGGACAGTTTCGTCATTGCCAGCGCCGCCCGGCAGATCAGCCGGATCAAGCTCGGCCTGCAACCGGCCCGGCTGCAAGTGGGCGATATCGACGTGACCCGCGACTTCCTCGATGTCGGCGATGTGATTTCGGCCTACCTGGCCCTGCTGGAAAAAGGCACCCCGGGGCAGGTCTACAACATCTGTTCGGGTCGCGAGCAAAGCATTCGCAGCCTGATCGAACAACTGGGCGATCTCGCCCAGGTCGACGTGCAACTGATCCAGGACCCTGCGCGTCTTCGCCGCGCAGAACAGCGTCGCGTCTGTGGTAGCCCAGCCAAGCTACGACAGGCCACCGGATGGACGCCCGAAACAACAACACAACAATCCTTGCGGGCGATCCTGTCCGACTGGGAGATACGGGTACAACAAGAATGAAAAGTGCATTGATCACAGGGATCACCGGCCAGGATGGCGCGTATCTGGCCAAGTTGCTGCTCGACAAGGGCTACAAAGTCCACGGCCTGGTGGCGCGACGCAGCAGCGACTCGCGCTGGCGGCTGCGAGAGATGGGCATCGAACAGGACATCGTTTACCTGGACGGTGACATGGCCGATGCCTGCTCCGTGCAACGGGCAGTGATCAAGTCGGCGCCGGACGAGGTGTATAACCTGGCCGCGCAAAGTTTCGTCGCGGCCTCCTGGGACCAGCCGGTGACCACCGGCATCGTCGACGGGCTGGGGGTTACCCACCTGCTCGAAGCCATTCGCCAGTTCAGTGTGCAGACCCGCTTCTACCAGGCCTCCACCAGCGAAATGTTCGGCCTGATCCAGGCCGAGCAACAGGACGAGCACACCCCGTTCTATCCACGCAGCCCCTATGGCGTGGCGAAACTGTACGGCCACTGGATCACCGTCAACTACCGGGAGAGCTTCGGCCTGCATGCCAGCAGCGGCATCCTGTTCAACCACGAATCACCGCTGCGCGGCATCGAGTTCGTGACTCGCAAGGTCACCGATGCCGCTGCGCGCATCAAACAGGGCAAGCAGCAGGAATTGCGCCTGGGCAATATCGACGCCAAGCGCGACTGGGGCTTTGCCGGCGATTACGTCGAAGCCATGTGGCTCATGTTGCAACAGGACAGCCCCGACGATTACGTGGTGGCCACCGGCGTCACCACCACCGTGCGCGAGATGTGCAGGATTGCCTTCGAACACGTGGGCCTGGACTACCGTGACTTCGTCAAGATCGACCCGGCGTTTTTCCGCCCGGCCGAAGTCGAGGTGTTGCTCGGCAACCCGGCCAAGGCACAACGCGTCCTGGGCTGGAAGCCTCGGACCGACCTCGACACCCTGATCCGCATGATGATGGATGCGGACATGAAACGCGTCGCCAAGGAGTAGGCCATGCTCATTCCCGTGATTCTTTCCGGCGGTGCCGGGACGAGGTTGTGGCCGGTGTCCCGCGAGGGCCATCCCAAGCCCTTCATGCTCTTGCCCGACGGCCAGTCGCTGCTGAGCAAGACCTATCGGCGTGCGGCGGGGTTGTTCGACGGCCGGGGCGACATCGTTACCGTCACCAATCGCGAGTACTACTTCCAGAGCCGCGATCATTATCAAAGCGCCCACCTGGAGCGTTATCGTGGTCACTTCGTTCTGGAGCCGACAGGTCGCAACACCGCGCCGGCCATTGCCACGGCCACCCTCGCGGTACAGGCCCTGCACGGTGACGAGGCGATCCTGGTGGTCATGCCTGCCGATCACTTGATCAAGGACGAGGCGGCCTTCAAGGCCTCCGTTGAGCACGCCGTGGAGCTGGCCAAAAACGGCCATCTGGTGACCTTCGGCGTGCTGCCCTCGGCGCCGGAAACCGGCTTCGGCTATATCGAACGGGGCCAGCCCCTGGATACCAAGGGCGCGGCCAAGGTCGTGCGCTTTGTCGAAAAGCCCGACTTGCAGACCGCCACGCAGTACCTGGAAAGTGGCCGTTTCCTGTGGAACTCGGGGATGTTCTGCTTCTCGGTCAAGACGCTGTTGGCGGAGCTGCACGCCCACGCCCCCGAGTTGCTGGAACAGGCGCGCGCCTGTGTCACGGCCAGCACGGCGGTGGAAACCTCAGGTTGTGTGCAGCAGGAATTGTCCCCGGCGCATTTCGCCGAAATGCCGGACATCTCCATCGACTACGCCCTGATGGAGCGCTCAGCCAATGTCGTGGTGATCCCGGCCGCTTTCGACTGGAGCGATATCGGTTCCTGGAGCGCCATCGCCAGCCTGGTACCCGCCGACGGGCAAAACAACCGCGCCACCGGTGAAGCCCTGTTTATCGACAGCCAGAACAACTTCGTCCAGAGCGACAGCCGCCTGGTGGCCGCCCTGGGCGTGGAAAACCTGATCATCATCGACACCGCCGACGCCGTGCTGGTGGCCCATGCCGACCGCGCCCAGGATGTTCGCCGCGTCGCCCGGCAACTCAAGGACAAGGACCACGAAGCCTATCGCCTGCATCGCACGGTCAGCCGTCCATGGGGCAGTTATACCGTCCTCGAAGAAGGTCCACGCTTCAAGATCAAGCGCATCGTGGTCAAGCCTGGCGCATCGCTGTCGCTGCAAATGCACCATCACCGCAACGAACACTGGGTAGTGGTCGAAGGCATGGCCAAGGTCACCAATAACGGTTCGGGCTCGCACCTGGTCGCCAAGAACGAATCGACCTTCATTCCCGCCGGCCACAAGCATCGCCTGGAAAACCCCGGTGTCATCGACCTGGTCATCATCGAGGTCCAGAGCGGCGAATACCTCGGGGAAGACGACATCGTCCGCTTCGAAGACCACTACGGCAGGGCCGTCTGATGCTGTTGGCCTTGCAACGCTCACTATGGAGCTACCGCGGCTTCGTCCTGGGCAGCGTCAAGCGCGAGTTCCAGGCACGCTATCGCAACTCGTTGTTCGGCGCGTTGTGGACGGTGCTCAACCCGTTGTCGATGATCCTCGTCTACACGGTGATTTTTTCCCACATCATGCGTGCCCGCCTGCCCGGGGTCGAAGATGGCATGGCCTACAGTGTCTACCTCTGTGCCGGGCTGCTGACCTGGGGGTTGTTCGCGGAAATCACCACCCGCAGCCAGGGCATGTTCCTGGAAAACGCCAACCTGCTGAAAAAGATCAGCTTCCCCCGGATCTGCCTGCCGGTGATCGTGCTGTTCAATGCAGGGATCAACTTCGCGATCATCCTCGGGCTCTTTCTCGGTTTCCTGCTGATCACCGGGCGCTGGCCAGGCATGACCTTGCTAGCCCTGGTGCCGCTGCTGGCCCTGCAAGTGATGTTCGCCGCCGGGCTGGGCATGCTGCTGGGGATCCTCAATGTGTTTTTCCGCGATGTCGGGCAGTTGTTCGGCATTTGCCTGCAATTCTGGTTCTGGCTCACACCGATCGTTTACCCGATGACGATCCTGCCGCCATCGATCCAGCGACTGCTCGCCTTCAACCCCATGACCGCCCTGATGCAGAGCTACCAGAACCTGTTTCTCTACAACCAGTGGCCGGTCTGGAGTTCGCTGGTGCCGTTGCTGGTGGTGGCCCTGTTGTTGTGTGCCTTGGGCCTGCGCATGTTTCGCCGGCGCGGCGGTGAAATGGTGGATGAACTCTGATGGGACATTTGCGCGTCACCGGCCTGGGCAAGGCCTACAAGCAGTATCCGAACCGCTGGAGCCGGCTGTTCGAGTGGTTGATCCCCTTTTCCCGCCAGCGCCATCAACTGCACTGGATCCTGCAAGGTGTGGACTTCGAGATCCAGCCCGGGGAAGCCGTCGGCATCGTCGGAGTCAACGGTGCCGGCAAAAGCACGTTGCTCAAGATGATCACCGGCACCACCCAACCCACCTGCGGCCACATCCAATTGCAAGGCCGCGTCGCCGCGTTGCTGGAATTGGGCATGGGCTTTCATCCAGACTTCACCGGCCGCCAGAATGCGTTCATGGCCGGTCAGTTGCTGGGTATGCCCGTGGAGGAAATCGAAGCGTTGATGCCCGAAATCGAGGGGTTCGCCGAAATCGGCGAGGCCATCGACCAGCCGGTACGCACTTATTCCAGCGGCATGCAGATGCGCCTGGCGTTCAGCGTTGCCACCGCCCGACGCCCGGACATCCTGATCGTCGACGAAGCGCTGTCGGTGGGCGATGCCTACTTCCAGCACAAGAGCTTCGAGCGCATCCGCAGCTTCCGCAAGGCCGGCACCACGCTGCTGATCGTGTCCCACGATCGCTCGGCGATCCAGTCGATCTGCGACACCGCCATCCTGCTCGAACACGGGCGCATGGCCATGCGCGGCAAGCCGGAAGAGGTGATGGATTATTACAACGCGATGCTGGCCCAACGCGAGGGCCAGGTGGTTCGCCAGGAGATGCTCGCCAACGGCCAGATACGCACGATTTCCGGTACCGGCGAGGCCGGCATCGTCGATGTGCAATTGCTCAACAGCCAGGGGCAGTCGGTGGAAGTGGCCGAGATCGGCCAGCCAATGGTGTTGCATGTGCGGGTTGAAATCCGCCAGGACATCGAGCGGCTGGTGCTGGGCTTTTTGATCAAGGACCGCCTTGGCCAACCCATGTACGGCATCAACACCCATCGCCAGGACAAAGCCGTGACCGACCTCAAGGCCGGCGAACAGATCACCTTCCGTTTCAGTTTCGACATGCGCCTGGGCAAGGGCAATTACTCCGTCGCGCTCAGCCTGTCGCGACTGGACTCGCACCTGGACCGTAATTTCGAATGGCGCGACTACGGGCTGGTGTTTCACGTCATCAATAATCGCCAGGAGGATTTCGTCGGCTGTTCCTGGCTCCAGGCCCGGACCAGTATCCAGCGTTCGAGCCAGACGGCCGTCGAGGCGTTGCCGCAAAAGGAGTTGCCATGAGCCGTTTGCTGGTGGATTGCACCTACGTATACGACCACCCGAATGACAACTCCGGCATTCAGCGAGTGGTGCGCAACGTCATTCGCCAATTGCCGGCCAAGGACCAGGACCGCGAATGCATTCCCGTGGTGATGCTGCAGGGCAAGCTGTATGAAGTGATAAGCCTGGCTCCCCTGCCCACGGACGGACTGGATCTGGCCGGCCTGCGAGTACGGCTGCTACAGTTCGCCAACCTGTTCTGGGTCAGACATCGGTCCCTCGAACAGCAGCGCCCCTTCAGCCAGTCGATATGGGCGCGCCGCTTCCTGTACGTTGCTTGCCGACTGTTCGCCCTGGGGTGCCTGAGCCTGCCCATTCGAATCCTCGATCGTCTGCTCAAACGCAAGCCTGCCCCGGCGCGCAGCGTACCGCTGGCACATCGAGCCGGCGATCAACTGGTATTGCTGGACTCTTCCTGGCACTCAGGTTTCTTTCCCCTGGCCGAACAGCTCAAGCGTGATGGCGTCGGGATCATCTCGGTGATCTATGACCTGATTCCCCTGACCCACCCACAATTCTGCGACGCCGGGCTGGTCAAGGTGTTCGACCATTGGTTCGACTGGATTGCCCGCACCGCCGACGGCTACATCGCCATCTCCACCACCATCCGCGACCAGCTTCGCCAGGAAATGGTCCGGCGTATTGGCGAACAACAGGTGCGCGAGCGCTGGTTCGACTATTTCCACTTGGGCAGCGAACTGGACCTGATCGACGCCACTCACGCCGTCGACCCGAACTTGCTGCGGCTGTTCAAGCGCCCCGAGCCGGTGTTCCTGATGGTCAGCACCATCGAACCGAGGAAAAACCATGCCTACCTGATCGATGCGTTCGAGCGGGCCTGGGCCGCCGGGTCACAAGCACGGTTATGCATCGTCGGGAAAATCGGCTGGAAGTGCGAAGCCCTGATCGAACGTATCCAACGTCATCCACAACTCGACAGCCGCCTGTTCATGTTCAACAACCTCTCGGACCAAAGCCTGGAACACGCCTATCGGCACTCCACCGCGCTGGTGTTCCCATCCTACGTGGAGGGCTTCGGCCTGCCGTTGGTGGAGGCCATGCAACGCGGCTTGCCGGCGATGGGCAGCGACATCCCGGTGTTTCGGGAAATCGGCGGTGACTTCATGGTCTACTTCGATCTCGACGATCCCCAAAGCCTGGCGAACCTGGTCATCGACATGGAACACACCGGGGTATTCCCGGCCAGGCGCAACCTGGATCAATGGCAATGGCTGAGTTGGCGCCAAGCCAGTGCGCAATTGGTGGAGCGGATCGAGCGACACGTCGACGAAGTCATCGTCGACAGGGAAACAGCATGCGGATAGCCCTCAACGCACGCATTCTCCAGGCGCCACGCACCGGCATCGGCCACTACGTGGCGGAACTGGCGACGGCCTTGGCCCAAGAGCCGGATGTACAGTTGTCACTGTTCCACGGTTGGGGCTGGAGCCCGCAATTGCCGCCAACAGCCAAGCCTGGCTATTCAAGGCTGAGCCCCTTGCTGCGACGGGTTCCGGGCGCCTATCAGGCGCGGCGCTGGCTGGAGCAGAAACGCTTCGATCAGGGCCGTTCAAAGGCTATCGACCTGTATCACGAGCCCAGCCTGTGGCCGCTGGCCTTCGAAGGGCCGACGGTAATCACCCTCCATGACCTTACGCACCTGCGCTACCCCGAGACGCAACCACCGGCACGCCTGAAGGAAATCGAGCGACGACTCAGCCGCGCGGTGGAACAGGCGCAGCTGATCCTGACCGACTCGCAGTTCATCGCCGATGAAGCCCAACAGTATTTCGGCCTGCCCGCCGAGCGCCTGAGGGTCGCGCCACTGGGGGTCGCGGCACGTTTCCACCCGCGCGAACCGGAAGCGATCGACGCCGTGCTCAAGGCCCATGGCCTGGAGCACGGCCGATACTTTCTCTGTGTCGGCACCCTGGAGCCACGCAAGAACCTGTCGTTGGCCCTGCGCGCCCATGCCGGGCTCCCTGAATCCCTGCGTCAGGCTTTTCCTTTGTTCATTGTAGGAATGAGCGGATGGCAACAGGCGCAGCTCAATGATGAGTTGAAACGCGCCCTGGCTGGCGGTCATGTTTGTCTGGCGGGTTATCTGCCTGACGAACAGGTCGCCCAATTGTTGGCGGGAGCACGGGCACTGGTGTTCCCGTCGTACTACGAAGGCTTTGGCCTGCCGGTGCTCGAAGCCATGGCCAGTGGCACGCCGGTGATGACCACCCGCTGCTCGGCGATGCCGGAAGTGGCCGGGCCGGCCGGTATCTATTGCGAACCCGACGATCCGCAAGGCATGCGCGACGCCATGGAGCGGTTGATTGAAGACCGCCTACACTGGCAAGCATGTCGGGAGGCGGGATTACAACAGGCGGCGCTGTTTTCCTGGGAGCGCTGTGCAAAGGTCACTGCCCACGCGTATCGCCAGGCCTTGGGAGGTTGAATGCGAGTCCTGCACTTCTACAAAACCTATTTGCCTGACTCCATGGGTGGCATCGAACAGGTGATTTTTCAACTCTGCGACAGCACTGACCGGCTGAGTATCGATAACACTGTGTTGGCCCTGAGCGGGCAGCCATCACCAGAACCGATCCAGCTTCGACAGCATGTCGTTCACCAAGCCCGGATGGACTTCCAACTGGCGTCCACCGGTTTCTCCTACAGCGTGTTCAAGAAATTCCGTGAGCTGGCCGCCGAAGCGGACGTGATCAACTACCACTTCCCCTGGCCGTTCATGGACCTGGTGCACTTTTGCAGTGCCGTGAAGAAGCCCTACGTCGTGACCTACCATTCGGACATCGTTCGCCAACGGCACCTGCTCAAGCTCTATCGGCCGCTGATGCGACGCTTCCTGGACGGCGCTGACCGTATCGTCGCGGCCTCGCCGAACTATGTTCATACCAGCGATGTGCTCAAGGAATACAGCGCCAAGACCCGTGTCATCACCTACGGCCTGAACAAGACCAGTTATCCACAGCCTGACGCCGAGCGCATGGCGCAGTGGAAGGCAAAACTGGGCGAGCGCTTCTTTTTGTTCGTGGGGGTGATGCGTTATTACAAAGGCCTGCACATTCTGCTCGACGCCCTCAAAGGCGTGGATTACCCCGTCGTCATCCTGGGCGCCGGCCCATTGGAAAAGCAACTGCATGCCCAGGCCACGAAACTGGGCCTGCGTAACCTGCATTTCCTCGGGCGCCTGGGGGACGAAGACAAGGTCGCATTGCTGGAACTGAGTTATGCCATCGTGTTCCCTTCGCACCTGCGCTCCGAAGCCTTTGGCATCTCCCTGCTCGAAGGCGCGATGTTCGGCAAGCCGATGATCTCCAGCGAAATCGGCACCGGCACCAGCTACATCAACATCCACGACGAAACCGGCCTGGTGGTGCCACCCAGCAACCCCGAGGCTTTCCGCGAGGCGATGCGCACCCTGTGGGAAAACCCGGCTCAGGCCCGGGCAATGGGCGTCAAGGCCGAAGCCCGTTACCGCCAGTTGTTCACCTCCGAAGAGATGGGCCAAAAGTGGGTGCAGTTGTACGAGGAACTGCTGGAGGAAAAGGCGCTTTCCTACGCCTGATACCAAATCACGATAGAGCGACGAAATCTCTGCCGTGTGGGAGCAAAGCTTGCTCCCACAGTGAAGATACCCCCCTCACCACCGGGTCTGTTTCAGGCGTGCTTTTGCAACCCGACAACCGTACGCGGCATGCCCACGAACCCGGGCAAGGCTTCGATCCGCACCAGCCAGGCCCGCACATGGGCATAGTCCTCCAGCGACACATTGCCTTCCGGTGCGTGGGCGATGTAGCTGTAGCCGGCGATGTCCGCGACAGTCGCCGTATCACCCGCCAGAAAATCACGACGGCTCAATTCCTGATCAATGACTTTCAGCACAGCGTGGGAACGGGCAATCACGTCCTCGGCGTTGTAGGCCGCACCAAACACCGTGATCAGCCGTGCGGTGGCTGGCCCCGCATGGATCGGCCCGGCCGCCGCCGACAACCAGCGCTGCACCCGCGCGGCGCCGACTGGATCGGTGGGCAGCCAGCGACCCTTGCCATATTTGTGCGCCAGGTACACCAGGATCGCGTTGGAATCCGCCAGCACCACGCCGTCATCGTCAATGACCGGTACCTGGCCAAACGCATTGAGCGCGAGGAAACCCGCCTGTTTGTGCGCGCCCTTGGCCAAGTCGACGAAGACCTCCTCGACCGGTAGCCCGAGCAACGAAAGCATCAATTGAACGCGATGGGAATGGCCGGAAAGCGGGAAGTGATAGTGCTTGATAGGGTTCATGGTCGACTCCGCAGGAAGTGACGCCATCAGCACAACGGCGTCGATGGGGTCATCTTCCGCTCCGGGCCAAAACAAGAGAATCACCCAGAAATGCAATCCATTGTTTCAGCCAGAGAAACAATACGTCAGTCGCTCAAGGCCGGATGTTCGCGCAATGCACTGACGACAAAATCGACAAAACTGCGGACCCGCGCCGGCGCATTGCGTCCGCCCTGGTACACCACATGGATCGGCAGAGGCGGCAATTCGAAATCGGCCAGGACGATTTCCAGTTCGCCGGCGGCCACGTTGCCCGCCACTTGGTAGGACAGGACTCGCGTCATTCCCAACCCCTGGCAAGCGGCAGTGATCGCCGCCTGGTTGGCCGTCACCACCAGCCGAGGCACGGGCCGGACGGCCAACGGTTGGCCTGAATCGATGAAGGTCCAGCTTTTGACCTGGCCAATGGCCGACGACGCCACCACGGGCATTCGCTCCAGGTCATCCGGATGCCGGGGCCGCCCGTGGCGTGCGAAGAAGTCAGGGGAGCCGCACACCACTCGCCGTACTTCACCGACCCGCACCGCGTGCAGGTTGCTGTCCGGCAGCTCGCCAATGCGCAGGGCAGCGTCGATGCCCTCCTCCACCAGGCTCACCGTACGGTCCAATAGCAAAGCGTTGATGCTGACCTCTGGGAACCGATGCAGGTAATCCACCAGCAGCGGCGTGACGAACAACTGGCCGAACAGCACCGGCGCGGTGATCGTCAATTGCCCACGGGGCTGAACGTGACTGCCGGCCGCCGAATCCTCGGCTTCCTGCAAATCGCTCAGGATCCGCCGACAGTCCTCGAGAAATCGCTGACCGGCTTCACTCAGGTACACATTGCGGGTGGTGCGCACCAGCAATGGCGTGCCGATGCGTTGCTCCAACCCTGCCACCGCCCGCGTGACGCTGGCCGCCGACAGGCCCAGGCGCCGCGCCGCCGCCGAAAAACCCGACTCCTGGGCCACGGCGAGAAAAACCTGCATTTCCTGGAACCTGTCCATCCATCCCCCGATGAGAAATCCTGATACAAGTTTTCCGCGCACCTCAAAAACAGCGCTGCGCCGCCATTGTAGAGGCCTGCGCCAGTGAACCACAGCCTAGCGCAGCCGGACACCGGGACATTGGCTCAGCCAGGGGCGATTGCCCTTGGTACCATCCCTTCTCATGACAATTTCATGACCGAAGGAAGAACCTGCTGTGGGAGCGAGCTTGCTCGCGATGGCGTCAGTCAGTCAGTCAGTCACATGCCATATGGACTGATACACCGCTATCGCGAGCAAGCTCGCTCCCACAGGGTGGGTGTGTCGTTCAATGGATTGGCTTCAACAGAAAGGCCCGTTTCTCGTGAATATTATTTATCGCGCTTCAACCCACCCCCGCGCCGCCCTCATCACCCTGATTGGCTGCGTATTACTCGTCCCCATGGGCCTGCGTCTCGCCCTGGGTTGGTCCGACCCGCTGGGGTATCTGTCGGACCTGGGCGTCGGTGGGTTACTGATCGCGTTGTTTTATCGTCGCCCCTGGTGGCTGGTACTGCCGGTATTGCTGGCCTGGAGCGCATTGACGCTGGCCAGCATCGAATTGGTCAGTGCGGTGGGGCGGATGCCCAATCCTTCGGACATTCATTACCTGACCGACCCTCAGTTCGTTGAAAACTCCACCAGCGGGGGCTTCGCCCATCCGTGGCTGGCCGCGATCCAGTTGGCCGCGCTGGCGTTCTGGCTGATGACCCAATGGACCAGCCGCCCACACCGGGCGCCACGCTTGCCTCGCCACGCCTGGGCCGTGCCCGTGTTGCTCCTGTTGAGCCACGGCGCATTGCAAACCTGGCGCCCCAGTGAGGCGGACCAATGGAACGTGTTCAACCTGCCTCACCAACTCGTCACCGCAGGTGTCGCGGCCGGGCAGGACCAAGCCCGGCAATGGCTCGACGGCGATGCCGTGGACCCCGCCCCGCCCATGGCGGGGCTGACCCACCTGGACCTCGATGGCAACAGGCTGCTGGCCGAACCGGGGCGTGCGCGCAACGTCCTGGTCATCGCCCTGGAGGGCATTCCCGGCGCCTACGTGAGTGCCAACCGCCAGGCCTTGAACAGCCGCTATCAGGAAAACCTGATGCCACACCTCAGCGCCTGGGCCGAGCGTGGCATGAACACCCCCGATTACGTCCTGCACAGCCACCAGACCATTCGTGGCTTGTACGCGATGCTGTGTGGCGACTACGACAAGCTCGACGACGGCACGCCCAAAGGCGTCGAAATGCTCAACCAGACCCAGCGCAACCAGGCCTGCCTGCCGGCCCAGTTGCGCCAGAACGGCTTTTCCACGCATTTCCTCCAGGGCGCGGGCCTGCGGTTCATGGCCAAGGACCGGATCATGCCGCACATCGGCTTCGACACGACCCTGGGCATGGAGTGGTTCACTCGCCCCGCCTACCTGGAATTTCCTTGGGGCAAGGACGACAAGACCTTCTTCGAAGGCGCACTGGACTACGTCGGACAACTGCAGCAGGCGGACAAACCGTGGATGCTGACCCTGCTGACCGTGGGCACCCACCAACCCTACTCGGCCCCGGATGACTATCTGCAACGCTACGACACCGCCAAGCAGGCGGCGGTGGGTTACCTGGACGACGCACTGGCGAGCTTCCTGGCGGGCCTGGAACGCCAGGGCATCCTGGACAACACCCTGGTGGTCATCACCTCGGACGAATCCCATGGCATCGACGATGTGCGGCTGGCCTCGTCCTGGGGGTTCAACCTGGCGCTGGCGCCGGAACCATTGCCCCGGATCAAGTCAGGCACCTACGGCCATGTGGACCTGACCGCCTCTATCCTCGATTACTTCGGCTTCACGGTGCCCACATCGTTGTCCGGTCGCTCGATGTTCAGGGACTACCCGACGGGCCGGGAAATCATGTCGTTCACCAACGGCAAGTTGCGCTACCACGACGGCAAGGGCACGTTCACCGAATGCGATTTCCTCCAGCATTGCCGTTACTACAGCAGCGAAGGCTTCATTGCCGACCGTGCCACCTACGGCGGGCAATACAGCGGCCAGCGCGCCCGATTGATCAGCGCCCGGGCCACGGCCCTGGACCAGACCCTGATGCGCACGCCCCTGAACCAGCACTATCAGTTCGGCAGCGCCGATAAAATCCCGCTACCGGCCCAGGTCACCAACGACTGGACCGACAACCTGATCGGTGCCCAATACCTGGAGATGCCCAAGGGTTCACAGACCCGCGTCAGCCTGACCATCCGCGCGGTGGAGGCAGACCATGCCGCCTACATCTCTCTCAAGGCCAAGGAGTTCGAACAGGATGTGCCAATGGACCTGCCGACCGAGGTGGCGGTGACACCCGACCAGCCGCTGGTGATGAACATCAGTTTCGACAACCCACAGCAGCGCAAGGCGTTTTCCTTCCATCTGCTCGGCCATGGCGTCGGCGCCATCGAAATCAGCGACTTCAGCGTCGTGACCGAACTACCGGACCAGACGGACCAGCCGCAATACCTGGACGATATGCAGGAAGACAGCGAGGCCCAATCCAGCTAAACAAAAAACGCGGCTAATCCAGCAACCGATGCAGCTTGGCGTACTGCAACAACATGATGGTCTTGCCGTCGCAGATCTCCCCGCTCTCGATCATGCCCAAGGCCTGGTCGAGGGACAGCTCCAGCACTTCGATCTCTTCGCCCTCGGCTTCAAGGCCACCGCCTTCGTGCTGCTTGTCTTCGTCGAAATATTCGCCGACGAAAAAATGCACCCGCTCAGTCACCGAGCCCGGGCTCATGAAGGCGTCGAACACCTTGCGCACGTCCTGGATGATGTAGCCGGTTTCCTCCTGGGTTTCCTTGCGGATGCAGGTGTGCGGGTCGTCGTTGTCCAACAGGCCGGCGCAGGTTTCTATCAACAGGTCATCGTGCCCGTTGACGAAGGCCGGGAAGCGAAACTGCCGGGTCAACACCACCGTTTGCTTGGCCTTGCTGTACAGCAGGATGGTGGCGCCGTTGCCCCGGTCATAGGTCTCGCGCGTCAGTTCGCGCCATTGGCCGTTGCGGCCGAGGTAGTCATAGGTGGTCTTGCGCAGCACGTACCAATCGTCCGAGAGGACTTCGACATGCTTGATGCGTACGCGATCCTTGATGCTGATTGCCTGTGTCATTTACCCACTCCGTTCAAGGCCAAAGGTCCCATTAGAACCCTATTACAACGATGCAGGCACGCGTGGCAATGCGCGCTTGTGAGCTGTCTTGAGGTAGGCACGCTCGATGATCTGCCGTGCCTGGGGCGACACCTCTTGGCCCATCAGGTACGCGTCGATTTCCTCGTAGCTGCAGCCATACGCCACTTCATCCAACTTGCCGGGGGCCAGGTCTTCCAGGTCCGCGGTCGGCGCCTTGCGCACCAGGTGCGCGGGGGCGCCCATCGCGTCGGCCAACAACCTCACCTGGGTCTTCGTCAGCCCGGACAACGGCGCCAGGTCGCACGCGCCGTCGCCGAACTTGGTGAAAAATCCCATCACCGCCTCTGCCCCATGATCGGTGCCCACCACCAACCCGTTGCTTAAGTTGGCAATGGCGTATTGCGCCAGCATCCGTGCCCGGGCCTTGGCGTTGCCTTTGGCAAAGTCGCTGAGTTCGGCCGAAGGCTGCAAGCCATCGATGGCGATGCTGCCCATCAGCCCGTCGACACACGCGGCGATGTTGCTGGTGGTGATCACGTCCGGCCGGATGAAATCCAGGGAAGCCTGGGCGTCTTGCTCGTCGGCCTGGGCCTTGTACGGCAGCCGGACGGCGATAAACCGCGCCGCGTAGTCTTCACCCCGCAGTTGCTCCACCGCCAACTGGCAGAGGCGACCGGCGGTAAGGGAGTCGACGCCGCCACTGATCCCCAGGACCAGGGACTGGCAACCCGACTCGCGCAAGATCTGCTTTATGAACTCGACGCGGCGGGCAATCTCGGTTGCTTCGCCGCCCTGCGTGAGTTGGCGGTCGATGCCCAGCTCCTGGGCAATGCTCTCTTGCTGAAACGAAGTCATATCAAGCTCCCAACTGTGGATTGATCAGGGCGACGTTGAACACTTGGGCGGCGTACCGCAGAAACGAGACATCCTCGCAGACGTTCTTGATCGGGTCGTCGGAGAACTTCACCACCGGTTCGCCGTGGACCCGCACCAGTTTCATGACGATGCTCAGCGGTTCGACACCGTCGACATCGCAGGCCAGGCTGGTGCCCATGCCAAAACCGAATTTGGCCTTGCCGCGGACATGACGCAGGATCGGCAGGCACTTTTCGAAATTGAGGCCATCGGAGAACATCAGGTCCTTGGTACGCGGATCGATGCCCAGTTCCTGGTAGCGCCCCAGCACCTTGTCGGCCCAGACGATCGGGTCACCGGAATCCTGGCGCAGGCCGTCATAGAGCTTGGCAAAGTACAGGTCGAAATCCTTGAGGAAAAAGTCGGTGCTGATGCAGTCCGTCAGGGCGATACCGAGGCGGCCGCGATATTCGCGCACCCAGTTTTCCAACGCCGCGTTCTGGCTCTCGCGCAAGCGCCCGAGTTGCTGGTGCACCATCAGCCATTGGTGAGCCATCGTACCGATCAGGGGCAGATCGAACTCGTAGGCCAAGTGAGCGTTACTGGTGCCGACAAAGACCCCAGGGAAATCGCTGCGCATCACATTCACCACTTCACGCTGGGCCCTGAACGACAGCCGCCGCCGGGTGGAGAAGTCTGAAACGCGAAACTCGGCGAGCTCCTCACGGCTGGCGTTTTTCTCCAGCCATTCGAACTTCTGGTACAGCTTGCGGGTGACGTCGGCCAACTCGACTTCGGGGTATTTCTCGCGGTTGCGCAGTTCGCTGACCATCGCCAATACCGGTTGCTCGAACATGATGCAGTGCAGCATCGGACCACGGACACGGATGTGCAGTTGGCCATCGACTTCCGCAACGTGGATGTAGCGCAAATTGAAGCGAAACAGGCCAAGAAACTGTTCGAAGTCAGGGGTCAGGTATTCACGGAAACGCTTGTTGAACAGGAACCGCTGCTCTCCTTCGCGCAACTGCAACCCGGCGAGCTTCTCCAGTTCGACACGGATGTCCGGGATCAGGTGACCGAGCCGCTCCTTGGAGCGCACGATGAACTGGTATTCCACCTCGACGTTCGGGTGCTGGTGCAAGACCGCCTGCATCATGGTGAAGGTGTAGTAGTCGGTATCCAGAAGGCTCTGGATGGTGCCGCTGCTTGGATCGAATGCACTGTCCATGTCTCTTCCTTATGGGTTTGCCAGGCGGATGGTTTCTTCGCGGGTCGCGGCAACCGAGATCCCCGCTTGCTGCATGTCTTGGATGGCCTGAATGGCCCCCTCCTCACTGATGGCCCGGCAGGCCGGGAGGTGAATGATCACCTTGAAGCCGGCGGCGGCCAGTTGCAGGGCGGTGGTCTTGACGCAGAAATCCAGCGCCAACCCGCCGACAATGACCTGCTCCACTCCCAGGCCCCTCAGGTACTCGATCACCCCCGTGGACAGCTTGCCGTGCAGGTCGTGGTAGCAGGCGCCGTACGGGTGCAAATCCGGCTCGACACCCTTCCAGACGAAATAGTCGTAGTCATACGGGGTCGGCAGTTGATCCAGCAGGGCGAAACCTTCGGTACCAGGGACGCAGTGGCTGACCCAGGTGATGTCGGCGTGCTCGAGCCCGGTCGGCACGAACATCTGTGCGTGATCGGCGACCACCCACGGGGCCAGGGGCGAATGGGCGTCCTTGCTGCCGATACGGAGGCTGGCCAGGGACGCGATGAAATTCAGCTCACCGGCAATCTGGTCACCGCCCGGCACCGGAAGCTCATCGGGGCATAGCGGCGTGAAGCTCTTTTGCGCATCGACATCGAAGGAAGCGGTTTTCCGGGTCAGGCTGTTCATGCTGGGTTTCTCCTCTTCATAGTCACGAGAGTACATAAGATGTACTTTCATAACAAGCCATCCGTAGAAAATATTTTTGACGTGCCCTTTCTATCCAAACCTATTGGTGCAACAGAAAGCGGGTTTTCACAAAAAAGATTTTGCTGATAGAGTACATGTCATGTACCAAAGGAGGATGAGCGATGTTCGAGATTGCCCTTTATGGCGGCGCCTTCAATCCCCCTCACGCCGGTCATGCCCAGGTGATGATCGAGGCCTCATGCCAGGCCAGACGCGTGCTGGTGGTCCCAAGCTTGCGGCATCCCTACGGCAAGCAAATGGTCGACTATGAGGTGCGCCTGAACTGGCTGGAATCGATCGTCGAGAACGTTCAGCCGCTGTGCCGCGCCGAAGTGCGCGCAAGCCGGGTGGAACAGGTCGTGGCCCGCGGCGTTGAAGGCGCGATCTACAGCTACACCCTGCTCGCCCACCTCGCCGACAGCCTGGCCCTGGACGGCAAGCGGATCGCGTTGGTAGTGGGCCAGGATGTCGCGGACCTGCTGCCGACCTTCTATCGCGGGCAGGAATTGCTGGAGCGTTTTTCCATCCTTCGCGTGGAGGAAAAGATCCACGTGCGCAGCACCGTGGTTCGCGAACGACTGGCCTTGGGCGAGCCGCTTCCCAGCGACTGGATGGCACCCGGCATGAACCCGTTAAACTATGACCTTTACGCTACCCACGGAAATCGACATGCCCACTAGCACAGCCCCCGCCCGCGGTTACCTGCACACCATCGACCTCTGTGTGCTGCGCTTCTGCCGGGAGACCCAGGCGCTGGAAATCCTCCTGAACCGACGGGAAGCCGAGCCGTTCGCCGGCCATTGGGCGCTGCCCGGGATCGTGGTCAATGGTGGCGTCGAAGATCTCACGCTGAACGACGCCGTGGAGCGCCTGCGTAGCTCGAGCAAAGTGGGCATGCCGCTGGCCTGGATCGAACAGGTGGGCACCGTCGGCGACGCCTTCCGCGACCCACGCTGCTGGTCATCCTCGACGTTCTACCTGGCGATTGTCAGCGAGGCGGTCCAGCTCGCCGAACACCAGGGTTTTTTCCCCCTCAAGGATGTCGCCGGCGCCTCGATCAAACTCCCTTTCGATCACAACAGCCTGGTGGCCGCCGTTCAGGAGCGGTTGCTGTCCAAAGCCCTCTACAGCAGCCTGCCGCTGATGTTCCTGGGCCCGGAGTTCAGCGCGCCGGAAGCGGTGAGCATTTTCTCCGTGGTACTCGACCGCCCGGTGCTCAAGACCAGCATGCGCCAGCGTTTGCTGAAGATGACCGAGGCGGGTTATTTGCAGGAAACCGGCCGCAAGAAAAGCGGCGACGGCGGCCGCCCGCAACGCACGGTGGAAAACCTCAAGCCGGGAAGCGTTTATCTTTTTGACCGTTGTTTTCTGGAGTAGGGCTTAGCGGGCCAGCGCAAATGCTGGCGCCATCCGCTGCTGCTCATTGCTTGAGATGCCCAGATAGCGTGCGACCCTGGGCCATTTTCTGACGATGCCCTGGAACCTCTCGATGGTTTGTCTGGCATCGTCAGCGGAGACGCGGAAATAACCGGCCACGCTCATTGCCAGATCAAGGTCTATGGCGTTATCGGCCTCTGAAACGTTGAGCCTCAAGCCAGTGTCACCAGGGACAGGGTTCATGTCATACGCAGGCGAAAGACGCCAACCGCGCCCTGGCTCCAATAGGAAGCCGTGGTTCCGTAGATGATCATCAGTATTCGAAACCAGCATGTTGAAGACAATTCTTCGCCAAAGCTCGGGAAGATCCACGTCGGCAGCGGCCCCCTCCCTGACCAATACCTCTGCAATCTCCAGGTAACTGGCCCCTGTCTCATGCCCATCACCATCCTGATGGTCCGTCAGGGTCATCGCTGAAGCAAAGTGAAGTCGACCACCCTTTGCTGTTCTGTCAAAGCGCTTAACCATGAAACAGTGGTACTCACTCGCGTACCGTTGCGCTTTTCCTTCAGCCACATAGAGCCCACAGCCTTGGGCCAATGTATTGACGACCATCTCCCAGCCGCCCACGTCGTGGGTGTCTCTATTACTGGGAAATTTTCCTATCCAGAGCGCGTGCTCGTCATCTACTACACTTGCCTTGGGCCTCGCTCCACCCAGAGAGCCACCTGGAGCAATGAGCATTCGAATCCAGTCCTGACCCTGAGCCCCCCGATCCTCTCCAGCTTCAAATCGACGCGAAGCCTCTTCAAGCTCACGCATGCGGGCCATCGGGGGAGCGGCATGCTCCACATGGTCGTCAAGGAACGCTCCTTCTTCCTCGACTTTGAAACGCAGCCCTCCTACCCGGTAGGCGTCGTGAACCCCGATGAGATAGTCCGAGTCAAACAGCCGTGCTTCCTGCGGTACGACTCCTGCTCTTTTATCCCGCTCCAAGCGACGATCCATCAGCAGTCGCCCCCATCGATCAGGCGAGGAGTCCGATACGCACCCAAAGCAATTTCTCGTTGGATATTGCCGCCCTTCGTAAGGCTGAATCCGAGGGTCGATCGCAATCTGAGTATGAATGGTTTGAAGAACAGCCCGCGCGTACTCGAACTCCATACGCTCGGATCCTGCCAATTTGCGGGAATGAAGGGTTCCAAGCAGTACGGGTGCTGTTTCATTCCAGTCTGCGTAGACGAAAATCCTTTCAGGCATCATCGTCCCCTAAAAGCTTCTTAGCCAGTTCAGAGCTTGTCTGGCTTCGGCTGTCAGCGGCTGGTGAGGTAGAACTGTTCTCTTTTGCCGAGATGCTGATCAGGTTGTCCCAATGAAACTGAGGCTGCCGTACTTTTGGCTTGATGTGCTCGACTGCAGAACGCCCTTTCAATTCAGCATCTTGCAGATCACGGCCTAATTCATCCGTGCGAGCGAGCAATTCAAGGTCCTTCTCCAACCCCAAGGCTACCAATACCGAAACGTAAGCCCCGATGGTCACAGCAGGACTGCCACTTTCCAGCGCCCTCAACGTGGGAGCGCTCATGCCCGCCCGCGCAGCCATTTGCGCCGCAGTGATCTTACGGCGCTTACGAGCCAGCTCGATCCGTTCGCCAAGCTGGCGCAGGAGCCGCTCAGCGGATGGCATGAGGGGTGCTGTTTTTTTCGGCATGGCAGTATTTTTTCAATTTCTTTGAGGATTTGAAAAAATACTAGCACATGGATGGTCGGCATCTGCCCATAACGAGAAAAAATGAAAGTATTTTTTCATATTCATAAAGAAAATCGAAAAATACCTTCCAAGCCAAATTTTGGTTTCTCAAAGATCAGCGCAGATGTCAGGTCGGTTTTCTCTTCAGCTGTTCGGTGAAGGGTCGGGATAGACCATCAAGGTGTCATCCATTTGGAGGGACCGATGCGGCTGAACGAATGAGCGGGTTTAGCAGTGCTAAACCCGACCAGATTCATTACCTAGGATCACCAAGAAGCCTGGCTCTCGGTGGACGACTCACTCCACCGTCACAGACTTCGCCAAGTTACGCGGCTGGTCCACATCAGTCCCCTTGAGCACCGCGACGTAGTACGACAGAAGTTGCAACGGGATGGTGTAGAGGATCGGCGACAGGATGTCGTGGATGTGCGGCATGTGCACCACGTGGGTGCCTTCACCGTTGGTCATGCCGGCTTGCTCGTCTGCAAAGACAATCAACTGGCCGCCACGGGCGCGCACTTCCTGCAGGTTGGACTTGAGCTTTTCCAGCAGTTCGTTGTTCGGCGCCACGGTGACCACCGGCATGTCGTTATCCACAAGCGCCAGCGGGCCGTGCTTGAGTTCACCGGCCGGGTAGGCCTCGGCGTGGATGTAGGAGATTTCCTTGAGCTTCAAGGCCCCTTCCATCGCCACCGGGAATTGCGCGCCACGCCCGAGGAACAGGGTGTGGTTCTTCTCGGCGAACAGTTCGGCGATTTTTTCCACCGTGCTGTCCATGGCCAGGGCTTCGCCCAGGCGGGCCGGCAGACGGCGCAGTTCTTCCACCAGTTTGGCCTCGACGCCCTCGCCCAGCGTGCCGCGGACCTGGCCCAGGGACAGGGTCAGCAGCAGCAGGCCCACCAGTTGCGTGGTGAATGCCTTGGTCGATGCCACGCCGATTTCACGACCAGCCTGGGTCAGCAGGGTCAGGTCGGACTCACGCACCAGCGAGCTGATGCCGACGTTGCAGATCGCCAGGCTGGCGAGGAAACCCAGTTCCTTGGCGTTGCGCAGGGCCGCCAGGGTGTCGGCGGTTTCCCCGGACTGGGAAATGGTGACGAACAAGGTGTCCGGCTGCACCACCACCTTGCGGTAACGGAACTCACTGGCCACTTCGACCTGGCACGGAATACCGGCCAGTTCTTCGAGCCAGTAACGGGCGACCATCCCGGCGTGATAGCTGGTGCCGCAGGCGACGATTTGCACGTTACGCACTTTGGCGAACAGTTCGGCTGCCTGTGGGCCGAACGCCTGGACCAACACCTGGCTCTGGCTCATGCGGCCTTCCAGGGTGCGCTGCACCACGGCCGGTTGTTCGTGGATTTCCTTGAGCATGAAGTGGCGGAACTCGCCCTTGTCGGCGGCTTCGGCACCGTCGCGGTATTGAACGGTCTCGCGCTCCACGGCTTTGCCGTCGATGTCCCAGATTTGCACGCTGTCGCGGCGAATCTCGGCGATATCGCCTTCTTCCAGGTACATGAAGCGGTCGGTAACCTGACGCAGCGCCAACTGATCGGAAGCCAGGAAGTTTTCCCCCAGGCCCAGGCCGATCACCAATGGGCTGCCGCTGCGGGCTGCGACCAGGCGATCAGGTTGTTTCGCGCTGATGACCGCCAGGCCATAGGCGCCGTGCAGCTCCTTGACGGTGGCCTTGAGGGCCACGGTCAGGTCCGCCAGGTCCTTGAGCTTGTGGTTGAGCAGATGGGCGATGACTTCAGTGTCGGTGTCCGAAGTGAACACATAACCGAGCGCCTTGAGCTGTTCACGCAGGGCTTCGTGGTTTTCAATGATGCCGTTGTGCACCACCGCCAGATCGCCGGAGAAATGCGGGTGAGCGTTACGCTCGCACGGCGCGCCATGGGTGGCCCAACGGGTGTGGGCGATACCCAGGCGACCGAGCAGCGGTTCGGCGTCCAGCGCCTGCTCCAGCTCGCTGACCTTGCCCGGACGACGCATGCGCTCGAGCTTCTCGTCGTGGGTGAACACCGCCACACCGGCGCTGTCGTAGCCGCGGTATTCCAGGCGCTTGAGGCCTTCGAGCAAGATTGCTGTGATGTTGCGTTCAGCAACGGCGCCGACAATTCCACACATGCTATTTCTCCTGGCTGACAGGCGCGCAGATCACGGTGATGCCGCGGGCCTGAATCTGATCGCGGGCCTCTACGGGCAGGCGATCATCGGTAATGAGGGTATGGACGCTGCTCCACGGCAGCTCCAGGTTGGGGATCTTGCGGCCGATCTTGTCGGCCTCCACCATCACGATCACTTCCCGGGCAACCTCAGCCATCACGCGGCTCAAGCCCAGCAGTTCGTTGAAGGTGGTGGTACCTCGAACCAGATCGATGCCGTCGGCGCCGATGAACAACTGGTCGAAGTCATAGGAACGCAGAACCTGCTCGGCCACCTGGCCCTGGAACGACTCGGAGTGAGGGTCCCAGGTGCCGCCGGTCATCAACAGCACCGGCTCGTGCTCCAGTTCGCTCAAGGCATTGGCGACGTGCAGGGAATTGGTCATCACCACCAGGCCCGGCTGTTGGCCGAGTTGAGGGATCATGGCGGCGGTGGTGCTACCGCTGTCGATGATGATCCGCGCGTGTTCGCGGATCCGCTTCACGGCGGCCCGGGCAATGGCGAGTTTGTACTTGGAGACGGTTTGCCCGTTATCGGCCACCAACTCCTGTGGCATCGGCACCGCGCCACCGTAGCGACGCAGCAGCAGGCCATTGGTTTCCAGGGCGGCGAGGTCCTTGCGAATCGTAACCTCCGAGGTTTCGAAGCGCTTGGCCAGCTCATCCACACTCACCTCGCCCTGCTCTTGGAGCAAAGCAAGGATGTTGTGACGGCGCTGTGGCGTATTGCGTTTCGACATGGCGGCTTAAGTTTCGATTCGAAAGATAACGTAAGCAATCAAAACCTATTGCAACGACATCGTCAAGGCGCCAGAAGAAAAATTCAGAAATCCTCTCATCCCTGTGGGAGCGAGCTTGCTCGCGAAGGGGCCAGGCCAGGCAATACAGCTTTACCTGATACACCGCTATCGCGAGCAAGTTCGCTCCCACAGGGGTTGTGGATAACTTAGGGCTTCTTGATTTTTTCCGGCCGCTTCCAGCCGTCGATGTTGCGTTGGCGCGCGCGCGCCACCGCCAATTGGCCGTTATCCACATTCTGGGTCAGGGTCGAACCGGCTGCCGTGGTCGCACCGCTGGAGATATCCACAGGCGCCACCAAGGAGTTGTTGGAGCCGATGAAAACATCGTCACCCATTACGGTTTTCCACTTGTTGGCGCCATCGTAGTTGCAGGTGATGGTGCCGGCGCCAATGTTGGTGCGGGCGCCGACTTCAGCGTCACCCAGGTAGGTCAGGTGGCCGGCCTTGGCGTCTTCGCCCAAATGAGCGTTCTTGAGTTCGACGAAGTTACCCACATGGGCACGGGCTTCCAGCACGGAGCCTGGACGCAACCGCGCAAACGGGCCGGCGTCGCTGCCTTCGCCCATGACCGCGCCATCGAGATGGCTGTTGGCCTTGATCACTACGCCTTTGCGCAGGGTGCTGTCCTTGATCACGCAGTTCGGGCCGATGACCACGTCGTCTTCGATGACGACCTTGCCTTCAAGGATGACGTTGATATCGATGACCACGTCGCGACCCACGCTGACTTCACCACGCACGTCGAAACGGGACGGATCGCGCAGGGTCACGCCTTGGGCCATCAGGCGGCGGGCGGCGCGCAATTGATAGTGGCGCTCCAGCTCGGCCAGTTGCCGGCGATCGTTGGCGCCCTGCACTTCCATGGCGTCCAGCGGCTGCTCGGTGGCGACCACCAGCCCATCGGCAACGGCCATGGCAATCACATCGGTCAGGTAGTACTCACCCTGGGCGTTGTTGTTCGACAGACGACTCATCCAGTCGCCCAGGCGCTCGGCCGGCACGGCAAGAATTCCGGTGTTGCCCTCGGTGATCGCGCGCTGGGCTTCGTTGGCGTCCTTTTGCTCGACAATCGCCGTCACCTGGCCATCGGCGTTGCGCACAATGCGGCCGTAACCGGTGGGGTCATCCAGCTCGACGGTCAGCAGGCCCAACTGCTGCGGGGCGACGTGCTTGAGCAGACGCTGCAAGGTCTCGACTTCGATCAGCGGCACATCGCCGTAGAGAATCAGCACCGTATCGGCCGTGATGAACGGCACGGCCTGGGCCACGGCATGACCGGTGCCCAGTTGTTTGTCCTGCAGCACGAAATTCAGGTCATCCGCCGCCAGGCGTTCACGTACCGCATCGGCACCGTGGCCGATGACCACATGAATGCGCTGTGGATCAAGTTGCCGCGCGCTGTGGATAACATGACCGAGCATGGAATTGCCGGCGACCGGGTGCAAGACCTTGGGCAACGCCGAACGCATGCGGGTGCCTTGGCCGGCCGCGAGGATAACGATTTCAAGAGACATGACTGGCTACCAATCCTGGGTGGTCAGCGGCTGCGACCAGGTAATGAATAGGGGGAAAAGAAAAAAGGGTAGCCGAGGCTACCCTTTTTAATCAATCGCACAGAAAGCAGACGGCTTAGCCGCCGAACTTCTTGCGGATCTGCTGGACGGTACGCAGCTGGGCTGCGGCCTCGGCCAGACGTGCGGCAGCAGAACCGTAGTCGAACTCCGCGCCGCGCTCGTGCAGGGCCTTCTCGGCGGCCTTGACGGCCTCCTGAGCGGAAGCTTCGTCCAGGTCGGCAGCACGTTGCACGGTGTCGGCAAGGACCTTGACCATGTTCGGCTGAACCTCGAGGAAACCACCGGAGATGTAGAACACCTCCCTTTCCCCGCCCTGCTTGGTCAGAGTAATCGGACCTGGCTTCAAGCTGGTGATCAGCGGTGCGTGACCCAGGGCGATACCAAGATCACCCAGCTCACCGTGCGCAACCACAAACTCGACCAGACCGGAGAAGATTTCCCCTTCCGCACTGACGATATCGCAATGGACTGTCATAGCCATCTGATTGCCTCAACCTAAATTAGCGCCCGTTGCCGGGCGCCGGGATTACAGTTTCTTGGCTTTCTCGATCGCTTCTTCGATGCCGCCGACCATGTAGAACGCTTGTTCTGGCAGGTGGTCGTAGTCACCGTTGAGGATGCCTTTGAAGCCAGCAATGGTGTCTTTCAGGGAAACGTATTTACCCGAGGCACCGGTGAAGACTTCAGCCACGAAGAACGGCTGCGACAAGAAGCGCTGGATCTTACGAGCACGGTTTACCAACTGCTTGTCGGCTTCCGACAGCTCGTCCATACCCAGGATCGCGATGATGTCCTTCAGTTCCTTGTAACGCTGCAGCACGTACTGAACGCCGCGAGCGGTGTCGTAGTGCTCCTGGCCGATCACGTTCGGGTCCAGTTGGCGCGAAGTCGAGTCCAGTGGGTCTACCGCTGGGTAGATACCCAGGGAAGCGATGTCACGGGACAGAACGACGGTGGCGTCCAAGTGGGCGAAGGTGGTCGCTGGCGACGGGTCGGTCAAGTCGTCCGCTGGTACGTATACCGCTTGGATCGAGGTGATCGAGCCTTGCTTGGTGGAAGTGATGCGCTCTTGCAGCACGCCCATCTCTTCAGCCAGGGTCGGCTGGTAACCTACTGCCGAAGGCATACGGCCCAGCAGTGCGGATACTTCGGTACCGGCCAGGGTGTAACGGTAGATGTTGTCGACGAACAGCAGAACGTCGTTACCTTCGTCACGGAACTTCTCGGCCATGGTCAGGCCGGTCAGGGCTACGCGCAGACGGTTTCCCGGCGGCTCGTTCATCTGGCCGTAGACCAGTGCCACTTTGTCCAGAACGTTGGAATCCTTCATCTCGTGGTAGAAGTCGTTACCCTCACGAGTACGCTCACCCACACCGGCGAACACGGAATAACCGCTGTGCTCGATGGCGATGTTACGGATCAGTTCCATCATGTTTACGGTCTTGCCTACACCGGCACCACCGAACAGACCGACTTTACCGCCCTTGGCGAACGGGCAAACCAGGTCGATAACCTTGATGCCGGTTTCCAGCAGTTCGTTGCCACCAGCCTGTTCAGCGAAGGTTGGCGCAGGACGGTGAATGCCCCAGCGCTCTTCGGTGTCGATCGGGCCAGCTTCGTCGATCGGGTTGCCCAGTACGTCCATGATCCGGCCCAGGGTCGCTTTACCGACCGGTACGGAGATGGCTGCGCCAGTGTTGTTGACGTCCAGACCGCGCTTCAAGCCCTCGGTGGAGCCCATCGCAATGGTACGAACCACGCCGTCGCCCAGCTGCTGCTGAACTTCCAGGGTGGTTTCGGCGCCTTGAACCTTCAAGGCGTCGTAGATGCTCGGTACGCTGTCGCGTGGGAATTCCACGTCGATAACGGCGCCGATGATTTGAACGATACGTCCGCTACTCATAGCTGGATCCTCTGAATATTTGAACCGTTAAACCGCGGCAGCGCCGCCGACGATTTCCGAGATCTCTTGGGTGATCGCAGCCTGACGCGCCTTGTTGTAGATCAGCTGCAAATCGCTGATCAAATCACCGGCGTTGTCGGTAGCGTTCTTCATCGCGATCATCCGCGCCGCTTGTTCAGCTGCGTTGTTCTCGACCACCGCCTGGTAGACCTGCGACTCCACGTAGCGGACCATCAAGCCGTCGAGCAGCTCCTTGGCATCCGGTTCGTAGAGATAGTCCCAGTGGTGCTTGAGTTCCTGTTCCGGGGTCGCCACCAGTGGAATCAACTGCTCCACGGTCGGCTGTTGCGTCATGGTGTTGATGAACTTGTTGGATACCACGGACAGGCGGTCGATCCGGCCTTCCAGGTAAGCATCCAGCATCACCTTGACGCTGCCGATCAGGTCATTGATCGACGGTTCTTCACCCAGGTGGCTGATAGCAGCGACGACGTTGCCGCCGAAGTTGCGGAAGAAAGCCGCACCCTTGCTACCGACCACGCACAGATCGATCTCGACGCCTTGTTCGCGGTTTGCCGCCATGTCCTTGACCAGGGCCTTGAACAGGTTGGTGTTCAAGCCACCGCACAGACCACGGTCACTGCTCACCACAACGTAACCGACGCGCTTGACGGCGCGTTCGATCATGAACGGGTGGCGGTATTCCGGGTTGGCGTTGGCCAGATGACCAATCACCTGGCGGATGCGCTCCGCATAAGGACGGCTAGCAGCCATGCGCATTTGTGCCTTGCGCATTTTGCTGACCGCCACTTTTTCCATGGCGCTGGTAATCTTTTGCGTGCTTTTGATGCTCGCAATCTTACTGCGAATCTCTTTTGCGCCTGCCATGTAACACCTATCAGGTTAGCAAGCGGGAGCCTTGCGGCTCCCGCTGCGGCTTACCAGGTTTGGGTGGCCTTGAACTTCTCGATACCGGCCTTGAGGCCAGCGTCGATTTCGTCATTGAAGTCACCTTTAACGTTGATCTTGGCCATCAAATCGGCGTGATCGCGGTTGAAGAAAGCGATCAGCGCTTGTTCGAAGCTGCCGATCTTGGCGATTTCAATGTCAGTCAGGAACCCACGCTCAGCGGCATACAGCGACAGCGCCATGTCAGCGATCGACATTGGTGCGTATTGCTTCTGCTTCATCAGCTCGGTAACGCGCTGACCATGCTCAAGTTGCTTACGGGTCGCTTCGTCCAGGTCAGAAGCGAACTGGGCGAATGCCGCCAGTTCACGGTACTGGGCCAGGGCGGTACGGATACCACCGGACAGCTTCTTGATGATCTTGGTCTGAGCGGCACCACCCACACGGGATACCGAAACACCGGCGTTCACAGCAGGACGGATGCCCGAGTTGAACATGGCCGATTCCAGGAAGATCTGACCGTCGGTGATGGAAATCACGTTGGTCGGAACGAACGCGGAAACGTCGCCAGCCTGGGTTTCGATGATCGGCAGCGCGGTCAGGGAACCGGTCTTGCCAGTCACTGCGCCGTTGGTGAACTTCTCTACGTACTCTTCCGAAACGCGGGATGCGCGCTCCAGCAGACGGGAGTGGAGATAGAACACGTCGCCTGGGTAGGCTTCACGGCCTGGTGGACGGCGCAGCAGCAGGGAAATCTGGCGGTAGGCCACTGCTTGCTTGGACAGATCGTCATAAACGATCAGCGCGTCTTCACCGCGGTCGCGGAAGTATTCGCCCATGGTGCAACCGGAGTACGGTGCCAGGAACTGCAGTGCGGCCGATTCGGAAGCACTGGCGGCAACGATGATGGTGTTAGCCAGTGCACCGTTTTCTTCCAGTTTGCGAACCACGTTGGCGATGGTCGATTGCTTCTGACCGATTGCCACGTAGACGCAGAAGATGCCGCTGTTTTTCTGGTTGATGATCGCGTCGATCGCCAGAGCGGTCTTACCGATCTGACGGTCGCCGATGATCAGCTCACGCTGGCCACGGCCGACAGGGATCATGGCATCGACAGCCTTGTAGCCAGTCTGTACAGGCTGGTCTACCGACTTACGCCAGATCACGCCTGGAGCAACTTTCTCGACCGCGTCGGTCTCGGTGTTGTTCAGCGGACCTTTGCCGTCAACAGGGTTACCCAGTGCGTCGACAACGCGACCCAGCAGTTCCTTACCTACCGGAACTTCGAGGATGCGGCCGGTGCACTTGGCGCTCATGCCTTCAGCCAGCGTCGTGTATGCGCCCAGTACCACGGCACCTACAGAGTCTTGCTCCAGGTTGAGGGCCATACCGTAGACGCCGCCCGGAAACTCGATCATCTCGCCGTACATGACGTCGGCCAGACCGTGAATCCGCACGATGCCGTCAGATACGCTGACGACAGTGCCTTCGTTACGGGCTTGGGAGGTCACATCGAGTTTGTCGATGCGGCCCTTGATAATTTCACTTATTTCGGAAGGATTGAGTTGCTGCATTGCTCTGCTGCCCCTTCAAACTCAAGATTTCAATGCTTCGGCAAGTTTCGCGATTTTGCCGCGAATCGAGCCATCGATAACCAGGTCGCCGGCGCGGATGACAACGCCCCCAATCAGGGACTTGTCTTCCTCGACTTGCAGGCGCACTTCCCGGTTGAGTCGTGCACTGAGAACCTTGGCGAGTTTGTCTTGCTGTTCTTGGTTCAATGCGAAAGCACTGGTGACTTCCACGTCTACCGATTTCTCTTGCTCGGCCTTGTACAGGTCGAAAAGAGCGGCGATCTCCGGCAGAAGCGGGAGACGGTCGTTTTCGGCAACGACATGGATGAAATTCTGTGCCTTGGCATCGAACTTGTCGCCGCACACGTCAATGAACGTGGCGGCCTTTTCTGCGCTCGTCAGTCGCGGGGCCTTGAGCACGCGCTGCATGGTGCCGTCTTGCGACACCGCTGCTGCCAGGCCGAGCATGGCTGACCAATTGGCCAGTTGCTGGTGGGCCTGAGCGTGCTCGAAGGCCGCCTTAGCGTAAGGTCGGGCCAACGTGGTCAGTTCTGCCATGATCGCCCTCGCTTAGATTTCAGCAGCCAGTTTGTTTACCAGCTCTGCGTGCGCGTTTTGATCGATTGTGGCACCCAGGATCTTCGAAGCACCGCCAACGGCCAGAGCACCCACTTGGGCACGCAGCGCGTCTTTGACACTGTTGAGTTCCTGTTCGATCTCGGCTTGAGCCTGAGCCTTCACACGGTCAGCTTCGACGCGAGCCTGTTCACGGGCTTCGTCGACAATCTGGGTACCGCGTTTCTTGGCTTGCTCGATGATTTCAGCTGCCTGAGCTTTCGCTTCGCGCAGTTGCTGACCCACTTTCTCATGGGCCAACTCCAGGTCGCGAGCTGCACGGCTGGCAGCGTCCAGACCATCAGCGATCTTCTTTTGACGTTCGTGCAATGCCGCAATGACCGGAGGCCATACGAACTTCATGCAGAACAGTACAAAAATCAGGAACGCAACGGACTGGCCAATCAGGGTCGCATTAATGTTCACGCCAACACCTCGCAGTTACGTTGTCCATCACACCAATCTACTCGAGACATCCGAGTAATTAGCCAGCGATTTGACCAACGAACGGGTTCGCAAAGGTGAAGAACAGCGCGATACCAACACCGATCATGGTCACGGCGTCGAGCAGACCGGCCACGATGAACATTTTGACTTGCAGCATTGGAACCATTTCTGGCTGACGCGCTGCGCCTTCCAGGAACTTGCCGCCCAACAGGCCGAAACCAATTGCGGTACCCAGTGCGCCCAGGCCGATCAACAGTGCAACAGCGATAGCGGTTAGACCAACTACAGTTTCCATCTTTCCTCCCGACTTTTACGTCGTATGGTTTAGGTTTTTTAGATTAAAGCGGTAAAACAAATCGTTTCTCAGCCCGGTTCGGGCTCCTTCCCGTTTGACCGGGAAGGACATCAGACTAGTCGAGACTGGCCTTAATGGTTTTCTTCGTGCGCCATCGACAGGTAGACGATGGTCAGCATCATGAAGATGAACGCCTGCAGGGTGATGATCAGGATGTGGAACACAGCCCACGCCCACTGCAGAACTACACCCAGGCCGCTGAGCCACAGCAGGCCGCTGCCGAACATCACAGCGATCAGGATGAACACCAGTTCGCCGGCATACATGTTGCCGAACAGACGCAGTGCCAGGGAAATCGGCTTGGCGATCAGGGTCACGAATTCCAGCAGAAAGTTCACCGGAATCAGCAGGGCCTGAACGAGGATGTTCTTGCTGCCGAACGGGTGCAGGGTCAGTTCGCCGATGAAGCCGCCGATGCCCTTGACCTTGATGCTATAGAAAATGATCAGTGCGAAAACCGAGAACGCCATGCCCAGGGTCGCGTTCGGGTCGGTGGTCGACACGGCGCGGAAGGGGATGTGTGCATCGCCGGAGATCAGGATGGCCAGCTGAGGAATCCAGTCGACCGGTACCAGGTCGATGGCGTTCATCAGGAACACCCAGACGAAGATGGTCAGTGCCAGCGGTGCGATCACGGGGCTGCGGCCATGGAAGCTGTCTTTCACGCTGCCATCGACGAATTCGACCAGTACTTCAACGAAGTTCTGCAGTGCACCTGGCTGACCGGAGGTCGCCTTCTTCGCCGCCATGCGGAAAAGAAGAACGAAAATCAGGCCCAGTGCGACCGACCAGCCGAGGGTATCGACGTGGAAAGCCCAGAAGCCCATTTCCTTGGCTTCTGCTGCGGTGTGGGCAAAGCCCCAGCCGCCGTTGGGTAGCTGACCGAAGGTCAGGTTCTGCAAGTGGTGCTGGATATAGCCCGAAGCGGTTGTCTCTGCCATGGTTGCCTCAAACGCCCTAAGGTCTCGAAAGTCTTGTTCTCATTAGCAGGGGAGCGAACCAGCTGACCAGTTGGGTCAGCACGAAGACGCCGAATACAGCCAGCGGCGCCAATGGCTTCACACCTGCGAACGTCAGTGCAAACAGCACTGCCGTCAAAATCAGTTTCCCCGCCTCGCCGGCATAAAAAGACCGGACGATAGCCTGGGCTGCTCGGGCGCCGGAAAACCGAAAAGCCCTGTGAGCGAAGTAAATATTGGGAAGCAAGGCTATCAGGCCTCCGCAAAGGCCTGAGTATCCGGCGACGACTCCTTTCCATTGCCAGAGCGCCAATGTGGCGATCAGTACGACGGTGAATTGAGCCATCAGAACCGGGAAAACTGCCAGACGATGGAACGGCAAGCGGTTTGGCGTGCGGGTTTCCATCGCTTTTGCTCTCCAATAGTCGGCCGCCATAATTCAATAACTTGGCATAATTTGTGCCGACAAAATGCGCGCAGAGTATAGGGGCGGTTCTGCCCCTATTCAACTGTCAGGTAGTGATTTCCGACTGCGCGCTACAAGAGCAATTGTTTCAGCGAATGTGTGCAAGGACACCTTGCAACTCATCGAGGGAGTTATAACCAATCACCAGTTGGCCCTTGCCCTTCTTCCCGTGGCGAATCTGCACCGCAGAGCCCAGGCGCTCGGCCAGGCGTTGTTCGAGGCGGGCGATATCCGGGTCGGTCTTGGGTGCCTCGACAGGTGCCGGTTTGCCACTGAGCCACTGGCGAACCAGTGCCTCGGTTTGGCGCACGGTGAGGCCTCGTGCGACAACATGTCGCGCCCCTTCAACCTGTTGATTTTCCGGCAAACCGAGCAATGCACGGGCATGGCCCATTTCCAGGTCGCCATGGGACAGCATGGTCTTGATGACTTCCGGCAACGCAATCAGGCGCAGCAGGTTGGCCACGGTCACGCGGGACTTGCCCACCGCCTCGGCAACCTGTTGCTGGGTCAGCTGGAATTCCTGCTGCAAGCGCTGCAGGGCCACGGCTTCCTCGATCGGGTTGAGGTCTTCACGCTGGATGTTCTCGATCAGCGCCATGGCGATGGCCGTTTCATCCGGCACATCGCGGACCATCGCCGGGATGGTTTCCTGGCCGGCCTGCTGGCTGGCGCGCCAGCGACGTTCGCCGGCGATGATCTCGAAGCGTCCATTGGCGATCGGCCGGACCACGATCGGCTGCATCACGCCCTGGCTCTTGATCGATTGGGCCAATTCTTCCAGCGCCTGCGGGTCCATGTCCCGACGCGGCTGGTATTTGCCACGCTGGATCAGGTCCAGGGGCAAATGCTGCAGCTCGCGCTGGTCGGCCTGTACGGCCTGTTCTTCCAGAGAGCTGACAGTCGGACCGCTGAGCAGTGCATCCAGTCCACGTCCGAGACCTCGTTTCTTGACGGCCATGGGGTTTCCTTAAGTTGGCTGGGCTGCAGCGGTGCGTGGGTTGCGGCGCTGACGACGAACCATCTCGCCCGCCAGGGCCAGGTAAGCCAGCGCACCACGGGATTGTTTGTCGTAGGCCAGGGCCGGCATGCCGTAGCTCGGCGCTTCGGCCAGACGGATGTTACGGGGGATGACAGTGTCGTAGAGCTGCTCGCCGAAATGTTCCTTGAGCTGGGCCGAGACATCGTTCATCAGGCTCAGGCGCGGGTCGTACATGGTCCGCAGCAGGCCTTCGACCTTCAGGTCCGGGTTCAACAGTTCGGCGATGCGCTTGATGTTATCCACAAGGTCGCTCAACCCTTCCAGGGCGAAGTACTCGCACTGCATGGGGATAATGACCCCATCGGCGGCCACCAGGGCGTTGAGGGTCAGCATCGACAGCGACGGCGGGCAGTCGATCAGGATGTAATCGTAGTTTTCCCGGATCGGCGCCAAGGCGCTGCGCAGGCGGCTTTCCTTCATCTGCATTTCCAGCAGCACCACTTCGGCCGCCGTCAGGTCACGGTTGGCCGGCAGCAGTTGATAACCGCCATGTTCGGAGAAGTGCATGGCCTGGCCCAGATCGCATTCGCCGATCAGGACGTCGTAGATGGAGTTTTCCAGGCCATGTTTATCCACACCGCTGCCCATGGTGGCGTTGCCCTGTGGATCGAGATCGATCAACAGCACCCGGCGCTTGGTCGCGACCAGGGATGCTGCGAGGTTGATGCAGGTGGTGGTCTTGCCCACACCACCTTTCTGGTTCGCTATCGCGAATACCTTAGCCATTCTTGCTTGTGTTCCCAATCATGCCGTGCGGCGCAGTATCAGCAGATGGCGTTGGCCTTGGCAACCGGGTACGGCCAAGGCGTGTTCGCTATCGAGGTGGAAGTCTGCCGGCAATGCTACCAGCTCATCGGCCGGATGAACGCCCTTCATTGCCAGCCAGCGCGTATCGGCGTCGCCCAGGTGGCGAGTCCAGTTGCTGAAGTTCTCCATGCTGCTGAACGCCCGGGAAATGATCCCGTTGAACGGCTCGGCAGGCTGGAACGCTTCGACGCGGCTGTGGATAACTTGCAGGTTATCCAGTTTGAGTTCGAGTTTGACCTGGGTCAGGAAGCGGGTTTTCTTGCCGTTGCTGTCCAGGCAGGTCACTTGCGAGTCAGGAAACAGGATCGCCAGCGGGATTCCCGGCATGCCACCGCCACTGCCAACGTCCAGCCAACGACCGTTTTCGATGAAGGACATGACGCTGAGGCTGTCGAGCAAATGCCGCGAGACCATTTCATCCGGATCGCGCACGGCGGTCAGGTTGTAGGCCTTGTTCCATTTGATCAACAGCGCCAGATAACCCAGCAATTGCGCGTGCTGGGCTTCGGTCAGGCTGACGCCGAGTTCACGGGCACCTGTGGATAACTCTTCAGCGTGTTGCGAGGTGACCATCGAACTCAAGCGCTTTGCTCCAACTGGCGGCCCGCGCCGCGTTTTTTCAAATGAATCATCAACAGGGAAATCGCTGCTGGCGTGACGCCGGGAATGCGCGAGGCCTGGCCCAGGGTCTCTGGACGGGTCGCACCGAGCTTGCTCTGGATTTCTTTCGACAACCCGGAAATGCCGGTGTAATCGATATCCACAGGCAGCTTGGTGTCTTCGCTGGCGCGCAGGCGGGCGATTTCATCCTGCTGGCGGTCGATGTAACCGGCGTACTTGGTCTTGATCTCGACCTGTTCGGCCACCTGCGGATCCTCCGCGCCCTGGCCGGTCACTTCCACCAGCCCGACATAATCGATTTCCGGACGGCTCAAGAGGTTGAGCAGGTTGTATTCGTGGGTCAGCGGGGTACCGAATTTCGCCGCAATGGCATCGCCCTGCTCGGTACCGGGACGAACCCAGGTGCTTTTCAGGCGTTGCTCTTCCTGCTCGATACTCTCGCGTTTCGTGCAGAAAGCGGCCCAGCGCACGTCATCCACCAGACCCAGCTCGCGACCTTTCTCGGTCAGGCGCAGGTCGGCGTTGTCTTCACGCAGGATCAGGCGATATTCGGCGCGGGAGGTGAACATCCGATACGGTTCCTGGGTACCCAGGGTAATCAGGTCGTCCACCAGCACACCGATGTATGCCTCATCGCGGCGCGGGCACCAACTGTCTTTGCCCTGGGCCCGCAGTGCCGCGTTGGCTCCGGCCAACAACCCTTGGGCGCCGGCCTCTTCGTAACCGGTGGTGCCGTTGATCTGCCCGGCGAAGAACAGGCCGCCGATGACTTTGGTTTCCAGGCTGTACTTCAGGTCACGCGGGTCAAAATAGTCGTATTCGATGGCGTAGCCGGGGCGAACGATGTGGGCGTTTTCCATGCCGCGAATCGATTGCACGATCTGCAGTTGCACATCGAACGGCAGGGAGGTGGAGATCCCGTTCGGGTACAGCTCGTGTGTGGTCAGGCCTTCGGGCTCGATGAAGACCTGGTGGCTTTCCTTGTCGGCAAAGCGATGGATCTTGTCTTCGATCGACGGGCAATAACGCGGGCCGATGCCTTCGATTTCACCGGCAGCGGAATACATCGGCGAACGATCGAGGTTCGCCGCAATGATTTCATGGGTGCGGGCATTGGTGTGGGTGATCCAGCAACTGACTTGCCGTGGATGCTGTTCCTTGTTGCCCATGAACGACATTACCGGGATCGGCGTATCGCCAGGCTGCTCGGTCATCACCGAGAAATCCACAGACCGACCGTCGATACGCGGTGGCGTACCGGTTTTCAAGCGCCCGACACGCAATGGCAGCTCACGCAAACGGTGAGCCAGAGCGATCGACGGCGGATCACCCGCGCGACCGCCGGAAAAGTTCTGCAAACCAATATGGATAAGTCCGCCGAGGAAGGTCCCGGTGGTCAACACCACGGAATCGGCGAAGAAACGCAGGCCCATCTGCGTCACGACACCGCGTACTTGATCCTGCTCGACAATCAGGTCATCGGCCGCTTGTTGAAATATCCACAGGTTCGGCTGGTTTTCCAGGATTTCGCGGACAGCGGCCTTGTACAGGATGCGGTCGGCCTGGGCGCGAGTAGCGCGCACGGCTGGGCCTTTGCGGCTGTTCAACACGCGAAACTGGATACCACCCTTATCGGTGGCCATGGCCATCGCGCCCCCAAGGGCATCGATCTCCTTGACCAGGTGGCTTTTGCCAATGCCACCAATGGCAGGGTTGCAGCTCATGGCGCCGAGGGTTTCCACGTTATGCGTCAGCAACAGGGTTTTTGCCCCCATACGCGCTGATGCAAGTGCTGCCTCGGTACCGGCATGACCGCCGCCGATGACGATCACTTCAAAACGGGAAGGGAAATCCACCACGCACCTCGTGCCTGCTTTATTCAGGTAATTCGGAAATAGGTTTGAGTCTGGCCCTGGGCGTTTTTCGAGCCAGGTCGGCAAGTATAGGGACTTCATCCTTTCTAAAGAACCCTTTGCACAAAATTTAACCAGCTGTGGAGAACTCGCGGTTAAAAAAATAAAAAAGAAAGAAATTTATAAAATCTTTGTTTTTATGTTTATTCTTACTGCCCCACCTATCTGTGGATAACGTTCTGTAGGCCTTTATTTACGTTGTGTACAGAGATTCAAAACCCTGTGGTCATGTGGCATTGAGGGGCTTGGATAACCGGTGTAAGCCTGTGGATGAATGAGGTGGTTATCCACAGAGGCGGTTATCTTCAGTTTTGAAGGCCGCTTATCAACCGACCTCAATGGCAGTTATTCACAGGGCTTAATCCACAGAAAACTGCCGCTACGGGTCGCATCAGCGCCCACAGGCAAGCCGCCATCAGGGGCAATCGGTTCAAAAAAGAGAGGAGGAACCGGGTTTGCGTTGCGCTCGTCAGATTGTCGAGGACAAACCCGGTTGCAAAGGAGGGGCTATTTACCGATGCAAAAGCTGGAAAAGATCCGCCCCAGCAAGTCATCGGAGCTGAAGGCGCCGGTAATTTCCCCAAGGGACTGTTGCGCCTGACGCAGGTCTTCGGCCAACAACTCACCAGCCCCCGCCAAGGTCAGCTGCGCGCGACCGTGTTCCAGGGCGGCACTGGCATGGCGCAACGCTTCAAGGTGCCGCCGGCGGGCACTGAAGCTGCTTTCCGAGGTCTGCTCGTAGCCCATGCAGGCCTTGAGGTGCTCGCGCAGCAGTTCCAGGCCTTCGCCTGCCGACTTCGCGCTCAGGCTGATGGTCACGTGCCCGTCATCGCTGACTTGCAGGGTAATCGATTCCCCAGTCAGGTCGGCCTTGTTGCGAATCAGGGTGACTTTTGCGGGATCCGGGCGGACCTCGAGAAACTCCGGCCATAAGGCAAACGGGTCATCGGCTTCCGGTGCGGTGGCATCCACCACCAGCAATACCCGGTCGGCTTCACCGATGGCCTTGAGTGCGCGCTGAACGCCGATTTTTTCCACCTGGTCCTCGGTGTCGCGCAAACCGGCCGTATCCACCACGTGCAGCGGCATGCCGTCGATGTGGATATGTTCACGAAGGATGTCCCGGGTGGTGCCGGCGATCTCGGTGACGATCGCCGCCTCGCGGCCGGCCAGGGCATTCAACAGGCTGGATTTGCCGGCATTCGGTCGGCCAGCGATCACCACGGTCATCCCATCGCGCAACAAGGCACCCTGCCCGGCTTCGCGCAGTACTGTGGATAACTCATCGCGCACTTTATCGAGCATGCTCAGCACGTGACCATCGGCGAGGAAGTCGATTTCCTCTTCCGGGAAGTCGATCGCGGCCTCGACGTAGATCCGCAGGCCGATCAATTGCTCGGTGAGGTTATGCACACGCTGGGAAAACGCTCCCTGCAAGGAACGTAACGCGTTGCGCGCAGCCTGTGCAGAACTGGCTTCGATCAAATCGGCGATCGCTTCAGCCTGGGCAAGATCGAGCTTGTCGTTGAGGAACGCCCGCTCGCTGAATTCCCCCGGCCGGGCCAGTCGACAACCCAGTTCCAGGCAACGCTTGAGCAGCATGTCCAACACGATGGGGCCGCCATGTCCCTGCAGTTCCAGTACGTCTTCGCCGGTGAACGAGTTTGGCCCCGGGAAATACAAGGCCAGCCCTTCGTCGAGCACCTGCTGGTCATCACTGAAAAACGGGCCGTAATGGGCGAACCGCGGCTTGAGTTCACGACCGCTGATAGCCTTGGCCGCGGCACTGGCCAAGGGTCCCGAAATACGGACGATGCCGACACCGCCGCGACCTTGGGCGGTGGCAACGGCGGCGATGGTTTCACGCAGTGCGCTCATAAACCGGTATCCAGACAAAAGTGGCAGATAGCAAAACGCCCCACTAGGGGGCGTTTTGTGTGGTTATCCACAGAGCAAGTTACGCCTCGGCTTTTTTAGTCGCCGCTTCGATCTTACGCGTGATGTACCACTGCTGCGTGATGGACAACACGTTGTTCACAACCCAGTACAGCACAAGACCCGCCGGGAACCACAGGAAGAAGAAGGTGAAGATGATTGGCATCATTTTCATGACCTTCGCCTGCATCGGGTCCGGAGGCGTCGGGTTCAGTTGCTGCTGGATGAACATGGTCGCGCCCATGATGATCGGCAGGATGAAGAACGGATCCTTGATCGACAGGTCGGTAATCCACAGCATGAACGGTGCCTGACGCATCTCCACGCTTTCCAGCAACACCCAGTACAGCGACAGGAACACTGGCATCTGCACAAGAATCGGCAAGCATCCACCCAGCGGGTTGATCTTCTCTTTCTTGTACAGCTCCATCATGGCCTGGGACATTTTCTGCCGGTCATCGCCATGCTGTTCTTTCAGGGCGGCCAGTTTCGGCGCCACTGCACGCATGCGCGCCATGGATTTGTAACTGGCGGCCGACAGTGGGAAGAAGATCCCCTTGATCAGCATGGTCAGGAAAATGATCGACCAACCCCAGTTACCAACGATGCTGTGGATATGTTGCAGCAGCCAGAAGATCGGCTGGGCAATGAACCACAGGAAACCGTAGTCCACGGTCAGTTCCAGGCCTGGGGACAACTCTTTCAGCACTGCCTGGCTTTTTGGACCAGCATACAGAATGGCGCTGGTTTCGGCTTTCGCACCTGGCGCGGCAGTCAATGTCGGGCCGGTGTAACCAATGATGAAGTTGCCCTTGCTGTCTTTACGCGTCTGGACAACGTTGCTGTCGCCCTTCTGCGGGATCCAGGCCGTTACAAAATAGTGCTGCAGCCAGGCAACCCAGCCACCTTGTACGGTTTCCTTGAGCTGGCCCTTGTCCATGTCCTTCATGGACACTTTCTTGTACGGCTCCGAACTTGTCCACAGGGCGGCGCCCAGGTAAGTCGCGGTGCCGGTGGCGGTGCTGGAGGAAGGATCGTCGCTGGCGTCACGCTTGAGTTGCGCGAACATCGCACCGGACCAAGGCTGGGCGCTCTGGTTGTCGATCAAGTAAGAGACGGTGACGTCATACAGGCCACGTTTCAGGGTGAAACGCTTGATGTAATTGACACCGTCCTTGCTGAACTTCAGGTCTACGACCAGTTGTTCCTGACCGTCAGCCAGTTGATAAGTCTTCTTCTCGGCAGAGTAGATCGGGCGACCGGCCGGGTTCGAATCCGGGCCGTTGCTACCAATCAGGCCGCTTTGGGCCAGATAGGTGCGCTCGTTACCGTTGTCGAACAACTGGAACGGGATTTCCGGATGATCCTGGCGACGCGGGTACAGCGGCAGCTTCAGCTGGGCGACGTCACCACCTTGTGGATCGATTGCCAGCTCGAGCACGTCCGTCTTGACCTGGATGAGATCTTTGCTTGCGGCCACCGGGGCTTCGGCAGGAGCGCTGGTATCGCTTGCCGCGCGTGGGATGTCGTCATTGCTGGCAGCGTTGTTGCCAACGGGAGCATCCGGCAGGCTCGGTGCGGTATTGCTGGCTGCAACATTCTGAGTCGGCAGGGCAGCCTGGCCATAGTCCTGGTTCCATTTAAGGACCATGACGTAGGACACGATTGCCAGGGCGACGATCAGGATCGTGCGTTTGATATCCATGATTACTCGGCCATCGAAGAAGAACGGGAGGTAGGGATAGGCGGAACCGGGTCATAACCGCCGGGATTCCACGGATGACAGCGACCTAAACGACGAAAGGTCAGCCAGCCACCGCGCAGGAGGCCATGATTTTCTATGGCTTCGTACGCGTAGCAGGAACAACTGGGGTAGAAACGACAGTGACTGGCCATCAAAGGACTAATGGCGTAGCGATAAAACTGGATCGGAACGAGTGCCAGTTTACGCATCGGGACTGTCTACCCCTACAGTTTCGGTGTTGACTGCCGGTACTGGCTTGTTGCGTGCCAGACGTTTCCAGAGCTTGCCGAAATGCTGAATCAATTCGGGGTTTTCTACGTCACCCAAACCTTTGCGCGCGACGATAACGATGTCCCATCCAACCAGTGAATCCTGGTTCAGGCGAAACGATTCGCGCATCAGACGTTTGAGGCGATTGCGCTGAACGGAGAGCTTGACGCTCTTTTTCCCGATAACCAGCCCTAGTCGGGGGTGATCGAGATCGTTACTGCGCGCAAGGAGCAGGAGATTTTTCCCCGGAACCTTGCCGGTAGGGGAGTCAAAGACTGCCTTGAAATGCCGGGGTGTAAGCAAACGCTTTTCCCGACTGAAGTCCTGACTCACCTCCAGTGCCGGATTATCAAACTGCCAGACGCGCACGACCTTTGGCGCGACGACGCGACAGGACGGCACGACCGTTCTTGGTAGCCATGCGAGCACGGAAACCGTGGGTACGAGCGCGTTTGATAGTGCTTGGTTGGAAAGTACGTTTCATGTCGTGTTACCTGGTTCGTCCACAACGGGCCGGAATGGCCCCCGTTTTAAGAGACCGGGGATTCTAGAGAAAGCAAGCCTCTAGGTCAATTTCCAACCAGCGTTTCCTTTAAATAGATATCCAGCCGCTTTCGGCGGATTCATCACACAGCGCTAGATATAGAAATAAAGAAGGGAATTATTTAAAGCTTTTCTGTAAAGCTTATAAAAGCAAGGTCGCCACCTGTCTGTGGATAACCATGCCAAGGCCTTGTAATCCGCCATGTACAGAGAATGACAACTACACGGGAAAGCAGTGGCCAGCCTGTGCTGCGCTGTCGGATAAGCTGTGGGTGGAATGGCAGGTTATCCACAGGGCGGTTATCCACCGAGTTTCGCCCCCACTTGTGCAACGACCTCAGGCACGGTTATCCACAGAGCTTATCCACCGACCGTCGGTCGTCTTTCTCCCGGTTAACGCATTGATAAATCATGGGCAATGAGCAACCTGCGTGTGGATAAGTGCACGTCTGCTCGCTACAATGGCCGCTTGTTTTTGCCTCACCGGCTTTCAACTTAGGGGATATCCGTGTCAGTGGAACTTTGGCAGCAGTGCGTGGAGCTTTTGCGCGATGAGCTGCCTGCCCAACAATTCAACACTTGGATCCGTCCACTACAGGTCGAAGCCGAAGGCGACGAGTTGCGTGTCTATGCACCGAACCGTTTCGTTCTCGACTGGGTCAACGAAAAGTACCTGGGCCGGGTCATGGAACTGCTCGACGAGCATGGCAATGGCATGGCGCCTGCGTTGTCCTTATTAATAGGCAGCAAACGCAGTTCGGCACCCCGTGCCGCGCCCAATGCGCCGCTGGCCGCCGCGGCGTCACAGGCCCAGCAGGCTGCCCCGGCTCCTGTGAACAACCATGCCGCCCCGGCGCCCGCGCCTGCCCCGAGCAAACGCAACACTCAAAAAGTCGCCGAAGTCAGCGAAGAGCCTTCTCGGGACAGCTTCGACCCCATGGCCGGTGCCAGCTCCCAGCAGGCTCCGGTGCGGGCCGAACAGCGCACCGTCCAGGTCGAAGGCGCGCTCAAGCACACCAGCTACCTGAACCGGACCTTTACCTTCGAGAATTTCGTCGAAGGTAAATCCAACCAACTGGCCCGCGCGGCTGCCTGGCAGGTCGCGGACAACCCCAAGCACGGTTACAACCCGCTCTTCCTTTATGGCGGCGTCGGCTTGGGTAAGACCCACTTGATGCACGCGGTGGGCAACCACCTATTAAAGAAGAACCCGAATGCCAAGGTCGTGTACCTGCATTCCGAGCGTTTCGTGGCCGACATGGTCAAGGCGCTGCAACTGAACGCCATCAACGAGTTCAAGCGCTTCTACCGTTCGGTGGACGCCTTGTTGATCGACGACATTCAGTTCTTCGCCCGCAAGGAACGTTCCCAGGAAGAGTTTTTCCACACCTTCAACGCATTGCTTGAAGGCGGGCAGCAGGTCATCCTCACCAGTGACCGCTACCCGAAAGAGATCGAAGGCCTCGAGGAACGTCTCAAGTCGCGTTTCGGCTGGGGCCTGACGGTGGCCGTCGAGCCTCCGGAGCTGGAGACCCGGGTCGCGATCCTGATGAAGAAGGCCGACCAGGCCAAGGTCGAGCTGCCTCACGACGCGGCATTCTTCATCGCCCAGCGTATCCGCTCGAACGTGCGTGAGCTCGAAGGTGCCCTCAAGCGGGTCATCGCCCATTCGCACTTCATGGGCCGCGATATCACCATCGAATTGATTCGCGAATCCTTGAAGGACCTGTTGGCGCTCCAGGACAAATTGGTTTCTGTGGATAACATTCAGCGAACGGTTGCTGAATACTACAAAATCAAGATCTCCGACCTGCTGTCCAAACGCCGTTCGCGTTCGGTGGCACGTCCGCGCCAGGTGGCCATGGCCTTGTCCAAGGAACTGACCAACCACAGCCTGCCGGAGATCGGCGATGTGTTTGGCGGACGTGACCACACCACCGTGCTGCACGCGTGCCGCAAGATCAACGAACTTAAGGAATCCGACGCGGACATCCGCGAGGACTACAAGAACCTGCTGCGTACACTGACCACTTGATGACCACCAGCGCAGCTTATTAAGGCAAGGGACTAGACCATGCATTTCACCATTCAACGCGAAGCCCTGTTGAAACCCCTGCAACTGGTCGCAGGCGTCGTCGAACGCCGCCAGACCTTGCCGGTACTTTCCAACGTGCTGCTGGTTGTCGAAGGCCAGCAATTGTCGCTGACCGGTACCGACCTGGAAGTCGAGCTGGTCGGTCGTGTGCAACTTGAGGAACCGGCCGATCCGGGTTCCATCACCGTGCCGGCGCGCAAGCTGATGGACATCTGCAAGAGCCTGCCCAACGACGCGCTGATCGACATCAAGGTCGATGAGCAGAAGCTCGTGGTCAAGGCCGGTCGCAGCCGCTTCACCTTGTCCACCCTGCCCGCCAACGATTTCCCGACCGTTGAAGAAGGTCCGGGTTCGCTGACCTGCAGCCTGGATCAGAGCAAATTGCGTCGCCTGATCGAACGCACCAGTTTCGCCATGGCCCAGCAGGACGTGCGTTATTACCTCAACGGCATGCTCCTGGAAGTGTCGGCCGGTGTTATCCGCGCCGTCGCCACCGACGGTCACCGTCTGGCGATGTGCTCGATGCAGGCCGATATCGGTCAGCCAGATCGCCACCAGGTGATCGTGCCGCGTAAAGGTATCCTGGAGCTGGCCCGCCTGCTGACCGAGCCCGACGGCAACGTCAGCATCGTGTTGGGCCAGCACCATATCCGCGCCACCACCGGTGAGTTCACCTTCACGTCGAAGCTGGTAGACGGCAAGTTCCCAGACTACGAGCGCGTGCTGCCAAAAGGCGGTGACAAGCTGGTTCTGGGCGATCGCCAGGCCCTGCGCGAAGCCTTCAGCCGTACCGCGATCCTGTCCAACGAGAAGTACCGCGGCATTCGTCTGCAACTGGCCAACGGGCAGTTGAAGATCCAGGCGAACAACCCGGAGCAGGAAGAAGCGGAAGAAGAAGTAGGCGTTGAGTACAACGGCGGCTCCCTGGAAATCGGCTTCAACGTCAGCTATCTGCTCGACGTGCTGGGCGTGATGACCACGGAGCAAGTGCGTCTGATCCTGTCCGACTCCAACAGCAGTGCGCTGGTGCAAGAGTCCGATAACGACGATTCGGCTTACGTTGTCATGCCGATGCGTCTGTAATCATGCCCAGCAGAAGCTAGATGTCCTTAAGTCGTGTCTCGGTCACCGCGGTGCGCAATCTGCACCCGGTGACCTTCTCCCCTTCCCCCCGCATCAATATCCTTTACGGCGCCAACGGCAGCGGCAAAACCAGCGTCCTGGAAGCCGTGCACCTGCTCGGCCTTGCCCGTTCGTTCCGCAGCACCCGGCTGTTACCGGTCATCCAGTACGATCAACTGGCGTGCACGGTGTTCGGACAGGTGGAACTGGCGGAAGGTGGCCATAGCGCCCTGGGGATCTCGCGGGACCGGCAAGGGGAGTTCCAGATCCGCATCGATGGACAGAACGCTCGCAGCGCTGCGCAGCTAGCCGAGATCCTGCCGTTGCAGCTGATCAACCCGGACAGCTTCCGCCTTTTGGAAGGCGCGCCGAAGATTCGCCGGCAATTTCTCGACTGGGGTGTGTTCCACGTGGAACCGCGCTTCATGACGACTTGGCAGCGCTTGCAGAAGGCGCTGCGCCAGAGAAACTCTTGGCTGCGACATGGTACACTTGACGCCGTTTCGCAAGCGGTTTGGGACAGGGAACTGTGCCAGGCCAGCGCTGAAATCGATGAATACCGCCGCGCTTATATCAAAGCCTTGAAACCGGTCTTCGAGCAGACCTTGAGCGAACTGGTTGAGCTTGAGGGCCTGACGCTCAGCTATTACCGAGGCTGGGACAAGGACCGGGAATTGAGCACCGTGCTGGCTGGCTCGCTGCAGCGGGACCAGCAGATGGGCCATACCCAGGCTGGACCACAACGCGCTGACTTGCGCCTCAGATTGGGCGCACATAACGCCGCGGACATCTTGTCCCGGGGGCAGCAGAAGTTGGTGGTGTGTGCCTTGCGTATCGCCCAGGGGCATCTGGTCAGCCAGGCCCGGCGCGGTCAGTGTATTTATCTGGTGGATGACTTGCCGTCCGAGCTGGACGAAGCCCACCGCCGTGCGTTGTGCCGCTTGCTGGAAGACTTACGCTGCCAGGTGTTCATCACCTGTGTAGACCACGAATTATTGAGGGAAGGCTGGCAGACGGAAACGCCAGTCGCCCTGTTCCACGTGGAACAGGGCCGTATCACCCAGACCCACGACCATCGGGAGTGAAGGCATTGAGCGAAGAAAATACGTACGACTCAACGAGCATTAAAGTGCTGAAAGGCCTGGATGCCGTACGCAAACGTCCCGGTATGTACATTGGTGACACCGACGATGGCAGCGGTCTGCACCACATGGTGTTCGAGGTGGTCGACAACTCCATCGACGAAGCCCTCGCCGGCCATTGCGACGACATCAGCATCATCATCCACCCGGATGAGTCCATCACCGTTCGCGACAACGGCCGTGGCATCCCGGTAGACGTGCACAAAGAGGAAGGCGTTTCCGCCGCCGAGGTCATCATGACCGTCCTCCACGCTGGCGGTAAGTTCGACGATAACTCCTACAAGGTCTCCGGCGGTCTGCACGGCGTGGGTGTATCGGTGGTGAACGCGCTGTCCGAACAGCTGGTTCTCACGGTGCGCCGCAGTGGCAAGATATGGGAACAAACCTACGTCCATGGCGTGCCTCAGGCACCCATGGCGATCGTTGGTGACAGCGAGTCCACCGGCACCCAGATTCACTTCAAGGCGTCGAGCGAAACCTTCAAGAATATCCACTTCAGCTGGGACATCCTGGCCAAGCGGATTCGCGAACTGTCCTTCCTCAACTCCGGTGTCGGCATCGTCCTCAAGGACGAGCGCAGTGGCAAGGAAGAGCTGTTCAAGTATGAAGGTGGCCTGCGGGCGTTCGTTGAGTACCTGAACACCAACAAGACCCCGGTCAACCAGGTGTTCCACTTCAACATCCAGCGTGAAGACGGCATCGGCGTGGAGATCGCCCTGCAGTGGAACGACAGCTTCAACGAGAACCTGTTGTGCTTCACCAACAACATTCCGCAGCGCGACGGCGGTACCCACCTGGTGGGCTTCCGTTCGGCGCTGACCCGTAACCTGAACAACTACATCGAACAGGAAGGCCTGGCGAAGAAGCATAAAGTCGCCACTACCGGTGACGATGCCCGCGAAGGCCTGACAGCGATCATTTCGGTGAAGGTGCCGGATCCGAAGTTCAGCTCCCAGACTAAAGACAAGCTGGTGTCTTCCGAAGTGAAGACCGCGGTCGAACAGGAAATGGGCAAGTACTTCTCCGACTTCCTGTTGGAGAACCCGAACGAAGCCAAGCTGGTGGTCGGCAAGATGATCGACGCCGCCCGTGCCCGTGAAGCCGCGCGCAAGGCCCGTGAGATGACCCGCCGCAAAGGCGCGCTGGACATCGCCGGTCTGCCGGGCAAACTGGCCGACTGCCAGGAAAAGGACCCTGCCCTGTCCGAGCTGTACCTGGTGGAAGGTGACTCTGCTGGCGGTTCCGCCAAGCAGGGCCGCAACCGTCGCACCCAGGCCATCCTGCCGCTCAAGGGCAAGATCCTCAACGTCGAGAAGGCGCGCTTCGACAAGATGATTTCCTCCCAGGAAGTCGGCACCTTGATCACTGCGCTGGGCTGCGGCATTGGCCGCGAAGAGTACAACATCGACAAGTTGCGCTATCACAACATCATCATCATGACCGATGCTGACGTCGACGGTTCGCACATCCGCACCCTGCTGCTGACGTTCTTCTTCCGTCAGTTGCCGGAGCTGATCGAGCGCGGCTACATCTACATCGCCCAGCCGCCGCTGTACAAGGTCAAGAAAGGCAAGCAAGAGCAATACATCAAAGACGACGACGCCATGGAAGAGTACATGACGCAGTCGGCCCTGGAAGACGCGAGCCTGCACCTGAACGAAGATGCCCCGGGTATTTCCGGTGAAGCCCTCGAGCGCCTGGTCAACGACTTCCGCCTGGTGATGAAGACCCTCAAGCGCCTGTCGCGCCTGTACCCGCAGGAACTGACAGAGCACTTCATCTACCTGCCAGCCGTGAGCCTGGAGCAACTGTCCGATCATGCAGCGATGCAGGATTGGCTGGCCCAATACGAAGTACGCCTGCGCACCGTCGAAAAATCCGGCCTGGTCTACAAAGCCAGCCTGCGCGAAGACCGTGAGCGTAACGTCTGGCTGCCGGAGGTCGAACTGATCTCCCACGGCCTGTCGAACTACGTCACCTTCAACCGCGACTTCTTCGGCAGCAACGACTACAAGACCGTCGTATCCCTAGGCGCGCAACTGAGCACGCTGCTGGACGAAGGTGCGTACATCCAACGAGGTGAACGCAAGAAAGCCGTGACCGAGTTCAAGGAAGCCCTTGAATGGCTGATGGCGGAAAGCACCAAGCGCCACACCATCCAGCGATACAAAGGTCTGGGTGAAATGAACCCGGATCAGCTGTGGGAAACCACCATGGACCCAAGCTCGCGCCGGATGCTGAAAGTCACCATCGAAGACGCCATTGGCGCGGACCAGATCTTCAACACCCTGATGGGTGATGCGGTCGAGCCTCGTCGTGACTTCATCGAGAGCAATGCGTTGGCAGTGTCCAACCTGGATTTCTGATCCTTCTGCAGCACCTGCTCCAGCAAAAAGCCAACGCACATGCGTTGGCTTTTTTTTACGCTGGAAAATACCCACTCCTTCTAAGACCCACCGGTCAAAAACGGTGTAACTGGGTAACACCCTGGCATAAAGCCTTCATTGTCAATGGGTTAGGAATTGGATGAAGGCCCCGGATACCGGGGACCTTGGATTTCCTGGCGCAAAACTTGCGTGTTTAATAACTTACACATCGTTTTTTTAAATTTACAGAAAGCGATGGGTCGAGGTGGTACGAATAAATCCAAATGCCAAGGGTAGTCTCAATGAGCGGTACGCAAACTTCCGATAATCTGGCGCAAGGGCTAAAGCCCCGTCATGTGACGATGCTTTCCATAGCCGGTGTGATTGGCGCCGGTCTGTTCGTCGGCTCCGGCCATGCGATCGCAGCGGCCGGTCCGGCCGTGTTGTTGGCCTACGCTGCCGCAGGTGCCTTGGTGGTGCTGGTGATGCGGATGCTGGGCGAAATGGCGGTGGCGTCGCCGGACACGGGTTCCTTCTCGACGTATGCGGACCGGGCGATTGGTCATTGGGCGGGTTTCACCATCGGCTGGCTCTACTGGTGGTTCTGGGTCCTGGTGATTCCGCTGGAGGCCAACGCTGCTGCAACGATCCTGCACGCCTGGTTCCCGAACGTGGCCATCTGGGTCTTCACGTTGGTCATCACCCTGCTGCTGACGGTCACCAACCTGTTCAGTGTGAAGAATTACGGAGAGTTCGAATTCTGGTTCGCCCTGGTCAAGGTGGTGGCGATCATCGGCTTCATCGGGCTGGGTCTGATGGCGATATTCGGTTTTCTGCCGACCAGCCAGGTCAGCGGTGTTTCGCACCTGTTCGACACTCAGGGCTTCCTGCCCAATGGCATGGGCGCGGTGCTGGGGGCGATCCTGACCACCATGTTTTCGTTCATGGGCACCGAGATCGTGACCATCGCCGCGGCCGAATCGAAGAACCCTGGCCAGCAGATTTCCAAGGCAACCAACTCGGTGATCTGGCGGATTGGTTTGTTCTACCTCGTCTCCATTTTCATCGTCGTCGCCCTGGTGCCATGGAACGACCCGCTCCTGGCCAGTGTTGGCTCCTACCAGACGGTGCTGGAGCGCATGGGCATCCCCAATGCCAAGCTGATCGTCGATATCGTGGTCCTGGTGGCGGTCACCAGTTGCCTGAACTCGGCGCTGTACACGGCTTCGCGCATGATGTTCTCGTTGGGCAAGCGCGGTGATGCGCCGGCCGTTTCCCAGCGCACTAACAAGAGCGGCACGCCTCACTGGGCGGTGATGTTGTCGACCGGTGCGGCCTTTTTGGCGGTGTTCGCCAACTACGTGGCACCGGCGGCGGTCTTCGAATTCCTGCTGGCCAGCTCTGGCGCCATTGCGTTGCTGGTGTACCTGGTCATCGCGATTTCGCAGCTGCGTATGCGCAAACAACGCATGGCTCGTGGGGAAAAAATCGCATTCAGCATGTGGCTGTTTCCCGGCCTGACCTACGCGGTGATTATCTTCATCGTTGGGGCCTTGACCATCATGCTGTTCCAGGAAGCCCATCGTGTGGAGATCCTCGCGACCGGTCTGCTGAGTGTCTTGGTGGTGATATCCGGCGTGCTGATACAGCGTCGTCGGATCGCAAAAGCAGGAAGCTTGGTACCGACGATCGGGTGATATCCATTGTGTGGCGAGGGAGCTTGTTCCCGCTTGGGTGCTAAGCGCTCACAAAAGGGGCTGCTGCGCAGCCCAGCGGGAGCAAGCTCCCTCGCCACAGATACCATTCAATATGAGCAGTCGGTTCCCTAACTGGCTACCGACGCCTCACTCCCCGCCACCACACTCTCCAACCGATACCCATACCCGTAGATCGTCAGCAACTGCCAACCCCGATCCGCCGTCAGCCCGAGTTTGTTGCGCAGGCGATAGATGTGGGTGTCGAGCGGGCGGGACGAGGTCATTTCCTCGTGGGTCCAGAAGCGTTCGTAGAAGTACTCCCGGGACAGCGGCCGGCCCAGGTTGGCGAACAGGCACCGGGCCAGGCGGTATTCCCGTTCGGTCAGGCTGATGGGGATGCCGGCACGGGTGATGGTCAGCTCGGCGTCGTCGAACGCCAGGTCGTTGAACACCAGCACGTCGCTGGCGGGCGCGCGTTGCAGGTTGTGACGGCGCAGCACGGCTGTGACCCGGGCCTTGAGCTCGTTGGGCCTGAAGGGTTTGCTCACGTAGTCGTCGGCGCCGGCGTTGAGGGCCTGGACGATGTCGTGCTCGCCGTCGCGGCTGGTCAGCATGATGGCGGCCGGTGGCGAATCCATGTGCTCGCGGGTCCAGCGCAGCAATGAAAGCCCGCTGATGTCGGGCAGTTGCCAGTCGAGGATCAACAAGTCGAAGGTTTCCCGCCGCAGTTGCCGCAACAAGTCTTCCCCACGTTCGAAACTGTGCAGGGTCCAGGCTTGCTCGCCTCTGCCGGGGATTTGTTGCAGCGTCTGTTCTACCCGGCGCAACTCGGCCGGTTCATCGTCCAGTATGGCGACACGCATGGAATGCGATTCCTTGATCTCGAGAGTAACGGACATCTTCAGGTGGCAATGAAAGGCAGCCAGTGGCTGATTCATTGACCTGTCGCTGGCTGCGACAATACCGGCTCGCGACACAGAGGGAAAGGCAGCAGCGCGCCACCCATCGAGTCCGTTATAGTCGTGGGCTTTCAAGCCTGTCGACTTACGCAGGCCAGTGAAGATATCCACAGTCCTTGAGTTCGGCCAGGAGGCCTATGAGTAACCAGCGTCGCCGTGAAAGTCGTGAACCCACCCAGGTTCAGCGGTTGTTTCGACAGTTGGTGCGGGAGTGGTTGTGGATAAGTCTGCTGCTGTTGCCGCTGACGGCCTTGCTGTCATTGAGCAGTCAATCCACAGGTGACCATTCAGGCGCCGCGTTGTTGTCGGTGTGCCTGGTGGGTTGCGTATTGGGCTTGCTGCTGTTGCGCCCGCGCCTGGCCCTGTGGACAACGGTGGGTGGTATGAGCCTGGCCCTGTTGATCAGCGCCATGCTGGGTGCGCGCGGGTGGTGGTGGTCGCCGATGGCGAGTGTGCTGGGGATCATGTTCGGCTATCTGATCTGGAACTGGCGACGGCTGAGCGTGGTGTTGGCCTACTTCGGTTGGGAGCTGGCACGCCTGGACGCGGAGCCCAAAGTGTTCCCGGAGCGTCGCCGTGCCTCCTACACCGGCAGCGACCGTTTACAGGGCCAGATCATGGCCCTGGAACAAGCCATGAGCCGAACCCGCGACACCCGGCGCTTCATTGCCGACGGCCTGGAATACTTGCCGGTGGCAACCATGATCAGCGATCCCCAAGGCAAGCTGCTGCTGGGTAACCGAAAGGCGCGCGAGCTGTTCGGCCATGGCCTGGCGGGCGGCGATGTGCTGGAGCATCTTGGGCAATTGGGTTATCCGGGGCTGGAGCACGGGGCGCATCACCGGTTATCCACATTGCCCCTGGTGGAGTTTCGCGACATTCGCGAGCGCAGCTTGCGCCTGGAACGGGCTGCGCTGTTGCCGGTGGATGGCGATGCGCCGATTGGCTGGTTGCTGAGCCTCACAGACCTGAGCGCCGAACGTGAGGCGGAAGAGCAGCGCAGCGTCATGCTGCGGTTCCTCTCCCATGACTTGCGCGCCCCTCACTCGGCGATCCTTGCGCTGCTCGATGTGCAGCGGCATCAGGTGGGTGGCGATCATCCGCTGTTCGACCAGATCGAGCGCCAGGTACGACGCGCCCTGGACCTGACCGAGGGTTTCGTACAGCTGGCCAAGGCCGAGTCCCAGGCCTATCAGTTCCAGCCGACGCTGTTCGCCATGCTGGTGTTGGACGTGCTCGATCAGGCGCTGCCCATCGCCCAGGCAAAGCGTATCCAGTTGGTTCACGAAATAGAGGATGAAGACGCGATGGTGAGGGCGGATCAATCGTTGTTGACCCGTGCCCTGTTCAATCTGCTGGAAAATGCCATCAAGTACAGCCCGCCCGATGCCTGCATTTCCCTGCAGGTGTATTGCGTGTCGGGTTGGTTGATCTGCAATGTTGCTGACCAAGGAAAAGGCATCAGCGCTGAAGAACTGCCGGACCTGTTCAGTCAGTACCGGCGGTTTTCCTCGGCCCACGGGGTCGATGGAATTGGCCTGGGATTATCGATGGTCAAGGCCGTGGTCGACCATCACGAGGGGAAAATCGAGTGTCGTAGCGTGGTGGGTAAAGGCACGACGTTCAGCCTGCGCTTCCCGTTACTGGAAGATTGAAAAGATCGCAGCCTTCGGCAGCTCCTACAGGACGTATCCAACCCCGAAGGCTACGATTTTTTGCTGCTATAAAAACTTATGCACCTGATCGTGGGTTTTATGTGTTTAGGAAATATGTACTAAAAACATAGGTTTACGACATAAAAGCGACGGATTTCGAAAAAACGGTACACAGGTTATCCACAGATCTCAAACAGCGGCTTGTTCCGTGGGGACTTCCGCGACAGGGCCTGGAGGAAGCGAGCCCATCTCCCGTTGTGCCTGTTCATTCCAGGCTTGTACGCGGTCATTGAGCTCGGCGATGGCGCGGGGCCCAGTGCCTTCGGCATACATCGGCGCGCCGATCATCACGGTGATGACGCCTGGTGTTCTGATCCAACCTGCCTTGGGCCAGAATTTGCCGGCATTGTGTGCAATTGGCAGCACCGGCAGGTTCGCGTTCACCGCCAATGCGGAACCGCTGCGGGAAAACTTGCCAATCGTCCCGTAGGGAACACGGGTGCCCTCGGGGAAGATCAGCACCCAGGTGTTGTCCTTGAGCAGTTCGTCGCCCTTTTTCGCCACTTGCTTGAGCGCTACTTTGGGATTGTCGCGATCGATGGCAATCGGGCGCAGCATGGCCATGGCCCAGCCAAAGAACGGTACGAACAGCAGCTCACGCTTGAGGACCTGGCTCAATGGCTCGAAATAGGCCGAGAGAAAGAACGTCTCCCAGGTGCTCTGATGGTTGGACTGGATCACGCAGGGCCGGTCCGGCACGTTCTCGGCGCCCTTCACTTCATAGCGGATGCCCAGGAACACCTTGCTCAGCCACAGTGCGCAGCGGCACCAGTACACGTTGATGAAACGGTAGCGCGCCCTGAACGGCAGGAAGGGCGCGATAAAAAAACTCAGGGAACACCACAACAAGGAACTGGTGCCCAGCAGCAGGTAAAAGAGAAAGCTTCTGATGGCCTGCAATATCGACATAGCGGCGTTTACCGTTGCGGGCAATGCCCGCCTGTTCAAGCGCTTCCCGAACAGTCCTTGATCAGGATGTCTTGGGAGCTCTAATTGTGGATAAGTTCAGCGGCAATCGCCGCCAGGTCGTCAAAAATCAAGGTGCCCACCGGGAGGGTCTTGCCCAGAGTCTTCTCGCCTTTCCCGGTCTTTACCAAAACTGGCTGACAATCGACGGCCTTGGCCGCCTCCAGGTCACCGAGACTGTCACCGACGAACCACACACCTGCCAAGGCCACATCGTAATGCGCGGCAATGGTTTTCAACATGCCCGGCTTGGGCTTGCGGCAATCGCAGCCGTCGTCCGGCCCATGCGGGCAATAGACGATCAAGCCGACTTCCCCGCCCTGCTCGGCCACCAAGGCGCGCAGACGCTCATGCATGGCGTCCAGGACGGTGAGGTCATAATAACCGCGGGCAATGCCCGACTGGTTGGTGGCGACCGCCACCGTCCAGCCGGCCTTGCTCAACTGCGTGATGGCTTCGATCGAACCGGGCAGCGGCAACCACTCCTCCACCGATTTGATGTAAGCGTCGGAGTCGTGATTGATTACCCCGTCCCGATCGAGAATCAGCAGTTTCAAGCGTTACCCCAGCAACGAAATATCGGCGACGCCGAGGAACAGCCCACGCAGACGCGCCAGCAGCGCGTAACGGTTGGCCCGTACTTTGGCATCTTCGGCGTTGACCATCACCGCCTCGAAAAACGCATCCACCGGTTCGCGCAGTGCCGCCAGGCGCGCCAGGGTTTCGCTGTACTGACGCGCCGCCGCCATTGGCTGGACCGCCTGGTCCGCCTGCTGGATCGCCGAGTACAGGGAAAACTCGTTGGCGTTGTCGAAGTACTTGGCTTCGACGGTGGCCGCGACGTTGCCTTCGGCCTTGCCCAGCAGGTTCGATACCCGCTTGTTCACCGCTGCCAGCGCGGCGGCTTCCGGTAATTTGCGGAAGGCTTGCACCGCTTGTACGCGCTGGTCGAAGTCCAGGGCCGAACCCGGTTTCAGGGCTCGCACCGACAGGTAGGTGGCGACGTCGACGCCTTCATCTTCATAACGCGCACGCAGGCGGTCGAAGATGAATTCCAGCACCGCATCGGCCAGGCCGGCAGCCTTGACCTTGCTGCCGAACGCGTTGACGGCGAATGCCACGGCGTCGTTCAGGTCCAGGTCCAGTTGCTTGTCGATCAGGATCCGCAACACGCCCAAGGCCGCACGACGCAAGGCATACGGGTCTTTGCTGCCGGTGGGCAGCATGCCGATGCCGAAGATGCCGACCAGGGTGTCGAGCTTGTCGGCGATCGCCACGGCCGCACCCGTCAGGGTGGTTGGCAGTTCAGCGCCGGCACCGCGGGGCATGTACTGCTCGTTCAGCGCCAGGGCCACGTCCTGCGGTTCGCCATCGTTGAGGGCGTAGTAGTAACCGGCGACGCCTTGCATCTCCGGGAACTCACCGACCATTTCGGTGGACAGGTCGCACTTGGACAGGATGCCGGCACGGGCCGCACGCTGGGCGTCGCCGCCGATGCGTGGGGCGATGAATGCCGCCAGTTTCGAAACGCGCTCGGCCTTGTCGTAGACGCTGCCGAGTTTTTCCTGGAACACCACGTTGCGCAGGCGCTCGTTGAAGCTTTCCAGGGGCTGTTTCTTGTCTTGCTTGAAGAAGAACTCGGCATCGGTCAGGCGCGGGCGAACGACTTTTTCGTTACCGGCGATGATCTGCTGCGGGTCCGTGCTTTCGATGTTGGCAACCGTGATGAAGCGCGGCAGCAACTTGCCTTCGGCGTCCAGCAGGCAGAAGTACTTCTGGTTGTCCTGCATGGTGGTGATCAGCGCTTCCTGCGGCACTTCAAGGAAACGTTCCTCGAACGAGCACACCAGCGGCACTGGCCACTCCACCAGCGCGGTCACTTCGTCCAGCAGGTTGGCCGGCACGATGGCGGTGCCTTCCTGCAGGGTGGCCAGCTCTTCGGTGCGCTTGCTGATCAGCTCGCGCCGCTCGTTGGCGTCGGCCAGTACGTAGGCCGCACGCAAGTCGGCCAGGTAGTTGGCCGGCGAGGTGATGCGCACGCTCTGTGGATGATGGAAGCGGTGACCGCGGGAGTCGCGACCGGCTTTCTGGGCCAGGATCGTGCAATCGATGACCTGGTCACCGAGCAACATCACCAGCCACTGGGTTGGACGTACGAACTCTTCCTTGCGCGCGGCCCAGCGCATGCGCTTGGGGATCGGCAAGTCATTGAGGGAGTCTTCGACGATGGTCGGCAACAGGCTGGCGGTCGGCTTGCCCTTGATGCTCTGGCTGTAGCGCAGCTTCGGACCGCTCTGGTCGATTTCGCTCAGGTCCACGCCGCACTTCTTGGCGAAGCCCAGGGCGGCCTGGGTCGGGTTGCCGTCGGCGTCGAACGCGGCCTGGCGTGGCGGGCCGTCGAGGTTGATGCTGCGGTCCGGCTGCTGGGTCGCCAGGGCGGTGATCAGCACGGCCAGGCGGCGCGGCGCAGCGTACACCTGTTTGGCTTCATAGCTCAGGCCAGCGGCTTGCAGGCCTTTGTCGATACCGGCCAGGAACGCATCGGCCAGGGTGTTCAGGGCTTTGGGTGGCAGTTCTTCGGTGCCCAGTTCAACCAGAAAATCTTGAGCACTCATTGTGCAGCCTCCAGCTTAGCCAACACTTCATCACGCAGGTCCGGGGTCGCCATCGGGAAGCCCAGCTTGGCACGGGCCAGCAGGTAGGCTTGCGCAACGGAACGCGCCAGGGTGCGTACACGCAGGATGTATTGCTGGCGCGCGGTCACGGAAATCGCCCGGCGTGCGTCCAGCAGGTTGAAGGTATGGGACGCCTTCAACACCATTTCATAGCTCGGCAACGGCAGCGGCTGATCCAGTTCGATCAGGCGCTTGGCTTCGCTCTCGTAGAAATCGAACAGCTCGAACAGCTTCTCGACGTTGGCGTGTTCGAAGTTGTAGGTCGACTGCTCCACTTCGTTCTGGTGGAACACGTCGCCATAGGTCACTTTGCCGAACGGGCCGTCGGCCCATACCAGGTCGTAGACCGAATCCACGCCTTGCAGGTACATGGCCAGGCGTTCCAGGCCGTAGGTGATCTCGCCGGTGACCGGGTAGCACTCGATGCCGCCCGCTTGCTGGAAGTAGGTGAACTGGGTCACTTCCATGCCATTGAGCCAGACTTCCCAGCCCAGGCCCCAGGCGCCCAGGGTCGGCGACTCCCAGTTGTCTTCGACGAAACGAATGTCGTGCACCAGTGGGTCGAGGCCGACGTGCTTGAGGGAGCCCAGGTACAGTTCCTGGAAGTTTTCCGGGTTCGGCTTCAGGACCACCTGGAACTGGTAGTAGTGCTGCAGGCGGTTCGGGTTTTCGCCGTAGCGGCCGTCAGTCGGGCGGCGGCTGGGCTGCACATAAGCGGCGTTCCAGGTTTCCGGGCCGATGGCACGCAGAAACGTGGCAGTGTGGAAAGTGCCGGCGCCTACTTCCATATCGTAGGGCTGAAGTACCACACAACCTTGCTCGGCCCAGTATTGCTGGAGGGCGAGGATCAAGTCTTGGAAGGTACGCACGGCTGGCGTAGGCTGGCTCACGAAATTCACCTGTTTCTTGGGCTGCGATTTAAAGAGCGGGAGTATACCCGATTCGTTCGTGCGCACGCCCCCTGGAGCCTTATGCCACGCTGCTTTTGGTGTTCTGACGATCCGTTGTACATGGCTTATCACGATCAGGAGTGGGGCACGCCGCTGCGCGATGCGCAGGGTTTGTTCGAGTTGCTTTTGCTCGAAGGGTTCCAGGCCGGGTTGTCCTGGATCACCGTTTTGCGCAAACGCGAGCGCTACCGGGAAGTGTTGTACGGCTTCGATGTGCAGCGCGTGGCGCAGATGAGCGACGCGGAAATCGACGAGCTGATGCTCGACCCGGGCATCATCCGCAACCGCCTCAAGCTCAAGGCCGCCCGTCGCAATGCCCAGGCCTGGCTGGCGCTGGAAGACCCGGTGGCGTTCCTTTGGTCGTTCGTGGGCGGCAAACCCATCATCAACCATTTCAAGGACCGCAGCGAAGTGCCGGCTATCACGCCCGAGGCACTGGCGATGAGCAAAGGCCTGAAAAAAGCCGGGTTCACTTTCGTCGGGCCGACCATTTGCTACGCCTTGATGCAGGCCTCGGGCATGGTCATGGACCATACCCAAGACTGCGACCGCTACGCCGAGTTGGTAAACGGCGGTTAGAATAGCCGGCTCGCAACACGGCCCATATATTCAGGAGTGACCTGTGGATAAGTTGAAAGGCGCCTTGCTGGTTGGCGCTCTGCGGTTGTTTGCGCTGCTGCCCTGGCGAGCGGTGCAGGCAGTGGGCTCGGCGATTGGTTGGCTCATGTGGAAATTTCCCAACCGTTCCCGCGATGTGGTGCGGATCAACCTCGCCAAGTGCTTTCCCGAGATGGACCCGGCCGAGCGCGAGCGCCTGGTGGGCCAGAGCCTCAAGGACATTGGCAAATCCCTGACCGAAAGCGCCTGCGCCTGGATCTGGCCGGCCCAGCGCTCCATCGACCTGGTGCGCGAAGTCGAAGGCCTGGAGGTGCTGAAAGAAGCCCTGGCCTCCGGTAAAGGCGTGGTGGGTATCACCAGCCACCTGGGCAATTGGGAAGTGCTCAACCACTTCTATTGCAGCCAGTGCAAACCGATCATTTTCTACCGCCCGCCCAAGCTCAAGGCGGTGGATGAACTACTGCAGAAGCAACGCGTCCAGTTGGGCAACAAGGTCGCGGCGTCGACCAAGGAAGGCATCCTCAGCGTTATCAAGGAAGTGCGCAAGGGCGGCCAGGTGGGTATCCCCGCCGACCCGGAACCGGCCGAATCCGCCGGCATCTTCGTGCCCTTCTTCGCCACCCAGGCCCTGACCAGCAAGTTCGTGCCGAACATGCTCGCTGGCGGCAAAGCGGTCGGCGTCTTCCTCCACGCCCTGCGCCTGCCCGACGGCTCCGGCTACAAAGTCATCCTCGAAGCTGCCCCTGACGCGATGTACAGCACCGACACTGAAACCTCCTGCGCGGCCATGAGCCAAGTGGTGGAGCGCTACGTGCGGGCCTACCCGAGCCAGTACATGTGGAGCATGAAACGCTTCAAGAAGCGCCCGCCGGGTGAGGCGCGGTGGTACTGAAGATCTGTTGCTTCATATGCGCCGGGGATTTGTGGTGAGTGCAGGATCTGTGAACACCCAAGTCCCTATGTGGGAGTCCCTATGTGGGAGCCGAGCTTGCTCGCGATGACGGCGGTACACTCAACATCGATGCAAGCAGACCCACCGCTATCGCGAGCAAGCTCGCTCCCACAGTTTTTCCGGGCTGTTTACAGGCATTGCGTCCATCATAAATCCCTGTGGGAGCGAGCTTGCTCGCGATAGCGCCCTAACAGCCGCCACATAACTAACTGACCTCACCCCACGCCATCTCCCCTCCTAAAGCTCGGTCCCCGGCTGTCGATAACCCGATGTATCCGCCAATCATGGACCGATGAAATGGAACTCTCCCTTAGCGCTGCCTCTATTGCACCCGCCAACACCCACCTCACCCGCTCCGATCAGAAGTTGGTCACTCATCCTCCAACAGGCTCTGTAAAGGAACTGGCAAGTGCTGGCCCGGCGGCTATCTACCACCCCAGTGAAGAAACCCAGACCGTGGAGCAACCACTGGTGGCCATTACCACCTGGGTCGGTCGATCCCAATCGCCAGATTTCCCTCGATTTGCCGCAATCACCGAGAGCGCGAAAAACACCCTGAAAAGCTCTTTCGAGGCATTCCAGTCAACGCTGTCGGCAACCCACCCGGATTTGGCCAGCAAGAAATACGGTTTCACCGTCGAGGCCGATGGCAAGCTGAAAGTGCTCAACACCGCCGGGCAGCTCAGCACCTCGGAGACCCAGCGCCTCACCGATCTGCTCAATGAATCCACTGATTTGAAAGCCGCAGCCAGCGCCTTCCGCGACGCCTCCATCGACATGGTGGATGCCGACTCGCCTTGGTCTGGCAGCTACCTGGGCCGCTACAGTCTGACCAAGGAAAACTTCGCCAGCACCATCGATCTGGCGCCGATGCTCAAGCGCGCCGGCTCGGTGCCGCCCCAGGAATTTTCGGACGGGCTGTTTTTCAACCAACTGGCGCACAAAGGCGAACTGGCGACCCAAGAGACGGAAGCCGCGATGCTTGAACGGCGTGCTGCGCAGCGATTCAGCGCGCAGGCCTGAAAGCCGGCTCTACCGAATCGTGTGGCGAGGGAGCTTGCTCCCGCCGGGCTGCGCAGCGGCCCTTCCCCATGACCGGCTATGAGCTGGCGGTGTGGTCGGCTTCCTGATGGTTGATTGACCACGAGGAGGCGCAAAGCCTCAATCGTGTCCATGATTAAGGGCCTGCGATATCGGCGACGTTGGGATGGCAAAGCCATCTCTAAATCCGTCGGACTACCGTCCAGTCAGAAATATCGCACTTCCTCTGGTTCATTAATCAAGGAGTCCCCCTCATGAACATCGATTTCACCGGACGTCAGGTCCTGGTCACCGGGTCCACCAGCGGTATCGGTTTTGCCACAGCCAAAGGCTTTCTCGAAGCCGGCGCTCATGTAGTCATCAACGGTCGCAGCCAGAGCAGCGTGGACGACGCATTGCAGCGCCTGGGCGCCCTTGCTTCAAGTGCCGTCGGTTTCGTTGGCGACCTGAGCAATGAATCAGGCTGCCAGGCATTGGTCGCCAAGCATCCCAGCTTCGATATCGTCATCAACAACCTGGGCATTTTCAAACAGGAGGATTTCTTCGAAACACCGGACAGCGAATGGCAACGCTTCTTCGAAACCAACGTGATGTCGGGCGTGCGTGTTTCCAGGGCCTACGCGCAAGGCATGGTCGAGCGCGGTTGGGGGCGGATTGTGTTTATCTCGTCGGAATCGGGCGTGAACATTCCCGCCGACATGATCCACTACGGCTTCACCAAGACCGCCCAACTGTCCATCGCTCGCGGCTTGGCCAAGCGCCTTGCCGGCACGGGCGTGACGGTGAACTCGGTGTTGCCTGGGCCGACGCTTTCCGAAGGGGTTGCCCAGATGCTCCAGGCAGACGTCGAGCGCAGTGGGGAAAGCCTGGAAAAGGTCGCGGCGGATTTCGTCAACCAGCACCGCAGCACCTCGATCATCCAGCGCGCGGCGCGCGTCGAGGAAGTTGCCAACATGATCATCTACGCCAGCTCGGAGCAGGCCTCGGCCACCACGGGGGCGGCGCTGCGTGTCGATGGTGGTGTGGTGGATAGCATCGTTTAGAGGCCCATGACACGTTGAAAAAAAACGCCGCTTCCTCATGAGAGATAAGCGGCGTTTTTTGTTTTGGAAGCAACATGGGTTGATTCGACCGGCGTTGGAGTGGTGAGGGGATGGTTCAGCCCACTCTGTTTTCCATCAGGCGATCCGAGCCACCCTCGGCCACACGGTTTTCTATCAACCGATCCGAACCGCCTTCAGCTACGCGCTTTTCGATCAACCGATCCGAACCACCTTCGGCTACGCGCTTTTCGATCAGTCGATCCGAGCCGCCTTCAGCGACGCGTTTTTCGATGAGCCGATCGGAGCCGCCTTCAGCGACACGTTTTTCGATCAGTCGATCCGAACCACCTTCAGCGAACGAGGGTTGATCAAAAGAAGTCGCGAACGCATTGCCGAGGGACAGTGCCAGAAGCGAGCCAACGAGAGTCTTGTGGAAAGTGTTCATGTCCTGATCCTTTTATTCGTATGTGAGTGAGTTAGACGGTGACGTGCAAACGGACGTCGACGTTGCCGCGTGTCGCGTTGGAGTACGGGCAAACCTGGTGGGCCGCATCGACCAGCGCTTGGGCATCGGCTTGATCCAGACCTGGCAGGTTGATGTGCAGGTCGATGTCCAGACCGAAACCGCCAGGGATCTGGCCGATGCCAACGTGTGCCGTGATCGAGGCGTCGGCAGGAATGCTGCGTTTGCTCTGGCTGGCGACAAACTTCAGTGCGCCGATGAAGCAGGCCGAGTAGCCGGCTGCGAACAGTTGCTCAGGGTTGGTGGCTTCACCACCGGCACCACCCAAGGCTTTTGGCGTGGCCAGTTTCACGTCGAGAATCTTGTCGCTGGAAACAGCACGGCCATCACGGCCACCGGTGGAGGTTGCGACTGCGGTATAGAGAACGTTCATGGTGTTTCCTCTTGCTGGATGGGCTGATCGAGTTCGGGGTTGGTCTGCGCTAAATGTTTGTGCGCTAACCAGTTGAGATAAAGTTAACGCTCAAATACTTTGCGCGCAAGATAAATTTTCAAAAAAATCTCACTTTTGAATTAACCAGTTGATCTAAAAAGGAATTTATTTTCGAGGCCGCGCAGCATCACCCGCCGCGAGGTGAGCCAAGGAGAAGGAGGTGCCAGGGGTCAGTGCCTGCGTAATTGCAGGCCTTTGAAGAGAGGGCGTTCAGGGTTTCTCAATCGTTCCCACGTTCCCGCGTGGGAACGCCGCCAGGGACGCTCAGCGTTCCGCTTTTGGAATGTGATGTAGCGTGGGGGTGATCAAATTCTGGCTAATGATGCAAAGCCAACCCGACTAAGACTAAGCAACAGCCACTCGATTGCGTCCCAGCGCCTTCGCCCGATACAGGGCCTTATCCGCATCGTTCATCAAGCCGTGAAGATCCTTGTTACAGGCCTCCGTAGACGCGACGCCAAGGCTGGCGGTTATGCAGTGAACAGGTTCGATCATCAACCCCGCAATCGTATCGATGAGCTGTTCCGCAATCTGGGTAGCGACCTCGATGGACGTGTCCGGAAGCAGAATAGCGAACTCTTCCCCACCCAGCCGGCCGTGAATGTCCGTCGCCCGAAACGACGAACTGATGACCAGCCCCATCTCGCGCAAAACCTGATCCCCGACCTGATGGCCATAGGTGTCGTTGATGTGCTTGAAGTGGTCCATGTCCAACATGACGGCGCACAGCCCTAACCGGTTGGTCTTGCATTCGTCATAGAGCTGCTGGGCATGCTCGAAAAAAGCCCGCCGACTCTTCAGGCCGGTCAGTTCGTCGGTTTGTGCGGCGCGGGTTGAAATGCTGTTAGCCTGTTCCATTTCACGGGTAAGACGAAAGGCGACCTCCAGTGCCTGGGACATTTTGTGCGTGGCGCGGGCCGCAAATGCCGCGAACACCAGGATCGAAAGGGCCATGCCGACTTGGATCGGGGACGGTTGAAACAGCAGCCAGACGGTGCATGGAAACAGCACCAGGCCAATGGAGACCAGCGTCATATCGCGGTAGGCCGAATAGCAGGACACCGCGCTGACGGTCATCCCGACGGTAAAGAGCATGACCAACGCCTGGGACAACAGATCGTCCGCCGGCATGACCACAAACGCACCACCGCCCCAGATGCTGGCGGATAACACCAGCGTGACCCAGTATCGGCGCTCCCAGCGTTGAGGCGTACGCTCACTTTCGGGGCTGCGAAAATAGGCGACGAACATCGCGATACGCAACAGCGTCGATGCGGTCAGGATGCCCAGCCACCAAAGAATAGCGCTGTGCTCAAACCGATCCCAACACAGCCAACTCAACATGATGGCGGCCAGGTAACTGCCGAAAACCGCAGAAACGGATTGGCGAAACAGTTGCTGCAATCGGTCAGTTCGCACCTGCTCGGCTATGAAAAAAGCTTGGCCGTTCCGAGATCTTGGGCCATCCATTTGATCCACCTGATCGTGATGCAACTAAAGCGGCGATTGTGGCACCCGGCCACCAATGCAAACAACTGAATTACACCCACGGCCCCAATTGAACAAAACCCCGTGGCGAGGGAGCTTGCTCCCGCTGGGCTGCGAAGCAGCCCCAACCATTCCTACAGCCAAACGGCATCATCTGCTTTACAGGATCAGGCTGGAATCAACCCTGCTTCCCGGTAGCTCAAAATCAGATCATCGAACAGGCCGACATCCGCCCGCGTCCGCGCGATTAACTGGGCACCCGCAACAGCGGTGTAAATGGCGCGGGCTCGGCGTTCACATTCCTCTGCGCTACCTGTCCCAGCATCTGCCAGTACCTGGGCGAGCCACGTCACGTTAACGTCCGCAAAAGCCCTGATCTCTCGCGACACTTCATCGGGAAGGTCTTCGTATTCGGCTGCCATGAAGCTGGACAGACAAAGCCTGTTGCCGTCCTCGAGCGACTTTCGAAAAATGGAGGGGTAAAGCCGCACACACGCCTTCGGATCGGTATGGGCGGCGCGTATCTCTTCAAGCATGCGCAGCGCGTCCTGCCAGTAGCGTTCAGCAACTGCCGCAGCCAGGCCTGCCTTGCTCGGAAAGTGGTAGTAAATGCTGGCGTTCTTGATGCCCACCTGGTCGGCAATGCTACGGAAATTGATACCGCTGTAACCGTGCAGTTGGGCAGCGGCTTTCGCTGCCGCCAAGATGGCTTCTCGAGCATTTTCGTTCACGTTGCAGCCTCGTTTCGAGATTCGACTCACTCAGGTAACGGCGATTCTACGCGCAGATCCGTTTACCTGCCAATTGTCAGGTAGGGGATTGACAGCACTAAATCGGCGGCTCAATCTTTACCTACCAATTGACAGGCAGGTGCTCGAATCATGACTTCCCCACAACAGCGCGTTGATGTTTCCACTGTTCCTACGATGAAAATCTACGATTGGTTCAACGGCCCCTACCCCGCCCGCGTCCGCATTGCGCTGGCGGAAAAAGGATTGCTGCCGAACATCGAATTCGTACCGGTGAATCTCTGGGCCGGTGAGCACAAGAAAGCCGAGTTCCTGGCCATCAATTACTCCGGGACACTGCCCGTGCTGGAGCTGGACGATGGGACGCGGATCGCCGAGTGCACGGCGATCACCCAGTACCTGGATAGCCTGGACGGTCATCCGACGTTGACGGGCGAAACGCCTGTTGAAAAAGGCATCATCCATATGATGACCAAACGTGCCGAGATCGAGTTTCTCGACGCCGTCAGCGCGTACTTCCACCATGCCACGCCGGGCCTCGGCCCCGATGTCGAGCTGTACCAGAATGCCGAGTGGGGCGCTCGGATGCGCGATAAGGCGATCAGGGGCATGCGCTATTTCGACAACCTTCTCAAAGACCGGCCCTTTGTGGCGGGCGACAAGTTTTCGATGGCCGACATTGCGGTACTGGGCGGCATGATCTTCGCCTCGCTGGTGCAACTCCCCGTGCCTGAAGAGTGCGTGGCGCTTCGAGCATGGCACGCCAGGATGCAGGAGCGCTCCAGCGTCCAGGCATGGCGTGCCATGGTCGAGCGTGGCGTTGCGTAGCACTGATAGTGACTAGCCAGCGCCCGCATGAAAAAAGGGGGCAAGGGCTAATGCCAGTCAGTTAAGGATCAAACGATACAAACCTGTGGGAGCAAAGCTTGCTCGCGATGGCGGCAGACCCGTCAACGGCGTTGTCGACGGGCTCACCCCAATCGCGAGCAAGCTTTGCTCCCACGGGTTTGGGGCTTAACTGACGGGTATTAGGGCAAGCCCGACGTGCTCATTGCTTACGGGTTACTCGACTTGCGACAGCTTGGCGTCGTCGCAACCGGCAGCACGGCACTCGCGCTCGACAGCTTTGAGTATGACGATACGCGCCTCGGTCTTCTCATTGGCACAGTCCAGGTAGAGCAGGCCATCGTTGGAGCAGGCGCTGTCACGATTTTTGATCCACTGGATTTGAGCCGCTTTCACTTTTTTCTTTTGATCCGGGTTCAGGGCGCTCATGGTCTTCTTGTATTGATCATTGATGTCCTGATCCGACTGAACCATTTTCAGCGACGCGCAATAGGTTCTGTCATAGGCGTTTCTAGGGTTATCGCAACTCATCGCAGATGCCGATGCTGATGCCATTGCCAGCAATGCCCCAACCAACAAAGACTTGATCACTTACTTCTCTCCCTGAATGCCCTCTATTGATTAGAGGTCGCGGCGGGGAATTTATCATGAGGGTTGTTGAACAATGAAGCAGAACTGCAACGCCCTTGGCCGCCGCGCTGCCGGCGACGGCCTTTCGTTACAACTTTGACTTTCTCGACCAAAGATCGAGGTCGCTGCTGCACGCCGCAACGATGTAGTTCCCACACCAGGAGAATCCGAACGCCCTCACGTGGTCCCTGTAGATCACCGTGCAATCCGCTTGATGACCCTCAATCAGAGCATTTTTGAAGGGTTTGCTCAGAATAAGACTGTTTTCAGGCCAATCCGGGGAAACCAACTCCAGTCCTTCCCCGGCGATGTTGCCGGTTGGCAAGCCACCACCCTGAATGCCACACAGCGGTATGACTTCATCGGCGATCACGCCAATGCCCTGGCAATGCAAGCCGAGCTCGCTCAAGCCCGCATATTCTTCATAGTCGCGCTCAATTTTTTCTCCTGTGTCGCAGTGCACGACACTCCGACCCGAACTGGAGACGACCAGCAAGTAGGGACCTTTTTGCGAAAACCCTACCGATAGCAGCCCACCGACGGCTATCGAAGCAATATGAGCCCAACCCTCGGGGTTCTCATCAACAGGGATCTGGTCGATGAGTCGTATCAAGCGCTTTCGATTGTCTTCGCGTAATGAATTCATGAGTGCATTCGGATAGAAAAGGGGCAAGTCTACCCTGCCCTCCACCCCCCTTTGCGGACCGAAAGACAAGTAGCTACCAGGCGTCATCGAGCGAGGGGCCGGTCAAACATTCGTGGCGAGGGAGCTTGCTCCCGCTGGGCTTTCCTTAACGCCGCATATCTCCGAGCAAAAAAAACGGGCCTGCATTCCCACGCAGCCCCGTTTTTTCACCACCCGATCAGATCAAAACGCCGGCAAAACCGCGCCTTTGTACTTCTCAAGAATAAAAGCCTTCACTTCCGGCGTGTGCAACGCCGCAACCAGCTTCTTCATCGCCTCACTGTCCTTGTCATCCTCACGAGCCACCAGGATGTTCACATACGGCGAGTCGCTACCTTCGATAACCAAAGCATCCTTGGAAGGATCAAGCTTCGCCTCCAACGCATAGTTGGTATTGATCAACGCCAGATCCACCTGGGTCAGCACCCGCGGAATGGTCGCCGCTTCCAGCTCACGGAATTTCAGGTCCTTCGGGTTCTCGGTGATGTCCTTGGTGGTCGACAGGATGTTGCTCGAATCCTTCAACTTGATCACCCCAGCCTTCGCCAGCAGCAACAGTGCACGACCGCCGTTGGTGGCGTCGTTCGGGATCACCACGTTGGCGCCGCCTGGCAGTTCTGTCAGTGCCTTGTACTTGCTGGAGTACGCGCCCAGGGGTTCCAGGTGCACACCGGCCACGCTCACCAGGTGCGTGCCCTTGGCCTTGTTGAACTCATCCAGGTACGGCTGGTGTTGGAAGAAGTTGGCGTCCAGGCGCTTTTCCGCGACCTGTACGTTCGGCTGGATGTAGTCGGTGAAGACCTTGACCTTCAGGTCGACGCCTTCTTTGGCCAGGGCCGGTTTGACGAATTCGAGGATTTCCGCGTGCGGGACCGGCGTTGCGGCGACGGTCAGGGTGTCGGCGGCGTGGGCGGAAAACGCTGCGGCGGCAGCGAAGGCAACCAGTAGTTTTTTCATTCAGCTAACTCCTTGTGAGGCGCCTGCTCTTGGCGCCTGCCAGCGAATGGCCGGCTCATGGTTTATTGGCCGCGAGGCCTTATTTTCTAGAGAAATGCACAACCAGTTTGTCGCCCACGGTTTGCAGCACCTGGACCAGCACCAGCAGCAACACCACCGTGACCACCATGACGTCGGTCTGGAAACGCTGGTAGCCGAAGCGAATCGCCAGGTCGCCCAAACCACCGGCACCGACCACACCGGCCATGGCCGTGTAGGACACCAGCGTAATCGCTGTCACCGTAATCGCTGCAAAAATGCCTGGACGGGCTTCCGGCAGCAAGGCATTGACGATGATCTGCCGCGTGGTGGCGCCCATGGCCTGGGTCGCTTCGATGATGCCGCGGTCGACTTCGCGCAGGGCCGTTTCCACCAGGCGGGCGAAGAACGGTGTCGCGCCGACCACCAGCGGTGGGATCGCGCCGGCCACGCCCAGGGAGGTGCCGGTGATCAGTACCGTGAACGGGATCATCACGATCAACAGAATGATGAACGGCAGCGAACGCAGGATGTTCACGATCAGCGACAGCAGCGCATACACACCGCGGGCTTCGAGCAACTGGCGCGGGCTGCAGAGGAACAGCAACACCCCCAGTGGCAAGCCGAGCAGTACGGTGAACAGCAGCGAACCGAACAGCATCAGGAAGGTGTCGCCGGTGGCCAGCCAGATTTCCAGCCAGTCGATGTTGGAGAAGAATGAGCTCAACAGTTCCATTAGCGCAGCACCTCCATGTGGACATCGGCCGCGGTGAAGCGGGCAAACGCCGCCTCCATGTCACCGCCGGTGACGGCGAGGGTCAGTTGCCCGTAGGGGGTGTCCTTGATGCGGTCGATGCGACCGGCCAGGATGCTGTAGTCCACGCCGGTTTCCCGGGCGACGGTTCCGAGTAATGGCGCGTAGGTCGCGTCGCCCTGGAATGTCAGACGCACGATGCGCCCCGGTACGTGGGCAAAATCGTCGCGCTGTTCGCTTTCGTCGATCTGCTCGTCTTCCTGGACAAAACGCTTGGTGGTCGAGTGCTTGGGGTGCAGGAACACCTCGGCCACCGGGCCTTGCTCGACGATCACGCCGGCGTCCATCACCGCCACTTGATCGCAAACACGGCGGATCACGTCCATTTCATGGGTGATCAGTACGATGGTCAGCTTCAGCTCGCGGTTGATTTCCGCCAGCAGTTGCAGGACCGAGGCGGTGGTCTGCGGGTCGAGGGCGCTGGTGGCCTCGTCGCACAGCAGGATCTTGGGTTTGGTCGCCAGGGCGCGGGCGATGCCGACGCGCTGCTTCTGGCCGCCGGACAATTGCGCCGGGTACTTCTTGGCGTGGTCGGACAAGCCGACGCGGGCGAGCAACTCGGCGACGCGCTGGTCGATTTCGCTGCGGGACAATTCACCCGCCAGCGTCAGTGGCAGCGCCACGTTGTCGGCCACGGTCTTGGACGCCAGCAGGTTGAAGTGCTGGAAGATCATCCCGACTTGCTGGCGGAAGCGGCGCAGGCCGCTGGCGTCCAGGGCGGTGACTTCTTCGCCGTCGACGATGATCTTGCCGCCAGTGGAGTCTTCCAGGCGATTGATCAGGCGCAGCAGGGTACTTTTTCCCGCACCGGAATGGCCAATCAGGCCGAAGACCTGACCGTTCTCAATCGTCAGACTGGTCGGGTGCAGGGCGGGGATATCCCTACCGGCGACCCGGTAGGTTTTATGGACGTCTTGAAACTCGATCACGTAGCGAACCTTGTGGGGCGCGTTGGAAAAGGATCAGCGGTTAGCCGGGCGCGCATTTTAGCCTGTCCGTATAGAGGTTCTTAGCATTTATTTGCGATCGGACCAGTCATTTGGCAATAACGCGATCAAAGGCCATAAAAAAGGAACACGGCCAAACAGCATGGGTCACTCATTAAGCCACTCGAAAATGCCCGGGTACGGAACCTGCGGTATCGAACTCAAGAGTCCTGGCCTCCGGGATCGCAAAGAGGAGTTATGCCTGATGAGTACCAAAAAACCCACGGCCAACAAGAGCCAACTGGCCGGGACCGACACCCTGGATCGCGGCAACACCAACGCCAAGCTCGAGAGCCTGGAACAGTTCCGCTCCGATGCCACCGAACAGGCGTTGCGCACCAATCAGGGTGTGAAGATCGCCGATAACCAGAACACCCTCCGGGTTGGCGCCCGGGGGCCGTCGCTGCTGGAAGACTTCATCATGCGTGAAAAAATCACGCATTTTGACCATGAACGCATCCCGGAGCGCATCGTTCATGCTCGCGGTACCGGCGCCCATGGTTATTTTCAGAGCTACGAAGCTCATTCGGCATTGACCAAGGCCGGATTCCTACAAGATCCGAGTAAGAAAACCCCGGTGTTCGTGCGTTTTTCCACCGTGCAAGGTCCACGGGGTTCCGGCGACACCGTGCGGGACGTTCGTGGCTTTGCGGTCAAGTTCTTCACCGATGAGGGCAACTTCGACCTGGTGGGCAACAACATGCCGGTATTTTTCATCCAGGATGCGATCAAGTTTCCCGACTTCGTCCACGCGGTGAAGCCCGAACCCCACAATGAAATCCCTACGGGCGGTTCAGCCCACGACACGTTTTGGGATTTCGTCTCGCTGGTGCCGGAATCGGCGCACATGGTGATCTGGGCGATGTCCGACCGGGCCATTCCTAAAAGCCTGCGGAGCATGCAGGGCTTCGGTGTGCACACCTTTCGCATGATCAACGCCGAAGGCAAAAGCAGCTTCGTCAAATTCCATTGGCGGCCAACAGTCGGTACCTGCTCGTTGGTTTGGGACGAAGCCCAGAAGCTGGCCGGCAAGGATACGGACTACCACCGTCGCGATCTCTGGGAGTCGATCGAGATGGGCGACTACCCGGAATGGGAGTTCGGCGTGCAGATCGTTGCCGAGGAAGACGAGCATAAGTTCGACTTCGACCTGCTCGACCCGACCAAGATCATCCCTGAAGAGCTGGTGCCCATCACGCCCCTGGGCAAGATGGTGTTGAACCGTAACCCGGACAACTTCTTCGCCGAAGTCGAGCAGGTTGCGTTCTGCCCCGGGCATATCGTGCCGGGCATCGACTTTTCCAACGACCCATTGCTGCAAGGTCGGCTGTTTTCCTACACCGATACGCAGATCAGCCGACTTGGTGGGCCGAATTTTCATGAGCTGCCGATCAACCGGGCGATCACCCCGGTGCACAACGGTCAGCGCGATGCGATGCACCGCACCACCATCGACAAGGGCCGCACGTCTTACGAGCCGAACTCCATCGATGGTGGCTGGCCGAAGGAAACCCCACCTGGCCCTGAAGACGGTGGTTTCGAAAGCTATCCGGAGCGCATCGATGCCTACAAGATCCGCCAGCGCAGTGAGTCGTTCTCCGACCATTTCTCCCAGGCGCGGTTGTTCTACAAGAGCATGAGCGCCCACGAGCAAGAGCACATCATCGCGGCCTACAGCTTCGAGCTGGGCAAGGTAGAGCGGGAGTTCATCCGGGCGCGGCAGGTCAACGAGATCCTGGCCAACATCGATCTGGAACTGGCCGCGCGGGTGGCGAAAAACCTGGGCCTGCCCGCCCCCACCGCCGGCACCGTCGATGTGCCGAAACCCTCGCTGAAGCAATCCCCGGCCTTGAGTCAGGCGAACCTGCTGTCTGGGGACATCAAGACGCGAAAAGTGGCCGTGCTGGTGGCTAACGGCGTCGATGGGGCGATCATAGAGGCGCTCAAGAAGGCTTTGAAAGCGAAGGGCGCCCACGCCAAGGTGCTGGGGCCGACTTCTGCGCCAGTGACCACCGCTGATGGGAAAACGCTACCGGTGGATGCGTCCATGGAAGGGTTGCCGTCTATTGCCTTTGATGCGGTGTTCGTGCCGGGTGGCGCGGAGTCGATCAAGGCCTTGGGTACCGACGGCGTGGCCCTGCATTACTTGCTGGAAGCCTATAAGCACCTCAAGGCCATCGCTCTGAATGGCGAAGCGCGGCAGTTGCTGGTGTTGTTGAAACTGGAGGCGGATGCGGGGCTGATTCCTGACGTGGATGCTGGCAAGTTCCAGGCGTTCTTCGACGCTATTGCCCAGCATCGGGTGTGGGCGCGGGAACCTAAGGCGAAGGCGATTCCGGCTTGAGTGTCTGAAAGAGGCTGGTTGCCGGTAGGGCGCTATCGCGAGCGAGCTCGCTCCCACAGGGTCAGGTGTCGATCACTAAACTGTGATCACCCTAGATCCAATGTGGGAGCTCGCTCGCGATGCTGTTAAGGCTTGCGCGGTGTCAGCACCATCTGCGCCGGCACATTGCGCAGGGTCTGCTTGCGTAGATTCAGTTCAAACCCCGGATCAAGCTTTTTAACCCGCTTGGTCAGCAACGTCGCCAGCCAAGGATAATCATCGGTGCGCGGCGCCTGGATGCTGACGTCGCACTGGTAATTCACCACATCAGCGGCAATAGCGTCCAGTTGCCGACGCATTTTCTGGATATCGCCGATATTAAGCGCAACGGTGGTGCTCTCGGCGCTAGGGTCGATCACTTTGGCGACCGGTTTGGCTTCGGCGGCCTTGAGGTCGGCCTCGGCTTTTTCCAGGTCGGCCTTGCGGGCTTCGGCTATGGCGCTGTTGACCTCGCCGGTAAGGGCCGGGGCCTTGGGCATCAACGCCCGGGCACGGCTCAGGGCGGTGGCGGCGGCGTTTACGTCGCCTTTTTGCAAGTCGATCTGGCTGCGGCGCAAATACGCCTCGGCCAATTGCCGCTGGTAGGGTTCCAGCGACCGGTCTTCGGGCGACTGGGCTTGCAAGGCGGCCAGCTGGTCTTCAGCGGTGGCCAGCTCATTGCTGGCCAGGCTTTGCTCGAGCTGCGCGATGGCCGGGCCCCGCGTATCGGGAGCCTGGGTGACCGGCGGTGTACTCTGGCAAGCGCCCAGCAGCAGAGAAAATGCGACAAGGAGCAGATAACGGGAGGCGAACGGCTTCATTCCTGCGACTCTCTATTTGCGCAAAAAGCGAGCAAGTCTACACCCCTCGACGAGGCAGGACAAAACTCAGCAGAAACAACGCCGCGGCGCTGACCACGATCGACGGGCCGGCCGGGGTGTCCTTGAACCAGGAAAGCGCCAAGCCGCCACATACCGCGAGCATGCCCAGCAGGCTCGCGCCGAGCGCCATCTGCTCGGGCGAGCGGGCGTGACGCTGTGCCGCAGCCGCCGGGATGATCAGCAATGACGTAATCAGCAATACACCGACGATTTTCATCGCCACGGCGATGACCACCGCAATCAGCAGCATCAGCGCCAGTCGCAAACCCAGTACAGGCAAGCCTTCGACTCGAGCCAGTTCTTCGTGCACGGTGACGGCCAGCAATGGCCGCCAGAGCGCCACCAGCAACAGCAGCACCGCCGCGCTACCGCCCAGGATCCACGACAGGTCCGTCGGACTGATCGCCAGCAGGTCGCCGAACAGATAGGCCATCAGGTCGATGCGCACGTCATGCATGAAGCTCAGCACCACCAGCCCGAGGGACAAGGTGCTCGGCGCGAGGATACCCAGCAACGTGTCGGACGCCAGCGGCTGGCGGTGTTGCAGGGTCACCAGGACCACCGCCAGCAACAGGCAACCAACAGTTACTGCTACCGCCGGGCTGACATCCAGCAGAAACCCCAAGGCCACGCCGAGCAAGGCGGCGTGGGACAAGGTGTCGCCGAAATAGGCCATGCGCCGCCAGACCACGAACGAGCCCAGGGGGCCGGCGACCAGGGCGAGTGCCAGGCCTGCGAGCAGGGCGTACAACAGAAAATCAGCCATGCTTGCAGCCATCTCCATGAACATGATTGGAAGCGGAAGGGGCGCTGACCACCGAGCCATGCAGGTCATGGGCGTGGTCATGGTGGTGGTGATAAATCGCCAGGCTTTGTGCGTTTTTTCCGAACAGCTCGACAAAGGCCGGGTCGCCGCTGACCTGCTCGGGATGCCCGGAGCAGCAGACGTGGCGGTTGAGGCAGACCACCTGATCGGTGGTGCTCATCACCAGGTGCAAGTCGTGGGACACCATCAGCACGCCGCAGCCATGGCGGTCGCGCAGGCGTGTGATCAGGCTGTACAGCTCGGCCTGCCCCGCCACATCGACCCCTTGCACCGGCTCGTCGAGCACCAACAATTCAGGCTCGCGCAGCAGGGCGCGGGCCAGCAGCACGCGTTGCATCTCGCCCCCGGAGACACTTTGCACCGGGCTGTCGATCACCTGTTCGGCACCGACTTCGTTGAGCGCGGCCAAGGCCCGTGCGCGGTCCACCCCAGGCACCAGGCGCAGGAAGCGCAGCACGGACAGCGGCAGCGTCGGATCGACGTGAAGTTTTTGCGGCATGTAGCCGACGCGCAACCTGGGCTTGCGCCAGACGCTGCCGCTGTCGGGCTTGAGCAAACCCAACACGGCGCGCACCAGGGTGGTCTTGCCGGCGCCATTGGGGCCGATCAGGGTCACGATCTGCCCCGGCTCGACGCTCAGGTGAATGTTGTCCAGCACGTTCTGCCCGGCGAACGTCACGGCCACCTGCTCGAGACGGATCAACGCATTGCTCATCAGGCCCCCTGGCAGCCGGAGCAGAGACCGACCACTTCGACGGTCTGGGTGTCGACCACGAAGCCGACCTCCTGGGCGCTGGCGATAATGGCATCGCTGATGGACTTCTGTTCCAGCTCGATGGCGGCGTGGCATTCGCGGCAGATCAGGAACTGGCCTTGGTGGGCGTGCTCCGGATGGTTGCAGCCGACGAAGGCGTTCAGCGACGAAATGCGATGCACCAAGCCGTTTTCCAAGAGGAAATCCAGCGCCCGATAGACCGTTGGCGGCGCGGCACGGCGCCCGTCCTGTTCGCTGAGCACGGCCAGGATGTCGTAGGCGCCCAGCGGCTTGTGGCTTTGCCAGACCAATTCCAGCACGCGCCGACGCAGGGCGGTCAGGCGCAACCCTTGGCGCGCGCAGATGGCGTCGGCCTCGGACAGCGCGGTGTGCACGCAGTGGGAGTGATCGTGGGGACGACTGGCAAGGGGCGTAATAGGCATGGGCAGCGACGAGTTTAGTGAGAGACGTTATTATGTTACCCGTTCTCGCCTCTTCGAGTGGTCATCGTGTCCCGATTTTTTTCGCTCTTTGTCGCTTTTGTCGCAAGTTTTCTACTGATTGGTCCGGCCCAGGCCGAGGTCAAGGTCCTCACCAGCATCAAGCCGTTGCAGTTGATTGCCGCCGCCGTGCAGGACGGTGTGGCGGTCCCGGAAGTGTTGCTGCCGCCAGGGGCTTCGCCGCATCACTATGCGTTGCGCCCATCGGACGTGCGCAAGGTGCAGTCGGTGGACCTGCTGTACTGGATTGGGCCGGACATGGAAGGTTTCCTACCGCGCGTGTTGAACGGTCGTACGCTGCCGTCGGTCGCGGTGCAGGCACTGCCGGGGCTCAAGTTGCGTCACTTCGCCCAGGACAGCGCGTCCCACGAGGACGATGACCATGACGGCGATGAGCACGATCACGACCACCGACCCGGCACCGTGGATGCCCACCTGTGGCTATCGCCGCACAATGCGCGGGTGATCGCCGCGAAAATGGCGGCCGACCTGAGCGCGGCGGATCCGGCGAATGCGGCCCGCTACCAGAGCAACCTCGCGGGTTTCAACCAGCGTCTCGACGCCTTGGACGCGCGCCTCAAGGCGCGACTGGCCGGGGTCGCGGGCAAACCGTATTTCGTGTTCCACGAAGCGTTCGACTATTTCGAAGACAACTACGGCCTCAAGCACGCCGGGGTGTTCGCCGTGGCCGCCGAAGTCCAGCCCGGCGCCCAGCATGTGGCGGCGATGCGCACGCGCTTGCAAGCGGTGGGCAAGACCTGCGTCTTCAGCGAACCGCCGTTGCGCCCGCGCCTGGCCGAAACCCTGGTGGCCGGGTTGCCGGTGAAACTGGCGGAGCTGGATGCCCTGGGCGGCTATACCCCGGCGACGGCGCAAGGGTATGAGCAGTTGTTGGAGAAGCTGGGGAATGATCTGGCGGGGTGCCTGGAGTCGCTATGACCCCAGCCCCGCGCGCTCCTGCCGAACATGGATCCTGTGGCGAGGGAGCTTGCTCCCGCTCGGTTGCGCAGCGACCGCAAGATTTTGGGGCTGCTCCGCACCCCAGCGGGAGCAAGCTCCCTCGCCACAAAAGCAGCGTTCGGCGAAAGCCTTCTATTGGTACTTAGAGGGCAAAAGGCAGCAAGGCGTGAACCGTCTGCCGCTGCGTCAAGCGCTGCTGGAACTCCATCGGATCGTGAATCAACACATCCTGCCCGGCGAACGACTCGGCGGCGATCAACCGCGACAGCCAGAACCGCACGCACGCCACGCGCAGCATGGTTGGCCATAGCTGTGCCTCGGCGGCGGTGAACGGCCGCAGAGCCGCATAGGCACCCAGCAATGCCCGCGCTCTCGGACCATCGAGCACACCGTCGTCATCCGAACACCAGTCGTTCAAGGCAATGGCGACGTCATACAGCATCGGCCCGGAGCAGGCGTTGTAGAAGTCGATCAGCCCGGTCAGGTGCGTGCCTTCGAACATCGCATTGTCGCGGAACAGATCGGCATGGATGTTGGCGCGCGGCAGCGCCAGGATGCCAACCTTCTGCTGCGCGATTTCATCCAGCGCCGTTTCGAGCAGCCGACGCGGCTCGGCGTCGAGGTGCGAGAGCAGCTTGCCGCCCTCCTCCTGCATCCAGTCCAGGCCGCGATCGGTCTTGCGCTTGATCATGTTGTCGCGGGTCGCCAAGTGCAGATGCGCCAGCAACTCCCCGACCTGGGCGCAGTGCTGGGCGTTGGCCTGCTTGATGTGCTTGCCCGCCAGGCGCGGTTGCAACAGCGCCGGCTTGCCCGCCAGCTCCCGCAGCGCGACGCCGTCGGTGGTGCGCAAGGCGTAAGGCACCGGCAGGTCGGCGTCATGCAGCACGTCCAGCAGTTCGATGAAGAACGGCATTTCCTGCACCGGGCCGCGCTCGACCAGGGTCAGGACGAATTCGCCCTGCTCCAGGCTGATAAAGAAATTGGTGTTTTCGCTGCCGGCGGCGATCCCCTGGAAATCAAGCAGACGGCCAAGCCCGTAAGGGGCGAGAAAGGTTTCCAGCTCGGGCCGAGCCAGGGGCGTGAACACAGACATGGTTAAAACTGCCAGTACGGGCGCCCTTCAGCGGGCGCCGGTTGAAGTGCAGAGTGGGGCTACCACTCAAAGATTTTCCACGAAGGGATCAGCATATCCGGCTGGTCCGAGCGGATGAAGTTTGCATCAGTGCCATCGGCGCGTACCAGGAAATAAGGCTTGCCGTTCTTGGGCGTGACCTTGATCGCGTACAAAAATCCGTTTTGCCGATACTCCTGAATGGTTTTATCGCCTTCGGTGCGGATGGTGACATCCGGGTCCGCCGAGGGTGCGTCATCCGCTGCCATGACGGCCAACGGGGTGATTGCAAACAAGCCAGCCAGTAACAGGCGATTTAGTGTACGCATGATAACCTTGTCCCTTTGTCGTCAACGGTCCCGCTATTCTAGCCCCGGACCCGCCGAAAAGGTTGATCCTGCTCATGAGCCAAGCCCCCCTCGTCCTGGTGGACGGTTCTTCTTATCTGTACCGCGCCTTTCACGCGCTGCCACCGCTGACCACGTCCAAAGGCCTGCCGACCGGTGCGGTCAAAGGCGTGTTGAACATGCTCAAGAGCCTGCGCAAGCAGTATCCGGACAGTCCGTTCGCCGTGGTGTTCGACGCCAAGGGTGGGACATTTCGCGATGCGCTGTACGCGGAATACAAGGCCAACCGCCCGAGCATGCCCGACGACATGCGCGTGCAGATCGAGCCACTGCATGCCAGCGTCAAGGCCCTGGGCTTCCCGCTGCTGTGCGTGGACAACGTCGAAGCCGATGACGTGATCGGCACCCTGGCCCGCAGCAGCGCGGCGGCCGACCGCCCGGTGGTGATCTCCACCGGCGACAAGGACATGGCGCAGTTGGTCGACGGGCACATTACCTTGGTCAATACCATGACCGGTAGCGCCCTGGACGTGGCTGGCGTGAAGGAGAAGTTTGGCGTCGCTCCAGAGCAGATCATCGATTACCTGGCGCTGATGGGCGATTCGTCCGACAACATCCCCGGCGTTCCGGGCATCGGACCGAAGACCGCTTCCGGCCTGCTGGTGGGCGTCAATGGCGGCCTGACCGAGCTGTACGCGCAACTGGATATCGTTGCCACCTTGCCGATCCGTGGCGCCAAGACCCTGGCCGCCAAGCTCGAAGAGCACAAGGAAATGGCGTTGCTTTCCTACGAGCTGGCGACCATCAAGACCGACGTGCCGTTGGATGTCGGCCTGGACGACCTGCAAATGGGCGCACCCGATCACGAGAAGCTGGCCGAGCTGTACACGTTGCTGGAGTTCAAGAGCTGGTTCGAGGAAAACCAGCGGGACGCCAAGCGTGCCGGCCAGGAGATCGTCGAAGTTGCCGAGGAACAGCCCGGCGCGGCCGAGGCCAAGTACGAGGTCATTCTCGAGCAGGCGCGCTTCGAGGCGTGGCTGGCGAAACTGGACAAAGCGCCGCTGTTCGCTTTTGTCACCGAAACCAACGGCGGTGATGCCCAGCATTCGCAACTGGTTGGCTTGTCGTTCGCCGTGGCTCCTTTCGAGGCGGCCTACATCCCGCTGACCCACTCCTACATGGGCGTGCCGGAGCAGTTGGACCGCGACACGGTGCTCAAGGCGCTCAAACCGCTGTTGGAAAACCCGAACAAACTCAAGATCGGCCAGCACGCCAAGTTCGAAACCAACATCCTGGCCAACTGCGCCATCGGCGGCGATCAGAACAATGGCATCCTGGTCCAGGGCATCGCCTTCGACACCATGCTCGAATCCTACGTGCTGGACTCCACCGCGACCCGCCACGACATGGACAGCCTGGCGCTCAAGTACCTGGGCCAGAGCAAGACCGATTTCCAGGACATCGCTGGCAAAGGGGTCAAGCAACTGACCTTCGACCAGATCTCCCTGGAACTGGCCGGCCCTTACGCCGCCGAAGACGCCGACGTGACTTTCCGCCTGCACCAGGCCTTGCAGGAAAAGCTGGCCGCCACGCCAAGCCTGGGTCCGGTGCTCAACGATATCGAAATGCCCCTGATGCCAGTCCTGGCGCGCATCGAGCGCCAGGGGGCGTTGGTCGATGCCAACCTGCTGGGCGTACAGAGTGTCGAGCTGGGCGAAAAACTGGTGGCGCTGGAGCGTGAGGCGTTTGCCATCGCCGGCGAGGAATTCAACCTGGGTTCGCCGAAGCAATTGGGCGTGATCCTGTACGAAAAGCTCGGCTTGCCGGTGCTCAGCAAAACCGCCAAGGGCCAGGCGTCCACCGCCGAAGCGGTACTCGCCGAGCTGGCTGAGCAGGATTACCCGCTGCCTAAGGTGCTGATGCAGTACCGCTCCCTGAGCAAGCTCAAGAGCACCTACACCGATCGCCTGCCGGAACAGATCAACAGCCGCACCGGCCGCGTCCACACCAATTACCAGCAGGCCGTCGCCGCGACCGGGCGCCTGTCATCCATCGACCCGAACCTGCAGAACATCCCGATTCGCACGGCCGAAGGCCGACGCATCCGCCAAGCGTTCGTCGCGCCGAAAGGCTACAAACTGCTGGCGGCGGACTATTCGCAAATTGAACTGCGGATCATGGCGCACCTAGCCAAGGACGAAGGGTTGCTTCATGCGTTTCGTAATGACCTGGACGTGCACCGGGCCACGGCGGCCGAGGTGTTCGGCGTCGATTTGGACGCGGTTACCCATGACCAGCGCCGCAGCGCCAAGGCGATCAACTTCGGTTTGATCTACGGCATGAGCGCTTTCGGTCTGGCCAAGCAGATCGGCGTCGATCGCAAGCAGTCCCAGGCCTACATCGACCGCTACTTCACTCGCTACCCGGGTGTGCTGGCATACATGGAACGCACCCGCGCCCAGGCGGCCGAGCAAGGTTTTGTCGAAACCATTTTCGGTCGCCGGTTGTACCTGCCGGACATCAACGCGAAAAACCCGGCCCTGCGCAAAGGCGCCGAGCGCACCGCCATCAACGCGCCGATGCAGGGCACGGCGGCCGACATCATCAAGAAAGCCATGGTCGCCGTGGACCGCTGGCTGACGGCGTCCGGGCTGGATGCGAAGGTCATCCTGCAGGTCCACGACGAACTGGTGCTGGAAGTGCGTGAAGACCTGGTCGATCAGGTGCGCGAAGAAATCCGCCAGCACATGAGCACCGCCGCCACGCTGGACGTGCCGCTGTTGGTGGAAGTGGGCGTGGGCAATAACTGGGACGAGGCGCACTGAGTCGTAGGCTCTGAAGCTGGCGCAAGTCCCGTGGCGAGGGAGCTTGCTCCCGCTTGAGTGCGAAGCGCTCACAAAATGTTTGGGGCGGCTGCGCCACCCAGCGGGAGCAAGCTCCCTCGCCACACTGGCTCACTGAAAACCCAGGGGCGATGTGTTTAGCTCGGAAAATTCCTACGGTTATTTCCAAAAATAATCTGAACTAAACCCGTGAATCGCCACTCAGAGATTCTGAATGGCTGGTGAAGCCCTTCAATGCTCCTATGTTGTGTTAAGTGTTGGCAGATATCTGGACCCCGCCCTAGCGGTCCGGAACTTGGACCCCGAACTTCCCCCTCCCCATAAGAAGTCCGGGGTTTTTTTTGCCTGCGATTTGGCTTATTCGGCCTCTTCGCTGCCCTTGTCCGCCAATTCCATCCAGTCGGCCAGCACCGTGTAGGCTTCTTCCAGGCCCATGCGCTTGGGCGCCGAGAACAGTTGGATGGTGATCGCGTCGCCCCAACCCTTGCGAATTTCCGACTGCACTTTGAGCAAGGTATTTTTCGCCGCGCCGTAGGTGAGCTTGTCGGCCTTGGTCAGCAGGATGTGCATCGGCATGCCGCTGGCGACCGCCCAATCGAGCATCAACAGGTCGAAGTCGGTCATCGGATGGCGAATGTCCATCATCAGGATCAGGCCTTTCAAACTCTCGCGGCCGCCCAGGTACGCTTCCAGGTGGCGCTGCCAGTGTTGCTTGAGCGGGATCGGGACCTTGGCGTAGCCGTAGCCGGGCAGGTCGACCAAACGCCGTTCATCGTCTAGCTTGAAGAAGTTCAAGAGCTGCGTGCGACCCGGGGTTTTCGAGGTGCGTGCCAGGCTCGCATGGGTCAAGGTGTTCAGCGCGCTGGATTTGCCAGCGTTGGAACGCCCGGCAAAAGCCACTTCGAAGCCTTCGTCGTCTGGGCATTGATCGACTTTGGCGGCGCTGAGCATGAAGGTGGACTGTTGGCACAGGCCAAGAATGGGGTTCTTCAGTTGCATGGGATTTCCGATGTGGGCGGCGTCGGGAATGGACGCGGCAAGCTGTGTCGTTTCCGTTTCAGTGACGCCAGTATATAATGCCGCAGATTTTGTGTGCGCTTTGTCCCAGCGTAGGATGAAGCTCACGGGAGCGACCGACCGAAATTGCGCATTAGAACGCAGCTCGTTCCCAACCCTGAAAAGGTCGTTTTATGACGAAATGGCTGCTAGCTGCCGGTGTCTTGATGCCGCTTTACAGCGCTCAGGCTACACAGGATCCGGAAGCTGTGTACAACCGTGTTTGTGGTGCCTGTCATTCCGGCCAACTCCCCATGGCGCCCCGCAAGGGTGATCAGGAAGCTTGGACGCCGAGGTTGGCGAAAGGTATGGAGACGCTGGTGCAACACGTGACCCAGGGTTTCAAGGCGATGCCGCCGCGTGGTTTGTGCATGGACTGCAGTGCCGAGGATTACCGAGCCATCATCCAGTGGATGAGCGAGTAAACCCGGTCCATAACTCTTTAACCCTTAGCCGTAGTTGGATTAGCTGATGAACAAACTGATCGTGAGTCTGCTGTTGACCTTGGGGATATCCGGCGTAGCCCACGCCGCTGGCGATGCCGCTGCCGGTCAGGCGAAGGCCGCCGTATGCGGGGCCTGCCACGGCCCGGATGGCAATAGCATGGCGCCCAACTTTCCGAAACTGGCGGGCCAGGGCGAGCGTTACCTGAACAAGCAACTTCACGACATCAAGTCCGGCAAGCGCACGGTGCTGGAAATGACCGGCCTGCTGACCAACCTGAGCGATCAGGACCTGGCGGACATCGCGGCCTATTTCGCCAGCCAGAAGGGCAGCGTCGGCGCTGCCGATCCAAAACTCGTGGCTCGCGGTGAAGCGCTGTTCCGCGGCGGCAACCTCGACAAAGGCTTGCCAGCCTGCACCGGTTGCCACGCCCCGGATGGCAAAGGCAACGCCGCTGCCGGTTTCCCACACCTGGGCGGCCAGCATGCCCAGTACGTCGGCAAGCAACTGGCCGACTTCCGCAAAGAAGAAGGCGGCCGGACCAACGATGGCGACACCAAGCCCATGCAGAGCATCGCCAAAAAGTTGAGCGACGAAGATATCGCGGCAGTCTCCGCCTACATTCAGGGCTTGCACTAAGGCCGTTGGGGGGGGATACACCTCTTGCAACGTTAACGCTCGATTAATCTGTCGATGCGAGCATCAAAAGGGTGGCTTTGGCCGCCCTTTTTTGTGGCCGCTGCCGTTACACTAGAGAACTCGAACCCGCCAGGGTCTGTCTTAGAAACAGGTCTTGCGAGGCCCCCTCATTGTCCAGGAGTAAAGCATGCGTAATCTGATCATCAGCGCCGCGCTCGTCGCCGCCAGCCTGTTCGGCATGACTGCCCAAGCGGCTGAAAAGCCCGCCGCACCCTATGTCGAATTGACCAACCCCGTTGCGGTAGCAGCGCCTGGCAAGATCGAAGTCGTGGAGTTGTTCTGGTACGGCTGCCCGCATTGCTACGCGTTCGAACCGGTCATCAACCCATGGGTCGAGAAACTGCCGTCGGACGTTAACTTCGTTCGCATCCCCGCCATGTTCGGTGGCCCATGGGACGCTCACGGCCAGATGTTCCTGACCCTCGAAGCCATGGGCGTCGAGCACCAGGTCCACGCAGCCGTTTTCAACGCGATCCAGAAAGAACACAAGAAGCTGACCGACAAGCAAGACATGGCGGACTTCCTGGCGACCCAAGGCGTGGACAAGGACAAGTTCCTGGCCACCTTCGACTCCTTTGCCATCCAGGGCCAGATCAAGAAGGCCCGTGACCTGGCGAAGAAATACGAGATCACGGGCGTGCCGACCATGATCGTCAACGGTAAATATCGCTTTGACATCGGCTCTGCCGGCGGTGCTGAACAAGCGCTGCAACTGGCCGACCAACTGATCGCCAAAGAGCGAGCGGCCACCAAGGCTGTCGCCAACTAAGCGCGGCCCTCGCCCATGGCCCGCTGGAGTAGCGAACGCATCGTTGGCCTGCATGAACCACGGGTCAACGAGCACCATGTCACGTCCACGGGCCTGCCTGGCGACAGCCGCTTGCGGCTGCTCAGCTTCAATATCCAGGTGGGCATCAGCACCGAGCGCTACCGGCATTACCTGACCCGCGGCTGGCAACATTTGCTGCCGCACACCGGGCGTGCCGGCAACTTGCAGAAAATCGGCGACCTGCTCAAGGACTTCGACCTGGTAGCCCTGCAAGAGGCCGACGGCGGGAGCCTGCGGTCAGGCTACGTCAATCAGGTGGAACACCTGGCCCAATTGGGCGCCTTCCCCTACTGGTACCAGCAACTCAATCGCAATCTCGGACGTCTCGGCCAGCACAGCAATGGCGTGTTGAGTCGTTTACGTCCCTGGGCGATCGAGGACCATCCGCTGCCGGGCCCCAAGGGGCGTGGGGCGATTCTTGCGCGTTTTGGCGAAGGTCCGGAAGCGCTGGTCGTGGTCATGATGCACCTGGCGCTCGGGGCGCGTACCCGAACGATGCAGCTGGCGTACATTCGCGAGCTGATCGGCGGCTACAAGCACCAGATACTGATGGGCGACATGAACACCCACGCCACCGACCTGCTGCAGACCTCGCCCCTGCGCGATCTCGGTCTGCTCGCACCACAACTGGAAGCGACATTCCCCAGCTGGCGCCCCCAGCGCTGTCTGGACCATATCCTGTTGAGCCCGACCCTGACCCTCGAACGTGTCGAGGTGCTGGCCCAACCCATTTCCGATCACCTGCCGGTCGCGGTAGAAATTCGTTTGCCGGGTTCGCTCACGGCCGATGCATTCCCCGCGCTGAGTACTGCCCCTCGCGGATCCGATGAATGAGCGACGAAGCTGAACGCTGGAGAGAGAAATACTTAAAGAGCATCGAACAGCAGGAAAAGCTCGAGCGCCGTTGGGATGCTCGGCTCGACTTGCTGCGTCGTGGCCTGGTGCGCAGCACCCTGGCCGCCGAGGGCACTGATCGGGTCGTCGACCAATGCATGAAAGAGATGCGCGAGGTGGTGCGCGCCGATGACATGGACGCCGGCCTCGCCGCCCTGCTGCCGCGCCTGGAGAAAGCCGTACTCGATTCCGAGCAGCGCCGCGAAACCCGCATCGAGCAGATGAGCACTGCATTGACGGCCCTGGTGGCCCAGTTGCAAAGCCTGCCGCTGCCGAAGGAAGTCAGCCGGCCCCTGAAGAAATTTTCCAAGCAGTTGGAAGAGCGGGTCGGCCAGGCCCGGGAGATTCCGCTGCTGCTCAGCGAATTGAGCGGTTTGCAAGGCAAGGCACTGAGTGCCCTGGACGCCCCTGTCGAACCGAGCCGCCCCGGATTGCTGCAACGGCTGTTTGGTGGCCCAGGCCATGAAGAAGCGCAGCCCCAGCCTCACGAGCCTGCCCAGGCCAGCGTGGCGCCTCCGGCAGACACGGCCCTGCCAGTCGCCGTTGAACCGGCAGTTCACACAGCATCCGTCGCACCAGCACCAGCACCAGCACCAGCACCAGCACCAGCACCAGCACCAGCACCGGCAACCGTCCCGTCGGTAGCGGAGCAAGCACCCACGTTGGAGGCAACGCCCGAACCGGTCGATCAGGTTACCCCGCAGACCGAACCCGCGCCGACGCCCGCTCCGGCACCAGCAGCCGAAGTGGCTCAGCCGATCAGCGAGCCGGACGAAGCCGCCGAGCCAGCCCATTTGCCAGCGGTGGTCACCGACGAGCTCCCGGTAGCGGCACCCACCCTGAAAAATCCCGATGAGCTGATGCCCGAGGAGGCGCCACAGGCCCTCCCCGACCCCTCGGCGCCTCCAGCAGAAGCCGAGCCTGACGCGCCCGCGTCCTTGGCCGCCACCGATTTGGCTGACGCCCAATACGCCCTGCCCGACTCGCCGGAACCGTCCTACAGCTCGGTCGCCAAGCACATCGAAGACACTTTGCTGGGCCTGTTGGGCGACCTGACCTTACCCGAGCGTCATCGACCACAAGCCGAAGCCATGCGTGAGCGGTTGCGAAATGGCTTGAACTGGTACGAACTGCTGCCGATCCTCGATGATCTGGCGGTGCTGATGCTGGCCATCACCGACACCGGCCAGCATGAATTCGAAGCGTACCTGCAACGCCTCAATGATCGTCTCGAGTCCTTCCAGAGCAGCCTGCAGGCCGCTAGTGAAGACCACGCCGACAACCTGTCGGCCTCCCGGGAAATGGACACCCAGATTCGCGAACAGGTGGACGGCCTGCAAAGCAGTGTGCAACAAGCCGATGACTTGGAAGGCCTCAAGCAGGTGCTTGAGAATCACCTCGAAGGCTTGCTCGGGACGATGGACCAACACCGCCAGCAACGTGATCAACGCGAGCAGGAAGTCTCGGCGCGCCTGAAAAGCCTGGCCGATCGTGTCGCGCTGATGGAGCAGGACGCCCAGGTCGTGCGGGAAAATCTCGAGGAACAGCGACAGAAAGCGCTGGTCGATCCGCTCACCGGGTTGCCCAACCGCGCCGCCTGGTCCGAGCGTCTGGAGCATGAAGTCGTCCAGTGGCAGCAGCACGGCAACAGCTTGCTGCTGGCCATGCTTGATCTCGATCATTTCAAGCGCATCAATGACAACTATGGCCATCTGGCCGGTGACCGGGTGTTGAAACTGATCGCCTCGGTCCTGCGCAAACGCCTGCGTGGTGGCGATTTCATTGCGCGTTTTGGTGGCGAGGAGTTTGTCCTGCTGGTGCCGGATACCCCCCTGGCGGCTGGCGCCAAGCTGGCCGAGGCGCTGCGTCTGGCCATCGAAGCCTGCCCGTTTCATTTCAAGGGCGAACCGGTGACGGTGACGGTATCGGTGGGCATGACGGCTTTCAAGCCGGGCGAACACAGCGATTCGGTGCTTAAAAGAGCCGATCAGGCGCTCTACCGGGCCAAGAATGCCGGACGCAACCGCGTGGAGCTGGGCTGAGGGCTAATTGTTCCAATTTGTTTAATATCGTCCCACGCACCGGATCATCGCGGGGGCGATACGTTACACTGTTGCATTACTTCCAGCGCGTAATGCCTTCCGCCATGAAATTTTTCTCGCTCATTGTTTCTTTATTTATCCTGGCCGGCTGCACCAGCGGCCCTCGGTTCGACACCAGTCATCCCTCCGTCAACCATGACAACCGCATCCAATTCGTGGTGGTGCATTACACCTCGGCGTCCCTGGAGCGTTCACTGGCCCTGCTGACCCATGGCGAAGTCAGTGCCCATTACCTGATTGGCGACGATAAAGACGCGACCATCTACAAGCTGGTGGATGAAAGCCGGCGCGCCTGGCACGCCGGGGAAAGTGAATGGGAAGGCCGGACCTGGCTCAATTCCAGTTCCATCGGCATCGAAATCGTCAATCCAGGTTTCGTCGACACGCCCACCGGGCGCCTGTGGTATCCCTACAGCGAAGCTCAGGTCCAGGCCTTGACCGTCTTGCTCAAGGACATCATCCAGCGCAACGGGATCAGCCCGCGCAGCATCATCGGCCACAGCGACATCGCACCCCTGCGCAAGCTCGATCCGGGGCCGCTGTTCCCCTGGAAGCGTCTGGCGCAAGCGGGCCTGGGGGTGTGGCCGGATGAACAGGCCGTCGCACGCCAGCAGGTTTTCTTCGCAACGCAGCTACCGCCTGCCAGTTGGTTCCAGGCCGAGCTGGCCCGCCTGGGCTACCCGACGCCCCAGACCGGCGAATGGGACGTGGCCACCCACCACGTGCTGGCCGCGTTTCAGATGCACTACCGGCCGACCCGCTTCGATGGCATGCCGGACCCGCAAAGCGCGGCGATTCTGCAGGTGCTCAACCAGACAAAATAATGACGCCCGTCCGACGAATCGGGCCAAATCCAAATCAGAAGCTATAACTCATTGGTAACTTTCGGATTACCCATGATGACGGCTGCCCGCGAAACCTTACAGAGCTGGCTCCATCGCCCCCTGTTCCTGGCGATGATGGCGGCTGCCCTGAGTACCTTCCTACTGCTGACGGGCAGTCTGTTCGTGGTCGTGCAGCAGATCCAGCAGCGTGAAAGCGACCAGATGAATGCCCAGGGCGAGCGCTTCCTGCAACGGCTGGAACAGCTTTTCGGGCAATTGCGAGAGAGCCTCGACGACCTGCAAAACCAGCCGTTGCGCGGCTGCGACGATGACATGATCGCGACCTTGCGAGAGGTCAGCTTCAATTACCGTTTCGTTTATGAAGCGGTGTACATCGATGGCAGCGGCATCTGTTCCAATCGTCCGCGCCAAAGCGGGCTGTCGGTGGCCCGTCCGCCCGATCTTCGCGGCCCGACCTACAGCTATTGGCTCAATACCACCACCGAACCCAACGAAGACCGCGCTGCGTTGATGCTGGGTCGTGGCAATTTCCGAGTCGCCACCTCCCGAGGGCATTTGGCCGACGTGGTCGACCTGCCACCGGGCAGCAGCCTGCTGGTGGTCCTGGATCACGGCACGCGGGCCATTCCCGTGTTGGGCACCCAACAATACTGGCCGCCCACAGAGCCTTGGCCCCCGAAAAGCCAGAATGCCTTGCAGGTGACGCAGAGCCGGCTGATTTATCGGATGCCTACCGACAGCCCGGAATATCAACTGGTGCTGATCGCCCAGCGCAACGGTTTCAAGATCCCGGCCAATGCCTGGTGGATGCTGCCCATCAGCCTGGTGCTGGGCCTGGGGATTGGTTTCCAGGTGTTTCTGCTGGCGCGCCATCGCCAGTCCATGGATGCTGAGCTGCACGGGGCCATCCGGCGCGGTGAATTGCAGGTGCTGTACCAGCCGATTTTCGACCTGGACAGCCGCAACTGCGTCGGTGCCGAAGCCTTGCTGCGCTGGCGACGACCGGACGGGACCCTGACCAGCCCGGACTTGTTTATCCCGATGGCCGAGAACACCGGGCAGATCCGCCAGATCACCGATTTCGTGCTGCAGCGGCTGTTCGATCAATTGGGCCAGCTGTTGCGGGCCAATCCGCAGCTGTATATCTCGGTGAACCTGGCGGCCTGCGATGTGATGGTGCCGCGTATTGGCGAAGTGATCGCTCGCCTGCTGGCATTGCATCGGGTCTCGGCGCATCAGATCGCCTTCGAAGTGACCGAGCGCGGGCTGATCGACGTGTTGGTTGCCCGGGATAACCTGCAATCGCTGCGCGACGTTGGGCATCAGGTGCTGATCGACGATTTTGGCACGGGTTATTGCAGCCTGGCCTACCTGCAAACCCTGCCGGTGGACTGCCTGAAAATCGACAAGGCCTTCATCGACGCCTTGGGCCACGATGCCGCTAGCAGCGGCGTGGCCCCGCACATCATCCGCATGGCCCACGCGCTGCAGCTCAAGGTGATCGCCGAAGGCATCGAGCATGAAGCCCAGGCCTCTTATTTGAGCAGCGAAGGGGTGAGGTTCGGCCAGGGCTGGCTGTTTGCCCATGCCCTCAGCGCGGTGCAACTCATCGAATTGATCACCCGTGGCCGACGCCTGCGTGGGCGTCGCCTTGATGATGAAGCCTAGGTTGCCCCAGGTCGTGCGTTCAAACCGTCAGCGCCATGTAGAACTGCGTGCCCTGCCCCGGCCTTGAATAAACGCCCATGCGGCCGCCGTGGAGCTGGACGATCTCCTTGCACAGGGCCAGACCGAGGCCGGCGCCACCCTTCTTGCGTCCGACCTGGACGAAAGGCTCGAAGATCCTTCCCTGTTGGCCGTAGGCAATGCCTTCGCCGTTGTCTTCGACACTGATGATCACCCGCTCGCCGTGGCGTCGGGCCTGCAAGCGGATCTGGCCGTCTTCGCCGGTGTGGCGCATGGCGTTGTCGATCAGGTTGTCGAGCACGCGTTCCAGTTGCGCAGCGTCGGCATGCAGCCGCGGCAATGGGCCCTGGATCGCCACGAGCAGCTCGATACCCTTGGCTTGGGCCTGTTCGGCGAACCGCAGCCGGGCCTCTTCCAACAGGTCGTCGATGGAACAAGGCGCCAGGGTCAGCTTTTGCAGGCCGTTCTGGTAGCGAGAGAAATTCAGCAGGTCGTTGATCAGTTGCATCAGCCGCTGCATTTCTTCCGTGACGGTGTTGAGCAGGTCCGCCTCGCGCGACTCCGGTGGGAAGTGCAGGCGCTCCTGCAACAGGCCGAATGCCATGTGCATGCCCGTCACCGGAGTGCGCAGCTCATGGGAGGCTCGCAGGACGAACTCGCTGCGCACCCGTTCGAAGGCGCGCTGTTCGGTGACGTCATGCAGCACCATGACCGCGCCGAGGATGTGGCCCTGGGTGTGGCTGACCGGCGTGAGGCTGTAGGTCAGCACCCGCGACTCGCCATCGACCTCGATGGTCAGGTCTTCCGGCGCCCGCTCCAGGGTTCCACCGCGCAGTACCAGGTGCAATTCTTCATCCAGTTCCAGGCGTCCCAGCGCCTCGCCGAGCCCTTGGCCCAGGCGCGCCTCATCCCAGCCCAATTGACGCTGGGCCACCGGGTTGAGGTGCTCCAGCTGGCCTTGGCGATCGATCATCAGCAAGCCGTCGTCGATACTGTCGAGCACCGCTTGCAAACGCTGCTGGCCGGCGAGCAGTTCATCGACATTGGTGGCCTGATGTTCGCGCAGTGCCTGGGCCATGACGCCGAAACGACGGGTCAGCAAATTCAACTCGGCGGCGGAAGAAACGGGCAGCGTGACCTCGAAATTGCCCTGGCCGATGTCATCCGCCGCCGCGGCCAGCGCCTCGATCGGTGCGCCGAAACGCCGGGCAAGGCCATGGGCCGTGATAAAACCGATGACCAGGACCGCAAACCCCACCAGCCCCAGCAGCCCGGAAATCCACAAGGCGCGTTCGCGCGCGCGGTCCTGGGTTTCACCGATCTTGGTCAGGGCCTGGCGATAACCTTCGATCAGTCCATTGCGCAGCACGTTGAATTTTTCGGTGAGGTCCTTGATGCCCGTGAGCTGTCTCGGTTGCTGGCGAGACGCGGTGAAGGCCTCGATAAATTCAACGTAGTCGGCCTTGGCCCTGCTGAAGCTGGCGGCCGTGTTGTCCAGCTTTCTTTCGTGGGCGATCCCTTGGTCGATCAACGCCAGGTATTGCCGCTCGGATGCCTCCAGAGCGGCCAGGTCGGGGTTGTCGTCGAGCATGATGATCAACTGATCGCCGAGGGTCTGGCGCAGCTTGAGACCCAGGTCCAACAGGATGAAGTTGTCGCGTACCGATTGTTCCTGGGTATTGGCCATTTGCATGACGCTGACCAAGCCAAGCACCAATCCCAGCAATGCCACGGTGATCAGGGCCGAGATACTGAGAAACAGCCGTGTGCGCAGCTTCATCGCCAGTTTCATAAGGTGTCGCTCACAGGTTGTACTGCTTGCGTTTGCGATACAGCGTGGAGGCATCGATACCCAGGGTCTTGGCCGCCTGATCGAGGGTGTCAGCCGTGGCCAGCACCGCCCCGATGTGGGCTTTTTCCAACTCGTCGAGGCTCAGGGCGGCACCGATGCGCGGTGCATTGTTGACTGGCTGCTCGGCCATGCCCAGGTGACTGATTTCGACTTTTTCCTGCGGGCAGATGATGCTGGCGCGCTCGACCACGTTGCGCAGTTCGCGGATGTTGCCGGGCCATCGGTAACCTAGCAGCGCTTCGCGAGCCTCGTCGCTGAAGCCCCGGGCCGGGCGCGCGTATTCCTTGACGAAGCGGGCCAGGAAGCGGTCGGCCAGGGTCAGGATGTCTTCGGCGCGCTCACGCAACGGTGGCAGATGCAAGGTGATGACGTTCAGGCGATACAGCAGGTCTTCGCGAAAGCGCCCGTCGCGCACCATGTCCTCGAGGTTGAGGTTGGTGGCGGCGAGAATCCGCACGTCGGCGCGGCGGGTGACCGGGTCCCCTACCCGCTCATATTCCTTGTCCTGAATGAACCGCAACAACTTGGGCTGCAACGTCAGGGGAAAATCGCCGATCTCGTCGAGAAACAGCGTGCCGCCGTCGGCCTGGTTGACCCGTCCCAGGGTACTTTCGCTGGCGCCGGTGAAGGCCCCACGGCTGTGGCCGAACAATTCGCTTTCCATCAATTCGGCGGTCAGCGACGGGCAATTGATGGTGACGCAGGATTTTTTCGCGCGCTTGCTCCAGCCATGGATCGCCCGGGCCAGCTCACCTTTACCGGTACCGGATTCGCCGAGGATCAGGATGTTGGCGTCGGTGCTGGCGACCTGGCGGGCGGTCTCCAGAACGACTTTCATCGCCGGGCTGTGGGAATCGAGGCCGTCCTTGGGTTTGCGCACTTCCCCTTCCAGGGCTTCGAGCCTTGCCGACAGCTGGCGCACTTCCAACTGCTTGGCGGTGGCCAGGCGCAGTTGATCCGGGCTGCAAGGCTTGACCAGGTAGTCGGCGGCCCCGGCCTGGATCGCATCGACTGCGGTGTCGACGGCCGAGTGGGCGGTGACGATGACAACCCGCATCCAGGGCGCTTGGATACGCATTTGTGCCAAGACATCCAGGCCGTTGTCCTCCCCCAGGCGCAGGTCGAGAAAACACAGGTCGAACACCTGGCGTTGCAGCAGTGTGTCGGCCTGGGCGGCGCTGTTGGCGGTGGCGACGGTATAGCCTTCGTCTTCCAGACAGTAACGGAACGTACGCAGGATGGCGGACTCATCGTCTACCAGCAGAATGCGGCCTTGGTGCTCAGTGGCGGATTCCATTTTCCTACGCTCCTTAATGAATGATGTTGGTTAGTGTCAGAAAAATCGGGCAAGTTGCATGGTCGATTCTGAGGGGATATTACCCATCGAACCTGCCTCTGTAGACGTCTGACTCCTAAAAGACTGATTTGAGTTCCTTTTTTTATGATTCTTACCGTGCGGACGGTTCGCATCGCTGATTCCGACGGCTGCGTCCGACAGGAAATTCCAAAACAACCTTACGCCTTTTCCCTTCCATTCGTGCAATACGCACGACGTGCGCGTGGGCCATCGTGCAGGATGCGTTCCCCATGCCTCGCAATCATTTATTAACTGTTTGATTTTAAAAGGATTTAACTCTTAAAAAATCCTGGCACGCCGGCTGCAATGCTCTGGTCAACGTGGCGTAAGAGCGCCTCAACCAGATCACCACACCCGGGTGGGAGGAATTTCAGGATGAATCGTCAATGTGCCGCGCAGTTTCGACTCTCTTCCTTGAACATCCAGCAGGGCTTATGGGCTGCCCTGGCATTGCTGGTCACGCTCGTGATTGGCCAGCAATGGCTGCTTTGGCACGAACGTCAACAGCCAGAATCACCCCAGGTGTCCATTTACCGTGCCCCACAAACCCATTTCACCGCCGTCAGCGCCGCAGAAGCTTCTGCTTCCATGCGCATGATGGATGTCGATCAGGCTCAGCCAGTGACCGATATGCCGCGTGAAGAGCGCTGGGTGTTTTAACCCGATGTACCGGTCGTCCACTGTGCCGGAACCATCACCGCGAGACCCTCACTAAATAGAAAAGCGTAAGGAGAATCACCATGTTGAGCTGGGCAATTACTTTCCTGATCATTGCCATCATCGCCGCGGTACTGGGCTTCGGTGGTATCGCAGGCACCGCCACGGGCATCGCCAAGATTCTCTTTGTCGTGTTCCTGGTGATGTTCATCGCTTCCTTCTTCTTTGGCCGTCGTGGCCGAGGCTGACCATGAGCGTTTCATTCAAAGGACTGGCCGCCGCCCTGTTGTTGGGCGGCAGTGCCGTGGCAATGGCTGCCAATGACGGACAGATGCGCGCCAACCAGTTGCTGGAGGCGGACCCGCAATACCGTGAGACTTGGCAGCATGTCGTCAAAAAAGAAGAACGCCTGCCCGAATGGGTGATGAACCTGTCAGGCGATTCGGAACAGATGAATGCTGTCGAGGAGGACGGCGACAAGTACTTGGTGGGACCGCTGTGTGAAACCCAGGCCACGTGTCGCAGCAAGCGCCTGATCGTCGCCTTCAGTTTCGACAAGGACGAGGCCTACGCCATGTTGGTGGAAGTCCCTGCCGGACTGCCGGCCGACAAGTCGCCGACCCGTCATGCCGACTACCGTTTTCTCGGTGATCCCGATGAAGGTATGCAAAAACTGTTAATGGAACAACTCAAGAAAGATCCGAACTGGTACTGATTCTGAAATGGAAAAAGCAGCCCTGTTTTTTCCTGCTGCACAGCCCGAGGAGGGCCAGTGCATGACCAAGGGGCTGGGACGTTCTGGCGGATGTGCGTCGGAGTGACCTACGGGCACAAGGGGTGCCTGCGAAAGGGCCGGGTCAGGTAAAAAGCTGTGACGCAAGTTCGCAAAGCCCTCACGGCTTGGCGAACTTGCGTAGAGCTTCGTGTCGCACCCTGCGTGGGCCAGAGCGGTTGCTCGATTCTGGCGTCGTAAGCAGGCCGTGATGCGGCATTTTGTCTCCTCTCGCCAATTTATTACCCTTTCCCTGACCGTATATCGGAGAATAGCGAGACGATTTCTCTCGTGGATCGCGTCTCGACCCGTTGCCGTTTCATCGAATCCTCACGCTTGGAAGAAAAAGCCCAGCTACGCTGAAATGGCCGGTTCACGGCACTTATGCCTGCAAAAATGTCGCATTCGAACCGCTTGTAATGCGGGTTTCGTTTGGAAATTCTCATGCCGATTCGGCATGGGGTAGGCGTTTACGGCATTAGACGAGCCCCCCTGGCATCGCAATAGTTGCGCCTTTTTTCGCCTGCCAGTAAGCCGCTAATGCGCTCGGGGTGACCTTATACGGGGGCAGTGGCGCGAACGTTTTTCGTCATCGACGAGCCGCTCGCGCCACTGCCCGAGTCCAACTGAAGTAAGGGTAACGATATGAAGAAGGCACGACTAAGCCTCGCCTGGCAGATCCTCATCGGTCTGGTGCTCGGGATTGCATTGGGCGCGCTGCTCAACCATTTCAGTGCCGAAAAGGCCTGGTGGATCAGCAATGTGCTGCAACCGGCGGGCGACATCTTTATCCGCCTGATCAAGATGATCGTGATCCCGATCGTGATTTCCTCGCTGATCGTCGGCATTGCCGGGGTCGGCGACGCGAAGAAGCTCGGGCGTATCGGCCTCAAGACCATTCTCTACTTCGAAATCGTCACCACCATCGCCATCGTCGTCGGCCTGTTGCTGGCCAATTTCTTCCAACCGGGCAGCGGCATCGACATGAGCACCCTGGGCACGGTGGACATTTCCAAGTACCAGGCCACCGCCGCTGAAGTCCAGCATGAGCATGCGTTCATCGAGACCATTCTCAACCTGATCCCGTCTAACATCTTCGCAGCGGTCGCCCGTGGCGAGATGCTGCCGATCATCTTCTTCTCCGTATTGTTCGGCCTGGGTCTGTCCAGCCTGCAATCGGACCTGCGCGAACCGCTGGTGAAGATGTTCCAGGGCGTGTCGGAAAGCATGTTCAAGGTCACCCACATGATCATGCAATACGCGCCAATCGGTGTGTTCGCCCTGATCGCGGTGACGGTCGCCAACTTCGGCTTCGCATCCCTGCTGCCGCTGGCGAAACTGGTGATCCTGGTTTATGTCGCCATCGCCTTCTTCGCCTTCGTGGTGCTGGGTCTGATCGCCCGTCTGTTCGGCTTCTCGGTGCTCAAGCTGATGCGCATCTTCAAGGACGAGCTGGTGCTGGCTTACTCCACCGCCAGCTCCGAAACCGTACTGCCGCGGGTGATCGAGAAGATGGAAGCCTACGGCGCGCCGAAGGCCATTTGCAGCTTCGTGGTGCCCACCGGTTATTCGTTCAACCTCGACGGTTCGACCCTGTACCAGAGCATCGCGGCGATCTTCATCGCCCAGTTGTACGGCATCGATCTGTCCATCAGCCAGCAATTGCTGCTGGTACTGACCCTGATGGTCACCTCCAAAGGCATCGCCGGCGTACCGGGCGTGTCGTTCGTGGTGCTGCTGGCCACCCTGGGCAGCGTGGGCATTCCCCTGGAAGGCCTGGCCTTCATCGCCGGTGTCGACCGCATCATGGACATGGCCCGTACCGCGCTGAACGTCATCGGCAACGCCCTGGCCGTGCTGGTCATCGCCCGTTGGGAAGGCATGTACGACGATGCCAAGGGCCAGCGCTACTGGAACTCCCTGCCGCACTGGCGCAGCAAGGAGCCGCTGCCGGCGGGGGAACCTTCCAGCCATTGAGATCCATTGTGGGAGTTTGGGCCAGCAGCCAAGTGCCTGAACAACCCCGGCCATTGTGGGAGCCGAGCTTGCTCGCGATTGCGGTGTGTCAGCCAACATCAATGCTGACTGATCCGACGCTATCGCGAGCAAGCTCGGCTCCCACAGGAATTTTTGTCAGGCGTAAAGATTCTGAACAACCCCGGCTCCCACAGGATCTGCCATAGGACTTCTGTCAGTCCCTGCGCAGTGCCAAGCAAACCCCGGAGAAATCCGGGGTTTGTCGTTTCTGCCAGCCCCGCTATCATTCGCCGCATCTTCCGGGGGATTTAACCGATGCTCAATGGCCTGTGGCTTGGCTTCTTTATCGTGGCAGCCGTGTCGGCGCTGGCGCAGTGGCTGATCGGTGGCAACGCCGGGATCTTCGCGGCCATGGTGGAAAGTATTTTCGCCATGGCCAAGCTGTCGGTGGAGGTCATGGTCCTGCTGTTCGGCACCCTGACCCTCTGGCTGGGCTTCCTGCGCATCGCCGAAAAGGCCGGCATCGTCGACTGGCTGGCCAAGGCCCTCGGCCCGCTGTTCTTGCGCTTGATGCCGGAAGTGCCCGCCGGCCATCCGGCGATCGGCCTGATCACCCTCAACTTCGCCGCCAACGGCCTGGGACTGGACAACGCGGCCACCCCCATCGGCCTCAAGGCCATGCGTGCCCTGCAAGACCTCAACCCCAGCGCGACGATTGCCAGCAATGCGCAGATTCTGTTCCTGGTGCTCAACGCCTCGTCGCTGACGCTGCTGCCGGTGACCATCTTCATGTACCGCGCCCAGCAAGGCGCGCCGGACCCGACCCTGGTGTTCCTGCCAATCCTGATCGCCACCAGCGGCTCGACCCTGATGGGGTTGTTGTCCGTGGCATTCATGCAGCGCCTGCGCCTCTGGGACCCGGTGGTGCTGGCCTACCTGATCCCGGGGGCGCTGGCGCTGGGCGGCTTCATGGCGTTGCTGGCGACGCTCTCGGCCACGGCCCTGGCGGGGTTGTCATCGATCCTGGGCAACCTGACCCTGTTTGGCCTGATCATTATGTTTTTGGTGGTGGGCGCGCTGCGCAAGGTCAAGGTGTACGAGGCCTTCATCGAAGGCGCGAAAGAAGGGTTCGACGTTGCCAAGAACCTGTTGCCGTACCTGGTGGCGATGCTTTGCGCCGTCGGCGTGCTGCGGGCGTCGGGGGCGCTGGATTTCGGCCTCGACGGCATTCGCCACCTGGTGGAGTGGGCCGGCTGGGATACGCGGTTCGTCGATGCCTTGCCGACGGCCATGGTCAAGCCGTTCTCCGGCAGCGCCGCCCGGGCGATGCTGATCGAGACCATGAAGACCTCCGGCGTGGACAGCTTCCCGGCCCTGGTGGCGGCGACTATCCAGGGCAGCACCGAGACCACGTTCTACGTGCTGGCGGTGTACTTCGGCGCCGTCGGCATCCAGCGGGCGCGCCACGCCGTGGGTTGCGCGCTGTTGGCCGAACTGGCGGGCGTCCTGTCGGCGATCGGGGTCTGCTACTGGTTCTTTGGCTGAGGCCTTCAGGGGGCCGGCGTTGCGAAACGCTGGCCCTGCTCCAACGTCCAGTTCACCACTTCGGCGGTCAGCCGGTCACTGGCCCGGCCAAAGCCGTCCACCACCGCCGGCACCTTCACATCGTTCAATGGCTGGCGCACTTCGAAACGGCGGCTGGCCAGGATGCGCTGGTCGAACCCTCGCACCAGCAACGCGTCCAGGCGGACCACCACGCTGGCGGCGCTGCCCTGGTACTCGGTCTGGAACGCCTGTAATTGCCCGCCCAGCTCCAGGTCGGCTTGCAGGTTGCTGTCAGCGACACTCAACAGCCGGACCCGCCCGTCCTGGGCAAAGCCGTCGAGCAAGCGGTTGCGCACCAATACCGGGGTGGGGTCGCTCCAGCGCGAGGCGGCGTAGCTGCTGAGCAGGTTGCCTTGGGGAATGACCGCGATTTTCGGGCTGTTGAGCACTTCGCTGGCCTGCGGGCTGGCCAGGCGCAACGACCAGCTCACCGGCGTGCCCGCGGAGGCCGGTGCCTGGGCGGCGGGCAGGCGATAGATGTCCGAAGGCTCGGCCTTGGGCAGGATCGAACAACCGGTCAACAGGATAAACCCCGCCAGCACCAGGCCCGGACAGACGAATCGATGGAACGGTTTCATGGCGTGAATTCCTTGTCCTTGTCATTGCCCAGCAAATAGCCGCTGGGGTTGGCATCCAGGCGTCGGGATATACCGCGCAGGGCACTCAGGGTTTCCCGCAGCTCGCGCACGGCTGGCGCCAGGGCATTGAGGCCCTGCATGCCGTTGTTCAGCGAATCGCGGTTGTCGTTCAACAGTTTGTCGAGGGTCGCGGTGCTGCGGGCCAGAGCGTCCATGGCCTGGCCGGCACTGCCGAAGGCCTGTTTGCCCTGGTCGTTGAGCAGCCCATTGGCATTGCGCATCAACGCCGTGGTCTGTTCCAGCGTGGCACTGGCCTGTTTGCCGACGGCCGCCAATTGCTGCATGGCCTGGCGAATATCGCCACGCTGATCGGCGATGACCCCGGTGGTTTGCTCCAGATGATCGAGGGTATTGCTCAGGCGCTGGACGTTGTCCGAGGAAAACACCTCATTGGCGTTGTGCAGCAGCAGGTTGATGCTGGTCATCACGTCATCGCTGTTGTTCAACAGGCGGGCGATCGGCGAGGGCGCGGCGATGATCACCGGCGGTTCGCCGTCGTGCCCGGTCAATGGCGGGCTCTGGGGCGTGCCGCCGCTGAGCTGGATGATCGAGGTGCCGGTGATGCCGGTCAGCGCCAGCTTGGCCTGGGTGTCTTGCTTGATCGGGGTCTCACCGCTCAAGCGCACCCGCGCCAGCACCCGGCGCGGGTCGTTCGGGTCCAGGCGCAGGTTCACCACGTCGCCGACCTTGATGCCGCTGTATTCCACCGAGCTGCCCCTGGACAAGCCGCTGACGGCCTCGTTGAACACCACTTCGTAATCCTTGAACTCGCTGTCCACGCTGGACTTGGCTAGCCAGAGGCCGAACAGCAGGGCGCTGACCACCACAATGACGGTGAACAGGCCGATCAGCACATGATGGGCTCGGGTTTCCATGTCAAACCTCGTTGGACTGTGTAGCGGCGGATAAAGCCGCGCGGCCGCGAGGGCCATGAAAGTATTCATGAATCCAGGCGTCGTCGGTTTCCGACACCTTGTCGATGACATCGGCCACCAGCACTTTTTTCTGCGCCAGCACCGCCACCCGGTCGGTGATGGTGTAGAGGGTGTCCAGGTCATGGGTGACCAGGAACACGCTCAGGCCCAGGGCGTCGCGCAGCGTCAGGATCAACTGGTCGAACGCCGCCGCGCCGATGGGGTCGAGGCCGGCGGTGGGTTCGTCGAGAAACAGGATGTCCGGGTCCAGGGCCAGCGCACGGGCGAGGGCGGCGCGCTTGATCATGCCGCCGGACAGCGAGGCGGGGTACTTGTCCGCGGCCGAGAGCGGCAGCCCGGCCAGGGCGAGTTTCACCGCCGCCAGGTGTTCGGCATCTGCTCGACTGAGGCCGGCGTGCTCGATCAGGGGCAGGGCGACGTTTTCTGTCACGGTCAGGGACGAAAACAGCGCGCCTTTCTGGAACAGCACGCCAAAGCGCCGTTCTACCCGCGAACGCTGCTCCTGGGACAGGCTCGGCAAGTCCTGGCCGAACACCCGCACCGAACCCTCGCTGGGCTGGTTCAAGCCGACGATGCTGCGCAGCAGCACCGACTTGCCACTGCCGGAGCCGCCCACCACGGCGAGGATCTCGCCCTTGTAGACGTCCAGGTCGAGGTTTTCATGCACGCTCTGGCGGCCAAAGCGATTGCACAGGCCACGCACCTGAATCACCGCCTCGGCGGGCGTCCTGGAAGGTCGACTCACCAGCTCATCTCCATGAAAAACAGCGCGGCCACGGCATCCAGCACAATCACCACGAAAATCGACTGCACCACGCTGGAGGTGGTGTGGGCCCCGACCGATTCGGCGCTGCCGCTGACCTTGAAGCCTTCCAGGCAGCCCACGGCAGCGATCAGGAAGGCAAAGATCGGCGCCTTGACCATCCCCACCACGAAGTGCTGCACGCCAATGTCCGATTGCAGCAGTGACAGGAACATGGCCGGGGAAATGCCCAGCGACAGCGCACACACGACACCGCCGCCAATGATGCCCGAGAGCATCGCCACGAACGTCAGCATGGGCAGCGCCACCAGCAGGGCCAGCACCCGTGGCACCACCAGCAGCTCGACGGGGTCGAGGCCAAGGGTGCGGATCGCGTCGATTTCTTCGTTGGCTTTCATCGAGCCGATCTGCGCGGTGAATGCGCTGGCGGTGCGGCCCGCCATGAGAATCGCCGTCAGCAACACGCCGAATTCGCGCAGGAACGAGAACGCCACCAGGTCCACGGTAAAGATACTGGCGCCGAAATCCGCCAGCACCGTCGCCCCGAGAAAGGCCACCACCGCGCCCACCAGGAACGTCAGCAAGGCCACGATGGGCGCCGCGTCCAGGCCGGTCTGCTCGATGTGCACGACCATCGGCGTGATGCGCCAGCGCCGCGGGTGAAACAGCCCGCGGGCCAGGGTTTCCAGGATCAGGCCGACAAAACCGAGCAATTGCAGGGTGTCCTGCCAGACCTTCTCCACGGCGCGACCGATGCGCGTCAGCAACTGGGTCACGACGCTGACTTTCGGTTCTTTGTCCGGTACGCAGAAATCCGTCAGCGAGCAGTACACCGTCTGCAACAACGCGCGCTCGGCTGCCGGCAAACTGCAGTCCGGGTGTTCGGTGGTCTTGCCCAGCCGTTCGGAGCCCAGCAGTTCCACCAGTAACGAGGCCCCGGCGGTGTCGAGGGCACCGAGGCCGTTGAGGTCGATCCGGGTGTTTTCGTCGTACCGGCCACGTAGCGATTCGCCCAGGCGCTTGAGCTGTGGGTAATGGGCCAGCGTCCAGTCGCCGCCGATCCACAGCTGCGCCGGCGAGCCGGACGTGTCGAGTCGGGCACTGCCCATGTGGGGGCTGGGGGTCATAAGCTCCATGCTCGTTCGGCTTGAACAGCGCTACCTGATAGCACAATCGCCATCATTTTGCTTCGGGTGCAGCGGCGCTCACGTTGAAACGCAGTACACCGATCATCTGGCCATTTTCCGTCAGCACCCGCACCTGCCATTTGCCGGTCGGGTCGTCCGGGAAATTCTGTTTGTGCGTCCAGGCGCGATAGCCTTCCTTGCGCCCGCCATGGATGTCCAGGGCGATACGATCCACTTCCTTACCGTTGAACTGCCAGACGTGATAGATCCGCTCGTCGAGCCCACGTGGTGCGTTGATCGCGGTGTAGGCATACAGGCCGTTGCCGCGGATCTGGGCGGCGCTGACTTCCTTGAGACTGGCCCCGGGGGTGCGGTCTTCCAGTTGGGTGCTGATCGCCACCTCGGTCATCCACAATGTCGCTGGCGGTACCCAGGAGCGCAGCACCCAGCCGGCGGCACCAATCCCGACGGTGATACACAAAATGGCCAGGGCGTTGCGTACGGTGCGGATCGGGAAGATCGAGGCCAGGCTGGGAAACGACAGCAGCATGGCAATGCCCAGGGCCAGCTTGAAGCTCTGGTCGGTGGTCAGGTGCAGGATGACCGGCAACGCGGTGAGCAGGGCGGCGAACAGGGTCAGCGTGTGCAACGCCAGGAACGCCCAGCGCCGTGGCGCCAGCCATTTGTAGTACAGCGGATCGGTGATCGAGATCAGCGCCGCGACCGTCAGCAGGCCGGTGAAAATCAGTTGGCTGCTGTTCCAGGTGGTGGTGATGAAGAAAAACGGCAGGACGAAAAACAGGCTTTCCTGGTGAATCATCTGCGTGGCGTAACGCAACAGCGGCTGGGGGATCTCCCGTTTGAAAATCCGCGTGAACAGCTGGGTCATGCTGTTCTCGACCATCAACCAGAGCCAGCTCACCAGCATCATGATGGCGATCCAGGTGGCCAGGCCCTGCTGGCGGTCCACCAGCATGAAACTGCCGACCCCGGAGATGAAACCACCGAGCGCAATGACCCCTGGATAGCGCTTCATCAATTCAAGGATGCGCTGGATATAGACCGTCAGGTTTTGCATTCGGTAGTTTCACAGTAAGTCGTAGGAAATATCCCTGACAGAGTATCGCCAGGACATCGATGTGACGAGCACTCTTGTGGTGAGGGCGTTTTCTGTGGGAGCAAGGCTTGCCCATGATGGACTCGATACGGTCTTTCAGAAATCGAGGGGCCTGTTTTCGCGAGCAAGCTTTGCTCCCACAGAAGACTCCCCCAACCTGTGGGAGCAAGGCTTGCCCGCGATGGGCGCGATGCGGTCTTTCAGTCTTCGTTCGGTCGGGCCCGTCGGCGTACCTGCCATGTCACCAAGCCGAGCAGCAACAACCCCAGCAAGCCGCCCAGCCCCCAGACGAGCTCATCGTCACTGAGCAACGGCTTCTCGATGCGCAGGTAACCCGGGTCCTTGAGCAGTTCGCGCAGGGCCCCGTTGGCCTGTTCCAGGCTCACCTCCTGCAGGCGCACGGCCGGGTTGGCGAAGCGACCGTCTTCATAGTCGCCCAAGGCGCCCCAGTAGTAATCGGCCAGCGCGCTGTTACCTTGAACCGCCCAGGACTGATGGGCGATGGCCGCGCGTTTGATGCGCACGAAACTGGCGGGGTCCAGGCCATCCTTGAGCAAGGTCTTGCGCAGTTCTTCCAGCGCCTGTTCGGCCTCGGGCAGGTCTTCGCGGGACAGGTCGGCGTTCAGGCTGAAGAAGCCGACGCCGCCGAACACTTCGCGCTCGGTCCATGGCCCGTAGGACAGGCCGCGGGCCAGGCGCAGTTGGCGATAAAGTGCCCAATCCAGATAGTCCTTGAGCAGGTCGAAGGTTTCGTCATGCTGCTCGTCCAGCACCGGTTCCGGGAACAGCCAGTGAAGTTTGGCACTGTCGCCGGCCAGGCCACGGATCAGGTTGCGCTTGGTCACTGCCTTGTAGCGGATCTGCGGCAGCGCCTCGTGGGCACTGGGCTCCACCGGCTCGAGTTCGCCAAAGGCGCGTTCCAGGTAGGCGGGCAGCAGTCGGTCGAGATCCCCGACCACGATCAGCGTCATGTTGTTCGGCGCATACCAGGCCTTGCGCACTTGTTCGAGGCGGGCGAGGGTATGGCGCTGGACCTCGGCCCGTTCCGCGCAGCGCAGGCCCAACTCAACCGCCAGTTGGTTGCTGGCCTTGTGGCCCAGGTCCTGGTGATCGAGCCAGCGTTGCAGGTGGGTGTAGTGACCACCGTCCTCGCGCTCCACCACCCGCTTGGCCGCCTCCAGGGCTTTTTCGTCGATACGGGTGCGGGTCAACAGCGTCAGCAGCAGGTCCAGCACCTTGCGTTGATTGCGCGCCGGCGCCTCGATGACGAACGTGGTGTCGGCGTTGCTGGTGAAGGCATTCCATTCGCCACCCAAGGCCTGCATGCGCTCTTCCAGGCCGCCTTCACCACTGTCATCGACGCCGCTGAACAGCAGGTGTTCGAGCAGGTGCGGCAGTTCCTTGTCGGCGCAACTGAAGTCGTCCAGGCCCACGCCGACCACCAGCCGGATCGCCACATGCCCGCGCTCGGTGCCGGGCTTGAGCATCAGCTGCATGCCGTTGGGCAGCGTATAGCCTTCGACCTGGAACCGGTCCAGGGCAACCACGGGCAGTGAGCCGAGCAAAAGAAAGGCGAGCAACAGACAACGCATAAGGGCTTCCTGGCGGCTGAGTGAGGGTCCATGGTGCCGGGGCAGGCCGTCATCGGCGGATCGCGCCCGGAGTTGGCTCGCTCCCCCATCGAATTTATGCGGTATTCATGACAACGGGAGCAGGCGGGCCGGTGAACGGTTTTAGGCCCGAGCCATTGTTATTGACTGACATTGTTACTGACTGACCAATGCGCCAGTTGTTCAAGGCGAATGGGTAATGTCGCTAATTTCATCCGCCGCCAGCGCACCGATCTCGGCCGTCTCCAGCACCACATAGGCGCTGCCGCAAAACAGCGAATTGAGGCGCCTCATGTCGGCAATCAGCTCCAGGTGCAGGGAACTGGTCTCCAGGCTTTGGACGACTTTGCGTTGCAGGCGGCTGACATGGGCATGGGCCATACGCCGTTCCTGCGCCCGAAAACGACGTTTCTCACGCAGCAACTGGCGGGCGCTTTCCCGGTCGGCGCTGAGGAATACCGACAACCCCAGCCGCAGGTTGGCGATCAAGTGGCTGTGCAGCCCCGCCAACTCTTCCAGGCCCACATCGGAAAAGGAGCGGCGCTGGGAGGTCTTCTGCTGCTGGACCTTGCGCAACATGCGCTCGATCAGGTCGCTGGCCAGCTTGAGGTTGATCGCCAGTTCGATGATCTCCGCCCAGCGGCGGCTGTCCTGTTCGCTGAGGTCTTCACGGGGCATTTGCGCCATGTACAACTTGATTGCACTGCACAGTGCCTCGACGTCATCGCTCATGCGCCGCACTTCCTGGGTCACCGCGGTCTGCTGGCCGCGCAGCACGTCCAGCATGGCTTCGAGCATGTTCTCGATCAGGTCGCCAATGCGCAGGGTTTCACGGGCCGCGTTGGCCAGCGCCAGGCTCGGGGTGGCGAGGGCCGTGGGGTCCAGGTGGCGGGGCTTGGCCGTGCCGTTGGTTTCGGGCCGTTCCGGCAGCAGCCAGGCACAGAGCTTGGCCATCGGGCCGACGCTGGGCAGCAGCACCAGGCACCGCACAGTGTTGTAGAGCAGATGAAAACCGATCACCGTTTCCTGGGGGCTGAAATCCAGGCTGTCGAGCCAGCCCACCAGCGGATCGAGCACCGGAATGATCAACAACAGCCCGATCAGCTTGTACAGCAGGCTGCCCAGCGCCACCTGGCGTCCGGCGGTGTTCTGCATGCTGGTGCTGAGGAAGGCCAATACGCCGCTGCCGATATTGGCGCCGATCACCAGGCCGATGGCCACCGGCAGGCTGATCACCGCGGCACCGGCCAGCGTCGCGGTCAGTAGCACGGCGGCCAGGCTGGAATAGGAAATCATCGCGAACAGCGCGCCGACCAGCGCATCGAGCAGGATGTCGCCGGTCAGTGAGGCGAAGATCACTTTCACGCCTTGGGCGTGGGTGATGGGCGCGGCGGCTTCGACGATCAATTGCAGGGCCAGGATGATCAGGCCCAGGCCGATGCCGACCCGGCCCATTTGCCCGACGCGGGTCTGTTTGCGCGAAAGGAAAAAAATCACCCCGAGGAAAATCAGCAGCGGCGACAGCCACGACAGGTCGAGGGTCAGCACCCGTGCCATCAGCGCGGTGCCAACATCGGCGCCCAACATGGTCGCCAGGGCCGGCGTCAACGCCATCAGGCCCTGGCCGACGAACGAGGTGACGAGCATGGCCGTGGCGTTACTGCTCTGGACCATGGCCGTGACCATGATCCCTGCGATAAACGCCAGCCAGCGCTGGGACATGTTCTGGCCAATGACATGGCGCAGGTTCGAGCCGTAGACCCGCAAGATGCCGGTACGCACGATATGCGTGCCCCAGATCAGCAGGGCCACGGCGGAGAGCAAATTCAGCAGGGTCAGCATGAGAGGCCCCCTGTTAGCGTCCCAAAGGAACAAATTGACGATGCCACATTCTTCGTTCTTGTATTTAAGCTGTAGTTGGCGAACGGTTCGGGCGCCAGCATTGCACAGCTAAAGAATCGTTTGAAACAAAACTGTCATAAAAATACCCCGCAGCCCCTGTGGGAGCGAACTTGCTCGCGATGGGGCCCAGACATTCAACATCTTCTTTGGCTGACAGACCGCTATCGCGAGCAAGCTCGCTCCCACAGGGTTATGTGCACCGGGCCTTTCTCGGGGCATGAAAAAGGGGCTCCAAAGAGCCCCTTCATTCAAATGCCCGATGCCATTACTGGCCCGGAACATCCTTGCGCAGTTTCACCGGATCCTGCTGCTTGCGCTTGCGTGCGATCGCGGTGCGCATCTTGATGTTGACCGCTTCCACCGCCAGGGAGAACGCCATGGCGAAGTAGACGTAGCCTTTTGGCACGTGCACGTCGAACGACTCGGCGATCAGCACGGTACCCACCACCAGCAGGAACGACAGCGCCAGCATCTTCAGCGACGGGTGTTTGTCGATGAACGTGCTGATGGTGCCCGAAGCCAGCATCATCACCAGTACGGCAACGACGATGGCGGCAACCATCACCGGTACATGGGAGACCATGCCGACCGCGGTAATGACCGAGTCCAGGGAGAACACGATGTCGATGATCGCGATCTGGATGATGGTGTAGATGAAGTTGCCGCCCTTGCCCGAAGGTTCGTCGTTGGTTTCATCTTCGCCTTCCAGCGCGTGGTACATCTCCTGGGAGCTTTTCCACAGCAGGAACAGGCCACCGAAGAACAGGATCAGGTCACGACCGGAGATACCCTGGCCGAACACTTCGAACAAATCCGCCGTCAGGCGCATGACCCAGGTGATGGACAACAGCAACAGGATCCGCGTGATCATGGCCAGCGCCAGGCCGAAGATCCGGGTGCGCGCCTGCATGTGCTTGGGCATGCGGCTGACCAGGATCGAGATCATGATGATGTTGTCGATGCCCAGGACGATTTCCAGGGCGGTCAAGGTAAAGAAGGCAACCCAGATTTCGGGGTTGGTCAGCCATTCCATGTGAGTTCCTTTGAGCGAGTGTTAGGCCGAGCCGCGCCTTCTTGTCAGATCGGCACGGCAGGGCGAGCGTTGCTTTTATAGAGTGCTGAACAGCGGAAAAATCCCCATCAGCAAGGCGGCGAACATTATGCACAGGCAAACCAGTACTGCCCACTTCAAGGTGAAGCGCTGGTGATCGCCGAACTCGATCCCGGCCAAGGCTACCAGCAGGTAGGTCGACGGAACCAGCGGGCTTAACAGGTGGACGGGCTGGCCAACGATGGAGGCACGGGCCATTTCAACGGCGGTGATGCCGTAGTGGCTGGCGGCTTCGGCCAAAACCGGTAACACCCCGTAATAAAATGCATCGTTAGACATGAAGAATGTGAAGGGCATGCTCACCAGCGCAGTGATGACTGCCAGGTAAGGACCGAGGAACTCCGGAATGACCGCCAGCAGGCTCTTGGACATGGCGTCGACCATGCCGGTACCGGACAGGATGCCGGTGAAGATACCCGCGGCGAAAATCAGCCCGACTACCGCCAACACACTGCCGGCGTGCGCCGCGACGCGGTCTTTCTGCTGTTGCAGGCACGGGTAGTTGACGATCATCGCGATACTGAAGGCCACCATGAACAGCACCGGCAGCGGCAACAGGCCAGCGATCAGGGTGCACATCAGGGCCAGGGTCAGCGCGCCGTTGAACCAGATCAGCTTCGGACGACGGGCGTCTGGGAACTGGGACACGCTGATTTCGCTGTGGTCGATCTCGTCGCCCGCCAGGTGCAATTCACCCAGGCGTGCGCGCTCGCGTTTGCCGTACATGTAGGAGATCGCCAGGATCGCCACGACGCCGGCCAGCATGGCGGGAATCATCGGCACGAAGATGTCGGACGGGTCCACATGCAGCGCACTGGCCGCCCGGGCCGTCGGGCCGCCCCACGGGGTCATGTTCATCACGCCACCGGCGAGGATGATCAGGCCGGCCATGATGCGTGGGCTCATGCCGATACGGCTGTAGAGCGGCAGCATCGCGGCCACGCAGATCATGTAAGTGGTCGCGCCGTCACCATCGAGGGAAACGACGAGCGCCAGAACGGCGGTACCGACCGAAACTTTCAACGGGTCGCCCTTGACCAGCTTGAGGATCTTGCGCACGGCCGGGTCGAACAGGCCGGAGTCGATCATCAGGGCAAAATACAGAATCGCGAACATCAGCATCACCCCGGTCGGGGCGAGCTTGGTGATGCCTTCGAGCATCATCGGGCCAATTTTCGGCGCGAAGCCACCGAACAGGGCGAACAGGATCGGGATTATGATCAGGGCGATCAGCGCGGACAGGCGCTTGGTCATGATCAGGAACATGAACGTGATGACCATGGCGAAGCCAAGGAAAGTCAGCATGGGAGATACTCCAGGCGTGGCGCGGCTATGAAAGGCGAACCGGTCAGGTCAGCGCGAGATGCAAAGCACGAGGGGGACGGATGGAGTGGGTGCAACGGGACGGGTAGCAGCGGACATCAGAATCACCATTGTTGTTGTTAAAAGGGCCGAACGAGCCTTGAAAACTCGCTTTTGGCCGACCGGTCTTTTGCCGGAAGTGAGGTGATCCTAATCGCGCTAGCTTTCAGCAAGCTTTCGCCGCTGCAATGGCTGATGGTTGGTCAAGCGGGTCTGCGTTGCTGCGTTGCTGCGTTGCTGTGTTGCTGTGTTGCTGTGTGGCGAGGGAGCTTGCTCCCGCTGGGCTGCGAAGCGGCCCCAGGATTTTGCGGCCGCTGCGCGACCGAGCGGGAGCAAGCTCCCTCGCCACAACAGCAATCAGGTGCTTGCCTTAAACGCTGAAAGATTCAACGGCCGCACCGCGCCCATCCAGATCGCATGCTCGGTGTGGTCCGTCAGGTCATCGCCGGTCTCCGGGTGCAGGAAAATCACCAGGCCCTTGCGATTCAGCGCCAGCCACGGCAGGACCACGCCGATGTACTGCGGATCGAACGCCAACTGACAGCTCCAGTCCGGGTGCGGGCCGACCGGACGTTGATGGACACGGCCCATTTTCAGCGGGAACAACTGCGCCGCTTCCTCGCACAGGGCTCGCGCCTGGTCGAGGGTGCTGGCGTCGAAATACACGTGGGCGTGGTAGCCCTTGATCCGCTGCATCTGTACTCCTTGGAAAAGAGGCCGAACCCTCGCCGTTTGCCGCGGGTCAGAGCCTTTACATGCGCGTTAAAGAGGAAAACAGCCATGAAAAACGCTGAAACCCCGGTCATCAAAGTGGTGCTCTATGGTGCCATGAGCAGCCTCGGCAGTGCGTTGATGGCTGAAATGCTGCGGCGCCAGCATGAGGTCATTGCGATTCTCGACGATCTTACCGCCCTGGCTCCACGCCCGGGCCTGCGGACCAAGACCGGCGATCTTTTCGACCCGGAGCGGGTCAAGCAAAGCGTTGCCGGCGCCAGCGCCGTGGTGTGCCTGTTGAACGCGCCAGGGTTGCCGATGAACAGCGAACAAGTGGAGCGCACCTTGATTCCCGGCCCGGTGGAGCAAGTCCTGGCGGTGGATGCACTGATCTCCGGCATGCAAGCGGTGAGCGTGCCCCGGTTGTTCCTAATCGGCGACTTCGCCGTGCTCGACGAAGAGCAGGCCGACGACGATTTGCAACGCCATGCCGCCGAAGAAGTGCTCGACGCCCTCAAGAACAGCACCTTGCAATGGACCTTGGTCAACGCCCCTTACGCTGCGCCAGGCCTGGGCATCGAGCATTTCAGCCAGGTCAGCACCAGCCTCGAACCCGGCCTGGCCGAATCCCTGGAGCGGCTCAACCGCGTGGCGGTCGGCATCGCCGATGAGCTACGCCTGAAGCTGCATGTGGGCGAGCATGTCAGCTTTGTCGCCGCCCACTAGCTGTCGACATCCACATCCGTGGCGAGGGAGCTTGCTCCCGCTGGGCTGCGAAGCAGCCCCAAAAACATGGTGCTCGCCACGGCCTCAAACCGCAATTGAAGGCAACGGCAACCCCGTGAGCGATTCAGCACTGTTGGTCTGTTCTTCCATCAACCAGTCCACAAACAGCCGGATCAACCCCCCGCGTCGTTTACGCTGGGGCAAGACCACGTAATACCCCAGCCGCGACAGCACTGTTTCGGCGATGGGACGACACAGCAGCCCCTGGGCCAATAAGTTATCCACAAGGTGTCGCCAGCCGATGGCGACGCCTTGGCCGCCAATCGCCGCCTGGATGAGGAGCGTGTAGTTGTCGAAGCGCAATTGCCCGGGGGCTGGCGGCGACGTGATGCCCAGCTCGCGGAATACGCCGCTCCAGTCGAACCAGCTATTGCTGTTGCTCGCGCGCAGGTGCAGCAATGGAAATTCCGCCAAGGCCTGGGCGGGTAAGGGCAGGGGGCGATCCTTGAGCAGCAGCGGGCTGCACACCGGAAAGACTTCTTCGCTGAACAGCCAGCGACTTTCACCTTGTTTGAAGCGACCGTCGCCGAACAGCACGGCAACGTCGATATCGGTCCGCAACATGTTGTGATTGCGTTCGCTGGTCACCAGGCTCACGTCCACCTGGGGGTTGGCGGCGTGAAAGCGATGCAAGCGCGGCATCAGCCAGTAAGCGGCGAAGGCGAAGTCCGTGGCGACCTGCAGCACCTCATGCTGGTGTTGGGCGGTGATCGCGCTCAGCCCGGCATCGATGCTTTGCAAACCGGCCTGCACTTGTTCGAACAGGATCGTCCCGGCCTCGGTCAGCTCGATGCCGCGATAGATCCGGTCGAACAACCGTGTACCCAATTGCTCTTCCAGGCGCTTGATCTGCTGGCTGATGGCCGGTTGCGTGGTGCCCAGCTCAATCGCCGCCGCCGTAAAGCTTTGTTGGCGGGCCGCGGCTTCAAAGGCACGGAACAGTTCCAGGGACAGGTCACCCAAGGCGTCATACATAAGCTGTGCTTATCCTAGTCATTATCCTGCATGGGCTTTACCCCAAAACCCGGGGGCTACATGCTCGATCGCAGCAATATCGCATAACTGTCTACTATGGAATGCCGCGAATACATGAAGCGCAAGAACATTCTTTTCATCATGGCCGATCAAATGGCCGCGCCAATGTTGCCGATCTACGGTCCTTCGCCGATCAAGCTGCCGAACCTGTCGCGCCTGGCCGCCGAGGGCGTGGTGTTCGACGCCGCCTATTGCAACAGCCCGTTGTGCGCGCCGTCGCGTTTCACGTTGGTGAGCGGCCAGTTGCCCAGCAAGATCGGCGCCTACGACAACGCGGCGGATTTTCCTGCGGACGTGCCGACCTACGCCCATTACCTGCGTCGGCTCGGCTATCGCACGGCGCTGTCCGGCAAGATGCACTTTTGCGGTCCCGACCAACTGCACGGCTACGAAGAGCGCCTGACCAGCGACATTTACCCGGCCGACTACGGCTGGTCGGTGAACTGGGACGAGCCGGACGTGCGGCCGAGTTGGTACCACAACATGTCGTCGGTGTTGCAGGCCGGCCCTTGCGTGCGCACCAACCAGCTGGATTTCGATGAAGAAGTGGTGTTCAAGGCCCAACAGTACCTGTTCGACCACATCCGCGAAGACGGTGACCAGCCGTTCTGCCTCACCGTGTCGATGACCCACCCACACGACCCGTACACGATTCCCAAGGCGTTCTGGGATTTGTATGGCGACAACGACATTCCGTTGCCGCAGACCCCGGCGCAAACGGACCTCGATCCACATTCCCAGCGGCTGCTGAAGGTCTACGACCTGTGGGACAAGCCACTGCCTGTGGATAAGATTCGTGATGCCCGCCGCGCCTATTTCGGCGCGTGCAGCTACATTGACAGCAACGTCGGCAAGCTGCTGCAAACCCTGGAAGATACCGGTCTGCTGGACGACACGATCATCGTCTTCTCTGGCGATCATGGAGACATGCTCGGCGAAAAAGGCCTGTGGTACAAAATGCACTGGTTTGAAATGGCTGCCCGCGTACCGTTGCTCATCAGCGCGCCGGGGCAGTTCGCCAGCGGCCGGGTGGGGGCGGCGGTGTCCACCGCCGACTTGCTGCCGACCCTGGTGGAACTGGCCGGCGGTACGCTGGAACCCGGCTTGCCACTGGATGGCCGTTCGTTGGTACCGCATCTGCAAGGGCAGGGCGGGCATGACGAAGTCTTCGGTGAATACATGGCCGAAGGCACCATCAGCCCCTTGATGATGATCCGTCGTGGCCCGTGGAAATTCATCTACAGCGAAGATGACCCGTGCCTGCTGTTCGACGTACGCAACGATCCCAAGGAGCTGGAAGATCTCAGCCAATCTCCCGAGCATCGATCCCTGTTCGCCGATTTTCTCGCCGAGGCCCGCGCCAAGTGGGATATTCCGGCTATTCACCAACAGGTGCTCGCCAGCCAGCGCCGCCGCCGTTTTGTCGCCCAGGCGCTGACCCTGGGCAAACTCAAGAGCTGGGACCACCAGCCGCTGGTGGACGCCAGCCAGCAGTACATGCGTAACCACATCGACCTCGACGATCTGGAGCGCAAGGCCCGTTATCCACAACCCTGCCAAAACCAATAACGTAAGGGGCACGCACATGCAAAAGTTATCCACAGTACTCACCGCTGGACTGTTGGCGTTGAGCAGTGTTTCGGCTTGGGCCGAGCAGAGCTGCGAGACCGTGAAAATGGCCGATCCGGGCTGGAGCGACATTGCCGCGACCAACGCCATCACCGGTTTCCTGTTGGGCGGGATGGGCTACAAGGCCAAGGTCGACACCCTTGCGGTGCCGATCACCTTCGGTGGCCTCAAGGACGGCCAGGTGGATGTGTTCCTGGGTAACTGGATGCCGGCGCAGCAGGGCTTCTATGACAAGTTCGTGGCCACTGGCGACGTCACGCAACTGGCCAAGAACCTCGACGGCACCGAGTTCACCCTGGCGGTCCCGGACTACGTCTGGGACGCCGGTGTGCATAACTTTGCCGACCTGAACAAATTCGCCGACAAGTTCGACAAGAAGATTTACGGCATCGGTTCCGGCGCCCCGGCCAACCTCTCCCTGAAAGAAATCATCAAGACCAATGACTTCGGCATGGGCGAGTGGAAACTGGTGGAGTCCAGCGAGCAGGCGATGCTGGCGGAAGTCTCCCGGGCAGTGAAGAAACAGAAGTTCGTGACCTTCCTCGGCTGGACGCCGCACCCGATGAACGTGCAGTTGAAAATGCACTACCTCAAGGGCGGCGAGAAGTATTTCGGCGATACGGGCAGCGTCTACACCTTGACCCGCAAGGGTTATGCACAGGCCTGCCCGAACGTTGGCAAGCTGTTGACCAACCTGAGCTTCACCCAGGAAATGGAGAACAGCATCATGGCCGAGGTGGTGAACAACAAAGTCAGCAACGCCGATGCGGCCAAGGCCTGGATCAAGGCCAACCCGGCGGTGCTGGACAAGTGGCTGGACGGCGTGAAGACCCTGGATGGCAAGGATGCGTTGGCGGCGGTGAAGGCCAAGCTCTGACAGCCCCGCTGCTTTGCGGGCGCGGAGCACTGTAGAGAGGAAATCCATGTGGGAGCAAGGCTTGCCCGCGATGAAGACGACTCGGTCTTTCAGAGACCGAGGTGCCTGTTTCGCGAGCAAGCTTTGCTCCCACATAAATCCCCTCGCCACAGGGAGAACGGTGCCCGGTCCTGATACCCTTGCCCCATTCCCCCATCCTTGAGGCCCCATGGCAATCCCCACGCGCTGTTCACTCTTCCCCTTCCTGAGCTGGCTGCCCCGGCAGACCCGCGCCAGTGTCGGCCGTGACCTGATCGTCGGTCTGAGTGGCGCGATTCTCGCGTTGCCGCAGTCCATCGCCTACGCCCTGATTGCCGGTTTGCCGCCTGAATATGGCTTGTACGCGGCGATCGTGCCGGTGCTGATCGCCTGCCTCTGGGGTTCGTCGTGGCACCTGATCTGCGGCCCCACGGCGGCGATCTCCATCGTCCTGTATGCCACCGTCAGTCCGTTGGCCGTGCCCGCCAGCCAGGACTACATCACCTTGATCCTGCTGCTGACCGTCCTGGCGGGGATTTTCCAGTGGCTGCTGGGGCTGTTGCGTTTCGGTGCGCTGGTGAATTTCGTCTCCCACTCGGTGGTGCTGGGTTTCACCCTGGGGGCGGCGGTGGTGATCGCATTGGGGCAGTTGCCGAACCTGCTGGGCCTCGATTTGCCCAATGAAGCCACGGCATTGAAGGGCCTGCTGATGTTGGTCAGCCATATCGAGGCTGTGGATAAACCGTCATTGCTGCTGGGATTGGGCACGCTGCTCCTGGGCGTGGTGCTCAAGCGCTTGCTGCCGCGCTGGCCGAGCCTGTTGATAACTTTAATCATCAGCAGCCTGGTGGTCTGGCTGTGGCCGGCGATGTTCGGGCATGTGGCGCTGGTCAGCGCCTTCGCCGGGCGCCTGCCACCGCTGACGCTGCTGCCGCTGGACCTGGAGCTGATCTTGCGCTTGCTGCCCGGGGCCGTCGCGGTGGGCATGCTCGGGCTGGTCACCAGCCTGTCCATCGCCCGTTCGTTGTCGGTACGTTCCGGGCAATTGCTCGATGCGAATCAGGAGGTGAGGGCGCAGGGGCTTTCCAACCTCGTTGGCGGATTTTTCTCCGGATCCTTGTCGGCCGGTTCCTTCACCCGTTCCGGCCTCAGCTATGAAGCCGGCGCCTGCTCGCCCCTGGCCGGGGTGTTCTCGGCCTTGTGGGTGGCATTGTTTGCGGTCGCCGGGGCGAAACTGATCGCGCACATCCCGATTCCGGCCATGGCCGGCAGCATCCTGCTGATCGCCTGGGGGCTGGTGGACCACCGTGGTATCCGAGCGTTGTACCGCGTGAGCCGCGCCGAATTCATGGTGATGAGCCTGACCTGCCTGGCCACGTTGCTGCTGGAACTGCAAACCGCTATTTACGCCGGCGTACTGGCTTCGCTGTTTTTCTACCTCAAGCGCACCTCACAGCCGCGGGTGCAGCACTTTCGCGAGGGGGAGGCGGAGATCCTGCGGGTGGGTGGCTCGATCTTTTTCGGCGCCAGCCATTACCTGCAAGTACGCCTGCAACGGTTGCAGGCGCAGCGGGTGGTCATCGATGCCCAGCAGATCAACTTCATCGATTATTCCGGGGTGGAAATGCTCCACCAGGAAGCCCGGCGCCTGCGCAGCCAGGGGCGTAGCCTGACCTTGCGCAAGGCCCGGCCCCAGGTGGTGGAGGAGTTGTTGAAGCTGGAGGGACCGGAGCATTGCCCGATCCATTTTGAGGATTGAACTGATTCAACCCCTGTAGGAGCTGCCGAAGGCTGCGATCTTCTTTCACTTGCGACTCAATTGCCTGGGGCAAGATCGCAGCCTCGTTGCACTCGACAGCTCCTACCTCCTATGCAGCTCCTACAGCGCCAATTGGCGGCGCAACTCGGCCAGCACCGGCGCGGTGTCCGGGCGTACCCCGCGCCACAGGTAGAACGCTTCGCCCGCCTGCTCGGCCAACATGCCCAGGCCATCCATTGCCACCGCCGCACCGTGTTCGCTGGCCCAACGGCAGAATGAGGTCGGCTCCTTGCCATACATCATGTCGTAGCAGACCGTCTTGCCGGGCTCGATCAAGCTGGCGGCAATCGGCGGCACATCCCCCGACAGGCTCGCGGAGGTGGCGTTGATGATCAGGTCCACCGGTTCTTGAAGCCAGTCGAAACCGCTGGCCGAGACCGGGCCCAGGTCAGCGAACGACTTGGCCAGCAGTTCGGCTTTTTCCACCGTGCGGTTGGCGATGATCACCGAGGCCGGCGCTTCGGCCAGCAGCGGTTCGAGGGCGCCGCGCACCGCACCGCCGGCCCCTAGCAACAGGATACGTTTGCCCTGGAGGCTGAAGCCGGCGTTGACGGTCAGGTCCCGGACCAGCCCGGCACCGTCGGTGTTGTCACCCAACAGGCGGCCGTCGGCCAGTTTGCTCAACGTATTGACCGCCCCGGCCCGCTGGGCCCGCTCGGTCAGGGTGTCGGCCAGGCGGAAGGCGTCTTCCTTGAACGGCACCGTGACGTTCGCCCCACGGCCCTCGCGGAAAAATGCCCGGGCGCAACCGGAGAAATCCTCCAGCGGTGCCAGCAGCGTGCTGTAGTCCAGGGTTTGCCCGGTCTGCTCGGCAAACAAGCGATGGATCAACGGCGACTTGCTGTGGCCGATCGGGTTACCCATTACAACGTAGCGATCCATGGAATATCCCCGTTCAGGCCTTCGCCAGCCAATCGCGATCCTGCAGGAAGTACTCGGTCAGCCGCGCCTCTTCGCTGTCCGGCTCGGCTTTCCAGTCGTAGCCCCAGCGCACTTGCGGCGGCAGGGACATCAGGATCGATTCGGTACGTCCGCCCGATTGCAGCCCGAACAGGGTGCCGCGGTCGTATACCAGGTTGAATTCCACGTAACGCCCACGGCGAAATTCCTGGAATTCCCGTTGCTTGGCGGTGAACGCGTCATGCTTGCGGCGACGCACGATGGGCAGGTAGGCATCGATATAGGCGTCGCCGATGGCGCGAATGAAGGCGAAGCAGGTGTCGAAACCCCACTCGTTCAGGTCGTCGAAAAACAGGCCGCCGATGCCCCGGGGCTCGTTGCGATGCTTGAGGTGGAAGTAGCTGTCGCACCAGGCCTTGTAGCGCGGATACACCTCGGGGCCGAACGGCGCGCAGGCTTGTTCGGCGACGCGGTGCCAATGCACGCAGTCCTCTTCTACGCCGTAGTAAGGGGTCAGGTCGAAGCCACCGCCAAACCACCAGACCGGCTCTTCGCCTTCCTTTTCGGCGATGAAGAAACGCACATTGGCGTGGGAGGTCGGTACGTGGGGGTTGTGCGGGTGGATCACCAGCGACACGCCCAAGGCTTCGAAGCCGCGCCCGGCCAGTTCCGGCCGATGGGCGCTGGCCGAGGGTGGCAGACCGCTGCCGAAGACGTGGGAAAAGTTGACACCGCCCTTTTCGATCACCGTGCCGTTTTCGATCACCCGCGTGCGACCGCCACCCCCGGCGGGCCGGGCCCAGGCATCTTCGACGAAGCGCGTGCCGCCGTCCTCGGCTTCCAGGGTGGCGCAGATGCGGTCTTGCAGGTCGAGCAGATAGGCTTTCACGGCCTCGGTACGAGTGGACATGACGTCACCTTGATCAGGGCTACGCTACGCGGCGTATAGCGGGCCGGTGGCAAATGGGCGCACAGGATACCACCGCACTTGCCCACGCCACAGTTGACGACGGTCAAGCTTAGGAGTCCGATAGCAGGCTTGGTAAAAAGTCTGCGACAAGGAGAAAGTGAAGATGGCCAAACGTATCCAGTTCAGTTCCCACGGCGGTCCCGAAGTACTCGAGTATGTCGACTATCAGCCGGCCGAGCCGGGCCCGCAGCAGGTACGCGTCAGCAACAAGGCAATCGGCCTGAATTTCATCGACACCTACTACCGCAGCGGTCTTTATCCGCTACCGGCGCTGCCTTCGGGCCTGGGCGCCGAGGGTGCGGGCGTGGTCGAGGCCATTGGTCCCGGCGTCACGCGGTTCAAGGTCGGCGACCGGGTGGCGTATGGCAGCGGACCGCTGGGGGCCTACAGCGATGTGCATGTGTTGCCCGAAGCCAACCTGGTGCATCTGCCCGAATCCATCAGTTTCGAACAGGCCGCCGGCGTGATGCTCAAGGGCCTGACCGTGCAATACCTGTTGCGCCAGACCTACGAACTCAAGGGTGGCGAAACCATCCTGTTCCACGCCGCCGCCGGTGGCGTGGGCTCCTTGGCCTGCCAGTGGGCCAAAGCCTTGGGCGTGAAGCTGATCGGTACCGTCAGCTCGCCGGAAAAAGCCGCCATCGCCAAATCCCATGGCGCCTGGGAAACCATCGACTACAGCAAGGAAAACGTCGCACAGCGCGTGCTGGAATTGACTGACGGCAAGAAGGTGCCCGTGGTGTACGACGGGGTTGGCAAGGACACCTGGTTGACCTCCCTGGACAGCGTCGCCCCCCGTGGCCTGGTGGTGAGCTTCGGCAATGCCTCGGGGGCGGTGGACGGTGTGAACCTGGGGATTCTTTCGGCCAAGGGCTCGCTGTACGTCACCCGCCCGACCCTGGCGACGTACGCCAACAATGCCGAAAACCTGCAGCGCATGGCCGATGAACTGTTTGGGATGATCAGTAGCGGCAAGCTCACGGTGGACATCAACCAGCGTTATCCACTGGCGGAAGCGGCCAAGGCCCAGACCGAGCTGTCGGCGCGGCGGACGACGGGGTCGACCATTCTCCTGCCTTGAATTACAGGGTGTTTGTGATGGCCTCATCGCGGGCAAGCCTTGCTCCCACAGACCATGCCCTGTGAAAGCAGGCCTCACTCCCACAGGGTTTTACTCTGTGGGAGCAAGGCTTGCCCGCGATGAACGATGACACGGTATCAGTCCGGGCGCACGACCTTGCCAGTAGCCAGGTCACGAATCACGCTGGGGTTCTTGCGCCCGCCCAGGTTACCGCCAAGCACCAGATCGATCTGCCCACGGAAATACTGCTCGACGCGAATCCGCGTGCGCGCCGCCGGGCGCCCTTGGGGGTTGGCCGAGGTGGACACCAGTGGCCCGACCAACGAGCACAAGTCGCGCACGGTGGGATGATCGCTGACCCGCAGCGCGACGGTGTCGTGCACGCCGGTGATCCATTCCGGCAGCAGGTTCTGGTGTGGCACCAGCCAGGTATTGGGCCCCGGCCAGGTGCTGGCCATGCGGTCCATCCAGGTTTCGGGAAAGTCTTCGAACAGGAAGTCGAACTGGTGGATGTTGTCAGCCACCAGGATCAGGCCTTTGTCGGGCAGCCGCGACTTGATCGCCAGCAGGCGCTCTACCGCCTCCTCGTTCCACGGGTCACAACCCAGGCCCCAGACCGCTTCGGTTGGATAGGCAATCACCGCCCCGGCGCGAATTTCTCGCGCGGCTTGTTGCACACGCCAACTGTTGACCATGAAAGTTTCTCCCGCAACGCAAATAAGGCTGTGGGCAGTTTACCGATCTTCCCCATAAAACCTAGCGTGCAAACCAGCGCCCATTGTCACAGGTGGCGCGTCCTTCCATTTCCAGCTCGGTCAACGCCGCCAACACTTTGGGCAAGCCCCAGCCGCTGGCATCGGCCAATGCCTCGCTGCTCAGCGGCGCGGCGTGCAGCAGGCGCAGCAGCGGATGGGTCACCGGCTCAGGCGTCGCGGCCAGCGGCAACTGCTGCCAACCGCGCAACGCTTCAAGGATGTGCTCGACGGTTTCCACCAGCGCCGCACCGTCGCGGATCAGTTGATGGCAGCCCCGGGCGCCGGGGTGATGGATCGATCCAGGAATGGCATACACCTCGCGGCCCTGTTCCGCCGCCAGTCGGGCGGTGATCAGCGAGCCGCTGGCGACACTGGCTTCCACCACCAGCACCCCCAGGGACAAACCGCTGATGATCCGGTTGCGACGCGGAAAGTTGCTGGCGTGGGGCGCCGCGTCCAACGGAAACTCCGACAGCACCGCGCTGCCTTGGGCAATCATCGCGTCCGCCAGCCGACGATTGCGCTGTGGATAAAAATTTTCCAGGCCGGTGCCCAGCACGCCGACGGTGCGCCCGCCAACGTCCAGCGCCGCCTGATGGGCCGCCGCATCGATGCCCAAGGCCAGGCCGCTGGTGATGACAAAACCGGCCCCGGCCAGGCTGCGGGAAAACGCCGCCGCAGTGTCCATGCCCGGCCGCGATGCCCGGCGACTGCCGACCATCGCCAGCTGCGGTTTTTCCAGAATAGTGGCATCGCCCGCGACGAACAGCAGCGGTGGCGCGTCGCTGATCTGTGCCAGCAGCGCCGGGTAGTCGGGTTGGTCCCACATCAGTAAATGCTGGCCCGCACGCTCTAGCCAGGCCAATGCGTGGGCGGCGCCGTCACGCACATCCGGGTTGCGTCGCGCCTCGGCGCAGGCGATGGGCAAGCCCAGCGCTCGCCAGGCGCTGGCCGGTGCACTGATGGCTTTGGAGGCCGAGCCGAAGGCCTCCATCAGGGTCATGAAACGCTTGGGACCGAGTTCCGGCAAGCGGTGAAGACGTAGCCGGGCCTCCAGTTCCGCAGGGGAAACCGGAGCAGATTCAGGTAATGACATGCGATCATCCTTGACCGTTATAAGCCCCGTACAAACGGGAACAAGCTGTGGATAACTCTGTTGGTAACTTGTGAGACCCGTTACGGATTACGGACCTTGTCGAGCACCGACAGCGAGCGGGAGGCGTACAGCACCAGACCGTAGCTGAGCTTGTCGTAAGTGCGGAACACCATCAGCAGGCCGGCTCGTTCATCGGGGATTTTCACCGGCTCGCCGGTGATGCGGTCGCGCACGGTTTCACCGGTCTTCATCACCGCCAGCACGTTGCCTTCGATCAGCCCATCGCGGCGGCCCTTGTTCAGGGTGACCACGTCCAGCGCGCCGATCTGGGTCACGCCCCGGGGCACGTCCAGGATCAACCCGTTGATGTCCGATTTTGGCGCGCTGGGCATGAAGGTCGAGTTGATCGAGCGCTCTTCGCCGCTGAACAGGCGATCACCCAGGCGCACTTCCTGGGTGGTGCGTTGCAGGGCCAGGGTGGTGACATCGCCCTCGGTGGCGACCACTTCGCCGCCGCCGATGTCGTCGGCGTTGATACCCAGAAATTCCTTGGTCTCGGGGTCGGTGTAGACCTTGCCCTGGCGGAAGATGCCGTAGGCCGACTGGTTCGAGTCGAATGTGCCACGGGCGAAGACCCGATCCCCCATGCCGCTGAGCACCCGCTCGGCATTGCCGGCGACGACGTAGGGCGCCTTGTCGAAATCCTCAGGCGTGTCGACGATGCGGTTGCTCAGCAGGAAGCTGTTGATGGCTTGCAGCGGAATGCTCGGGATGGCGTCGGCCACCGGCGAACTGCGAATGCGTGGCGACAGCTTGATGGTGCCGCGGGAGGCGCCGCGATTGAGGGTCAGGCGCGGCTGGCCGTTGACGTAGACCAGCGACAGGGTATCGCCCGGATAGATCAGGTTGGGGTTTTCGATCTGCGGGTTGGCCTGCCAGAGTTCGGGCCATTTCCACGGCTCGCGCAGGTATTTGCCGGAAATGTCCCACAATGTGTCCCCCGTCACCACCGTGTATTGCTGGGGAAAACCTTCCCGAAGTTGCACTTGCCCATGCGCGATACCGGCCGAAGCCAGGAGCAGCAGGGCGAGTAGTGATTTCCTCATGCGGTGAATCCCTTTATTATGTGCGTTCGCGTAAAACGCCAGAGCCCCCGTGGCTCGCTGCCCTGCGGAGCTGTTTTCCCCAAGGGCAACGTTTTACAACGGTAGCCTGCATCCCAAGACACGCCAGGCCAGCCACCCGACTTTACCTCACACGTGCATTTATCAAGCTTATGGCCATTTTGAACATTCTCGAATTTCCGGACCCGCGCCTGCGCACTATCGCCAAACCGGTGGCCGTAGTGGACGACGAAGTGCGTCAGTTGGTCGATGACATGTTTGAAACAATGTATGAGGCGCCAGGCATCGGCCTCGCCGCGACCCAGGTCAACGTGCACAAGCGTATCGTCGTGATGGACCTTTCCGAAGACCGCAGCGAGCCGCGGGTGTTCATCAACCCCGAGTTCGAAACCCTGACCGACGAGATGGACCAGTACCAGGAAGGCTGCCTTTCGGTGCCAGGCTTCTATGAAAACGTCGACCGCCCGCAGAAGGTCAAGATCAAGGCCCTGGACCGTGACGGCCAGCCTTATGAACTGATCGCCGAAGGCTTGTTGGCGGTGTGCATCCAGCACGAGTGCGACCACCTCAACGGCAAGCTGTTCGTGGATTACCTGTCTACCCTCAAGCGTGACCGGATCAAGAAAAAACTGGAAAAACTTCATCGCCAGAATGCTTGATGCCCCCCTTCAAAGGCTTGCCGCGGCAAGCCTTTTTCTTTTTGCGACTGCTTTGTAATTGAGAGCTTCTTATGACTGAGCCCCTGCGCATCGTCTTTGCCGGCACTCCCGAATTTGCCGCCGAACACCTCAAGGCCCTGCTGGCCAGCCCCCACGACATCGTCGCGGTCTACACCCAGCCGGACCGGCCGGCCGGGCGCGGGCAAAAACTGATGCCCAGCCCGGTCAAGCAGCTTGCCCTGGAACACGGCATCCAAGTGTTGCAGCCGCCGACCCTGCGCGACGCGCAGGCCCAGGCCGAACTGGCGGCGCTGCAGCCGGACTTGATGGTGGTGGTCGCCTACGGCCTGATCCTGCCCCAAGTGGTGCTGGATATCCCGCGCCTGGGTTGCATCAACAGCCATGCCTCGCTGCTGCCGCGCTGGCGCGGTGCCGCGCCGATCCAGCGTGCGGTGGAAGCCGGCGATGCCGAGAGCGGCGTGACGGTGATGCGCATGGAGGCCGGCCTGGACACCGGGCCGATGCTGCTCAAGGTCAGCACCCCCATCAGCGCCGACGACACCGGTGGCAGCCTGCACGACCGCCTCGCACTCATCGGCCCGCCAGCCGTGGTCGAGGCCATCGCCGGCCTGGCTGCCGGCACGCTGGAAGGTGACGTGCAGGATGACAGCCTCGCCACCTACGCGCACAAATTGAACAAGGACGAAGCCCGTATCGACTGGCGCCGCCCAGCCATCGAGCTGGAGCGCCTGGTGCGGGCCTTCAACCCGTGGCCGATCTGCCACAGCACCTTGAACGGCGAAGCCCTGAAAGTGTTGGCGGCCAGTCATGCCGAAGGGCAGGGCGCACCGGGTGAAATCCTCGGCGCCAGTAAGGATGGCCTCGTCGTCGCCTGCGGTGAGCAAGCGCTGTGCCTGACGCGTCTGCAATTGCCCGGTGGCAAGGCGCTCAATTTCAGCGACTTGTTCAACAGCCGCCGTGAGAAATTTGCCGTCGGCACCGTCCTCGGCCAAGCGGCGGACGGCTCATGAATCCGCGTCTGGCCGCCGCCAACGCCCTCGCCGCCGTCCTCAGTGGCAAAGCTTCGCTGAACAGTTCCCTGCCGACCCAACTGGACAAGGTGGAAGACCGTGATCGCGGCTTCACCCAGGACCTGGCATTCGGCACCGCCCGTTGGCAGCCGCGGCTGTCGGCCCTGGCGGCCAAGCTGTTGCAGAAGCCGTTCAAGGCCGCCGATGCCGACGTCGAAGCGCTGTTGCTGGTGGGGCTTTATCAACTGCTCTACACCCGCGTCCCGGCCCACGCCGCCATCGGCGAAACCGTGGGCTGCGCCGACAAGCTGAAAAAGCCTTGGGCCAAGGCTCTGATCAATGCCGTGTTGCGCCGCGCCCAACGGGAAAGCGAACCCCTGCTGGCCGAGCTGGAGCACGACCCGGTGGTGCGCACCGCCCACCCACGCTGGTTGCAGAAATCCCTGAAGGCCTTCTGGCCCGAGCAATGGGAAGCCATCTGCGCGGCCAACAACGCCCATCCGCCGATGATCCTGCGGGTCAATCGTCGCCACCATACCCGCGACGCCTACCTGGCGTTGCTGGGCGAGGCGGGCATCCCGGCCATCCCGTGCCAGTACAGCCGCGACGGCATCGTGCTGGAAACCCCGGGTGACGTACGTGCGTTGCCGGGCTTCGCCGAAGGCTGGATCAGCGTCCAGGACGAAGCCGCGCAACTGGCCGCCGACCTGTTGGAGCTGGCGCCCGGGCAACGGGTGCTGGACGCCTGCTGCGCGCCCGGCGGCAAAACCTGTCACATCCTCGAGGCCGAGCCGAAGCTGGCCGGCGTGGTGGCGGTGGACCTGGAGGCCAAGCGCCTGGTGCGGGTCAAGGAAAACCTCGAACGGCTGGGCCTCGACGCCCAACTGATCGCCGCCGACGGCCGCGACACCGCAACCTGGTGGGACGGCAAACCGTTCCAGCGCATCCTGCTGGATGCGCCGTGCTCGGCCACCGGCGTGATCCGTCGCCACCCGGACATCAAGCTCACCCGCCAGCCGGATGACATCGTCGCGCTGGCCACGTTGCAAGGCGAACTGCTCGATGCCCTGTGGCTGACCTTGGAAGTGGGCGGCATGTTGCTCTACGCCACCTGCTCGACTTTGCCCACCGAGAACACTGAAGTGATCGAGGCCTTCCTCGCCCGCACCCCGGGCGCCCGGGAACTGGACATTGCCAGCCAGGCCGGCCTGAAGCAGCCCCATGGCCGCCAGTTGCTGGCCCAGGAAGGCGGGCACGACGGCTTCTACTACGCCAAGCTGATCAAGATCGCCGCCGCACGCGGTTAAGACCGATTCGATAGGAGTGACTGGATGAAAATCATCATCCTCGGCGCAGGGCAGGTCGGCGGTTCGCTGGCGGAACATCTGGCCAGCGAGGCCAACGACATCACCGTGGTCGACACCGACGGCGAACGCCTGCGCGACCTCGGTGATCGCCTCGACATCCGCACCGTACAAGGCCGGGGCTCGTTGCCCACGGTGCTGCGCCAGGCCGGTGCCGACGATGCCGACATGCTGGTGGCCGTGACCAACAGCGACGAAACCAACATGGTCGCCTGCCAGGTCGCCCACACCCTGTTCCACACCCCGACCAAAATCGCCCGGGTGCGCGAGGCCGCCTACCTGACCCGTGCCGACCTGTTCGACAACGAAGCGATCCCGGTGGACGTGCTGATCAGCCCCGAGCAGGTGGTGACCAACTACATCAAGCGCCTGATCGAGCACCCCGGTGCCTTGCAGGTGATCGACTTCGCCGAAGGCAAGGCCCAACTGGTGGCGGTCAAGGCCTACTACGGCGGGCCGCTGGTGGGCCAGCAACTGCGCCAATTGCGCGAGCACATGCCGAATGTGGAGACCCGAGTCGCGGCGATTTTCCGCCGGGACCGGCCGATCCTGCCCCAGGGCGATACAGTGATCGAAGCCGATGACGAAGTGTTTTTCATCGCCGCCAAGGCGAATATTCGCGCGGTGATGAGCGAAATGCGCCGCCTCGACGAGAACTACAAACGCATCGTCATCGCCGGTGGCGGGCAGATCGGCGAACGCCTGGCCGAAGCCATCGAAAGCCGCTACCAGGTCAAGATCATCGAGATGAACCCGGCCCGCTGCCGCTACCTCTCGGACACCCTCGACAGCACCGTGGTGCTGCAAGGCAGCGCCTCCGACCGCGACCTGCTGCTGGAAGAAAACATCGCCGACGCCGACATCTTCCTGGCCCTGACCAACGACGACGAAGCCAACATCATGTCGTCGCTACTGGCCAAGCGCCTGGGGGCGAGGAAAGTGATGACCATCATCAACAACCCGGCCTACGTCGACCTGATCCAGGGCGGCGACATCGACATCGCCATCAGCCCGCAACTGGCGACCATCGGCACCTTGCTCGCCCACGTGCGCCGCGGCGACATCGTCAGCGTCCACTCCCTGCGCCGCGGCGCGGCCGAAGCCATCGAGGCCATTGCCCACGGCGATGCCAAGTCCAGCAAAGTGATCGGCAAAGCCATTCGCGACATCGGCCTGCCACCCGGCACCACCATCGGCGCAATCATCCGCGACGAAGAAGTCCTGATCGCCCACGACGACACCACGATCAAGACCGGCGACCATGTCATCCTGTTCCTGGTGGACAAGAAGCACATTCGCGATGTCGAGAAGCTGTTCCATGTGGGGTTGAGTTTCTTCTGATCTGGATTTGCGGTGATGCCAAGGGCCTTATCGCGGGCAAGCCTTGCTCCCACAGTGGATAATTGCCCCATGAAACATGGCTACAGTGAGATCAGACCCTCAGCTGACCTGCAGAGCTGACCTGTGGGAGCAAGGCTTGCCCGCGATAGCCATCCAACATTCAACAAATCAGTCACTGGCAACACCACAAAAAGGACATTGCCCCCATGCTCGACTCCCTGGAAAAAATGCTCGCCAAAGGCATGGATAACGCCCTGCTGCGCTTCGGCCTGGGCAAAGGCTACCTGGACCTCGGCGAATTCCCCCGCGCCGCCGAACACTTCCAACGCTGCGTCGAACTCGACCCCAAGTATTCAGCCGCCTGGAAACTCCTGGGCAAAGCCCACCAAGGCCAAGGCGACCTAGCGGCAGCCCGCCAAGCCTGGGAACAAGGCCTCGAAGCCGCCCGTGCTCACGGCGACAAGCAGGCGGAAAAAGAAATGACCGTGTTCCTCAAAAAGTTGGATCGCCACCACTGACTTTGCACAAAACCGCTTTTTGTGGCGAGGGAGCTTGCTCCCGCTTGAGTGCGAAGCACTCATATTCAATACCAGCCCCCAAGCAACCGACACACAACTCCCTGTGGCGAGGGGATTTATCCCCGCTAGGCTTCGCACCCTCGACACTGATCATCAAGGCCTGACCAGGATGCACATGTCCAAAAATACCCAGCGCGTCATAGCCTTAATGCTGTTCTTTCTGAGCAGCTCCTGAATGACGTTATGAAATGAACCAAAAGAAATAATAAAAATGCTATCTACTATTTATTAATCTATAAAACTGTTATCTCTAACAGTTACGGCATCGTTACGAGTTACCTAACCTCCTTATATGTTTTTTCTCATAAGTACGGTGATTCGTCGTGAAATATTACTCCTTTGGCATGAGGCTTGGGCTAATTATAGTCGTTTCTGTTTGTTCAATGACTGTGGGTTTTGCGCAACAATTAGAGGTGCAATCAAATCTATCAGAACCTAATAAGATTGATGGGGCATCAACATCTTTAGGTCAACAGCAAATTCAAGCGGCAGGGACCTATGCCGACCCCAAGAGTTGGGGCGAGTCGACTTCACCAGGATTGATCCATAAAGACGCGAGTGGATTTTTTGAATCCAGATTCTCTGGCTCTGCTCAGTCAGGCAATAAGCAGTTTCCTCCTGCCGGTCAGAATAATGAATATTGGTTCTGGCGAGGAAGTCACGCCGGACTCTACTCTGATCCCAAGAATTGGGGTGATTGGTCTTATCCGGGAGCTGTCCATAAAGGTACGGACGGTTATTATGAATCCAAGTTTTCTGGTAGCGCTAGTACAGGTAATCATTATTTTCCACCGGCCGGCCAAGATAACAATAAATGGACTTGGCTAGGTACGCATGCTGGAACTTATTTTGATCCGAAATACTGGAGTGAACAGACCCGTCCGGGGGCTATACACAAGGGGGACTCCGGTTTCTATGAGTCCCGGTTCACCGGCAGCGCCGCCACCGGAAATAAAAACTATCCTCCTGCTGGCCAAGACAATGGCAACTGGTTTTGGCGGGGAACGCATGCCGGTACCTTTCGTGATCCGAAATACTGGAGTGATCAGACCCGTCCGGGGGCTATACACAAGGGGGATTCCGGTTTCTATGAGTCTCGGTTCACCGGCAGCGCCGCCACCGCTAATAAATACTATCCACCGGCTGGCCAAGACAATGGCAACTGGTTTTGGCGGGGAGCGCATGCCGGCACCTTTCGTGATCCAAAAAGTTGGAGGGAATACACTTATATTGGGGCTATACATGGCGCTGGCACCTCGAACAGATTTGAATCGAAATTCAATGGAGTGGCAGGTCCGACGAACTATTATCCAACGAATAATCAGGATAACGCCTGGTGGAAGGTAAAGGCTGTCGATTGTTCAGTTAACATTCTGGGTGCCGAGCCTTCGCGTTTTGCCGTGAAACTGAAGAAGGTTTCTGGAGCCCAACTCGATATGGCGTCACTCGTCATAGAAGGCACTACAAGAACTTCCTCGTTACTGCCAGGTCTGGCCCCTGCGCACTTTTCTTCATGGCACCTGCAGGGGGATTCCGAGGTCGCCAGCGCGATATTGACAACTGATAAAGGGGCCGATGCTGGCTCCATCAGCGTAGTTCTAAATAAGGACGGAAGCTTTTATGCCTTGGTGGAGTCCCCCGAATTTCGAGGAACGGTCCGTAGTGACGCGAATGGCGAGCAAATCTTAACACCGGAAGTGGCTCATGATTATCTGGAGCCCGATACAGTGGCCCTCGACGAGGTGGCAATAGCCAATGAAAACGTAGTACTCGCAGGTGACCCTGATGTTGACTGCAACGGCATGAATATAGTGGATGTGTTAGTTGGTTTTTCACAAGCAGCGGTGACGAAACTTGGAGGTTTGACACAAGCTAGTCAGTTCGCACAGCTTCAGATAGAGTCTGCCAATGTAGGTTTACGCAATTCTCAGGTTGAAAATGTGAGACTACGCCTTGTTGAAGTGGCTGTTGATCCAGAAGATTTTCCGCTGACTAGTAATACCTTAAATAGACTGTCTGATTTATTTGGAGCTGAGGCTCAGGTAACCGGGGCCGATATGATAGCTGGATTCGCCAAACAAGGCAGCGGAGGAGTGGTTGGACGGGCACATACACCTGGATATTTAAGTCTACAAAATGTAAGCAGTCCAACTGCATATCGTCATGAAGTAGGCCATAATGTCGGTGGTAGCCATTGTAATACAGCTGGATCAAATAATTATAAGTTCGGATATAACAATGGTACGTCGAGCACTTTTCTTTGCGGGAATAAAAGTCCTTACTATTCTACCCCACGGGTTTCTGATTCCTCCGGAAAACCCTTGGGCGACGTAAGAACAGCAGATATGGCTCGGCTTTGGCAAGAGCGGGCGATTGGAATGTCTTCATATCGTAAATCGATATCTCCTGTTTCGGGTGTAATTCCTTGATCCAGTCTCCACAGAGGATTGGTGAGGGGCGTGGAATATGGGAAAGGGAGACCGGTTGGAAAATGTCGCGGATATTTAGATTTCATCGATCTGCAGAGGAAAGAACCACCCGAAAGGCTACTTGGACCTCGGCGAATTCCCCCGCACCGCCGAACACCTCCAACGCTGCGTCGAACTCGACCCCAAATACTCAGCCGTCTGGAAACTCCTGGGCAAAGCCCACCTAGGCCAAGGCGACCTGCCCGCCGCCCGCGCCCACGGTGACAAGCAGGCGGAGAAGGAAGTGACGGTGTTCCTGAAGAAGCTGGATCGCCATCCCTGAATTCACACAAAACCGCTTTTTGTGGCGAGGGAGCTTGCTCCCGCTTGAGTGCGAAGCACTCACAAAAAAGCCCACCTCCCAATCCACTGCCGATCCGCTGAAAGCTCAGACGGCGCAAAATCTGTGGGAGCAAAGCTTGCTCGCGATAGCGGTAGATCAGCCAAACCGGTTGTCGACTGACCTACCCCAAACGCCAGCAAGTTTTGCTCCCACAGGTTTGTGGCTTAACTGACTGGTATTCCCCCGCTCCCCAATCCACCAAGCTGAATGATTTGAATCCAATCCGCCTGTTGTAGAGAATCGCCACCTTTACTCCAAAAGGATGCGGGTTATGAAGTTCGAAGGGACTTTCCAATACATGGGTAATCACGGGATCGTCTTCAACGTCTCGCAGGTCACCCTTGACAGCAACGGTATGCCTGATCTGCCGCGCGCCGTTCTTCATCAGAAGGCGGACGAAATCGACAAGCAAATCCGCGAATGTCGCTCCGTGACACGCTCCGACATGTCGCCGAGTGCCCGCGCCTTCGCATATGGAATGCCCCACCTTCAAACTGCTCATGGAGGCCGCGGGAAAGGCGATGCCCGTGAGGAAGAATTTCACGAGCAAGCGACGGTAGGTTTCGGAGACTACATTCGAACACTCAGTGAAATCAGCGGCCGGATGGCCATGGGATCCGCACTGATCTCTACGTAACTGGACGATAGCCATTGAATAGCTATCATCATAAGTACCTGTGTATCCATACGCTGAAACTCATTGCAGCGTAGGAGGCACACAGCGGCAAGGCATGGATGTCAAGTAAGCATTTGGCCCATTCCTTAACATCCTTTGGATGGAGCTAGATGATGAATAGAATCAGTCTCTCGGCATGCGCACTCTATTTGATCAGCACTTCAGCATACGCAGGTATTGAATGGAAAGTCGTCGACTCATTTAGATTGATAGACTACAGCGGAGCAAACTCGAGATTCGAGATATCCAATAAAGAAACAGCCTATGACTTCGTCACATCCAGACTTTCAAATCGAGATAGCGAAAACTTACCCCCCATAAACAGATCTCGTCTAAATAATCCTAAGAAAGACTACTTCTTCCCTACCCACCAAACCGTCTCCGCCAAATTGGTTACGCCGCCTGCGGGCGATTGCGTCTGGCAATATCAAACACTTGTCACGACTATTAAGTGCGCCGAAACTCTAACCTTTGAGGCTTTGACGCAATTTGGAGAAGGCAATGCCGCACTCAGAGTTAAAGCCCTGTCAAGCAACTATTCTGACGAGACCTTCGTTGTGGTGAGAGATAGGTTGATTCTCGGCCTGGGCGACTCCTTTGCGTCGGGCGAGGGAAATCCAGACATTCCCACCAAGGCCAGCCAAAGCGGGCTGATTTTTATGGCGGAAAACAATAGGGAAATATATAGCACCGGTAGATGGATGAAATTCACTGATCTATGGGTACAAAAAAAGGCGCAGTGGTTTGATAGGCAATGCCATCGTTCCATGCTCAGTCAGCATGTGCTTGCTGGTTTGCGCTTGGCCAATTTTAATGACAAGGAGAGCGTCACCTTATTGCCTTTGGCATGCTCTGGAGCCGAAGTTCTCGATGGTATTTTATTGCCACAGAAGAACCCTCCTGGAGGAGGCGCTTATGTAAACGACTCGCAGATAAACCTTGCAGTAAAAAGCCTCTGCCGCACCGGAGAACTAACACTCGATACTCAAACATTTTATCGAGGCTACACCGGTTCAGGAGTCATGAAGAAAGTTCAAGGTAAGATCTATAAATGCCAAGGCGAATTACGTGTCCCAGATGCGATATTACTCAGTATTGGTGGAAATGATGTAGGTTTCGCCCCGTCGATCGCATGGGCAACAATTCCTAGTGATGGGCGACACTTCTTTGGCACTCGCGCAGTAAACATAACCAACAAGGTAATCGATCCTGTCTGCCCGAAAGAAACCGGACAAAAAATCTGCAAGAAAAATAAGCCAGTGGGAATCGACAGAATAAAATACTGGCTTCCAAAATATTACGAGTACCTCTCGCAGCAGCTTTCCAGCGTAGGACTATCAAAAAACCAGAACAACATATATCTCACCGCGTATCCAAACCCAATCTACATTGAAGATGGACAGACATTATGTGGAAAAGAACGAAGCGCCGATCTTGTTGAGCAAGCTAGGAGCAGAATTCCCTTATTCATGAGGCCTGCAGTTTGGGAGATGCAGATTACCCAAGGTGAAATAGGTGACATCAAAAAAGGTCTCATTGATCCACTTTATCAAGAAATGAAATCAGCCGCTCAGAATCACAATTGGAACTTCATTGAGGGCCATCTTGAAAGAATTAAATCACATGGAATCTGTGCCGATTATGTAAGGAAGGAATATTACACTGATAAGCATGGAAAACGGCATGCGATCCCGTTGTATCCGCATATCCGGAAGGGTGCTTGGTATCCTGCTGGGCCATGGGAAGAATGGGCCTATGATCCAAACCGCACTCGTTGGTTCCGCAACACTAATGACTCGGTGCTTTTCCAGAACGACGAGTCGGAGTCTGTGATGAATGGAGCGTTTCATCCCGACTATCGCGCGCATGCAGTCATGGCGGATCAAATTTACGATTCGGTGAGCAAAGCCTGGGTAACCCAGCTGCCGATGGCCACCAAGTAACCTGAAGCGCGGGCGTGGCTTGTAGTGGACACTCCAAGCTGCGTGCCGTGCACTCTGCACGAAGCTCCCCCAGCACTGGCGCATGAACAGCTTTGCCGAACCCGCCGCCTCGATAATGTGAGCCGCCCGCCGGTAAGCGTCCGCCGCATACACTTTGCACTTCTAAACGTGCGACCACTGATGCGGCAGTAACTCCGTAATCTCACTCGCTCGCAGCATCGGCAGACGAGTTAGACCTTCCTTTTGCTAGATGAAAGGGCAGCAGCCTTGCAGTGTGTAGGAGTGGGATATGTTGGCGGCTTTCAGGGATAAAGTGGTTACCCTCTCCCTTTTTTTCTACTGCTTTGAGTGTCTAAGCGCCATAGTTGCTTCTGGCAGAAATAGCGCCAACCCCGCTGGGGTTTTCCACGTTTCATTAGCGAGCCTCCAAGCCCTTGTGTATGCGCATTGTAGTGCTGGCCCTGGTCCTCACGCTGTTCGGCTGCGCTACCGCGTCGGACCCGCCGACGGGCGAGGGTGGTGATTGGCGGTCCTTCTATGTGGTGAATCATGGCCTGCATACCGGGTTGGTCATTGCGCGCCCCGATCTACTTCAGGTGCTTCCCGCACTGGCCGAAGCGTTCAGCGACGGCGACTTCGTCGAGTTCGGTTGGGGTGACGAGGATTTCTACCGAGCCCCACAGGCCACCTTGAGCCTTGCCCTGCGAGCCTTGTTCGGGTCGACGGCAACCGTGCTGCATGCGGTCAAGATTGACGGGGACCCCAGGCGGCGTTTCGCCGCAAGCGAGGTCATCGAAGTGCGGGTGACGGAGGACGGCTACCAACGCCTGCTCGCGTTCGTGGCCGGGTCCTTCACCCACTCAGCGACGGGCACCTTGGTGGTGCTCGGGCCTGGGCTGTATGGAGAGAGCCGGTTCTACCAGGCCGAGGGTCGCTATTCGCTGTTTTATACCTGCAATACCTGGGTCGCAGAGGCGCTGGCCGCGAGCAACTGCCCAATGTCGCCTACAGCGGTGATTACGGCGGGGAACGTTATGTCGCAGTTGCGTCGGGCGACAGTGGTCGGTGCATCCTGCCTGGCTACCCGCTAACCCGTGCCTGACGGTGGGTGTGGATTTCAGTGATGCTGGCATCCAGTTCCAGTGAAGGTGACCCACCCAAAATCCTGTTTGCGAAATTGCATCCCACGTGTATCAGAAGTAAATCCGTCCCCCTATTTTTTAGTAAAAATCGTAATAAAGCACCCACTCCCCAGTTTCATTGTGCTTCCAGAACATCAGGCTCCCACTGTCGACCACATTCAGATTGATCTTCGCATCCGATGATATCTGGAACACAAACTCGAAGCCTTCACCCGGATCAACACCCGACTGGCAAAACGAAGGGTAACCGCCGAACTTGTGTTCGTAGGTGTGGGTGACCAAGTCGTAATAGCTCTGTATCTCGCCCGCGCGTTCCAGCGTGAGGATTGCTTGCTCAAGGTCCTCCGGGACACCACCGCCATCCCACAGTGGAAAGTCCTCCGGCACCGCTTGCGCTTTCAGTGGGAAGGGTTTGAGGAATGCACCTGCCACCGGCAAAGACTTGCGCACCAGCACATCATCCGGCCCATATTCGCGGATGACCCAATTATTCCCCATGGGCTCAAAGTGCTCGGGGAACGGGTTTGAAATGAACACCGTCAATATACGAACTCCCGCCAGCAGCGGGCTGTGGATGGGCAGGGCAGGCAGGTAAAACTGCGCATAGGGGAGCAACGGTTGCCCCGCCTGATTGGTGGGTACACTTTCATCAGGCCGGAACAGGAAGACGTTGCCCAGCCAGCTTTCTTCATCGGTGCCGGCAGGACGAAAGCCGCCGGCAATGAGCTTCACGGCGGGGCGGGCCAGGCGTTGCTTGATTTCCTGGATGTCCATGGCGATGTAAACCTCCTTTTTTACTACAGGTATTAAGGCCGCAGATGGGCAGTGTACGAGGGTGGATAGCAGCGCTTTTCTGCCCGAGCTAGGCCACATTAGCGTTCTTCACGGATAAGGGTGGGTCCTCCTCCAGTCCCCTGGGCCAATGACTTTCCCGAGGGTTTCTAGCGTACCTGAGTGTCATCGATACCGGCTCGGCCAGTGGTAAGGAAACGATAGAGCCTGAGGGCAAGGCTGCAAAGTCGGCGGATTCTGGTGCAGTTGTAGGCAAAGGCGTGAGGATGCGTGGCTTGGGGTGCGGTGCTTAGGTCCTGGCTTGGCCTACAGAAGGTGGGGAAGCAGGAGCACGCATTCATGCGAATGCTTTTGAAGGGTTAAATCTGAAAATAAATCTGTCCCCTTATTTGCTCAATCACTCCTGCGCCTCACCCCCCAACCGACTCCGCCGCACCGCCATAATCTGCGGAATTTTCTCCTCAATCCAATTCACCATCACCTCAAGATGCTCAGCCGCCTCCCGACCCAACGGCGTCAAGCGGTACTCCACATGCGGCGGCACCACCGGTAACGACTTGCGGTCGACCAACCCATCCGCTTCAAGCCCCTGCAAGGTCTGCGAAAGCATCTTCTCGCTGACCCCGCCGATCTTGCGGCGCAGCTCGCTGAAGCGGTGCATCCCGCCCAGCAGCATGACCAGCACCAGCACGCCCCAGCGGCTGGTCATGTGCTTGAGGACCTCGCGAGAAGGGCAGTCGGCGCTCAGTACATCGCCGCGTCGAACAGCGGCGCTAAACGGCTCGGAATTTCCGGCGGGTGTGTTCACGATACTTACCTTTATGTACGTACTTACAAAAAGTTACCTTGGTCCCTAGGATGGCTTTTCGTCCTTTTCCCATCAAGGTATTTGTCATGATCGCCATCACCGGAGCCTCCGGCCAACTGGGCCGTCTTGTTATCCAGTCCCTGCTCGAACGCGTGCCAGCCGAGCAAATCGTCGCCCTGGTCAGAGACCCCGGCAAAGTCCAGGACCTGGCCGCACAGGGTGTGGTGGTACGCACCGCCGACTACAACCAACCGGCCACATTGACTGCCGCGCTCAAAGGCGTCGATAAACTGCTGTTGATCTCCTCCAATGAACTGGGCAATCGCGCAGTCCAACACCGCGCCGTGATCGATGCCGCCAAGGCCGCAGGTGTCACGCTCCTGGCCTACACCAGCGTCCTGCACGCCGACACCTCCACCTTGGGCTTGGCCGCTGAACATCGCAATACCGAAGCCGCCTTGAAAGCCTCGGGCGTGCCCCACGTATTACTGCGCAACGGCTGGTACACCGAAAACTACCTGGCGAACGTACCGAGCGCCTTGGAACATGGCGTCCTGCTCGGCAGCGCCGGGGAGGGCCGAATCAGCTCCGCCCCCCGTGCCGACTACGCCCAAGCCGCGGCGGTGGTGCTAATTACTGAAGGGCAGGCGGGCAAAGTCTATGAACTGGCGGGGGATAGCAGCTATACGTTGACCGAGCTGGCCTCATTGATCAGCCAGAAAACCGGTAAGCCAGTGGTTTATCAGAACCTGCCGCAGGCTGAGTTTGAGGCGGTGTTGATCAGTATGGGGTTGCCGGTGGGGTTGGCGGCGCTGCTGGCGGATTCTGATGCGGCGGCGGCGAAAGGGGCGTTGTTTGATGAGAGTGGGGTGTTGGGGCGGTTGATTGGGCGGGGGACTGCGTCGGTTGCGGAGTCTTTGGGTTAAGCAGCCAAACCAAGGCCAGGACAGTGGACAGGTGTGCCGGTCGACATCGACCGGCACGCAGCGTTGGAGGCGCGATTCATGAGCGGATAGTCGCTGTGTATGCAGATGCATTTATGAAAATACGTCTGTTCCTATTCCTATTTTTAGAGAACAGAAAACCTGGCTCCATGTTTCTTTCCTTGACTGTTATAGGCAGCTAGCTACATTGATATCAAACTGATACCGCCCAGGCTTTCAAGGACGATCATGCGCATACAGTACGTAGAGATATCTAACTTCCGAAAGCTGCTTTCTGTGCGAATAGACTTCGCTAAAGAGACCACGCTGCTTGTAGGCGCAAACAACAGTGGCAAATCCTCTGCCATGCTGGCACTACGGAGGTTTTTGGTTTCGAAAGCTTCTGTTTTTCGGCTCCAGGATCTGACTCTTTGTCATCTAGCTAAGCTGGATGAGATTGGTAAGGAATGGGAGAACCCGCCAGAAAATTTTGAAATTCCTACCGCTAAAGACTGGGCCGACTGGCTCCCTAGTCTGGACATCTGGCTGTTGGCAGATCAAGGAGAGTTTCACTTCATACGCGATCTCATACCCAGCTTTGCATGGCGCGGGGGGCTTGTGGGAATGCGATTCTTGCTTGAGCCAGATGACATGAAGGCGCTGTACACGGACTATCGCAAGGAGCGGGATAGGGTTGCTAAGCTTGAGGGTGTTCTAGCGAAGGAAGACCCGCCTGGTTGCCCGCTCACGCTATGGCCCCAGAATCTTCATGATTACTTGAACCGTCGGATGGGAGACAAATTCAAGGTTCGTTGGTACCGCCTAGATCCACAACAACTTAAAAATCCTGACAAGTCGACTCGAATGGCTCAAATGCAGCAATTGAGTCCTACTACTTTGCCTCTGGAACGCAATCCCCTCAGTGGATTGATTCGAGTACATGAGATCAATGCACAGCGGGGATTTGGCGACCATTCGGACGACAGTCAAGGTGATAACACCAAACCCAGCGGCCCTCGAAAACTCTCGGAACAGCTCAGAACCTATTACTCCCGACACCTCGATCCACACGACAGCCCAGATATTTCAGATCTTGAAGCGTTGCGGGCAATAGAAGCGGCCCAGTTAGCCTTCGATAGCAGGCTCAGCAGCAGCTTTGAGCCTGCTATTAGAGAGGTGGAAGGGTTGGGCTACCCCAGTCGCAATGATCCACGTATCAAAGTGGCAAGTCGCCTCGCGGCAACTGACGGCATGAACCATGAGGCGGCCGTTCTCTTTGAGTTGGATTCAATTCAGGGAGCCCCGGGGGCTCCTGCACTTCATCTACCAGAGACCGCTAACGGGTTGGGATATCAAAACCTGATATCTATGATTTTCCGGTTGATGGGTTTTAGGGATGAGTGGTTAAAAAAAACTAGAGCCGCCGGAACGGAAGCAATAGACCGTGTTGAGCCCATCCACCTTGTGCTCATCGAGGAGCCTGAAGCCCACCTTCATGTACAAGTGCAACAAGTGTTCGTGCGACACGCCTACCAAGTTCTATGCCGAGACGATTTGCTGGAACGCTACCCAAATCTAAAGACGCAGCTTTTGGTGAGCACACACTCCAGCCATGTAACACATGAAGTGGAGTACCAAAACCTAAGGTACTTTAGGCGACTCCCAGCTGGGATGTATGGTGTCGGAGTACCGGTGTCTACGGTCTGTAATCTTTCTAACGTGTTCGGTGAAGGAGCAAAGACGAAGGGGTTCGTAATCAGATATTTGCGGGCACAGCACGCAGATATATTCTTCGCCGACGCAGTAATCTTGGTCGAGGGCTCAGCAGAGCGAATGATGCTGCCGCATTTTTTGCGGAATAGGTTTCCATTCCTTGACCGCTGCTACATCACAATCCTTGATATTGGTGGAAGTCACGCACACCGACTAAGACCTTTAATTGACGCCCTTGGCATCCTCACCCTAGTTATTACAGATCTTGATGCGGGGCTTAATAAAGCTGCAAGACCAGTTCAAAGAAACGCGGATCAGATTACCAACAATCCGACATTGCGTAGCTGGATGAAGCTGAGGCATCTGGGCTGCACTGTGGATGAATTGCTAGCGCTCCCGGCGAACCAGAAAGAGCATCTAATCGACGATTTGTATTCGGTACGCATCGCGTACCAAACTCCTATTTCCACCCACATACCCACTACTGGTGAGGCAATACAAGCTCTTCCAAATACCTTTGAAGACAGCTTTGTACTTAGCAATGTCGGTCACTTTGCGAAAAAGACTGATGGTACTGGCTTGATGAAGGCTTTCGTTAGAGTTTTGAATGAAGCTCAAACTTCACAAGCTATCGGGGAGGGCTTTTTCAAAGAACTACGCGAAGGAAAAAAAGCCGAGTTCGTGTTGCTCGTTCTGGGTGACGAAAAATTTTCCAGCCTAGAAATCCCCGCCTACATCAATGAAGGTCTCAACTGGCTTGAGTCCAAATTGCGAAGCAAGCAAAAAGAGTTATTGGTAATTCCGCCCGAGGGCTCGGAGGTGACAGCATGAGCGAGGCCGCCGTCGGAGATGCCGATACCACGATGCAGGCTTGCCTGAACCTGACGGATCCGAAGAGTTTCTTTCTCTACGCTGGTGCTGGCTCAGGGAAAACCCATTCACTCGTCGAGGCTATCCGGGAGTTCAAAAGGCGCGAGCGAGAACGCCTGACGTTCGAGGGTCGCCGCATAGCGGTGATCACATATACAAACGCAGCCTGCGACGAGATTCTTCGGAGGCTGGAGTTTGACCCACTCGTGGAGGTCTCGACCATTCATGCTTTCTGCTGGCGTCTAATCCAAGGTTTCGACAACGAAATCAGAGAGTGGTTAAGGATTAAGCTAGCCCAGGATATTGAGAAGATCGAGGGCGAGCTCGCTCGCTCGAAAGGAGACAATAAAACCTCTCGAGGAAACAAACGAAAGCTACAAAGCAAAACGCGCAGACTTGAGACTCTCGACGAAATTACAGAGTTTATATACAGCCCCACAGGGGACAACAGTGAACGGCAAGCGCTTAATCACGATGAGGTCATCAAGTTAGTAGCAACATTCGCTCCTGAACGCCCCTTGCTGGATGTCCTAGTAGACCGCTATCCAGTTGTATTGATCGACGAAAGCCAAGACACTCATGCTCCGGTAATGGAGGCTTTCTTGAAAGTCCAGCAACTGGCCCAAACACGTTTTTGCCTCGGACTGCTAGGCGACACCATGCAACAAATTTACGGCCACGGAGTAACGCGCCTTGATAAAGCGATACCGGCCTACTGGTTGAAACCTGAGAAGACCGTAAATCGCCGCTGCCCTCGTAGAGTGGTGGACTTTATCAATGTGATTCGGCGCACCGCTGACAACCACCAGCAGATCCCAAAACCTGACGCTATTGAAGGCGTAGTACGCATGTACTGCGTTAGCCAAAGCCAAGGACACGCGCCAAGTCTTGAGGAGTACATCGCTAACTCCATGGCTGCGATCACCGGCGACGGCGAATGGGCTACAGGCCCTGACGGTCGAAAGACCTTGATCCTCGAACATAAGATGGCTGGACGGCGGATGGGATTCGAGAAGCTGTTCACGGCTTTGTACGCAGTTGAGCGCCTTCAAACAGGCTTGCTGGACGGGACTCTGCCCGCACTTCGTGTGTTCAGCGAGGGCGTTCTTCCCATCCTTATCGCAAAGGACGATAACTACCTTTTGCTTGAAGCCGTACGCTCTCGTTCCCCCTTGCTCAGCAGGGACGTTTTGCAATCCACAGGCGATCAAATGGCCCACATGGAGCGTGTAGAGGAGGCGACGCGTGACCTGCTTTCTCTTTTCGAAAAAAACGATCCAAAACTGATCGAAATCGCAACGCTTCTTTTGCAAACCCAGCTACTTGATGTCCCTGACAATCTGATTGCAGCAATGGTGTTGGGAGCACCGGATGAGGCTCCAGATCCGGAGGATACGAATGCGATGATCACCTACTCCTATCAACTATTCCTTGAGCGTCCGTTTTCCGAGCTGGCAGCCTTTGCAAGTTATGCAGATGGCTTCTCGCCCTATGGCACACACCAAGGTGTGAAGGGGTTGGAGTTTCCACGGGTCATGGTTGTCATTAACGATGAGGAAGCAGGCGGATTTTTATTCAGCTACGACAAATTGCTGGGTATAAAAGAACCGTCTAAGACTGACCGGGACAACGAACGTGACGGTAAGGACAACGCGCTAGCACGTACTCGCAGACTACTTTACGTGACGTGTAGTCGGGCCGAAAAAAGCTTGGCGATTGTCGTCTATACGCCCCACCCAACATTGGCAAAGCAAAATGTCGTTGCTGCTGGCTGGCTTCAGGAGAGTGAAGTGGAAATCTTGTGAGGTTTGTTCCTTAGACTTGAGAGCAGAGTGGGGGGAAGGTTCAGCTTGCGCCGAAAGCGGCCATTGAAGCATTACTCCTTCGCTTAAAGGGGGGGCGCAGTTGATATGTAGTTACAAGTATTTGACGGTATCGATTATTCCCAATATCGCCATACTCATCAGAGAGGGCAGCCATGTCGAATTTTGAATGTCAGAATGTAGGTCGTACGGAATGAAATTTCTCGACGATATATTGGAGTCAATCTCCGGAAATACAAAGACAAAGGTCGACGATCCTTTCATCGGTGCGTTCATAGGGTCATGGATAGTCTGTAACTGGAGTCACTTGGCAATCCTATTATGGGGTGAGGGAACAGCGACAGATAGGATTAGCGCGTTCAGCAGATACCTAAAAGAAACTGATTTCTTAGCGCTCAATACAATAGTCGTCATTCCTTTATTTATGACGACCCTATTTTTGTTCGCTTTTCCTTGGCTTTCATTGTTGCTGAAATCGCTACAGAAATTTGCAAATGATCGACTGCACCAACAAGCAGTATTAATTGAGCTGAGTAAGACTAAGCAACAGGAAACCCTGAATAGACAAAAGTTACTTGCAGATCCAGACAAGAAATTTTTGGAGCAGAACGTCCAATTAGATATTGATCGCCGAAAAGAGATAATCGAGCAATTGAAGCTGAGAAGTGTGAGATTCAAAGAAAACGCCGAAGCGGCAGCAGCTGCATCTGAAGCAGCAACAGCCGCAGCGATGGAAGCCAAAAGCCGAGCTACCCAAGCTCAATTAGAAGAAGAGAAAAAGCAGCAGAATGCGATAATCGAAAGGCAGCGATTTACTGTAGCGACTGCTAAATTAAAGTCGGCACAGGCGTCAAACCGCTTCCCCTCATCGTATAGCTTCATGCTTACTATCGAGGAAAGCCTAAATGCAGATGGTGTTCATCTATCTCTGGCTGGACTAGGGGAAGTCGTAGCAGCGGTGTTTGGCTATAAGAACTTCCATTCGTTGATGTTTGATGAGAATTTCAATAACGAAACGCTATCAAAGGTTATATATATTTACTATGATCCTGCATATCTTGCCTCAAGCCTTGAAAATATTGTGCAAGCTGAAGGGGCAGATGGCGAGAACTTGGGGGCCGACCTGCTATTCGATCATGTCATTTCAGTTTTTGAAAGTTTAGAGTATAAATTCATTACCGAGGATGAGGTAGAAGAAGTGTGCAGGGATATTTGCGAAAATAACAAGTATGACATGCTGCAAGGTGAGGAGTTATCAGGCCCCATCGCAGAATCAGACACTATATACGATGAGGTTGAGATTGGTGATTTAGACTCTATCATGTTTGATGCTGGGTTAAAGGTTGTTTTTGCTGGCTCTGCTAGCGGCGATCATCGAAAAGAACATGATGTTCCAGGTCGTGATATTGCGTTTAGCATCGAAATAAAGAATACCTTGCTACTCGGCACCACGGCTTTGAGCGAGTTTGAGATTGGTGAAATTACGGGAGGCTTGGTTGATTACTATGAGGGGGCTGACGAAGCTGAAGAACGCTAAAGAGCAGGCTATACTCTCGGTCGCCGAAAGTATACCGCAAGCAACCCGTTTTACATATGTAGATAGGTTTGGGGCATAACCTATTCGCAAGGCGCGCAGCCATCCAACACAGCGCCTCGATAGTCCCATCTTGTGAAGAGGATGAATGCAAAAACTAAAAAGAACCCGACGCGAAACGCCGGGTTTTCGTTTGGAACCGTTTACTACCGCCCCGGCTCCACGTTATCCAACACCCGATTCGCCAGCAACGAACTCAGCTCAATCAACTGCTGAATCCCCTGCGCCACATGACGCCTTGATCCATCCAGATCAAACGCCAGATCACTCACCATGGCATCAGCCGAAGCCAGCGTCTCACTGAGATTAGCGAGCAAGCATTCGTTATCGAGGCCTTTCACGACGGTGAATAGCTGGCCCGGTTTGGGGTCGTCTTGAGATTTTTCCGATTTCGGTAGCAAGTAGTGATCGAGCACGCGTTTGGTGGTTTCGTCTTGCTGCTTGGCTTTGGATTTTGCGGATTGCGGGGTGGGGTCTGCATCTGGGGGATTTGGAGTTGCTTTGAACATTTTCACGTTTCCTTTGTTAGTAGGCCGCTACCGTCTCGCTACTAAACGAAAGGGAGGCAGCTGTGCGCAAGTTAGTAGACCGGTAGGACAACGGAAAACCCGGCGCGCCCGAAGGCGCCATGCGCACAGCCACCATCGAGTGCGGGCAATGCCCGACTGATGAGACTCATGCGACCGTATCCTTAACCGGGCTACTAAACCCGACCACTGATGGGCAGTGGCAGGAAAACAATAGAACCCCAGGACAAGGCGCACAAGCGGGCGGATTCTGGCGTAGTTGTAGGCAAAGGCGCAAGGATGCGTGGGTTGGTGGTGGGGTGTAGGTGGGGTCTGTAGGAGCAGGGTTTGTCGGCGATGCGGGTGACTTGTTTTGGTCTGGAACCGTGTCGATTTCATCGCGAGCAAGCTCGCTCCCACAGGGATTGGGGGGCTGTTGCAGATGCTGTGTTCACCACCACCCAGTGTGGGAGCGGGCTTGCTCGCGAAGAGGGCGGCACATTCAATATTGATGCAAGCTGACCCGCCGCTTTCGCGAGCGAGCTCGCTCCCACAGAGATTGGGGCAGGAGACCTCTCGCCCTGAACCCGGCCACCGCGTTGTGCCATGTTGATCGTGTTCAGCCTTTTGGGGGGCTGCTGCGCAGCCCAGCGGGAGCAAGCTCCCTCGCCACAATGGATTTCATTGCCACAAGGAATTTCCCCCACCACAAGGAATCGGCATGGCTTGACTGAACGGCATGCCCCTGGGAGGGTTATTTGCGCTTGAGCATCTCCGGCAACTGCGCCACCAACTTCTGATTATTCAACGGCGCCCGAATAAACCCACGCTGAGTACCGTCCGGCCCGATCACGGCGAGGTTGCCGCTGTGATCAACCGTGTAATTGGGCTTACTGGTATCCGCCGGAATAAACGGAATGCTCACCGCATTCGCCAGTTTCTGCAGGTCTTCGACGGATGACGCGGTCAGGCCTACGAACTGCGGATCGAAGTACCCCAGGTACTGCTTCAGTTGCTTGGGCGTGTCGCGGTTCGGGTCGACGCTCACCAGTACGATCTGCAACTTATCCACAGCCTCTTTCGGCAACTCGCTTTTGATCTGGCGCAGTTGGGCGAGGGTGGTTGGGCAGATGTCTGGGCAGAAGGTGTAGCCGAAGAACAGCAGGCTCCATTTATCCTTCAAGCCATCGATTGCCACGGGCTGGCCGTCCTGGTCGGTCATTTTCACGTCCGGCAGGTTGCGGCTCTGAGGCAGCAGGATGATGCCGGCGTCGATCAGCGCGGTCGGGTCGCCCTGGCCTTTGCCCGACAGCACCTTGTTGATGGTCAGGCCGAGGATCAACGCGATCACGGCCACGAGGATGAAGACGGTTTTCTGGGTTCGAGTCATAGGCTCAACAGTAAGTAATGATCTACAAGCAGGGCGATGAACAGCAGGAACAAGTAATAAATAGAGTACTTGAAGGTGTTGATCGCCGCGTGCGGCCGACTGCCACGGTACAACACCACGGCCCATTGCAGGAACCTGGCGCCCAATACGAGCGCGCAAACAAGATAGAGCATGCCGCTCATATGGATCACGAACGGCATCAGGCTCACCGCCAGCAGCACCAGGGTGTAGAGCAGGATATGGATTTTGGTGTAGTGCTCGCCGTGGGTCACCGGCAGCATCGGGATGTCGGCCTTGGCGTATTCCTCTTTGCGGTGGATGGCCAGGGCCCAGAAATGCGGCGGGGTCCAGGCGAAGATGATCAGCACCAGCAGCAGCGGTTCGGCGCTGACATGACCGGTGGCCGCCACCCAGCCCAGCAATGGCGGCGCCGCGCCGGCGAGGCCGCCGATGACGATGTTCTGCGGCGTCGCGCGCTTGAGGAAGCCGGTGTAGACCACCGCATAACCCAGCAATGAGGCGAGGGTCAGCCAGGCGGTCAGTGGGTTGGTGAAGGCCAGGAGCAAGGCCTGGCCGATCACCGCCAGGGCCAGAGCGAAGGTCAGTGCGGCGGCGGGGGAGATCCGCCCTTCGGCCAGTGGCCGTTTGTGGGTGCGGGCCATGACTGCGTCGATGCGCCGGTCCACCACATGGTTGACCGCTGCCGCGCCGCCGGCACACAGGGCGATGCCCAGGTTGCCGAACACCAGCACCGTCCACGGCACGCCGGCGCGGGTGGCGAGGAACATGCCCACCAGCGAGGTGATCAGCATCAGCACCACCACTTTCGGCTTGGTCAGCTCCAGGTAATCGCGCCAGATCGCTTGGCTGTGGCGTTCACCGGTCAAGGTTGCCATGGCATCTCTCCTTTTATTGTTAGGGGGCTGGCGCCGTGTTTATGCGGGTTGAACCGCCAGCGCAGCGGGACTTGATGCTTGACCCGGACCAGGCTGGTACGGGCGTGATAGTTGACCAATACCAGGGTCAGCAGCAACGCGGCGCCCCCGGCGTTGTGGGCGACGGCCACCGGCAGCGGCAGATGGAACAGCACGTTGCTGATGCCCAGGGTGATCTGGGCCGCCAGTGCCGTCAGCACCAGCCCGGCCAGGCGGGTCATGCCGACGGTCTTCAATTGCCAGGCCAGCCCCAGCAGCACCACGGTCACCAGCAAGGCGCCGATGCGGTGGGTCAAGTGGATGGCGGTGCGGGCGTCGCTGTCGAGCTGCCCGCCCAGGTAGTTAGGGCCGATGTGCTGGGTCAGGTGGAAACCGTTGGCAAAGTCGGCCGGTGGCAGCCATTGGCCGTGGCAGGTGGGGAAATCGATGCAGGCCACGGCGGCGTAATTGGAGCTGACCCAGCCACCGAGGGCGATCTGGCCGATCACCAGTAGCAGCCCGGCGGTGGCCCAGTGTTGCAGGCGCTTGGGTACGGTCAGCGCCGGCAGCACGCCGGACAATCGCAAGGTCAGCAGGAACAACAGGCTCAACGTCGCGAACCCGCCCAGCAAATGCCCGGTCACCACTTGGGGCCACAGCTTGAGGGTCACGGTCCACATACCGAATGCCGCTTGCGCGAAGACCACCGCCAGCAGAAACAGCGGCAACTTCAATGGCTGACCCGGGCGGTGGCGGTTCATCCAGGACCGTGCCGCCAACGCTACGATCATCAAGCCCAGGGCCCCGGCGAAGTAGCGATGGACCATCTCGTTCCAGCCCTTGTGGGCTTCCACCGGGGTGTCGGGAAAGTGCAACTCGGCATGGGCCAGTTGGGCTTCGCTCTTGGGCACGCTGATGAACCCGTAGCAACCGGGCCAGTCGGGGCAGCCGAGACCGGCGTGGGTGAGCCGGGTGTAGGCGCCCAGCAGGACGACGATCAGTGCCAGCAGCGTGGCAAACAGCGCGAGGCGAAATCCAGGTTTGGCCATGTCGATGCCCTCATCCGATGTTCGACAGTTTCAGCAAGTGGCGCAGGTCGTTGAGCAGGTCCTTGCCCTTGACCCGGGCGTCGTAGCGCAGCACCAGGTTGCTGTGGGGGTCGATGATCCACAGCTGGGCGCCGCCGGAGCCCTGGGCGCCTTTCTGATAGGCCGGCAGGTCCAGTGGGTAACGTTGCAATTGCGGGTATTCGCGCTGCAGTTGGGCGTCGTACTCGGCGTCGAGCGGTTGCGCGATAGCCAAGGCATGGCTGGCGCGAGAGGCTTCGCGGCCCAAGCCGATTTGGACTTGCCGGGCCAGGTACACCAGTTGCCGGCAATCCACCGAGCATTCCTGTGGTGCCGTGACCAGGATCTGCCAGCGCTGTTCATCGGCCTGTACGCCAATCTCGGCGCGGGTCTGGCCGGTGCCGATCAGTTCGCCGTGGTAGCTGCGGCTGTCGGGCACCCAGAACTGGAACTTATACATGCCGGTGGCCAGGATCATCGGGCCGATCACTCCGAGCACGATCAGCAGCAATTGCACGCGGCCCTTGCGACGGTTGTGTGCCGCGGGCGCCTCAGACGTGTTGGTTGGATTCATGGTGCTTCCCATGGTGTCTCCCTGCGTTGTGCCATCCGAGATAAAGAAAAAGGCCGAACAGGGCCGCCGCCATGGCGAACCACTGCACGGCATAACCGAGGTGTTTTTCGGGGCCCATGGCTACCACCGGCCAATCGGTCCGGTAGGCGCCGGGGCCGCTTTGTTGGCGCATTTCATAGGCGAAGCCGCTGCGGCCCAGGTCGGCCCAGAGCTTGTCCGGCTCGATGGCAGTGACCAGTCGCGGCCAGGGGGCGCCCGCCGGGTCGGGGTGGAGCTGGAACGTCGCGCCCGGAGCAACATAGACCCAGGCCTGGAGGCTGACGGGTTGTTCCGGCGTGACGAAGACCGGCGGGGTGCGCCGGTCCGGCCAGGGCAGCCAGCCGCGATTGACCAGCAGCCAGAGCCCGGTCCGGTGGTCGAGGAACGGTTGCAGCAACTCGACGCCGACCTTGCCGTCGTGTTGGCGGTTATCCAGCAGGATGCTGTGCTCGGTGTCGAACTGGCCCTGCAGCGTGACCGCTCGAAAGGCCGGGTCGGTGGTGTGCGCCAGCTCGGTGCTGTCCAACGGCGGCGCCACGCGGCGCTCGGCGTAAGTGTCCATGAGCACACGTTTCTGTTCGCCCCGGCTCAATTGCCAGAACCCCAGGCACACCATCACCGGCACCAGCACGGCGACCACCAGCGACGGCAGGATGCCCGGCCGAAAGTGTTTCATGGCGCCGTCCGAAAGCCGTCGAACGGGATAGCTATACTCACGTGCATTGCGTCCCCCGGAGTGTCCCTAATGCTAAAAGCAGCCATCGTCCTGATGCTGATTGCCACGATTGCCAGCCTGTTCAGCGGTCTGTTTTTTTTGGTCAAGGACGACAGCAGTTCCAATCGCCTGGTCATCGCCTTGGCGATCCGGGTCAGCCTGGCCGCCGTCACCGTCGGCTTGATCGCCTGGGGTTTCTTCAGCGGCCAACTGGTGTCACACGCGCCCTGGTAGCGTTTGCTTCAGAGCACGTAGACGAAGATGAACAAGCCGATCCACACCACATCGACGAAGTGCCAATACCAGCTCGCCGCCTCGAAGCCGAACTGATGCTCGTTGTCGAAGTGCCCGCGCATGATGCGCATCAGCATGACGAACAGGATGATCGTGCCGATGGTGACGTGGGCGCCGTGGAAACCGGTGAGCATGAAGAAGGTCGCGCCATAGACGCCGGAGCCCAGGGTCAGGCCCAGCTCTTTGTAAGCGTGGATGTATTCCTCGGCCTGGAAGCCCAGGAAGGCGCAACCCAGCAGGACGGTGATGGCCAGCCAGATTTTCAGCGCACCGCGATGGCCTTTTTTCAGGGCATGGTGGGCGATGGTGACGGTGACGCTGGAGCTGACCAGCAGCACCGTGTTGAGCAGCGGCAAGCCCCAGGGGCTGATGACGTCCTTGGGCGCCGGGAAGAGTTTCGGGTCGGGGTTGTTCAGCAGCGGCCAGGCGAACTCGAAGCTCGGCCAGAGCATGTGTGACAGGCCCTTGGTGCCTTCACCCGCCAGGCCGGGCGCGGAGATCATGCGCACATAGAACAGGGCGCCGAAGAACGCGATGAAGAACATCACCTCGGAAAAGATGAACCAGCTCATGCCCCAGCGGAACGAGCGGTCGAGCTGGGCGCTGTACAGGCCGGCGCGGCTTTCCTTGATCACCGCGCCGAACCAGCCGAACAGCATGTAGGCCACCAGCAGGCCGCCGACGAAAAAGATCAGCGGGCCGTGGGATTCGGGTCGGGCGGCTTTCAGGTCGTTGAACCAGGTCGCCAGGCCGTACACCGTGACGAACATCCCGACCGTGGCGATGATCGGCCATTTGCTCTGGGCCGGAACGTAATAGTGTTCGTGAGTTGCCATTTATTGTTCTCCTTATCGGGCACGCTATCGGTCAGTGTTTAGAGCCACCGGTGGATGACGAGCGGTGATGTCGAACAGCGTGTAGGACAGCGTCAGATGCTTCACTTCCTTGGGCATGTCCCGGTCAACGATGAAGCGCATGGGCATTTCGATGCGTTCGCCGGGTTGCAGCACTTGCTGGGTAAAACAAAAACATTCGGTCTTGTGGAAATAGGCCGCCGCGGTGCTCGGTGCGATGCTCGGCACCGCCTGGGCACTCATCGGCCGGTCGGTGGGGTTGTGGGCGACGAAGACCATTTCGTTCACCGCCCCCGGCTGGACCACCAACTGGTCGCCCTTGGGGTAGAAGTCCCAGGGCATGTCCACCGAATTGGTCGACAGGAACTGCACGCGGACCTGGCGCGACTCATCGACGGTCTGCTCGCCTTCGTACTGCCCGGCGGTCTTGCCGTTGATGCCGAACGCCTTGCACATCACGTCGTAGATCGGCACCAGGGCAAACCCGAAGATGAACATGGCCACCACCACCAGTAGCAGGCGGGTGACCAGTTTTTTCATCGAAATCGAATCAGCCATGGATGCGGCTCCTTGCACTGAACCCTGTGGGAGCGGGCTTGCTCGCGAAGAACGATGACGCGGTGTTTCTGTTAGACCGCGTCGTCTGATTCGCGAGCAAGCCCGCTCCCACACAGGTCCTCTGTGTCATCTCATTTCACTTCCGGCGGCGTGGTAAAGGTGTGATACGGCGCCGGCGACGGCACGCTCCACTCCAGCCCTTCGGCCCCATCCCACGGCTTGGCCGGTGCCGGCTCGCCGCCGCGGATGGTCTTGATCACGATGAACAGGAAGAAGATCTGCGTGGTGCCGAACATGAACGCGCCGATGGACGAGACCATGTTGAAGTCGGCGAACTGCAGGTTGTAGTCGGGAATCCGCCGGGGCATGCCGGCCAGGCCGACGAAGTGCATCGGGAAGAACGCCAGGTTCATCCCAATGAACGACAGCCAGAAGTGCAGCTTGCCGAGGGTTTCGTCGTACATGTGGCCGGTCCATTTCGGCAGCCAGTAGTAGGCCGAGGCGAAGATCCCGAAGATCGCGCCGGGCACCAGTACATAGTGGAAGTGCGCCACCACGAAGTAGGTGTCCTGGTACTGGAAGTCCGCCGGGGCGATGGCCAGCATCAGCCCGGAGAAACCACCGATGGAAAACAGGATCACGAACGCCACGGCAAACAGCATCGGCGTCTCGAAGGTCAGCGAGCCTTGCCACATGGTGCTGGCCCAGTTGAACACCTTCACCCCGGTGGGCACGGCGATCAGCAGGGTGGCGTACATGAAGAACAGCTCGCCCACCAGTGGAATGCCGACCACGAACATGTGGTGCGCCCAGACGATGAACGACAGGAACGCAATGGCGGCCGTGGCGTAGACCATCGAGGTGTAGCCGAACAACGGCTTGCGCGAGAACGCCGGGATGATCGAGCTGACGGCACCGAAGGCCGGCAGGATCATGATGTACACCTCGGGGTGGCCGAAGAACCAGAACACGTGCTGGAACAGCACCGGGTCACCGCCACCGGCGGCACTGAAGAAGCTGGTGCCGAAGTGGATGTCCATCAGCATCATCGTCACGCAGCCGGCCAGTACCGGCATCACCGCGATCAGCAGGAACGCGGTGATCAGCCAGGTCCAGACGAACAGCGGCATCTTCATCAGGGTCATGCCGGGGGCGCGCAGGTTGAGGATGGTGGCGATCACGTTGATCGCGCCCATGATCGAGCTGATGCCCATCAGGTGGATGGCGAAGATGAAGAACGTCACGCTTTCCGGCGCATAGGTGGTGGACAGCGGGGCATAGAAGGTCCAGCCGAAGTTCGGCCCGCCCCCCGGGGTGAACAGCGTTGACACCAGCATCAGGAACGCCGCCGGCAGCAGCCAGAAGCTGAAGTTGTTCATGCGCGGCAGGGCCATGTCCGGCGCGCCGATCATCAGCGGGATCATCCAGTTGGCGAGGCCGACGAAAGCCGGCATCACCGCGCCGAAGACCATCACCAGGCCGTGCATGGTGGTCATTTGGTTGAAGAATTCCGGCTGCACGATCTGCAGGCCGGGCTGGAACAGCTCGGCGCGGATCACCATGGCGAACGAGCCGCCCAGCAGGAACATCGAGAAAGCGAACCACAGGTACAGCGTGCCGATATCCTTGTGGTTGGTGGTCAGCACCCAGCGCATCAGGCCCTTGGCGGGGCCGTGGGCGTGGTCGGCACCGGCATGACCGTGGTCATCGATCACAGCACTCATGTCCTGTCTCCTTCGAACGAGTGGGCTGGACGGCGCGGGGCGATGAGCCCCGACCGGTTACGGGAACACACGTCAGGCCGGCTCATTTGCTTTCCGCCTGTTTGAGTTCCAGCACTTCTTTAGGCGTAACCATGTCGCCCTTGTTGTTGCCCCAGGCGTTACGTTCATAGGTCACGACCGCGGCGATATCGACTTCCGACAGCTGCTTGCCGAACGCGGCCATGGACGTGCCGGGCTTGCCGTGGAAGACGAGGCTCAGGTGATCAGCCTTGGGCCCGGTGGCGATTTTCGATCCCTTGAGCGCCGGGAACATCGGTGGCAGACCCTGGCCTTCGGCCTGGTGACAGGCCACGCAGGTGGTGTGGTAGACCTTGTCGCCACGTTCCTTGAGTTCTTCGAGCGTCCATTCCTTGCTGGTCAGCTCTTTGAGCTGCGCGGCTTCGGCCTTGCGTTCGCCCAGCCATTTTTCATAGTCGGGCTTGCTCTTGACCTCCACCACGATTGGCATGAAACCGTGGTCCTTGCCGCACAGCTCGGCGCATTGGCCGCGGTACAGGCCGGGCTTGTCGACACGGGTCCAGGCTTCGTTGACGAACCCGGGGATCGCATCGCGCTTGACCGCGAAGGCCGGCACCCACCAGGAGTGGATCACATCGGCGGAGGTCACCAGAAAGCGCACCTTGGCATCGACCGGCAGCACCAGCGGCTTGTCGACCTCCAGCAGGTAATGCTCGCCCTTGGCGCTCTGGTTATGGATCTGTTCGGCGGGGGTCGCCAGGTTGCTGAAGAACTCGACGTCCTGGCCCAGGTACTTGTAGTGCCACTTCCATTGATAGCCAGTGATCTGGATATCGATGTCCGACTCGCTGGAGTCGTACATCTTGATCAAGGTGGCGGTGGCGGGAATCGCCATCAGCACCAGGATCAGGAAGGGCACGATGGTCCAGAGGATTTCGACGCGGGTGTTTTCGTGGAAGTGCGCGGCATTCTGGCCGGTTGAGCGGCGGTGCATGATCATCGACCAGAACATGGCGCCGAAGACGATGATGCCGATGACCACACAGATCCAGAAGATGGTCATGTGCAGGTCGAACACTGCGTTGCTGATCTGTGTCGCTCCAGGCGCCATATTCACAGTCCAGGCCGCTTGTGCCTGGCTGAAAATCGACCACAACAGGAGGCCCATCCATACGTGTGGATGTCGCGTCATTGCGGGTTCCCCTTATCGTTCTTGTTATCCCGTAGGCGTAACGCCTGCGGCAAGGGAGAGCGGCTACATCAGACTACGAACTCGACCGCCGTGCCTTGCTGCCTATGTATCGGGTTCATCAGCTAACTCCATTCCAACCCGAGTATAGACAGCACCTGCAACCTCGCAACGCGATGGCGTAAATCGTTTGAAACAGCGGGGGCTTGCGCTAGAGCCCACGAATGGAGAAGGATGCGAGCCTGAGTGATGGCAAACCGATATAACTGCGACGCAGCAAGGATGAGGCGGTTATGAAAAATAGGTCTTAGGAGTGTTTTTGGGCCAGCTAAGTTATGTCTTCCCTATTTCTTTGCCTTTGTTTCCTGGAGTTGTCATGAACACCGCCGCATTGCGCGAGCAGATCCAAAAAGCCCAACAACACGAAGCCGAGACCGGTCAGTTGAGCCGTCAGTTGACGGCCCAACTGCCGAACCTGCACCGAGCCATTCAATTACCAGACGCGAACGCCAACGACGTCCTGGCGCGTTTTGTCGCCGCCTACATTGATGAAGTACCCGACCTGCTGGATGCAGCCAATGATGTCGCCAGGGAGGCGGGTATCGAGTCGCAGATCAAACCGGTACTGAAGATTGCCGAACAGTACTTCCTCCAGCCGCCGACCATCATGGCCGGGCATGTTGGGCTCGACAGCCTTCTGGACGAAGCCTACCTGGCCCATCGGTTCGTCGAAGAGGTCAACGACCTGTACATCAAGCATTTCGGCCAGCCATTGATCCCCTTGGACATGACGGTCGCCAATCTGATCGCTCACCAGTTGATCGGTGAGGCATTTGCCAACCAACTCGATGAAGTGGTCCATCACACGTTCGATGAGATGCTCAACGACGAGACGTTTGCATTGGAGTCGGTAGAAACCTACCGCGAGAAGCTCAGCAGCCCGGAAACCGGCGCGGCCTGGAAGCGCTGGCCGTGCATGTCCCGTCGTCTGGGCGTGGGACTGGAGCTGGATCAGCCGGCGGCTTGATGGGCCACTTGAGAAAATAGCGGCCCTGTGGCGAGGGAGCTTGCTCCCGCTTGAGTGCGAAGCACTCACAAAAACGAGCCTGCTGCGCAGTCCAGCGGGAGCAAGCTCCCTCGCCACAATGAATCAAGCAAACCTTAAGTGAGCGGTTGCCTATGGGAGTGTCAGGCAGACGCTGCGCCAACCCCCACGGTCGTGCGCAACCGCCCCTCCAACCTACGCTTGAGCCCACGGGATTCGATCAGCAGCTTCGAACCCTTGCTGGCATTCGCCCGGCCCCATTCTTCCAGCAACTCCAGGCACGAGTGGTCGATGTAGCTCAGGTTATTGAGCGGCACATGCACGGTCGCGCCGGTCGGTATGGTGCCCAGTACCTGGGTCAATGCCGGCACCTTGAGGAAGGTGGCGGCCCCGACCAGGCGCAGTTCCATCTCACCTTCCTGGGGCAGGTCGATCAGGCTGATTTTCAGGCGTGAGGCTTTCCAGGCCAGTTTCGCCAGGGTCAGGCCGAAGCCGATCAGCACACCGGTCAGCAGGTCGGTGAAGATGATCGCCAGGGCCGTTGCGGCGTAGGTGAACATCGGCATCCGGCCATAACGGCCCAGGCTGCGAAACGCCTTGAGGTCTACCAGTTTGAAACCGGTGTAGACCAGCACACCCGCCAGGCTCGCCACCGGAATGCTTTGCAGCACGCTGGACAGCAACAACACGAACAGCAGCAACCACAGGCCGTGGAAAATCGTCGACATCCGCGTGGTGGCCCCGGCCTGGACGTTGGCCGAGCTGCGCACGATCACCCCGGTCATCGGCAAGGCGCCGAGCAGGCCGCAGAGCATGTTGCCGATACCTTGTGCCGACAGTTCCCGGTCAAAGTCCGCCCGTTCACCGCTGTGCATGCGATCCACGGCGGCCGCTGACAGCAGGGTTTCGGCGCTGGCGATGAAAGCCACCGCGAACGCGGCGATCAGCAGCGTCGGGTCGGCCAGGTTCAGCAGGTCCGCCGGGCGCAGCCAATCAATGGCCTCGGCGAGGTTCTCCGGCACTTCCACACGCTTGACCTGCAAGGCCAGCAGCAGGCTGGCGACGGTCGCCAGGCCGACACCCAGCAAGGCGCCAGGAATGAAGCGCAGGCTGTGGGGGCGAAACTTTTCCCATAGCCACATCACCGCAATCGTCGACAGACCGAGCAGCCCCGCCTGCCAGCCAAAGGACGGCAAGGCCTGGGCCACCGCCGCCGGGAACGCCGCCAGGTTATCCAACCCGGAAGGCTTGGGTGCCGCGTCGAGCATCACATGGACCTGGGACAGCACGATCAGCACGCCGATACCCGCGAGCATGCCGTACACCACGGCAGGCGCGGTGACCCGGAACCAGCAGCCCAGGCGAAAACGCCCGGCCAACAATTGCAGCAGACCGGCCAGCAGCAGGATCGGCCCGAGCATTGCCACGCCATGCTGGCGCACCAGTTCGAAGACCAACACCGCCAAACCGGCGGCTGGGCCACTGACTTGCAGCTTCGAGCCGGCCAGGAAACCCACCACCAACCCACCGATGATGCCGGTGATCAAACCTTTGGCCGGTGGCAGGCCGGAGGCGATGGCAATGCCCATGCACAAGGGCAGCGCCACCAGAAACACAACCACCGAAGCCAACAGCTCCCGTGGCAGAACAGCTTTTAATTGAGCAGCACGCATGGCGACTCTCCCGAAGTTTTCTTCAGGCATGGCGAGGCCCTACCGCGCAAACAGCGGTAAGGCTTGAACCATGCAAGGATGATTAGGAGTGGTTAGAAGCGCGCTTTGGGCGTCGCCACCGGTATCGGATGGCTGCCATCGAGCGGCAGGAAACGTCCCTGGTCCGCGTCAAAGGCTTTGATCTCGCTGGTCTCGATGTTGTACACCCAGCCATGGATGAACAACTGACCGCTGGCCATGCGCGACGCCACCGAGGGATGCGTTCGCAAATGCTGCAGCTGCGCGATCACGTTCTCTTCGGTGAGAATGGGCATGGTCTGTTTTTCGTCGCCGCACGGACAGTTGTCATGGACCATGGTCTTGGCCACTTCGGCGTGGCGCAGCCAGGCCTTGACCGTGGGCATTTTTTCCAGGGTGTCGGGGTTGAGCACGGCACGCATGGCGCCGCAGTCGGAATGGCCACAGACAATGATGTGTTGCACACCGAGGGCCAGCACGGCGTATTCGATGGCGGTGGAGACGCCGCCGTTCATCTGCCCGTAAGGCGGCACGACGTTGCCGACGTTACGGGTCACGAACAGGTCGCCGGGGGAGCTATGGGTGATCAATTCGGGCACGATGCGCGAATCGGCGCAGGTGATGAACATCGCCCGGGGTGCTTGGGCGGTGGCGAGTTTCTTGAAGAGTTCTTCCTGTTGCGGAAAGATCTCGTGATGGAAATGCAAAAAGCCGTCAACAATATGCTGCAGCGCTGCATCGGCGGTTTCCGCCTCGGGTTGGGCTGAAGCCGACGCAGCCAACGGCTGTTTATCCTTGTCACTCATGATTCATCCTCTTTTGACGGTATGACGCCAGTGGCTGGTTAAAATACGTCCAGGTCGTAATCCCCGACCTGTCAGTCACTCGCTGAACAAGGTAGCGGCCGAAACTTAACTCAAACTGAAATCGAAGGCTCTAGGACAATGATTCCAGGGGTGGCGAAACGCTGGCGCAGATCATGTCCAGTAGCCGTTCCAGGGGCAACTTTAATCAAATCAACGACATCTGTCGGCCCGGCGGACAGAAGGCATCGCAGTCAAGATTGTAGCCGTCGCGGCGCTCCAGCCCCAGGCGCTTGAGTGCCTTGGCAAATCGCTGGGCCAGCAGGTCGGCGAACGGGCCTTCGCCGCGCATCCGCACACCGAAGCGGCTGTCATACAGTTCGCCACCGCGGCTCTGGCGCACCAGGCTCAGTACGTGGGCGGCGCGTTGCGGGTAATGCGCCTGCAACCACTGCTCGAACAGCGGCGCGACTTCCAGCGGCAGGCGCAGCATGACGTAGGCGGCATTCTGCGCGCCGGCGGCGTGGGCTTCGGCCAGCAGGCTCTCGATCTCGCTGTCGTTGATCATCGGGATCATCGGTGCGCACAGCACCCCCACGGCAATCCCCGCCTCGCGCATGACCTTGATCGCCCGCAGCCGCGCCTTGGGCGCCGCCGCCCGGGGTTCGAGAATGCGCTTGAGTTCATCGTCCAAGGTGGTGAGGCTGATCATCACGTGCACCAGGCGTTGTTGCGCCAGTTCGGTCAGCAGGTCCAGGTCGCGCAGGATCAGCGAACCCTTGGTGACGATGGTCACCGGATGCCGATAACGCAGCAGCACCTCGAGAATCCGGCGGGTTATCCGTTGTTCGCGCTCGATAGGCTGATAAGGATCGGTGTTGGACCCCAGCGCGATCGGTGCGCATTGATAGCCGCGCCGGGACAATTGCTCTTCCAGCACATCGGCGGCATTGGTCTTGGCGATCAGCTTCGTTTCGAAATCCAGCCCCGGCGACAGGTCCCAATAGGCATGGCTGGGGCGTGCATAGCAGTAGATGCAGCCGTGCTCGCAGCCTCGGTACGGGTTGATCGAGCGGTCGAACGGGATATCGGACGAGGTGTTGCGGGTAATGATGGTCTTCGCCGTTTCGAAGCGCACTTCGGTGCCCTGGGTCTGCGGGACTTCCTGATACCAGCCGTCATCTTCGGCCACCGAGCGACTCGGGGCGAAGCGGTTGTGCGGGTTGGTCGCGGTGCCGCGGCCGCGCGGCGGAAGGGGGGCTGGCATGGGAGTACTCCGAAAGCTGTATGTGCATACAGTATTCGCTGTGTTCGATTAAGGCCAGTGCCATTCAGCAGCTCAAATACCGGATCGGCGTTCACAACGCTTTGACGTTCTCCTCACAGGCTTTTAACCGCAGCGAGACGAGACTGAGCCTCTCGTATTTCTTCATTTTCGGTCGTCCATGCATGCTCAAGTTCTGCTCCCGTTCGTTGCTCTGCCTGGCCTTGCTCACCGGGTTGGTCGAGGCGCCCGCCCAAGCGGCCGATTCCCCTGAGGCGAGGCCCGCTGAATGGGCGCAGCCGGTGGAAAAGGACTACAACCTCTACCAGATGTCCCCCACGCTCTACCGCAGTTCCCTGCCGGACGGCGGGGCGGTGTCCTTGCTGACGAAGCTCAGGATCGGCACGGTCATCACCTTCCTGCCGGAGTCGGACAAGCGCTGGCTGTCCACCCCCGGCATCGAGCAAGTGCAGTTGCCCTATCGCACCAATCACGTCGATGACAGCGACATACTCAGGGCCTTGCGCGCCGTCCAGGCGGCCGAAGCCAAGGGGCCGGTGCTGATGCATTGCAAGCACGGCTCGGACCGCACCGGGCTGGTGGCCGCCATGTACCGGGTGGTGGTCCAGGGCTGGAGCAAAGAAGACGCCTTGAATGAAATGACCGAAGGTGGCTTCGGTGACAGTCATCACTTCAAGGACGGGGTGCGCTACATGATGCAGGCCGACATCGACAAACTCCGCACGGCGCTGGCGAACGGCGATTGCAGCACCAGCGTCTTTGCCCTTTGCTCCTTGGAAAGCTGGGTCAATTCAACGACGCCGGCGCAGCACCTCGACCCCCAGATGGCGCTGCCGCAGCATTGATCGGCCGGGGGCCGGTAAAGGCGGCGATGGATTCGTACAACGGTCGCAAGTCGCCCGGGGCAAAAATGGTTTCGCGCAGTGCCCGGCCTGTTGCCGGGTTGAACAGCCCGTCACGCTGGAATCGCTGGAACACTTTGGTGGCCAGTGCCTTCGACCAGGCATAGGCGTAGATCCGCGCGCCATAGCCGGTCACCAGATAATCCAGGCCATTGGGCCAGCGCTCGTTCGCGGACACCGGCAAATGCCCCACCTGCGCACTGGCTTGATCGAACACCTGCTGGACGGTCCGCCCGTCGCCGTGGGTGCGGTGCAGCTCCATATCGAATAACGCGTTGCGCAACAGGACGGCGGTTTCCCAACTGGCCTGGGTGGTGGCAAAGGTCAGCAGTTGGCCGGCGACCTTGTCAGGCATCGTCGTCCCGGTTTGATAGTGCCTTGAGACACGCACCAGGCATTGCCTGGAGAAGCACCATTGCTCGAACAACACCCCGGCAAACTCGGCGGTGTCGCGGGACAGGCCAGAGACGCCCGACAGGTCACGGTACTCGGCACGGGTCAGGACATGCTGCAGGCAATGACCGAACTCATGGAAAAGAATCCGCAGTTGCAGATGATCGAGCAGGACCGGGTCCGCCCCTACGCTGCGCGGTAGCCAGCCATGCAGCGTCGCAATGGGGTGTCGCGGGCGTCCCTCGGCGGTGATGCGGCGGCTTCGCAGGGTTGTGGTATGGGGGTAACCGTCCCGGCTTGCATCCGAAAACGGATCGAAATAGAGGTAGCCAATGACCGCTCCCCATTCGCTGACTTCGAAAAGGCGCACCTCCGGGTGCCAGGTCGCCACGTCATGTCGCTCGGCGAAGCTCACCCCGAACAGCTCCGTCGCCATCAGCAGTAGCTGGGCGAAGGTGGATTCCAAGGGGAACCAGACGCTCAGCGCTTCCTTGGAAAGGCCCGCTGCCTGCTGGCGAAGTTGATTCGCCAGGTAGGGGTAGTCCCACGGCTGGAGTTCGTTGAAACCCTGTTGCGTGGCAAAGGCCTTGAGCTGGCGCGCGTCCCGGTCGAAAGCGCCGTGCTGTCGTTTGAGTTGGGCCCGCAGGAACGCCAGGACTTCTTCGGTCGACACGGCTTGCTCGTTCTCGATCGCCATTTGAGCGAAATCCCCATAGCCCAGGACGGTGGCGTACCGATGACGGTCTTCCAACAACTGCCTGAGGATGTCGCTGTTGTCGAAATGGCCCGCCTGGGGGCCCTGATCCGATGCGCGTGTGCTGTAGGCCTCGTACATCTGCTGACGTAAGGCGCGGTTGTCGGCGTATTGAGTGACGACGCCAAACGATTCCTCGCTGAGTGTCAGTAACCATCCCGTGCGCCCGGCGTCGCGTGCGCGCTGGGCCATCTGTTGTTTGAAGCGCGACGGCAGGCCGCTCAGCAGGGCTTCATCGTCAAACGCTTTGCTCCAGGCCTGATTGGCCATGTGCAGGTTTTCCAGGAACAACCCCTGGAGCTCGTTGATGCGCAACTTCAACAGATTCAGGTCGGCCGACAGGTGCTCTGCCGACCTGTTCTGGTGAAACTGGCCGAGGATTTTCTTCAGGACCCGTTTGCGAGCCGGGGCGAAATGCTCGGCGATCTGGCTGTCTGCCAGGCGCTGGTAAAGCGTGAACAGCGTGGGGTGTTGTTTGAGTTCAACCTGGAAGTCATGCAGCCGCTCAGTGCATTCCAGGGAAGCCTGCGCCCAGGCCGCCCCTGGCCTGGTCGTGGTCAGCAGATGCAGCAGGTAGCCGAAACTCTCCAGGCGTGCATGGATTTCGTCCATGGCCAGCACAAGGTCATCCCAGGTGGGAAAGGGGGTCTGGGTCTTGATGATATCGGCCACTTGGGCACGACTTTCCACCAGGATCCAGTCCAGGGCCGGGGAGAAATGTCGGGCCTGGATGTGGGCAAACGGGGGCAGGTCATAGGCCTGCAACAGCGGATTGTCAGCGTCGAGCATGGGAACCTTCCGGTCAGTCTGTACTGGCTGGACAGTCTGTAAAGGAAGGACCCGGGTCCGGCGGTAAATATGTATCGCTTCCGGGCCGGGCGGCCCGGAAGGTAATGCCGCAGATGTCAGTCGGTTTTTTTCTTCAACTTGGGGTTGGGGAAAAACTGCACCGCCTGGACCTTGGCGTCCGGCACCTTGAGCGCCGAGGTGTTCACACGGGTGCCCAATTCCTTGGGCACGGACAGGCCTTGCTCGTTGAGCGTGTCGGAATAACCGCAGGCCACGCATTCGCGGTGCGGCACGCCGTCTTCGTTCCACATCATCAACTTGTCCGGTTCACTGCACGCCGGGCAGACCGCCCCGGCGATGAAGCGTCGTTTGGTAATCACAGGCCCCTCACTCATGCTGCCGCGTCCTCACTCAGGCCGCTATGGCGCAAGAGTGCGTCAATCGATGGCTCACGGCCACGGAAGTCGACGAACAGCACCATCGGTTCCTGGGAGCCGCCACGTGCAAGGATCGCCTCACGGAAGGCACGCCCGGTGTCGGCGTTGAGCACGCCGTCCTCTTCGAACTTGGAGAAGGCATCGGCCGACAGCACTTCCGCCCACTTGTAGCTGTAATAGCCCGCCGCGTACCCGCCGGCGAAGATGTGGGCGAAGCTGTTGGGGAAGCGGTTGTAGGCCGGTGGGCGCATGACCGACACCTCGTCGCGCACGCCTTCGAGCACTTGCAGCACGCTACGGCCGTCGCCGTGGGTGGCGTGCAGCTCGAAGTCGAACAGCGAGAACTCCAGCTGACGGACCATCATCAGGCCGGACTGGAAGTTTTTCGCCGCGAGCATTTTTTCCAGCAGGTCCTGGGGCAGTGGTTCGCCGGTTTCGTAGTGGCCGGAAATCAGCGCCAGGCCTTCGGGTTCCCAGCACCAGTTCTCCATGAACTGGCTCGGCAGTTCCACCGCATCCCAGGCCACGCCGTTGATGCCGGACACGCCAGCGTGTTCGACGCGGGTCAGCAGGTGGTGCAGGCCATGGCCGAACTCGTGGAACAGGGTGGTGACTTCATCGTGGGTCAGCAGCGCCGGCTTGCCGCTGTCGGCCGGGGTGAAGTTGCACACTAGGTTCGCGACGGGGCTTTGCAGGACGCCTTCGAAGGTGCGACGACGGTCGCGGGCACCGTCCATCCAGGCGCCGCCACGCTTGTTGGCGCGGGCATAGAGGTCGAAGAAGAAGCGGCCGACGTGTTGGCCGTTCTCCTTGATTTCGAACAGGCGCACGTCTGGGTGCCAGCTGTCGAAGCCTTTCAGTTCGGCGATCTCGATGCCGTAGAGACGCTGGACGATGGCGAACAGGCCGCTGAGGACCTTGTCGATCGGGAAATAGGCGCGCAGGGCTTCCTGGGCCACGCTGTAACGCTGCTGGCGCAGTTTTTCACCGTAGAAACCGCTGTCCCAGCTTTGCAGGTCGGGGCAGCCTTGTTCGGCGGCATAGGCCTTGAGCTGTTCCAGGTCCTGGGCCGCGAACGGCTTGCTGCGCTTGGCCAGATCACGCAGGAAACTGAGGACCTGATCGCTGGACTCGGCCATCTTGGTCGCCAGGCTCAACTCGGCGAAGTTGGCGAAACCGAGCAATTGGGCCAGTTCCTGGCGCAGGTCGAGGATCTGTTCCATCACCGGGCCGTTGTCGTTCTGGCCGGCGTTCGGGCCCTGGTCCGAGGCGCGGGTGCAGTAGGCGGCGTAGACTTCTTCACGCAGGGCGCGGTCTTCGGCGTAGGTCATCACCGCGTAGTAGCTGGGGAATTCCAGGTTGATCAGCCAGCCGTCCAGCTCCTTGGCCTGGGCGGCCGCGGCCATTTGTGCCTTGGCCGAATCGGTCAGGCCGGCGAGGGCGGTTTCGTCAGTGACGTGCTTGGTCCAGGCCTGGGTCGCGTCCAGCAGTTGGTTGGAGAAGCGGCTGCCCAGCTCGGACAGTTTGCTCTGCACCTCGGCGTAGCGCTTCTGCTGCTCGGGCGGCAGGTCGATACCCGACAGGCGGAAATCGCGCAGGGAATGTTCGAGGATGGTTTTCTGCGCCACGTCGAAGCCGGCGGCTTCCGGGCTGTTCGCCAGGGCTTCGAAGGCCTGGAACAGTTCGCGGTTCTGGCCCAGTTCGGTGGAGTAGGCACTCAGCGCTGGCAGGCAGGCCTCGTAGGCTTCGCGCAGTTCCGGGCTGTTGCGCACGGCGTTCAAATGACTGACCGGGCTCCAGGCGGCGCCCAGGCGATCATTGAGCTCGTCCATCGCCAAAACCAGGCCGGCCCAGGTAGGCTGCTGGACTTGGGTCTTGAGGATTTCGGCAATGGCCGCACGGTTATCAGCCAGGATCTGCTCGATGGCCGGTTGCACGTGCTCGGCACGGATCGCCGAGAATGGCGGCAGGTCATAGGGCTGCAAAAGAGGGTTGTTCACGCTCACGGTCGACACCTTGGCTGGAAGAAACATTGGCCCATCTTAATTACAATCGGCGTTCACCGCAGCTAGCAGCGCCTATCACCGGATAAGAGAGAGCCTATCGTGACCCTTCGCACGTACCAGAACCACAGCCCGCGGCTAGCCCGTGGCGCTTTTGTCGACAGCACCGCGGTGGTGATCGGCGACGTCGAAATCGGCGAAGACAGCTCCGTCTGGCCGCTGACGGTCATTCGCGGCGACATGCACCGCATCCGTATCGGTGCGCGTACCAGCGTCCAGGATGGTTGTGTGCTGCACATCACCCACGCCGGGCCCTTCAATCCGGATGGCTTCCCGTTGCTGATCGGCGACGACGTGACCATCGCCCACAAGGTCATGCTCCATGGTTGTTCGGTGGGCAGCCGGATCCTGATCGGCATGGGCAGCATCGTCATGGACGGCGCGGTGGTGGAAGATGACGTGATCATCGGCGCCGGCAGCCTGGTACCGCCGGGCAAGCGCCTGGAAAGCGGTTTTTTGTACGTGGGCAGCCCGGTGAAACAGGTCCGGCCGCTGACAGACAAGGAACGTGCGTTTTTCACTTACAGCGCGGCGAACTACGTGAAGCTCAAGGACCTGCATCTGGCCGAAGGTTACGACCAGGCCTGAAGGGGTCGCCTGCCATCCCCTCATTCATCGTGGCGAGGGAGCTTGCTCCCGCTTGTCAGTGATATTCCCCAGGAACTGCCATGCATTACCAAACCGTACTCTTCGACCTCGACGGCACCCTCACCGACCCCCGGGAAGGGATTACCCGTTCGATCCAGTTCGCCTTGAGCAAGCTGGGCATCGACGAACCCGACCTGACCCGCCTCGAGCACTTCATCGGCCCGCCGCTGTTGCAGGCCTTCATGCAGTTCTATGACTTCGACGAAGCGAAGGCCTGGGAGGCGGTGAATTTCTATCGTGAGCGGTTCAAGGTCACCGGGCTGTACGAAAACCGCGTCTTCGACGGCGTGATGCCGCTGCTGGAAACCTTGGGCGGCCAAGGACGCCAGTTGTACATCGCCACCTCCAAACCCTGGGTCTTCGCCCGGGAAATCGCCCGCCACTTCGACTTCGCCCGGCATTTCAAGGTGATCTACGGCAGCGAACTGGACGGCACCCGTACCAACAAGGTCGAGCTGATCGCCCACCTGCTGGCCGAAGAAGGCCTCGACCCGGCCAGCACCCTGATGATCGGCGACCGCAAACACGACCTGATCGGCGCCCACAGCAATGGCCTGGATGCGGCAGCGGTTGGGTATGGGTTTGGCAGCCACGAAGAACTCAGCACCGAGCGCCCGGCGTATCACTTCCAGACGGTGGAAGCGTTGCATCAGGCGTTTTTGCGGCGTTAGTTATATTGCCATCGCGGGCAAGCCTTGCTCCCACAGGCATTCCAGCTACTGCTGTTGAGTGAGCAAGCCATGCCCAGGCATTCCAGATGCTGCTGTTGAGTGAGCAAGCCATGCCCAGGCATTCCAGCTACTGCTGTTGAGTGAGCAAGCCATGCCCAGGCATTCCAGCTACTGCTGCTGAGTGAGCAAGCCATGCCCAGGCATTCCAGCTACTGCTGTTGAGTGAGCAAGCCATGCCCAGGCATTCCAGATGCTGCTGTTGAGTGAGCAAGCCATGCCCAGGCATTCCAGCTACTGCTGTTGAGTGAGCAAGCCATGCCCAGG